>JBFMCH010000001.1:0-74153 GCA_040754595.1 Bacillota bacterium
TTCCCCGCAAGTTTGAATTATCTGCAGCAGTGAACCGGTTAAGGACATTACAGGTAAAATTTGCCCCTAAATAACGACAAATAAAAAAGAACCCTTGTTTTTCAAGGATCCCTTACTGGTCGGAGCGACAGGAGTTGAACCTGCGACCTCTACCACCCCAAGGTAGCGCTCTCCCAAACTGAGCTACGCCCCGATCTATACACTTGTCTTTCAGGGCGGCTTGCCCTGTCGACAAATGTTATTATAGCTAATGCAAAATCAAAAGTCAACAGACAAATTAACATATTTTAATATTCCCGTTTTGGCTTAGGGAGGTAATAGCTCATCGAAAAAAGCAATGTTTAAAATTATAGTTCGGACGGTAAGTCAAATTTCGCTACGATAAAGGTGTGGTCGGACGGCTTTTCTTTGCGCCTTGGTTCGATGTCGATCCAGGCTTTGGTTGAACACTTTGCCAGGGGGGCGGTGGCCCAGATGTGGTCGATGCGCCAGCCGAGGTTTCGTTCCAGTCCTTTGGGGATGCGGTAGTCCCAGAAAGTGAATTGGCCGCCGTCTGGTTGGTGCAGGCGGAATACGTCCTGGAAGCCCCACTCTTTGACATATTGCAGGGCCTGGTGTTCTTCCGGGTGAAAGCCCACTTTGCCCAGCAGCTGCTTGGGATGGTGTACATCCTTTGGTTCCGGGGCGACATTAAAGTCGCCCATCCAGAGGACGGGATGATCCGGGCGGAAGTTGCGCTGGAAATAGTCCCGCAGGGCTTTGATCCAGGTAATCTTGTATTTAAATTTTTCACTGTCCGGGGACTGTCCCTGAGGGATGTAGGTGTTGATGACGGGAATCCCTTTGACAGACACGGCCAGCAAACGGGCTTCTCCCGCATCGGTAAAGGCTCCCAGGTGGCTATTTAACAGCACCATTGGGTGGGGGCTCAAGATGGCAACTCCGTTATAGGATTTTTGCCCTTTGTAGAGGGCATGATAGCCGTCTTGCTTGAAATACTCTTCTGGGAAATCCGCATCCATTACCTTGGTTTCCTGGAGGCAGATGACATCCGGTTTATTTTCCTTCAGCCATTCCAGCAGTATTTCCTTCCGGCTGCGAATGGAGTTTACGTTAAAGGTGGCAACTTTAAAATTCATAAGAGGTTCCGTCCTTGTTTATTTTCATTACGAAAATACTTCTCTGCTGCTTCCTTAATAACCTTCCCGCAAATGAAAGCCTCCTAAAAATTATAACCCCTTTAATGACATAAAAAAATTGCGGGAGTACCGCAAACTCAATCCTGACTAAAATTCTTTTACATCTGTCAATACTGCTCTAACACACCAGGCCAGGATAAAAAACAAGCAGAAAACCAACCACATCTTGAGGTATTCACTCCTCTCCGGTTCCGAAACCTCACTCATGGTCAGTTACCTAATCAATTACCGGTTCTTTTACTTCCTTTGCCTGTTCAGTTGCATCTACACTTGCCAGTTGCTCCGGTAGTTCTCCCTCACGAGTGGTATTTTCGGCTTTCACCTCTGTTATACCACTATCATATTCAGAAAGTTGGTTTTCTATATCTATTTCCTTTGCTGCTATTTCTACCGCTTCCACAGAAGGGACTGCTTCCTGTTGGTCGTTAACAAATACCGCTTTGAGGCCAAAGGCTTCCTTAAAAAAGGCAGCTTTCTTTTTCAAATGATCATTCAGTGCATCCAAATTAACACCATCAATTTTGAAGAGGCAACGATTCCCTTCAATGTATACATCTCGAACTACAGTCTCACCACGGTGGAAGTAATCCAGAGCATCGGCGATCCTGAGGATGGCAATCAACTTGGGAAGCACTTCCCATCCATAACGGGAAAGGTCTTCATCCTCCAGCTTGACATCCTTACGGTGGTTGCGAACCAATAAGGCCAGCAACTGCCTTTCCTTTTTGGGATACCCTTCTAACTGCTGATCATTCATCACCAAGTAGGCAGCATGTTTGTGATGCTTTTTCGTTGAGATCTGTATGCCCAGGTCATGCAGCAACGCACCGTGACGGAGGAGATTTAATTCTTCTTCGCCCAATTGGTGCAAATCTCTTAGTTTTTCAAAAATGGTTGTTGCCAGCCGGTCCACAGTTTTGGCATGGAAGGAATCATAATGATATTTCTCCCCCAGTGCCAGCACCATCTCTAGATAAAACATATCACTGAGCAATTAGTTGAACACCTCCACTGTAATCAAAATTGCGCTTAATCTCCCGCTGTATCTTTTTCTGAATGCATTCGGGGCTTTCATGGCCATCCACAATGATAAAATTATACTCCTCGGCCATTTGGTCAAACTGCCTGGCCAGTAAGCTCTGATAGATTTGGAAGCTTTCAAATCGATCCTCGGACAGGCAAATGTCCATACCGGACTCCCAATAGTCCAGGGTACCGTACTTTTCAAAGGAACGGTACAGTAATACTTGGGGATCCACTTGCAGGTAAAAGATTATATCCGGTATCGGTGCAAAACCAAAGAGTTTGCGCTGCCAGTCCGTGGAAGCTCCGCGCACCCGATCCCTGGCCATTAGGGTGAAAATATAGCGGTCGGCCAAAACCACAAATCCTGCGGAGAGGGCCGGGAGAATTTTGTTTTCCAGTTGATCAGCAAAATCCGTTGCATAAAGTAAGCTTAGGGTGGTTTTTCCCAGGGTGTTACCCTGCTTGGCTTCGTCAATGGCGCCACCTACCAGTCCGGAGCGCCTTAGCCCGGTATCCAGTACAGCATGTCCATTGTCCTCCAGCCAGCGTTTTAAGGCATTGACCTGCCAGGAACGTCCCGAACAGTCCGCCCCCTCGATAACAATTAACTTGCCGGGGTAATGCTTATTCTTTAAGTAAGGCAGTCCTTTCCCGTAAAACTGAAGTTCCCGAACCATCTATGATTCCCCCTGCACTTTACAACTAAGGTATTTCCCGTAGGCCGGCGGGTGATATTCCCTGAGCATTCGGCTGACAATTTCTCTCATTAAATGCTGCTGCTCTTCGATGCTGCGGGTGGCATCCATCACCACAAAACCCTCTGACTCTGCTATCGTATCATACTGCTGCTTGATAATGCCTTGGAATAGCTGGAAGCTTTTGACCGGGTCACTGCTTAATCCCAAATCCATGCCTGCCTCGTGGTATTTTAGTTCGGCGCGACCTGTAAGAATACGGCCGATGGATACTTCCAGCGGGGCTTGAAAGTAAAAGGCCAGATCGGGCCGAAGTGCAAAGCCGTATATATTGCGTACCCACTCCGGATCGCAACCCCGGGCAATATCTCTGGCAAAGGCGGTATAGACATAGCGGTCGGCCAAAACCAAATACCCTGCCCGCAGGTGTGGCAAAATAAATTTTTCGTAACGGTCTGTAAAATCACTTGCATGAATAAGGCTAAAGGTCGTAGGCGTCAACAGATTCTGTTTTTTTGCCTTTTTGGTGGACTTTTTGACCAGTTCCGAGGAGTTCCACTCGGTATAGAAAACCGGATAGTGCTGTTTTTCCAACCATCGTTTCAGCAGGTATAGCTGGGTGCTCTTACCTGACCCATCGCACCCCTCTACAATGATTAACCTTCCATTATAGCCGCCTAATTCACGACTTCTCACTGTGTCTCCTGGTTTCTGAAAACTAAACATATCTGATATACACAGGATAATCCAGATTTATTTAGGTTTCTCTCCCGCCGACTAACGAGAGGCAGTATCACAGGATTCAACTGCTAGGCCATAAGCTCTCGCTTATGTTCCGGGTGGATCACCCCGCAGGGTTCCCCGCCGCTGCCTAAAGCAAACGTACTGCCCGGAGAAGGTGTTACCTCCACCTGGATTGATAGTATTCCATGCCCGACTTTCACAGCGTGTCTTTGCGACATGGAAATATTTACATCATTATTCTAGCAATCTTTATGATTAATCACAACTGTGAAACCGCAAGAAACAGGTTTTTTCACCTCCTGTTATATTGCTTTTTTAGCAGATTTAAATAGCTATTTAGTAACTGCTTCAAACCTCCTTAGGAAACTTAAATTTAATCCCGAAAACTTTATTGAAATTTGTTACCTTTTTATAGAGCTCTCTGATTTCTAAATCGGCATTTTCGTTGGTCACACAATCGATTTGCACCTCTTTTTCCTTGATGGTGCAAATGACATCCTGCACCACCCCTGACTCGGTGCGGTCCAGATTCTCCGCCATGCGAATCAGTACGCCCAGCCTGCGGACCATATTACCGTCCTGGGGAAACAGCACATCGGAATGCTGCTGAAGCTTAAATTTCAGATCGATCTTGCCGTGACAGGCAGCGACCAGGGATACTAAAACCAGCTCCCTGTGGGAAAGCCCGTTCAGCCGGGCATTTAGCAGCACATACATGGTATGTTTATGGTGGTTGTAGTAGCTGACAACATTCCCCACATCGTGCAGCAGGGCGGCGATACGGAGAATTTTCCGCTCCCAGAGGCCGTAACCGTGCAGTGGCCGTAGTTGGTCAAACAAAGACAGGGAAAGTTTGGCCACATGTTCCGCATGATACCGCCGGACCTGGTAGAGATCCATAAAGTTTTGCACGCTGTGTTCGGTGACATTGTCTACGACGGGTTCGGGCCAATCCCTGAACAGGTATTCATAGAAAACACCTTCCCTGAGACCTGCGCCGCTGATGCGAATACCCGGCGCCCCTGTATAATTCAGTAGTTTGGATACTTCGGCCAGACCACCCAGGATAATGTCCGCCCTTTCTTTGGACAGGCCCGGGATGGCCTTGCGTTCTTCCACGGTGGTTTTTTGCAGGTGATGATAAATTTCTTTGACCCGTTCAGAGTGAATCCTGTAGTTGTGCAGCAGGTTCAGGCTGTAGCGGGTACGCTTGCGGTCGATACGCCCCAGGTTCCGTATGGTGCCACCCACTCCGATGATTTCCAAACCTCTGGCGGACTCCAACCAGGGAATGGTTGCAAATTGATCGGCAAGATATTTCTCCAACTGTTTCACTTCATCGGGTTGTGGCACTGTTGAGGGCAGGAAATTTTCTGTGAGATTGACAGCGCCAATGGGGAGGCTTGCCCAGTGCACGATTTTACGGTCCCGGCACAAAATCAACTCCGTGCTGCCGCCGCCGATATCAACCAGCAAGGCATCGTTAAATTCGAGGCTGTTAACAACACCCAGGTATTCATAATGAGCTTCTTCTTGTTCCGACAGGATGCGGAAGGATACCCCGGTTTCCTTCATAATAGTTTCCAGTACTTCACCGCCGTTTACTGCACTGCGAATGGCGGCGGTGGCAACACCGTGCACACCGTCGGCCCTGTTGGCCCGGCAGAACTTCTGAAACAGTTTCGTGGTTTGAACCGCCCTGTCGATGGCCGGGCCCTTGATAACCCTTTCGGGTCCCATGTTTTCCCCAATTCTGGCGGTCTCCTTGATCTCGTCCAACAGTTTATAGGAGCCGTTCTTACCGATCTTCATCAAAATGAGACGTATCGAGTTTGAGCCAAGATCGATAATTCCAATATTTTTCGACATAATTTCCTCCCGGTTTGACAAATTTTATCATTCTATCTTTAAAATTTTGTTAACGCATTTTTAAAATCCCTTAAGTTTTACTTTTAATTGTAGCAGATTCTCCAGGGGGTTGCCAGATCAGTCCCTTTTTATCCATCATCGGTGGTTAAAAGATGTGGAGGCCCCACGGCAGGTGACCTCCACATTCTCTTAATACTCAGTTTCGATTATTTCCCGGGTTTGACCCGATTGAGCTTGTAAATCAACTTTTTGGTCTGCGGGCTTTGTTTGTTCATCCTTCTGCCCAACCTTAACGATTTTTGGCCTCGGGTAATAGTAACTGTCCGGCAGCGCTTCCCTCTTAACCACAATGCCGTTCTCTTTAATGATTCTTTCGGCTTTGGCCCGGAAACCCGCATAGGCCGGTGACATCAGCACTTCCTCACCGGGCAGCAGGGTGGGATCAAATTCTTTAATCACCTGGTCCGGCTCGATGGTTTCGGTGACCCAACTGCGGACAGTAATGTCTTTCTTCAGTGCGGTGTCACCATAAACCTGAATGGTGATGAATCCCTGGCCTACAACAGTTCGTAAGTAAACATGTCCGGGCAGGGTATTTTTAAATTTAAAATCAAGCTGGTTCCAGGCCACCGCTGCATCCCGTCCCAGGGGAACGTATCCGATGGCCAGGGAGTGGTTATGGCGTTCCACAGAAGTTAAATTGGCCAGCAGAGCGGCGTTGTACAGGGTGGTGGAGACCTGGCAAATCCCGCCGCCTAAGGCTTCTTCAAATTTATTGGCTACAATCACGGCCGCCGGTCGGTAACCGGCTTTGCCAGTGCGTTCCCCAACGGTTTTATTAAAGGAAAACTCCTGGCCCGGCGCCAGTATGACACCGTTGATCCGGTTGGCTGCGGTCCGAATATTGATGGTCCGGTTTATGTTCTTGGCATCAAAATGGGTGGTATACTCTCCGATCTTGCCGTTTATCCTTAAATTCTCAATATCCGCCAGGGTTTTTCCCGCTTTTATTTCATCCACTTTTAGATCCAGTTGAATCGTCGCTTGATGAATGTCCGTGTTAAGAAGACCTGCGTAAACTTGATCCAGATTTACTTTGAGACCCCTTTGGTCGGGCACCATGATGACTTGCCCATCCTCTGCCACAACCAGTTTTGCGTCACTGGCAGGGCGTTCAATGGCCTGCGCCACGGGGCTCAGGGCGGAGGCTAATTTTTCCTTGTTTAACCCTATGGAAAGAGTAATTTCTCTTTTTACCGGGTGAAAGTAAGTCTGTACACGTTTGAACAAGGCATTGACATCATTCCGCAAGGCCTGGTCCAGAACATCTTCTACGTTTACCGTAAAACCGAGTTCTTTTAAAGGCATTGACCAGGATTTGTCTTGGTAGGTCAACAGGATTTGCTTATTCATCAAAGCCTGTTCAAGTTCTTTTAATCTCTCGCTGGCCTGCTGTCTTTCCAGGTTTGACAGTTCAACCCCCTCGACAAATACACCGGGGGGAACACGGTTTGCCTCGGCGCTCCGCAATTTGAAGATCACTCCGTACGTCATGGCGCCCGCCAGCAAAACGCTGATGCCAAGGATCACAGCCAGGTAAAGGACCCCTGACTTCTTAACCTTTTTGGGCAAAGCAAAAACCTTCCTTCTTTAACTAGTAAATATGATCCCATGCAATAAGACGTAAAAAGAGACAAAAGGTTTCCATGTCTTTAAAATTTCTACAAGTTATTTAAGTTCTCTGCACAGTTTTTTCTCCTTTTGTTGCAGCGAACCCAAATCAGTAATAATTGGCAGCAGGATTAAAATCTATCAAGAGTAATCTGCCTAAACGATACACACAATAGTTTAAAGGAGGGATTTAAAAATGGCGAAAGAAAAACCCATGGAAAAAGGTTTTGCCGGTATCAACTACCGGGCCACCAGCGGTAAAGTCCTGCGCAACAATTTCCTAAATGTTCCTGAGAAAAACGAATATAAAAATAAATAAAGAAAAACAGGGGGCAGGTTTATACCGCCTGCCCCCTGTTTTATTTGTTTTTATGCAACCTTGCCGGTATTCTCTTCCTCTTGTTCCATCAATGGCTCTTTTTGATCCTTTTCTTCGGAGGGTTCACCTGTATCGCTGCTTTCATTAAGGGGCAAATCTTCTCCGGCATCCCTTAACCGGAAAGCGTTGGACATTTGTTCCAACTGTGCAGCCATGGCAGAGAATCCATCGGCCATGGAGGCGATTTCCTGCATGATGGCTGTCTGTTCTTCAAAGGTAGATACAGCACTGGCTACACCGCCGGACATCTGCTCTGAGGCTGCGGCCACTTCCCGAATCTGCTCTTCTACGTCCTGCACCGAATGGATAATGGATTCAAGGACGGAACCCACCTGCAGCACAATCTGGCTGCCGGTTTCCACTTCACTGGTACCCTTGTCCATAGCGCTTACGGCCCGGGTGGACTCTTCCTGGACGGAGGCAATGAGGACCTTGATCTCCCCTGCGGCTTTGGCCGACCTTTCGGCAAGCTTTCTCACTTCCTCTGCCACCACTGCAAAGCCTCGCCCCTCTTCGCCGGCCCTGGCTGCCTCAATGGCTGCGTTGAGGGCCAGCAGGTTGGTTTGCTCCGCGATTTCGGTAATCAGGTCAACGATTTGGAACACTTCCCGGGAGGTTTGGTTCAGCTTGTTGATGGCCTGCCCCACCTGTTTGGTGGACAGGATAATATGATCCATTTGCCGGCGGATGTTATCCACCGCCGTCTGTCCTTCTTTGGCCTGCTGGCTGGCAGACTCGGCCACCCGGGAAACGCTCTGGGTGTTGCCGGCCACCTGCTCAACGGTGGTCGCCATTTGGTGCATGGAAGCGGTTGACGTGGCGATACCGGAGGAGGTTTGCTGGATGGTGGAAGTAAGCTGCTGGGCCCCTGAGGCCACCAGAGAGGATTTATCCTTCAATTCGAAAAGAATGGTCCTCAGGTTTTCCGTCATTTTATTAAAGGCCTTGGCCAGGACCAGCAGCTCGTCCTTGCTTTTCACCCACACCTTGTCAGCCGTCAGATCCCCTTCGGCGATGCGGCTGGCCTGCCGGGTCAACTCCCGGACCGGCCTGCTGATCATGTTGACAATGAAAACAGCAATCACCAGACTTAGGATCACTGAAACCGCCATACCGATGAAGGCAAACTGATTTACCTGCCCTGACACGGCATTGTTATGCTGTTTGCCTTTCTCTAATTGGTCCTCCATAAATAACACAATGGCATTGCCGGCCTGCACCACCCGCTCCACGGTGCCCTTTCCCTGGTTCAGGTATTCCTCAATCTGCTGGTAACCGGCCAGCTTGTCTTCCATGAGCAGGGTTTGTTGTTTTAAAGCAACGGCATTGTCCCCGTAAACTTTGAAATCCTCCACCGCTTTTACCAGGGAATTGTAAAAATTTTTCCCTTCCGGTGAGGTAATGGATTTCCCCAGGCGGCCAATCACCTCTTGCACATTACGCTGGCCCTCCTGGTACCTCAGGATATAGTTGGGGTCGCCGGTCAGCATGTAACCCCTTAAGTCCAGGGCGGCCTGTTCAAATTTAACCAGGGTGGCCTGGGTTTGATTCATTACCAGGACCTCGTTGGCAATTAACCGGTTATAAGAATCGTTGACATGATCAAACATATACAAAATGCCGAATCCCACTGCTGTGGTGAGCGATAGAATTACCCCGAATCCCAGCAGCAATTTGGTGCGGATGGTAAAAATGCCGGAACTTTTCCCTTGCCTTGGTATCATGTGCCTATCCCCCCAAATCTTGACAACATAGTTTTTATTATAGTGTATTGGATAACTTCCGACAACATTAATTTTAAGAAGCTTTAAAATATACCAAATGCAGTCGTTGTACAATTTACTGTCACTCATCAAAAAACACCGGCCAAAAGCCGGTGTAAGTTTTAGTGATGTTCAAATTCCCTGGGTTTACAAATAATCTCTTTGATTTTAGTATCAAAGAAATACTGGGAATGGGCCGGCACCATAACAACTGCTGTATCCGCCCCCCTGCCGCTTCCCGCCACCGCCACAATTTCTTCGCCGTGAGGGATTAACCCGGCATCCAGGGCCATGCCTGCCACCTCGACACATACTTTGACACCCTGGCCAAACATTCGCAATGTATAGGCCATAATTTCCGAAGGGTAAATCCCCTGAAACTTATAGCGAAGGGCCCGGTCCAAACCCGCCATCAGGTGGGTGGTCGCCAGCACGTCAATGCCTGCCTGCTGCAAACGCTCTCTGGTTTCCGGTTTCATGGTTAATTTCCCCGGTTCTTTAAAGCCTGCCTGGTACGTCACACAAACAACTTTTTTGCCGCAGCCGATGAACTTTTCTGCGGTAGCCCCGGTACTGGATGCCACAACAATGGAGTTGATTCCTCTTTCCCTGGCATATTGAAGGGCAGCCTCCAGGGTTGCTTCGGTATTTTCCTTTCCTTCCTTGGCCCAGTAAACCAAATGCACCACTTCCTTTGCGTCATGTTTTCCTGCCAATACCATATCAAACCTCGACCAGGCAAACAAGTTATAGACACGAAAATACAAAATATTTTAAATTATGAGGTAGGAAAACAAAAGATGCATAGAGAATATATCATTCAACGTTTTAGGAGGAGGTTATCAGATTGATTCGACTGGGCATTGTGGGTGGTGGTCGGGGCGGTTTAGCCATGTTACGCCTGATGTCCTCCCTCTCGGAAATAACCGTCGTTGGTATAGCGGACTTAAACCAAAACGCCCCCGCTCTCGTGGCCGCCAGGGAGTCCGGAATTCCAACTTTTCTTGATTTTAAGCAGCTCCTACAGGTGCCGAACCTGGACGTCGTATTGGACGTAACCGGTAATGCCGCCGTTAACCAGGCCATCATGGAGAACAAGCAGGAAAACACTCGCCTGGCGGATGCCATGATATCCAAATTAATGTATACCGTAGCCCGGGGCCAGGAAGAAGCGGCTCAGGAATTAAGGGCCCAGGCCCAACAGCTGGCCGGCATGGCAGAAGGATTAAACACCACGGTACAAAGTGTTCCGGCGGCCATTGACGCAGTTACCAGGGCGCTGGGCAGCCACTGTGAAAAGCTCAACTCTGCTGTGTTTCAAGCAGAAAAACACATTAAGGATACCGATGAGGTCATTGAATTTATTAAAAAAGTGGCCGATCAAACAAAACTGCTGGGCCTCAATGCCGCCATCGAGGCAGCCAGGGCAGGCAACCATGGCCGTGGTTTCGGTGTCGTGGCCAACGAAGTCCGCAAGCTGGCTGAGGACAGTGTTGTGTCCGCCAAAAAAATCAGTACCATCCTTGGAAATATCGAGGAATCTATGAAGACCATCATCGCCGGTATTGAAGAAACAACCGGCATCGCCCAGATGCAAACCACCACCACCGAGCAGGTTGGTCAGGCAGTCCAACAGCTGGGCCAGATGGCGGATGAGATGAAAGAATTTGCCGGTAAGTTAGCGGAATTTGCCAATTAAAAAGGGTCGTCCGGACCGGGCAACCCTTTTTAATTGGTTTTTTTGTTTACATTGTTTCCTGTTATAAAGTTCCTGTTTTCCCGGCATACTAAGAACTATGAAAAGAATTCTATTAACACTGGAAAACCGAGAAAGGCGGCTGGGCAAAATTTTGTTGTCCGCCACTGTCATCCTTTCATTACTCCTTACCCCGGTATCCATCCTGGAAGCTGCCAACGGGAAACAAAATAAAACCAATATTTTGTGCATCTGGACCGACCGGCAAACCCTCAAGGCCGTGACCTTGATGAATTTTGATTCCCTGAGCGGCAGGATTGGCATTCTTAGTGTCCCGGTCTTTGCCCATCTTGAAACAGATGGTAAACAAACCACCGTTGGGCGGGTCTGGATTCAGGAAGGAAGGGATGGCTTAAAAAGAAGGCTGGAAAATGCCCTGCAAATTCAAATTGACGGCCACATCACCTTTGATCAACCCGTCATTGAAAAAGCCAGTACCGTGATAGGCGCCATTAACGTGAAAGGGGGGGAAACCACTTTACTGCAGGCCTTTGAAGATACGCGGTTGGAGCGGCGTAAGGACGATCAGGATGTCATCCGGGCCATGGCAGCCAACATCATTTCCCCCTGTGGAATAAAGAAAGTACCACGGCTGTTGTGGTTGTTTACCACCCAGGTGAACAGCAATATTCACCCGGAACTGATGCTGAGAATCTACAAAGTGGTCAGTCACGAGGGTCCGACCATCCTGACGAAAAAGGCCCTGCAGGGCAAAGATTATTATCAGGACGGCTGCCGGTATCGCTATGTGGAGCCGACAACCTGGAAAAACATTATGAATGAAATCAGCGCTTAGCCCACCGGGACTAAGCGCTTTTTATTCTGCATTTCAAGGAACCGGCATCAAGTCATTGCCATTAGCATGCCTAAAAGCAAGCTGATAAATCCGCCTGAGGATAAAAAAAGCCACTTCTTTTGATTGGCATGCTGCCTGGTTAATTGATTTAAAAAAAGACCTATAATACCAACAAACAGCAGGATACCCCCTGCCAGCACAAAGAAAAAACTTACCGCCAGCATTTTCGGCCTCCTTGCCCCTAGAATTTACCAATAGTTAATAGAAGAGTAACCAGAAAAATTATACAGTAAAAGAATGAAAAAATCTTCACCCGGCAGTGAAGATTTACTTCCAATCATTTTCCTAGCGTGCGGAGGCCTGGAGACGCTCGTAGATCTCGGCTGCCTGGTTGCCCTTCAGGTTACAGGCCATTTCCAAGAGCATTTTCTCCTTTAACAGGGTGCAGTGACCTCCCGGAAAGGAAACACAATACTTGCTGGTACCCGGAACTGGGGAAACGGTTAAATCTAATTCCCGGAATCTTTTAATTGCTTCAATAACGTTGACCTGGTACTTCATCCCTGTATACCTCCTTTTTTCCCTTTGCTATATTTTATTCCATTTTTATGAGAAAGTGAATACTTTCTCAATCAAAAAAGATAATTTTTTGTCTCCAGTCAAATAGACGGATGGCATGATATATTTCTTTTAACAAATCCGGTTGATATTTCATTAGGTACGGAAAGATATTGTAAACCCTTTCCTGCCACTGTCCCAGGGGATGAAGCATCGCGTTCACCTTGTTTAATTGGCGGATGGCCACCTGATTGTTCTTGCGGTGACGCTGTTTCACTTTATCTTCAAAGGAGTCAATAACCCGCAGCAAACGTCTCAGGTTTTCTTTGCCCAGCCCTTTCAGTTCCGGGTTTATACTCGCCACTTCTTTCACAATGTTTGTCTGTTTTTCTCTTAAAACAGAACGGAAATCAGCAAAAATCCCTTCTATCCCCACTTCATCCGTTCGCTCAACGTAAGCATCGATAAATCCGCCTAAACCCGCGGGCAGCAGTCGCAGTGGAACCTGGTACTTGGTCAGCAATTTCTCCACCAGGGGTTCCACCAGGGTCATATTGGGACGTGGGTAAACAACGGGCATTTCCTGGCCAAAATGCTGAAAGATGTTCTTGAGCAGGGCAAAGTAACTGATCTCTCCGGGTCCGGCCACATAGGCCAGCACCGGCAGCAGTTCTTCTTGAACCACCGGTCGCAGGACAACATCCGGGCTGAACAACTCCGGGCTGTTCAAAGAAAGCTGCGCCAGCTGCTCTTTCTCCCAGGTGTTCACTCCTTGCCGGTCGGTGAACTGATCCTTTTTCAAATACAGCGCGGTTCTTTGGCCTTTTATATAGATAAACAAATGCAGCTTATCTTCTTCGCTCTGTACCTGGGGTGAAAAGCCCGCCGCCGTAACCTCTTGACAGGCCCGCTGCAACAAACGGTCCACTTCCGGTGCCGTCTTTACCGCTCTGTGAAAGAGGCCGGCGGATAACCTTCTCAGAGGCGGTAGGACCGGGTTCATCAGGACCAGGCCGTCATCTTTAAAAAGAAAAGTCATTAACCGGCCAAACCACTGGGCGAGATTTTCCGACTGCCGGGCAGTCTCTCTTAACAGGGCAAGCCCTTCCTGCTGCCATCCCACAGGAGGTGTTAATTCCTCCAGTTGCTGAAGAAACAGCGGTACCTCCTGCGGCACAGGAACATGCCCCAGGGAAAACCGACCGGCAGGCTTTTCTGTTAAGGTAATTTTTTTAGGCCCTTCGGAAGTGGGCACAAAAATATGGTTTATTTCTTCAAAATCATGATCGTCAGCGCCAATCCAGAACACCGGAACCACCGGGTGATTCAACTCTGCCGAAAGCTCTTGGGCCAGTTTGATGGCCCCCATGGCTTTATACACCGTGTACAGCGGTCCGGTCAGCAGGCCGGGCTGCTGACCGGTAACCACGGCCACCGCCAAACCTTTTTCCAACAGGCTGATATTCTTTAAGGTTTTATCCCCGCAGCCCAGCTGCAGATTATCTTGTCTGAGGGTTTCCGCCAAAAGTTGAAGCTGTCCTTTTTTTTTAGCGGACAAATGTTTCAGACGGGCGGCAAATCCCTCTATTTGCCCGGGGTCGTAAGTAAAAAAGCGGCTGACCTCCGGAAAGTCACTAAGGTATGCTCTACCCAGGGGCTGGGAATAGAAACCGTTGAGTTCCTGAATACGCAAACAAAATTCCTCCCATCACTCAAGTCCATTAAGCATTGTTTCTTTTTCTACCCGGGATTATCCTGCCTGCCTTACTCTTTTCTCCGTCCGGTGAAGGCGGCCAGGATGCCTCCTATAAATAGAGCAGAGTACAAAAAACCGGTGATTGAGACGATAATGGTGATAAAGACGGCAAAGCTTCCCCGGGGCGTGATGTCTCCATAACCCACACTGGTAAAAGTAATCACGGTAAAATAAAGGAGACGCAGCGGTTCGGTAACCGGTCCGGTGCCATCGATAAAGGAATAGGGGTCGGTATGGGAAACCAGCAGAATCATGGCATAAAGATTGAAAATAATGACCAGCAGCCAGGAAACAATCATTAAGACGGGAACAAAACGCCTGTCAAAATGGGCAAACATCGCTGCCGGAGCCTGCAGGCAGAAAAAAATCCCCTTGAAGATCTGGTAAAAACTTAAGCTCAGACCCGTCAGCATAATCCCTTCCACCAGGGGACCCGTCGCAGTAATGTCATTGATAACGAAGATATAGAAAAAAGGCACCAGAACTGAATAAACGGCAGCCCTGAAAATCCTGGATTCAATTTCACAGTCAAACAGCAGTTTCTGGGTAATATACATGATGGGAGACAGCAACAGGGCCACAAAGCCCAGGGAAATCATGGTTGTTATAATACTCAGCCCGAGAATGCCCATAAGATCGGATTGGATTCTTTGGTACCAGTAGTAGAAGGACAATAACAAACCATAGATGACCAAAAAAGTTAATAAAAGCAGGGGCATCTGGGCAATTGACCCCAGGGAATACTTGATTAACCTGGCAGCACGCCCGACCAATCGCAAAAGGCTCACGGCAACCAGAGGCTGTCTTCTTTGTGAGCGATGTACAGGGCTGAAGGAATGAATCAAAAGCAACAACGTTCCCAGCAAACCAAACACAACCGCAAAGCTATGCAGCATTTCCAACAGGCCCACGTCAGCACCCCCTGCCCGCTCCTTTGTTTTAACTATATTCCGGGCAGAGGACAAGTTAGAATCAGAAAAACCCGACTGTTCGCGAACCCGTAAACCTATTGGACATAGTCTTCCCGGGGTGCCGCAACCCATTGAAAAAAGCAAAAAACCGGGAAATCCCGGTTTAACAAAGTGTAGTTACGGACCGTAACTTCTTAGATGCCTCAGCCGCCGGAACCGCAGCCGTCCGCCTTGGGCGCGCTGCAGGAACCGCTGTCTGCCGGTTTGCCTACGGAACTGGGCAGAAAAGGAGCGGATATCTTTTTCTCGACATCCTCACTGGCGCATTCGGGACACTTGATTTGTTCCTCACGACCGGCCAGTAGAAGTTTCTCAAAAAATTTGCCACAGGCTCTACAGGAAAATTCAAAAATAGGCATGTTCTCACCTCCGATCATTGCTCAACGAACATAGGTTATTCGACATGATCCGTAAAATTCCTTCTGTTCGGACAGACCCAATCATTAGTATTGCCAGTGTTGCGGGCAGAAGTAACCGTTTATGGAAAAAATAAAATCCACGGTTGCTCAAAGAACCGCGGATTTACTATTAACGATATTTTCTGATCAGGCGCTCCAGGTCATCCAGGAACTCATTCATTTTATTGGGATTTTGCTGGATAAATCTCTCCAATTGTTCTTTCACCTGTTTTTCACGTTCATCTTTAACATCCATTGTTTGAACGGTTGTGTAAGACTGCTGCGTTTGAGACGACGTTTGTGTGTGATTGGGGTTGGTATAGCTGATGGTTGCATCCTGTTGAACGGTTTCATGGACCGGCTGGGTAGTGCAATCGGTATTGGGCGCCGTCAGGGAAAGCATGGAAGTTTCAAAGTTATGCATTTCACCCCGGATCACGGAAAGTGAATTTCGGGTGGCCTCCAGGATGTGGGCAAAGACTTCAAGCTGTTTTTCCAGCCCCGGATTGGCGCTGTTGAACAAAGTAAGTCCAAAGAGCGCAGCCCGCGGGTCCCTGAAGGGTGGAAATCTAAACATACTCTCTAACTCCTTTCACATAAAACATTTTTATTTTTCATAATACGTTTCAGACCGTCAATAGGTCACAAATTTTTCCATAAAGTCGGTTGTACCTTTAAATTGTTTTACAGCTGCTTCTGATAGACCCGGAATTTTTTATTTACTTTACTGCCCACGGCAGAGGTAAGAATACTGTTCATGTCTTTGTTAGAGTCCATAATCAGCGAAAGTTCTGCCTGGCGGTAACCTTTTCTGATAACGGTCTCCATCGCCCTGTCGATTAACAATGCCACCACTCCCCGGCGGCGGTATTCCGGAACCACTGCCAGCACCCCGACCCGCAGGGATGCCGGTCTGCCCCATCCCTGGAGGGCCGTGAGAAAGCCGGACTGCCGGGCGGCCCGGAGCTGCGGTCCCAAATCGGGCATCATCAGGCAGACGCCCACTGTTTTATGCTCCACTTCGCAAAAGGTCAGCATTTCCGGAGCCGTATAATTCTTTAAACCGGCTAAAAAATGAGCCGCCTCCTCCTGATCCATGGGAACAAAACCCCACTGGTTTGTCATGGCTTCATTGAGTATATCGGCCAGTCTTTTTCCTTCCCTCCAGGGGTCATTGAGATTGATTGGACGCAGATGCAAACCGGGAATCCTGCTCACTCTTTTGGCCACGGTTTTTAGTTTGCCGCGTTCCCTGGTAAATTCCGGCAGCCAGAGATAAGAATATAAGTCCAGCAACTGGGAAAAACCGTTTTCTTCCAACAGTTCTGAATAGTAGGGGGGGTTATAAGGCATCATCACTTGAGGGGGTCGGTCAAAGCCCTCCACCAGCAAGCCCACCTGCTGTGAAGTATTTAATGTGGCCGGCCCCTGCACCAGACTTTTCCCTCGCTCCACAAGACTTTGGCAGGCCGCCTTGAGGAGCTCCCGGGCTACTTCAGAACGGTTAACCGATTCAAAACAGCCAAACAAGCCCATTCTTTCATCTGCCAGCAGGTCGTCGGTGATGGCCGCGATACGCCCAACGGGTTTTTTATCCTCCATGGCCAGAAAGCATTCCGGGTGCACATGCCTTAACAGGGGATTGGCCTGCGGGTTGAACATCTGTCTCTCGCTGTCCCGGGGAAACGGTGTCCAGAGCGGGTCCTGGGCATAGATCCGCCAGGGGACTTCAAAAAATCTTTGCCATTGGCCCTGGCCGCTTACTTTAACAATTTCCAACAAAATAAATTCCTCCAAAAGTTTCTTATAACTGCATTTTATGTTTTCCCCCCCGGTATGGTGCCACGACAAAATACCTGCCGGCATTTTATGTAAACATAAATTTAACAATGGGTTGCTTGACATTTGAGATTTAAAATGTTTATAATTGATCCAACAAAAAAAATATCCAGGCAATGATGGAGAGCAGTAAAAATCCGAGGTCTGATAGAGAGTGGAACTCAGCGGCTGGAAGGTTCCTCAGGCTATGATTTTGAAATCCCGCTCCGGAGCTGTTCGGGAATAAACCGGACCGGTGGCCTCCGATACAGGGCAGCAAGTGAATGCATATTTTTCGTGCATTAATGAAGGTGGTACCGCGAAAGTCAACCCTTTCGTCCTTTGAGACGAAAGGGTTTTTGTTTTTCCAGATAAGGGGGCTGCAAAATTGGAACATTACAAACGAATTGTCATTAAAATCGGCAGCAGCAGCCTGACAAACAGCCGCGGGTTGTTGGATCAATCCCGCATGATGGCATTGGCCGGCGCCATTGCCGAACTTTTCCGCAGGGGCTGGCAGCCGGTCCTGGTGTCTTCGGGCGCGGTGGCTGCCGGTCTGGGTCAGCTGGGTTGGAGCCGGTCCAACCTGACCATGCCGGAGAGGCAGGCGGCGGCTTCCGTTGGGCAAGGCCTGCTGATGGAAAAATACAACGAGTTATTCCTGGCCCGGGGGATTCAGGTGGGTCAGGTGCTGCTGACCAAAGAGGATTTGGCGGGCCGGCGCCGGTATCTTAATGCCCGCAATACGTTAAATGTATTGCTGAACCGGCGTGTATTGCCCATTGTTAATGAAAACGACACCGTGGCCTTTGCCGAAATCCGCTTTGGGGATAACGATACCTTGAGCGCTCTGGTGGCCGGGCTGGTGGAGGCGGAACTTCTGATTATCCTGACGGACATTGACGGTCTTTACAGCGGAGACCCCCGGAAAGACCCCACCGCCAGGCTGATACCGGTGGTCCGGCAGGTGGATGAAAGCATTGTGCAGGCAGCCGGCGGCAGCGGCACTCCGGTGGGTACCGGCGGCATGCGCACCAAGCTGGCCGCCGCCCGTATCGCGGCCCGCAGCGGCTTGCGCACCGTGGTGGCCAGCGGCAAAGACCCGGCCGTTATTCTGTCCCTTGCTGCGGGAGAAGCGGTGGGTACCTGTTTTGAGCCCTCCCCTCACTCCCTGCGCAGCCGTAAGCAGTGGATTGCCTTTGGCAGCGTGGCCAGGGGGACCTTAACCATTGACCGGGGCGCCGTGAAGGCCCTGACGGAGGGCAACAAGAGTCTTCTGGCAGTGGGCGTTACCGGGGTGAGGGGAAACTTCCCGGCCGGCAGCGTGGTGGTTGTGGAAGATGACCGGGGGGTCGAGCTGGCCAGGGGAATTACCAACCTCTCCTCCGATGACCTGCGGCTGGTCATTAAAAACCCCGGACGGGGTTTGGAAGTCATTAATCGAGACTGGTTAGTCTGCGAAAGGAGTTTTTCCACATGTCAATCGTGAGAGAACTTGCCAGGCAGGCAAAGGTAGCCTCCAGAAAGCTGGCAATCCTTGAACCGCAAGCGAAAAACGATGCGTTGCTGACGGTGGCCCGGCAGCTCCTGGCGGACCGGGAAAGCATCCTGTGCGCCAATGAAATCGACCTGGAAAACGGCCGGCAGGCCGGCCTCAGCCCCTCCCTGCTGGACCGCCTGGCCCTTACCGCCGCCCGCATCGAGGATATGGTGGAAGGCATCAAACAGGTGGTGGAACTGGAAGACCCGGTGGGCCAGGTGATGGAATCCTGGAGCAGGCCCAATGGTTTAAATATTGCCAAAATCCGGGTTCCCATGGGTGTGGTGGGCATGGTTTATGAAGCCCGCCCCAACGTGACGGTGGACACCTGTGCCCTTTGTTTAAAGGCCGGCAGCGCAGTGCTTCTGAGAGGCAGTTCCAGCGCCCTCAACAGCAACCGGGCACTGGTGGCCTCCATCAAGAAGGGGCTGGAGGGCACCGCCATTCCGGCGGCGGCCGTACAATTTATCGATATCGGGGACCGGCATGCGGTGGATGAAATGCTCCGGCTGAACGGCCTGCTGGACCTGGTCATTCCCCGGGGCGGCGCCGGGCTTATCCGACGGGTGGTGGAAACCGCCACGGTGCCGGTCATTGAGACCGGGGTTGGCAATTGTCACGTTTATGTCGACAAAGAAGCAGATCCTTCCATGGCCCTGGAAATTATTCTCAATGCCAAGTGCCAGCGCTACGGGGTTTGCAACGCGGCAGAAACCCTCCTGGTACACTGGGAGATTGCCCCGTCCTGGCTGCCGGGGGCAGTGCAGGCCCTGCGGGACAGAGGTGTGGAAGTTCGGGGTTGTCCCGCTACCTTGAAGATGGTGCCCGAAGTAAAACCGGCGGAGGAAAGCGACTGGGCCACAGAGTTCCTGGCGCCCGTTCTGGCGGTGAAAATCGTGGCAGATTTACCCGAGGCCCTGGATCATATTCAAACCTATGGCACCGGGCACTCAGAGAGCATTGTCACCGGTAACCAGGATACCGCAGCGGAGTTTTTGCGGCAGGTGGATGCTGCTGCGGTTTACCATAATGCTTCCACCCGCTTTACAGACGGGTTTCAATACGGCTTTGGCGCTGAAATCGGCATCAGCACCCAAAAACTGCACGCCCGGGGACCCATGGGCCTCAGGGAATTAACCAGCTATAAATATGTCGTCAGAGGAACCGGTCAGGTCCGTTCCTGACGGAAGGAGGGTTCAAGCATGCTGGAAGGAAAAACCTTCTTTTTTATAGGCGCCGGCAACATCTGTGAATCAATGGTGAAAGGACTGCTGTCCGCCGGGATGGTCCGCCCCGGCGAAATCCGGGTCTCCAACCGGAGCAACGGGGAGCGGTTGAATTTCCTGCGCAACTATTACGGCATCGTGCCGGTTACCGATAAGAAAACGGCGGCCGGTGAGTCAGACGTCATTATTTTGGCCATAAAACCCCAGGATATTTTCCCGGCCCTGGAGGAATTGGCCGGCTCCATTAAAGAAAACCAGCTGGTCATTTCCGTGCTGGCGGGGATTCCCACTTCCCTGATTGAGGACGGCCTGGGCGTTGAAGTGGCTGTGGTGCGGGCGATGCCCAATACCTCCTGTGCGGTGCTAGAATCGGCCACAGGTCTCAGCGCCGGCCGCTACACCGGCCCGGAGCAGCTCAGGCTGGCAGAAGAAGTGTTTCGCATGGTAGGTGAAGTGGTCATTGTGGAAGAAAGCCTGCTGGATGCGGTGACGGGTCTGTCCGGCAGCGGTCCCGCTTACATCTATTACCTGGTGGAGGCCATGGAAAAGGCCGGCGAATCCGCCGGCATCCCCAGGGAACTAGCCCGGCCCCTGGTCTTGAAGACACTGATGGGGGCCGCCAAAATGCTGCTGGAAACAGGTGAGAAACCCGAGGTTTTGCGGCGTCAGGTGGCATCGCCCAACGGCACAACCATGGCCGGGATCAATGAATTAAACAAGGGGAATTTTCAAACCACCATCCGCAAAGCCATTTTACGGGCCACCCACCGCTCCCAGGAACTGGGCCGCATAATTGTGGAAAAACAGTATGCCCACCAGTAATTGACAAAGCATGACGGGTTTAAAGCCGCCACCCGGGTCGCAAGCTAATCCCTGAGGGGGTGAGCTGCATTGGAAGAAAAAGCAACCAGGGAACTGAAAGAGTCCGTACAGGTTATTTACAAGGACAAAAAAACCACCCCTGCCCCCACTGAAAAAAATTAAATCCAGATGTTTTCACCTTTTTTTTAAATGTTAATTTAAAAATGTTGACATGAAAGTTAAACCCCGCATGGCGGGGTTTTGTCTGTTTACTTGATAAGTGTCACAGGAACATCTACATTGGCCACAACCTTGGCACTGACGCTGCCCAGGACCCAGCCGGTCAAACCTGACAGCCCCCTTCTGCCCATGATAACCTTGTCAATCCCCTGCTCTTTTACCAAATCGATAATCACTTCAGCAGGATCACCGGATCCCAAAACGGTGTTGACCTGAATGCCCTCGGCGTCAAACAGGGCCTTTGCCTTATTCAAACTGCCCCTAAAGAAATCCTGGCAGGCGTTGAGGACTTCGATGGGGTTGGCCACAAAATCCCGGGCAAAGGGAGCGTCGTTGCAAGCCACCGTTAAAATGGTAATGTCATAGGAGCTGTGGGTTTTGGCCAAATTCAGCGCATATTGAACTGCATTGTGGGAAGCGTCCGAGCCATCAAAAGGTACCAGTATTTTCATTTTGGTTCCCCTTTCATTTCTTTTTATTTTTTATTATAGGACATGTGGGACATCCTTGCATTATTTATGCGAATATTTAGCAAAATATTCATTTATGCGTCATACTTTCTTAATAAGACTATCAGGCACCAGTCCACTACAGCGTAGAACAGAGCCCAATTACTTAGGTACCTGGTACCTAAGTAATTCCTGCATAATTTTTGGCTTCTTCCAGGTTGTCCAGTCTGAATTTTTTGTGCAGAGCTCGGACTGCCTTTTCGGTTTCGGATCTTTTGATGACACAGGAAACTTTAATTTCCGAAGTAGTGATCATTTCCAGGTTGATTCCTTCCTCAGCCAGGGTCTCAAACATGTCGGCAGCAACGCCGGGGTGAGAAATCATACCGGCGCCCACAATGGATACCTTGGCCACATCCTCGTCGTGGGTATAACCTTTAAAACCCACTTCTTCCTGAATGGCTTCAATGGTTAGCAGGGTCTTTCTAAGATCATCCTGGGTGACGGTAAAACCGATATCGTTCATGCTGTTGCGCATGGCGCTCTGGATAATCATGTCCACGTTAATGTTTTGGGCGGACAGAGCCTTAAAAATCTTCATGGCGACGCCTGGCTTGTCCGGCACATCAAATAGACCAATCTTCGCTACATTATAATCATGGGCCACTCCACTGACCACCGGTGCATTTTCCATATTCGGAGCCTCCTCCACAATCGTTCCTTCACTGTAATTAAAGCTTGTGCGTACATGAATGGGTATCCCGTACTGTTTGGCCAGTTCCACGGAGCGGGGATGCAGAACCTGGGCCCCCAGGCTGGCCAGTTCCAGCATTTCGTCGTAGGAAATGTGGGAAAGTTTGCTGGCCCCCGGCACCACCCTGGGATCAGCGGTGTAAACCCCGTCGACGTCGGTAAAGATTTCGCACACATCGGCCTGCAGGGCCGCTGCCAGGGCCACGGCAGTGGTATCGGAACCGCCACGGCCCAGGGTGGTAATGTCATTGTTGGGGTTGATGCCCTGAAAACCGGCCACCACCACCACCCGGCCTTCATTCAGTTCTGCCATAACACGGCTGGTTTCTATTTTTAAGATCTTGGCTTTGGTATGTACATCATCGGTGTAAATACCAACCTGCGCACCGGTCAGGGAAATTACGTCGGAGCCAAGATCCCGTATGGCCATGGATAAAAGGGCAATGGAAACTTGTTCTCCGGTAGACAGCAGCATATCCATTTCCCGCTCCGAAGGATTATTGGTAACCTGCTTCATTAAGGCAATTAAATCATCCGTAGTATCCCCCATAGCAGAGACCGTTACCACCACCTGGTTTCCCCTTTGATGCTCTTCCACAACACGTTTGGCGACCCGCTTAATGCGTTCGGGGTTGGCTACGGAACTGCCGCCAAATTTTTTGACAACCAGCATTTTTTTGTTACCGCCTCTCCTGGTGATTTAGTCCTTTACTCACATAAAACTATTTAATCATAAAATTTGTGTTCCATCAACCGCCGGTTGCAGCACTTTCACCTGGCAGTTAACGCCGGCTTCCCGGAAGGTATCCTGCATGATCTGAGCGATTCCTTCACTGTAACCGTCCGTCAGGGCAATCACCGCGGGACCTGCGCCGCTCAGGGCAACACTCAAGGCGCCGGCCCGGTGGGCCTCCTCAATCACCTTGAGCAGTCCCGGAACCAAAGGGGCCCGGAAAGGCTGGTGCAGCACGTCCTGGGACGCCACGGACAACAGGTCCAACCTTTTTTCACAGAGGGCTCCCACCAGTAGGGCTGAGCGGCTCAGGTTAAAAATCGCATCCTGCAGGCTGACCTGTTTGGGCAATACTTCCCTGGCAGCATGGGTGGACAGCTTAAAGTCCGGGATGGCCACCACCGCACTTAACTCCCCGGGGGGACAAATTTTCAGGGTATGAACCACTCCTTCGGCCACCACCGAAATGACCATGCCCCCCAGCAGGGCGGGTGCCACATTGTCCGGGTGTCCTTCCAGTTCGGTGGCCAGGGACAGAATCTTCTCCCGGGACAGGGTTTCTCCGGTCAGCCGGTTGGCTGCCACCAGGCCGCCCACAATGGCGGCGGCGCTGCTGCCCAGGCCCCGGGCTGTGGGGATCTTATTCACCAGCGTAATGCAAAGGCCGGGATTTTCCCGGCCAATTTCCTGAAAAACCCGCTGGGCAGCCCGCCAGACAATGTTCCTTTCATCCCTTTTAATGTCGTCAGCCCCTTCTCCCTCAACCTCAATGGAGATCCTGCCGGGAGAAAGGGTCATATGAATATCATTGTAGAGTCCCAGGGCCATGCCAAGGCAGTCAAAGCCCGGGCCCATGTTAGCAGTGGTCGCCGGCACGGAAACGATGACAGTATTCTTCATGAGCTGCTTATTCTTCTCCTTCCACCCGAATCACATTGGCCACTTCAATAACGGAAGAAAGCTGTTTGATATCCATCAATGCATCCTGGACGTTTTGTTCCTTTACCCTGTGGGTCACCAGCACCAGTTCCGCCATCTTGCCGGTGGCTTCCTTTTGGATAACGGATTTAAGACTGACTTCCTTGTTGCCGAAGACCAGGGCAATGGAAGCCAGTACCCCCGGTTTGTCGGCCACCTGCAGTCGAATGTAATACTTGCTGAAGGTATCGCCGATATCGAGTACAGGACTGTCCTTGAAACAGGTGCAGCCGATGATGCCCGGCACACTGCGCATGATATCCCTGGCCGCATCCATAATGTCTGCCACCACAGCACTGGCGGTGGGCATCTCTCCTGCTCCCCGGCCATAGAACATGGTATCTCCCACGGCGTTGCCCCGCACAAAAACTGCGTTAAAGACATCTCCGACGGCGGCCAGAGGGTGATGCTTGGGGATAAAGGTCGGGTGAACCCGCACTTCAACCCCTTCGGGTCGCTCCTTGGCGATGCCCAGCAGTTTAATGATATACCCTAATTCGTTAGCATAAGAAATGTCCTGGGCGGTAATTTGGGTGATTCCTTCGGTGTAAACCTGGTGTAATGGCACCCGGGTATTAAAGGCGATGGAAGCCAGGATGGCAATTTTTCTTGCCGCATCGAAGCCGCCCACATCGGCGGTGGGATCGGACTCGGCATAGCCCTTGGCCTGGGCTTCCTGTAAAACATCCTCAAAATCGCAGCCTTGCTGGGTCATTTTCGTCAGCATATAGTTGGTTGTTCCGTTAATAATGCCAAAGACTTCTTCAATGCGGTTGCCGGCCAGGCTCTGTTTTAACGTGCGAATAATGGGGATGCCGCCCGCCACGCTGGCTTCAAAAAACAAATCACATTGATTGTTCTGGGCCGCTTTAAAGAGCTGCTGTCCATGTTCCGCCACCATATCTTTGTTGGCTGTGACCACACTCTTACCCTGGTTGAGAGCTTCCAGAACATAATCCAGCGTGGGGTGAATGCCTCCCAGAACCTCCACAATGATTTTGATTTCCGGGTCATGAATAATATCCGCCAGGTCGGTGGTAAGGATTCCTTCCGGCAGGGAGATTCCCCGATCCTTCTCCAAACTGCGCACCAGAATTTTTTTAATTTCCAATTTTGTGCCCACCCGCTGCCGGATGTTTTCCTGGTTTTCCTCCAGGATGCGATATACGCCACGGCCGACGGTACCAAGGCCCAACAGCCCTATTTTGATTACCTGTTCCATACAAATCCCCTTTCCCTCACAGGCTAGTTCTGGCCCACCAGGCGGACATCCCGAACCCCTGTTACCTCACTGATAATTTTTAATAATTCCTCCAGGTCCTGATTCATCTCGGCAGTCTCGACGGAAAGGGTGGCGTTGGCCAGCCCTTGTAACGGCAAGTTCTGGTTGATGGTTAAAATACTGCCCTTGACAGAGGCGATAATGTTTAATACTGTAGAAAGGACACCGGGCCGATGTTCCATCAACAAAGCAAGGGTAACGATTTTCCCTTTGCTCCACTGGTGAAAGGGAAAAACCTTGTCTTTATACTTGTAGAAGGCACTGCGGCTTAAATCCACCTTCTCTACCGCTTCATTGACGGTATTGGCTGCACCTTTCAGCAATAACTCCTTGGCCATCACCGTTTTTAAAATGGCTTCCGGGAGAATATCCTCTTGTACCAAAAAGTATTTCAGCTCTTTCTTCGTCACTTCTTCCCTACCTCGCAGTCCGTTTTGAGTGGATGTTTATCCTTTTACAGTAGACATTATACCATTCCAAAAATAACCCTTCAAACCGAATATATACTTTTAAACCATGGTTTTTCAAATATGCCTGGTTGGTTCGCAGCTTCTCTCCCTGTTGCTCCCTCTGGCAAATATTTGACATGTCTTTCCAATTTTCTGACAATACCATTATTACTATTGCCAATTCCTACCCGGATCTTGTATGGTAAACAAAATTCGTCATAAAAACAGCAAACCCCACAGACCCTATGCTATCTGTGGGGTTATCCTTTGGTCGATTAAATAATAATACAAATCAGACCGCCACTACCTTCATTAACAATTCTTTGCAAAGTCTCCTGCAGTTTAACCTGGGCATTTTCCGGCATCCGGTGCAGTTTATTCTGAATGCCTTCCCGGACCAGATCATGCAGGGTTTTGCCGAAGATTTCAGATTCCCAAATCTTTTGCGGATTTTCATCAAACCCGGCCAGCATGTACTGGACCAGCTCTTCACATTGTTTTTCGGTCCCGATAATGGGGGTGATTTCGGTGGTAATATCCGCCTTGATGATATGCAGAGAAGGGGCGCTGGCCTTTAGTTTAACACCAAAACGATTGCCTTGACGGATCAGTTCCGGTTCTTCCAAATTCATTTCATCCAACCGGGGTGTTACAACACCATAACCGGTCTCACGAACCTCCGTCAGGGCTGTGGCTACTTTGTCGTACTCCCGTTTCGCCACGGCCAAATCTTTCATTAACCGGAACAGGTGGTGATCTCCTTCAATTTCAAAACCGGTTTCTTCCGTCATCACCCGGTAGAACAGGTCGGGTTTCGCCACCATTTCGATGGAAGCAGAGCCGGTGCCCATATCCATATGCTTAAGATTGACTTGATGAACAAAATCATAGCCGTCCAAATTGTTAACGGCGGTTTCGATGTCTCTCAGGCGGCGCACATGGCGCACGGTATCCCTGACGGCATCCTCAAAGTTTTGCCTGAGCCAGTGTTTGCCCTCCAGCTCTTCGATCCAGAGGGGCAGGCTGATGTTGACTTCGTTGACCGGGAATTCAAAGAGAACCTGCTCCAGAATTTTTAAAATGTCCTGCTGTTTAAGCTCCGCACAGTCCAGGGGCAGCACCGGCACATCATATTTTTCTTCCAGTTCGGCCGCCAGCTGCAACGTTTCGCTGGCATGGGGCCTCACGCTGTTCAGCAGAATTACAAAGGGCTTATTGATATCCTTCAGTTCTTCCACGACTCTTTCTTCGGCATCCACGTAATTTTCCCTGGGTATATCTGTAATGGTGCCGTCGGTGGTGACCACGATGCCGATGGTGGAGTGCTCGGAAATCACCTTGCGGGTGCCGATCTCGGCCGCCTCCTGGAAAGGAATGGGCTCTTCATACCAGGGAGTGGTTACCATGCGGGGACCGTCTTCTTCCTCGTAACCCAACGCACCCAGCACCCGGTATCCCACACAGTCCACCAATCTTATTCGAACCTTAAGGCTTGGATTAACGGCAATTTCCACGGCCTCATTGGGAACAAATTTGGGCTCGGTAGTCATAATGGTTTTGCCGGCGCCGCTCTGGGGAAGTTCATCTTTGGCACGTTCTTTATCGTACACATTTTTAATGTTAGGAATTACTGCCAATTCCATAAATCTTTTAATAAAGGTGGATTTACCGGTCCGCACCCCGCCGACCACACCGAGGTAGATATCTCCCCCGGTCCGCTCCGCTATATCGCGGAAGATATCCAACTTTTCCATAAACGATTATCCCCTCCTGTTCATATAATTATAGGGAAATTTATATTGAAATGCTGCATCCCTCCTCCGCGATAATGGACCGTAGAGACCGGAAAAACTGTTTTATGCAGGAGGAAGGTAGTCCCTTCTTCCTGAATTTTTTTCCATTGGCATACATTAACATTATATATATATGAGCGACCTGCTACTTTATGACAGAAAATTATCCTGGCTGATTGCGGTTTCTGGCTCCTGGTTCCTTTTTTTCCTATTGTTTTAAAGATATTTACTATTTGTCCCTTTATGACTGTTAGCGGTAACCTAAAAAGTATATTTTAATCTTAAAATTTCTTTTGCCAATTGAATCAAAAGATGTAACCAACCCCAAAACCCTTCCATATATTGACTATATACCATCTTTTAAAATAAAAAAGGAGGATTACTAATGAGTTATGGATTTGGTCCCGGGTGGGATAAACCCGGAAAAAAACCGGTTCAGGATAAACCGGCCGTAAAACCCCCGGTACATGAAAAACCGGCAGGTCCCAAAAAGCCCCCGATGAAATCACCGCCGTTCCCCTTTGATTTCAGCCAATTCTTTGGAGGCAAGAAGAAAAGGTAAATAAACAGTAAGAGCAGGGTGGTCCCCTGCTCTTACTGTTTATTTAACGGATTCCAGTGTCCAGTTTAATGTACTGAGGGCAATTTCTTCAACCTCTAATTTTTTTCCCCTGCCCATCAAGTTTAAAACCGCCTCCCGGGGGGAGAGATTTTCAAACAGCACTTTGTACGTCTGTTCGGTAATGGGCATTTCTACTCCCTGACGCCGGGCCAGTTCCCAGGCCACCCGGGTGGTCCTGACGCCTTCTACCACCATGTTAATACTGGCCACCGCCTCTTCCAGGGATTTTCCTTTGCCGATGGCAATGCCGCACCGGCGGTTGCGGCTGTGCATGCTGGTACAGGTAACAATCAAGTCGCCCACCCCTGCCAGCCCGGAAAAGGTTAAGAGATTTGCCCCCATACTGAAGCCCAGGCGGGTGATTTCCGCCAGTCCCCGGGTCATCATGGCGGCCTTGGTGTTATCCCCAAATTCCAGCCCGTCGGCAATGCCGGTGCCCAGGGCGATAATGTTCTTTAAAGCACCCCCCAGTTCCACTCCCACCAAGTCAGGATTGGTATAAACACGAAAGTCCTGGGACATAAACAGGTCCTGCACGTACTCGGCTGTATTCATTTCCTGCGAGGCCGCCACCACCGCGGTGGGTATATTGCGTCCCACCTCTTCGGCATGACTGGGACCCGAAAGTACCGCATAGCGGCCCAGGGCCGCTTCCCCCGCCTCACTGGCCAGCACCTCCGACAACCTGAGAAGGGTGCTTTCCTCCAGACCCTTTGCCACATTAATGAGTACGGCATCGGATTTTATAAAGGGCAGCGACTGCTGCAGCAGGTCCCGAAAGCAATGGGAAGGAACCCCGAAGACCACCGCTGCCGCTTCATGAAGCACCTTTTCCAGGTCCGTATCGGCCGTGACGGTGGGGTGCAGTTTTATCCCCGGCAGGTACCTTTGATTTTCCCCTTCATTAATTAATTGGGCCAATTCCTGCCGGCGTGCCCAGAGAACCACAGAATGGTTGTTTTGGGCCAGCACCTGGGCCAGGGCCGTTGCCCAACTGCCGGCTCCGATCATCGCAACTTTTGTCATTCCCAGTCCTCCAATCCTATGACTTCTTCTGGCCAATTTTAAATTCGGTGCCGTTTAAAAGTCGTTTGATGTTGGATGAATGCTTCCACACCGCAAAAGCGGCCACCAGTACGGAAAATATCAGGGTTGTTTTATGATACTGAAAGACCATCATCCAGAGGGGCAGGGAGATCGCTCCCAAAATGGACCCCAGGGAAACATAACGGGTCAGCGCCACTGTCGTTACCCACACCAGGAAGGCCAGCAGCAAAGGCAGCGGGGCAATGGCCAGTACCGCGCCGGCGCCGGTGGCTATAATTTTTCCGCCCTTAAAGCCCAGCCACAGGGGCCAGCTGTGCCCGGCCATGACCGCCAGGGCAGCACCCAGGACGGCGATATCCGTATTTTCTAGCTGTTTAGCCAGCAAAACCGCTGTTACACCCTTCAGCAAATCCAGTGCCAATACAACCATACCAGGTCCTTTGCCCAGGGTACGCCAGACGTTGGTGGCCCCGATGTTTCCGCTGCCGTATTTGCGGATGTCAATTCCCTTCCAGAAACGGGCCAGCAAATATCCGAAGGGAATTGATCCGATTAAATAAGCCGCTGCAATTACAAGTAAAGTGACTAAAGTAGTCAAGACTTACTCCTCCGAATCTTAAAAAAGCTTGAAGGGCCGTATTCCTTTACTCGTCCCTGGCATCTCTCCTGCGCAGGAAGAACCGGACCGGGGTACCCTCAAAGCCGTAAGCATCCCTGATCTTGTTTTCCAGGTAACGCTGGTAAGAAAAATGCATCAGTTCCGGTTCATTGACAAACAAAATAAAGGTCGGCGGCTTCACGCCACCCTGGGTGGCATAAAAGATTTTCAGCTTGCGATGTTTGTCCCCCGGCGGCGGCGTGGCCTGGGTTGCTTCCCGAATCAGGTTGTTCAGATCCGCTGTGGGCACCCGTTTATTGGCCTCGTCCGCCACGTAATCCACCATCTCCAGCACCTTGGGCAGCCGTTGTTTGGTCAGGGCGGAAATGTACAGTGTAGGGGCGTAATTTAAAAAGCCCAGTTCCTCTCTCATTTTCTTTTCAAATTTATTCATGGTCTTATTATCTTTTTCGATAAGATCCCATTTATTGACCACCAAAATGACGGCCTTGCCCTTGTCGTGGGCATAACCAACAATTTTTTTGTCCTGTTCTGCCACTCCTTCGGTGGCATCAAAGACCATTAAAACCACGTCACAGCGGTCCACCGCCCGCAGGGCCCGGACCACGCTGTATCGCTCCGTGGGCAAATCAATGCGGTTTCGACGTCTCATGCCGGCGGTATCCACAATGACGTAGTTTTTGCCGTTTCGCTCAAAGGGTGAGTCGATGGCATCCCGGGTGGTCCCCGGGATATTGCTGACAATCACCCGCTCCTCCCCCAGAATGGCATTCACCAGGGAGGACTTCCCGACGTTGGGCCTGCCGATGACGGCAATGCGGACGGTATCCGGAGGGTAAGGATCTTCCTCCTGCCGGGGCAGCAGCGTTACCAGTTCATCCAGTAAATCCCCGGTGTTTAAACCTTCCGCAGCGGATACGGGGATGGGCTCTCCCAATCCTACCTGGTAAAACTCATAGTAAGGAATTTTATCGAAATGTTCTACCTTATTGGCCACCAGCAAAACGGGCTTATCGGTCCTGCGCAGGGTTTTGGCCACCTCTTCATCCACGGCGGTAAGACCCTCCCGGGCATCCACCACGAACAGGATGACATCCGCCTCTTTGATGGCCAGTTCCGCCTGTTTTCTAATCTGAGCGGTGATGATATCCTCCGCAAAGTCCAGGCCGCCGGTGTCCACCAGGGTAAATTCATGGCCTTGCCACTCGGCATCCTGGTACAGTCTGTCCCGGGTCACCCCGGGCATATCTTCAACGATCGCAATGCGTGCGCCGACAATCCGGTTAAACAGCGTTGATTTCCCCACATTGGGGCGCCCGACAATAGCAACAATGGGTTTCGCCAAAGGGTATTCCCCCTTTTCTCTGAAATTTATATTATGCAAACCCTTTGAAATACCTCTATATAAACAAACCTTACGCAGGCAGACTGGCTTTTCCGCAACGTAGCGGGCGTATGAGAAGTGAGATGTGAGAAGTAAGAGGTGAGATGTAAAGAAAACAATTGGTTACCGTTTCTCCCACTTCTAACCTCCCACCTCTCAAATGCCTGCGCAGGGTTGTTTTTTTATAAGTTTCACCAGTTTGCATCCTGTTTAATCCCCAGGACAGCTTCCACCAGGTCCCGGGGGCCTTCCGCCACTTCCACCGGCACCTGCAGCTGCTCAGACACATCGCAGACCCGCAGGTCGTCCAGAAACAGGTCTTCCCCGTTGCGCAGCAGGACGGTGGGAAGCACCAGCAGGTCTCCGATTTCCTTGTCCTGCAGACTTTCAATAATATCCCCTGCGGTTAACAGGCCGGTGACAGTGACGGTTTCTCCAAAGAATGTATTTTTGACGACCTCCAGGTTCACCCGCAACCCTTTCACCTTGTTTAGCCGTTCCACCACCTGGTTCATAAAGGATGCCCCGGAGGCGCCGGTCACCAGGGTAACGGTCCGGTCAGGTTCTACCCGGTCCGGCAGGTCCGGTTCTACCGTTTCCCACTCATTCAAAAAGAGCCTGGCCAGTCCAACACCGTTTTCGATTTGCGGAAAATCACCATAGTTTTCGGTGGGGGGAATGGGTTTTCCTGCCATGACGTAAAACTCATCGGACGCAAAAACAAAGGGATCGTCCCAGCGGACTTTAAACCGGCGCTGGTATCCTTCAATCAGTTCTATGAGATGCCGCGCTTCCTCCCGGGTAAAAGGTCTCAGGTCGTGCAGCCCTTCTCTATATTTGGTGATCCCCACCGGCACCACTGCCAGGGAATGGACCGCAGGCCAGAGGCCGGCCAGGTCCTCGATGGTCCTTACCAGCTCTTTTCCGTCATTGATGCCGGGGCAAAGCACCACCTGGGTTTGCATTTCTATGCCGGCCCCGGCCAGCCTTGTCAGTTGATCCATGATTTTACCGGCATGCCGATTGTTTAACATGCGGCAGCGCAGCTCGGGGTTGGTGGTATGGACGGAGATGTAGAGGGGTCCCAGTTTTTGTTCAATAATTCGCTGCAGTTCTGCCTCTTTTACATTGGTCAGGGTGACAAAATTCCCCTGCCAAAAAGAAAGACGATAGTCATCGTCTTTAATATAAAGGGTCTCCCGCATCCTGGGGGCCATCTGGTCCACAAAGCAAAAGAGGCAGCGATTCTGGCAACGCCTGGTGGGTCCAAAGGAATGCTCGCCAAAATCCAACCCCAAATCTTCTTCATAATCCTTTTCGATCTCGATTTCCCACTCTTCGCCTTGACCGGTTACCACCCGGGCCACCAGTTCCTCAGTGGCACAGAGGAAGCGATAATCCAATATATCCTGCACCGGCCGGTCATTAATGGCCACCAGTCTGTCTCCCGGTTGAATGCCCAGTTCCCCTGCGATGCTGTCTGGATCAACACCTGTGATCAATAATCCGTTGCTGTTCATAAAAAATCTCCCCGTGGACGTACTGCATCAATTATCCACCATCTGCCAATCATAGTCAAGAATTTAGTGCTGAACGATGAGGTATGTCCCATTCCCCAGGTCATGAACGGTACTTTGCAAAACATTGGCAAGATGGCGGGCCAATTTTTCCCGTTCGTCCTCGTCCCTGGCGATGACTATGGGAAGATCTCCTGTGATGTAATCAGGAGCAATGGTTACCGCCGCCATGATCGTCCCCTTGGACAAGCGAACACCCCCTCACCGTATCTAATCGGATGCGTAACGTCCGGCCCTGGATTTCAACGGCCTGGTGGCGGCGCTTTCCAAAACGGGCGCCTGCTTCACCGCTTCAATCAGCGCCTTGATATCCGGCTCATTGGGTACGATATAAAACCCCACCTGCCCGGTATCCGGGTCTTTGCGAAGCATGGGAGTAAATTCAGGCATGTCGATGTCTTTTTTGGTGCCCAGAATGGTGGCCGCCGTATGGGCAATGGCCAATCTCTGGCCAATGTCATGGATGGTGGCCCGGGCATCGTCATTTTTTGGCTTCAGGATAACCCCCAGGCCCTCATGCAAAATCTTTTTTCGGCTGTCCTTAAGACCCACGGACATAATGTTGATATGGTCCACATGCAGGATTGTGTCTTTAAAATTCAGTTTTGCCGGCACCACTTCACAAATATCGCCAATGGTATCTCCGGATTTAAAAAGCAGGCTGATAAGGACCAGCACAATGCCACCTGCGATGCCGGGCAGTAACCCCAAAAATTGCGTGATTAAAGAGGTGACGAAGGCTGTGGCCATCACCAGATAATTGCGGGCCTCAAAGGTCCGGGCAATTCCTTCGATATAGTCTTTCCCCCGCTGCACCAGTTCGCTTTCTTCAAGACTTTCCAGGGTCTGTCTTTCCATACTCCGGATTTCTCGAAATTGCTGCGCTGCCAGGGCCAGAAAGGTAAAAGCCGCATAATCAGGTTTCAGAAGGGCCGGCACGGCGATGGCTCCCAGGGACGCTGCGATAAAGCCCATGGAAAGGTGCGTCACAAATCCATGGGGGTAGCCGGGGTACTGCCTGTAATCCACCCGCAGAAGGGCGATGCGGGTCAGGAAACCGGCCAGGATGCCGCTGACCGCCACCAGCAGGTATTTCTCCATACAATCACCTCTTCGAAACTCTGAATAGAGCAACTGCCGCCTCCTGCTGAAGGCGGCAGTTGCTTTTTGAATAGTTCCACAGGTATGATTGGGATTGGTTACCTTAGCTAGTCCTCTGTTACTTCATCCCGCTGGTCAATAACCGCCCGGTCCGCCATGTTGTCATAGGCTTTTTTCGTTACCTTTGTATCGCCCCCTGGTTTCTTTGCCCTTTGTCTTATTTTATGAATGGGGCCCAGGTAATTGGTAAATTCTTTGCCAAGACCGGATAAGCGGTCAGTGACACCTTTCAGGCTGCCTGTACTGAGGAACAGGAAGCCGCCACCCAGCAGCAGGGTCAATCCTAAAATCCAACCAACCGCTCTCCAACCGCCCCCGCCGTCGGCACCGGGCTGGGTGATACCGCCGCCGGGAACCTGTCTCTGCGGTCCTTCAATTCCTAAGACGACCGGTACGGCATCGGCAAACAGTGCGACACCCCGCTCAGCTTCTCCCTTGGTATTGGTGTGGGTGCCCGCTTCAATCAGGATGGCTGTGGGCATTAAATCCTGGTTGTAATTGCCCTTGGCCATGAAGATTTCCTTTACAATGGTGGGGTGAACTTTATTGGCATAGGCCATCATCCGCCGGGCAAAATCCTTGTTTGCCTCCATGTTGGGATTCTGGCGGCCCACCACCAAGCGCAGTTGGCTGACCTTGTTCTCAGAAACTGTGGCCCTGTAGTATCCGGGATCAGGAATGCCATCCCGGTGAACATCAATGAGTGCAACAGGGTTTTGCTGCATCAATTTCATAGCCGTGCGCCGGGACCTCTGGTAAGCCGCATTGTCGTGAGGATCATGGGGTGTTTCGTCATAGAGCACCCTGGTTGCGCTCTTCTGTTCAAGCCTGTTCACCAGGGATCTCCCCACATCATAAATGCCGCCTTTAAAGGGAATGCTCTCCTTTCCGTCACTGGGTACATAGGCCTCGTCGGTGTGGGTATGGTATACGCCGACGGTGCCTCCCTGGCGGTTTGCCGCAGCCATGGCCAGGCGCTCATCGGTTAAGTATTCGTTCCAGGCTAAAAAATCTTTGTCCTTGCCAAGGGACTTGGCAACCGCCCTGTTTTTGTCTACCTTAATAACCCGGTAGTAGTCTCCTTTATGGTTAATAATCTCATCACCCACTGACACACGGCAGGCCTGGCTGATAACCGACCCTTTGGCATCAACAATGCTAATTGCTTTGCCCACCATATGATCCACATCATCATTGGACAAAACAGAGGCGGGATTCCAGGCCGGCAGGACGGCTTCTGATAATCCCAGGTAACCGACAACGCCGACTCCCGCGAACATCATCAAGATACTAAGAACAATAAAGAATTGTTTAGTCTTCAAAAGGATCAGCCTCCTCCCTCTCTGATTTTCTGCGCATTTCTTTGTCGTCCCGGGGTTTGTCATCCCTCTTTTTACGACCAAATTCAGGCTTTCTCAATCCGGCCAGCAGGGCGTCCGGCTTTCCCTCGGAGGTGGGGCCACCCTGCAGTCTTTCCCTGGCCTCCCCGATCAAGTCCGCCAGCAGGATGGCTAAAATACCCGAAATAACAATGGAGTCAAAGGCCCCGGCTCCTCCGATGCTTTTTGTGGCATTGGTGGCGTTATTTTGCACCAGGTAAAAATAGTTTGCTATGTCCGCCAACAGGACACCCAGCGTAGCCCCAATGAAAGCGCTTCTGCGAGAACGCCCGGCGATATAAGCAACTAACGCCGCAACGATGGGAAACAAATAAAGCGTGTCAATAAAGCCAAACCTGCCTGCGGGCTCAGGTAAACCGGTCATGATCCGGGAACCAATAAACCAAATAACCACCGCCGTTACGCCCGAAGCAATCAAGGCTCTGGTAACCTCTTTGCCGGTACCTGCTTTAGTCAAAAGATAGATGGCCAACCCCACAGGCACCAGTGCTCCACCCAGGTTAATTTCCAGGGGTACCGGTGTGCCGGGTATCGGAATGTTGATGAAGCTGCCCACAATAAGGGCCAGAATAACCGCCAGGGCACCCTTGTCGGACAATCTCATGCGGTCCAGGGCTCGCTGGGCAATGCCAAAAAAGATCAGCAAAGATACGACGATCAAAACAATAAGTCCCAATGGAAAACGATCCATAAACCTGCCTCCTTTTAATTAAAATTCATATCTGAAAAATAGATTTCCCTCCGGCGGTCAAATTATGCGACAACAAATACTTACCTTAGACATAAAAAAACGGCTGTCATAAAGACAACCGTTTTAAAAAACCTTTACTTATCCTCTTTAAACATATCCCCGAACATATCCCCCAGGGTAACCTTTTCTTCAGTATTTTCTTGCACCTGGGGCTGGGGCGCCGGTTCTTCCTGTTTCCGCGGGTGCGGTTCACGGGCCGGACGTCCTTCGCTGTTTACTTCACGGATGGAAAGGCGAATGCGTTTTTCAGCCGGATCAACACTGAGTACCTTCACGTCCACCTGGTCGCCTTCTTTTACCACATCTTCCGGTTTCTCCACATGGCGGTCTGCCAGGTGAGAAATGTGTACCAGACCTTCAACGCCGGGCTCCAACTGAACGAAGGCGCCAAAGGGAGCCAGGCGGACAACCTTGGCCGGGAATACATTGCCTACGGGATATTTTTCTTCAATGTTATCCCAGGGGTTGGGTAACACCTGTTTCAGACCCAGGGAGATTTTTTCGTTTTCCCGGTCTACCTTGAGGACCGCCACTTCCAGTTCATCCCCCACCTTAACCACTTCCTGGGGATGGTTGATGCGGTGCCAGCTCATTTCAGAAATGTGCAGCAAACCGTCTAAACCGCCCAGGTCCACAAAGGCGCCGAAATTGGTTAAACGGCGTACAACACCTTTAACAACCTGCCCCTCCTGGAGGGTCTCCAGTAATTCTTCACGCTTGCGGGCATACTGCTCTTCTAAAACGGCTTTACGGGAAACAACCACCTTCTTGCGGTGTTTGTTCATTTCAATGACCCGCACTTCCACTTCCTGGTTCACGTATTTGGAGAGGTCTTCCACATAGCCGCGTTCCACCAGAGAAGCAGGCAGGAAGGCCCGCACGCCTACATCCACCAGCAAACCGCCCTTGACCACTTCACGAACAACACCCTTGATGACGGTACCGTTTTCCATGGCCTCTTCCAAGCCACCCCAAGCTTTTTCGGCGTCGGCGCGTTCCTTGGACAGGATAATCTTCCCTTCGTTGTCTTCGGCTTTAATCACAACGCATTCTATTTCGTCCCCGACTTTTACGATTTCCTGGGGATTATCTACGCCATAAAAGGCCAGTTCTTTACGGGGAATAACGCCTTCGGATTTGGCTCCAATATCCACGAGCACTTCGTCCAGGCCCACCTGAACAACAATGCCCTTGACTAACTCCCCGGATTGGGGAGCTTTTACCTCCATAGCTTCGTTCATTCCTTCTTCGCCATTGGTCATCTGGTCCAGTTCCTTCATCCTTCTTTTAACCTCCTCTATAATTGCGTCAGGTGTTGAAGCGCCCGCTGTCAGCCCAAATTTTTTATGTCCGCGAAACCACTCTTCCCGCAGCTCCTGTGCGGATTCCACATGATAGGTGGGAGTCCCGGTTTCCTGACAAATCTTGGCTAACTTTTTGGTATTGGCACTGTTCTTGCCGCCCACCACCATCATTACGTCCACCTCTTTGGCCAACTCCAGCGCAGCCCGCTGGCGTTCACCCGTGGCATGACAAATGGTGTTACGGGCATCCACTTCCACTCCTTGTTTTTGGAGTGCTTCCACCAGTCTCTGGTAATTGGCCAATGGCTGTGTTGTTTGTGCCACGACCCCTACCTTAGGGTGATCCACCCGACTTAATTCATCAGCATTTTCGACAACAATCCCCTTGCCCATGGTCCAACCCAGGATTCCCTGAACTTCAGGATGCCCCGGGTCCCCCAGGATATATACGGGAATCCCCTGCTCCGCCATTTCACGGGCAACTCTTTGTGCCCTGGCCACGAAGGGGCAGGTGGCATCAAGGATTTCCAGACCCTTATCCCTGGCCTGCTGAATGATATCAGGACCCACTCCGTGGGAGCGGATAATGACACTGCCGCCGGCCGCCTCTGCCAGACCGGTTATTTCTTTAATCCCTTGACCAGCCAGGTCCTGTACCACCTGCGGGTTATGGATCAACGGTCCCAGGGTATAAATATTTCCTTCCTTTTCCCTGGCAGTGGTCAGGGCCAGGTCAATGGCCCGTTTCACGCCATAGCAAAAACCGGCCTTGTTGGCCAACAATATTTCAATAGAGATCACCCTCTGTTCCGGTTTAGTTTCTCTGATGTGAAAAATGTTACCCACTCAGTTAAAAAAAATTACTCCAGCAGACCGGAAATTTTTCCCATCACCTGTTCACTTAAAGCCTCCAGCTCTTCTTTGCCGGGCCGTCCGCGCCACAGTTCCGGTAAATAAACGGGTTCTCCTATGACAACCGTAATTTTATCTAAACTGCCCCTGGTCCCTTTTAACGCCATGGGCAGGATGGGGACATTGGCTTTCACCGCCAGCATAGCTGCACCGATATGGGGCTTTTGTAATTCTCCCGTTTTGCTTCTGGTGCCTTCAGGAAATACGCCCACCACATTGCCGGTCTGTAATAGTTCCAACGCTTTCCGAATGGCATGCCGGTCGGACTTTTCCCGGTTTACCGGAAAGGCCCCCAGCAGCGTGATAATGGTGGCCAGGACCGGAATCTTAAACAATTCTACCTTGGCCATGAAGTGGATACGTCTGGTTAAGGCACACCCCACAACCACCGGGTCCAGGTTGCTGACGTGATTGCTGACAACCACCAAACCGCCCTTGGCGGGTAAATGCTCCAGTCCAATGACTTCCCACCTGCGCCAAACCAAGAGTATCCCACGGATGATTACCCGGAGAACTGTATAGAACATGAAATCCTCCTACTTGTTCTTCTCGATCCAGGAAATGATGGTGTCAACCACCTCTTCTATGTTCATACCGGAACTGTCGATGATAATGGCATCCCCGGCAGGCACCAGAGGGGATACCGAACGGTGGCTGTCCGTGTAATCCCTGTCCTGGATTTCCTTTATTAACTTATCAATGTCTACTGTATAACCCTTATCTTCCAATTCTTTCGCCCGGCGGCGGGCCCGTTCCTCTGCGGAAGCGGTGAGAAAAAATTTGGCATTTGCCCGGGGTAAAACCACCGTTCCGATATCTCGCCCGTCCATGACAACACCGTTTTCATAGGCCATTTGACGCTGTCGCTCCACTAAAACTTCCCTCACGCCGGGAACGCTGGCCACTGTGGAAACATGGCGGGTCACTTCGGGCGAACGAATTTCTTCGGTGACGTCCTCCCCGTCCAGCAGTACCGATTGCTGAAGACCGGGAACCAGTTTTATGGTGGTTTCCCTGGCCAGGTTGGTCAATCCACCGGCTTCATGCAGGTTGAGGCCCTGCTTTAAAGCCTTAAGGGTAACGGCCCGGTACATGGCGCCGGTATCAATATAAAGCAAACCCAATTTACGGGCAACCAGTTTCGCGACTGTACTTTTTCCAGCCCCGGCGGGGCCGTCAATGGCAACACAGATTCTGTTTGGCAACCGGGTATAACCTCCAAATAGCAAGTCAAAAAAAACAGCGATAGCACCATTAAACTTTCGACATCGAGCTAGAAATTCCTTTTTTTTTAGAAAAACTTGGCTGGCGCTCCCCGGACCAAGTAAGTCCCAGGTGGCATACACCCGGAGGGTACCGGCGGGCAGCAGCCCGTTGGCTGTGTAACATGCTAAGATGAACACTACCGATGCCAATAAAAAAGCCGGAAGAGGAAATACTCTTCCAGCTGTATTATTTTACAGAAAGGGATTTTAATGCATCGTTGAAGCCGGGAAAGCTCACCGGAATACACTGGGCCCCTTCAATGACGGACTGCCCCCTGGCACCCAGACCCGCCACCGCCATGGCCATGGCAATGCGGTGGTCTCCGTAACTCTGGCAGGTTGCGCCGGTCAAGGGTTTTCCTCCCCGGATCACCAACCCATCGGGCAGTTCTTCAATGTCCACTCTGAATTTTTTAAGTTCCCTGGCCACCGCGGCAATTCGGTTGCTTTCTTTTACTTTTAGCTCAGCAGCGTCCCGGATGACGGTGGTTCCTTCGGCATAGGCTGCCGCCACCGCCAGGACGGGGATTTCATCAATCAGCCTGGGAATCAGCGCTCCGGATATTTCTGTACCTTGTAGTTTTCCTCCGGAGATTTTTATGTCCGCCACCGGTTCCCCACCCTGCTGCCGCTCATTGACGATTTCCAGACCGGCCCCCATTTGTCTGAGGACCTCTAACAACCCGTCCCGGGTAGGATTGATGCCGACCCCCTGCAAAGTGACTTCCGAGTCCGGCAGGCAGGCGGCGGCCACAGCCAGAAAGGCAGCGGAAGAAATGTCCCCGGGCACCGTAATTTTTAAACCTTGCAGCTCCGGGAAACCCTTCAGGGTCACGGTATTTCCCGTTACCCGGACAGCCGCCCCAAATGCCTGCAGCATCCGCTCGGTGTGATCCCGGGAGGGGCTGGGTTCGGTGACGGAGGTTTCTCCTTCAGCATAGAGTCCGGCCAGGAGTATCGCAGATTTTACCTGGGCACTGGCCACCGGTGATTGAAAGTGGATGGGCTTTAATGCCCCACCCCGTACGGCCATGGGCAAAAGGTTATTTTGCTCCCGCCCCAGGAAAACAGCGCCCATCTCTGCAAGGGGCCCGGTAACCCTGGCCATGGGACGCCTGCGCAGGGATTCGTCACCGGTGATGATACTGCAGAAGGGCTGCCCGGCAAGGATGCCCATCATCAGGCGGGTGGTGGTGCCGGAATTCCCTGCATCCAGCACATCGGCCGGCTCCTGCAGCCCTCCTAAACCCACTCCATGCACCTTGAGTTTGCCCTCTACGGGGCCTTCAATCCGGACTCCCATAGCCTTGAAGCAGGCAACGGTGGCCAGACAGTCCTCACCCATCAGAAAATGATCCACTTCCGTGATTCCCCGGGCCAGCGCGCCCAGCATAACAGCCCGGTGGGAAATCGACTTGTCTCCCGGCACCGATAGGACGCCCCGGAGTTTTTTCACTGGGTTGATGGTAAGTTTCATTGTATTCCTCGCTATCGGAAATTGTTATTTATTAGTATGCCCTCAGCTTCTCCCAGTTTTTCATAGAGTTTTTGTAATGCAATGTGGTGTTTCCGGTTCTCGGGCAGCGCCTCCCTTACCTGTTTGGCCTGCTCCAGAGAACTTACCAATTCTTCCTGGTTAAAATCATGCATGGATTGCTCTATTTGTTCCAATTGCCTGCGGAATTTGCAGACTGCCTCCAATACCATTTCCCGGTTGGTCAGCAGTATATCCCGCCACATGGTCGGGTTGGCTGCGGCAATGCGGGTGGTATCCCGGAAACCGCCGCCGGCAAGCTTTAACAGCAACTCCTGGGCAGGTTCCCCGGCAACCGTGATTACCAGGGTGGCAGCCAGCAGGTGGGGCAGGTGGCTGATAAGAGCCACCGCTCTGTCGTGCTCCCGGCACCCCAGTTCCACCGGATGGGCTCCCAGGGCCTGGATAAATCTCTTTAACCTGACGCAGGCTGCGGCATTTGTTGATTGGGTGGTTGTCAAAATATAAGAAGCGCCTTCAAACAGATCCTCCCGGGCGCCTGCTACCCCGGTTACTTCCCGTCCGGCCATGGGATGCCCGCCCACAAAATGAACCCCCGCGGGCAGCATGGCCTCCGCCCGGTCCACCAGCTGGCCCTTAACACTTCCTACATCCGTAATGACAGTACCGGGGGTCAAATAAGGGACGGCCATTTCCAGCACTCCCAGGGTAACCCCAATGGGAGTTGCCAGAATCAACAGGTCTGCTCCCGGCACCGCCTCAGCCAGCGTCTCAGTGCGCTGGACAGCGCCTACTTGAACGGCCAGCCTCAGGTTTTCCCTGTTGGGGTCAACCCCCACAACCTCTGCTGCTAATTTTCTTTTGCTTAAAGCCAATCCCAGGGAACCACCGATTAACCCGACACCGGCAATGACAACCTTTTTGAACAAAGAATAACCTCCTATGTCTTACGGGTCATGCTTTGGGGTCAGTTGCTAGCCTTTTAGGTATTCCTTATGGGTCTAGTTAAATCATATAACAGGACCTGAATGCAGGATAAGTCTAACAACAAGATCCCAAAGAAATACAGAATAAGTCTAAATTCTTCTCCCTATTGCCTCTGCTACGGCCTGAATTTCCTTCATTAAGGACTGGAAGTTTTCAGGAGTCAGTGACTGGGGGCCGTCGCACAGGGCTTCGGAGGGATTGGGATGGACTTCGATCAGTAAGCCGTCCGCCCCCGCTGCCACCGCAGCCACCGCCATGGGCGGCACAAACCGCCACTTGCCGATGGCATGGCTGGGGTCCACGATGATGGGCAGGTGGGATAAATGTTTCACCACCGGCACCGCCGACAAATCTAACGTGTTGCGGGTGAAACTTTCATAGGTGCGAATACCCCGCTCACATAAAATTACGTTATAATTTCCCCCGGCCATAATGTATTCCGCAGCCATCAACCATTCTTCAATGGTGGCCGACACGCCCCGTTTCAAGAGAACGGGTTTATCCACTTTGGCCACTTCCCGTAACAGGAAGAAGTTCTGCATATTCCTGGTGCCGATTTGCAGGATATCGGCGTATTCAGCCACCAGTGGCAGGGTGCCGGCATCCATTACTTCGGTAACAATCTTAAGCCCGGTCTTATCCCTGGCTTCGGCCAGATATTGCAACCCCTGTTCTTCCAAGCCCTGGAAGGAATAGGGAGAAGTGCGGGGCTTAAAGGCCCCTCCCCTGAGCAGCGTGGCTCCGGCGGCCTTTACCATCTCTGCGGACTCCAAAAGCTGTTCCCGGCTCTCCACCGCACAGGGACCGGCCATTACGTGAATCTGCCCGCCGCCAATTTCGATGTCACCGACTTTAACCACCGTGTTCTGCTCCTTAAAGGACCTGCTGGCAAGCTTATAGGGCTGCAGAATCGGTACAGCGTTTTCCACCCCGGGCATGGCTTCCAAAGCCAAGTCGCCTATTCTGGTTTCATCCCCAATGGCGCCGATAATGGTACGCTCCACCCCCCGGGAAAGATGTGTTTTAAACCCGGCCCGTCTGAGTCTTTCCAATACCGCGTTAATTTTATCCTCACCGGCCCCCTGACTCATAACCACAATCATAAAATTCCTCCTTCCGCCCTTTACTCAAAGGGCACTGCCATTCTTAATATATCCATCAAATCAAATAATAAAAAGACACTCCTAAAGAGAGTGTCAGTCAAAACCTAAAAAAGACATAATAACCCCTCCTTACCGTCCTACCATCCTTCGTTTTGAAAAACAAAACCATTCTACAAAGTTTATCTTATCACTTCCCCCGGCAGCTGGCAATTCCCTTTGGAAAAATAATATCTTTTTTGTAATTTTATCTCCCGGTAGTGTTACAATAGATGGAAAACCAAGTGAAAGGAGTCGTACAGATGGTATTGTCGGATAAGGTGTCTTCTTTTCTAAGCCGGGCTTCCTGGATTCGTAAAATGTTTGAAGAAGGGGACCGCCTGAGAAAAATTCACGGGGCCGATAAAGTATATGATTTTACCCTGGGGAACCCTTCGGTGGAACCACCGCAAAAATTTCGTGAGGAACTGAAAAGGCTGGCCCTTCACCCGGAGCCGGGTATGCACCGTTACATGAGCAACGCCGGCTATCCCGAAACCCGTTCGGCGGTGGCTGAAGTATTGGCCGAGCAGTCCCAGCTGCCCTTTGAAGCCAAACACGTGGTCATGACCGTGGGGGCCGGCGGTGGTCTTAACGTCGTCCTGAAGGCTGTTTTAAACCCCGGTGATGAAGTGATCGCCCTGTCTCCCTATTTCGTGGAATACGGTTTTTATGTGGATAACCAGGGCGGCGTATTAAAAGTCGTGCCCACCAACGATGTTTTCCTGCCGGATTTGGACGCCATCAGCGGCGCCATAAATGCCAAAACCCGTGTCATTATTATTAACTCACCCAATAACCCTACCGGGATGGTCTACCCGGCTGAAGTGCTGGCCGGCCTTGGAAAACTGGTGGAGGAAAAATCCCGGGAAATGGGCCGGCCCATTTTTGTGGTGTCCGATGAGCCCTACTCCAAGATTGTTTATGACGGGGTGCAGGTCCCCTCGGTCTTCAAATACATAATCAATGCAGTGATGGTAACCTCCCACAGTAAAGACCTGGCATTACCCGGCGAGCGAATCGGTTACATCGCCGTCAGCCCGCGGATCGACGGTATGGATACCCTCGTTGAAGGCCTGGTCTTCTGCAACCGTACCCTGGGCTTTGTTAATGCCCCGGCCATGATGCAGCGGCTGGTGACCGGACTGCAGCGGGAATCCGTTGACATCAAGGAGTACGAAGAAAAGCGTGACCTGCTTTACAACCACCTGACCTCCCTTGGTTTTGAAGTGGTAAAGCCCCAGGGAGCCTTTTACCTGTTCCCCAGGTCACCCTTACCGGATGACATTGAGTTTACCCGCAAGGCTTTAAGCCACAATCTGCTGGTGGTTCCCGGCGGCGGCTTTGGCAGTCCGGGCTACTTTCGGCTGGCTTATTGCATTGATCTGGACATTATCAAAAAATCTCTGCCGGCCTGGACTGCCCTGGCCCAGGAACTTGGCATGAAATAAAAAACAACCCCGGACGGCTGAAAAAGCCCGGTCCGGGGTTGTTTTTACACGTTTTCTCTTACCTGCAGCAATGCCGGTATGCCTTGCATCAATTGTTCCAGTTGGTGGGGTCGCAGGGACTGGGCGCCGGATGAACTTCCACCATCAGCCCGTCGGCCCCCGCTTGTTCCTCTGCTGACCAAATTATATGAAGGCAAGGTTGAACCCTCCATGTATAAACTTATAGTATATTTTTTCGCTGTCAATGGATATTTTCCTTCCCAATATGAAAAGATCAATTCCTGGTATTTTAGCAAAGAATTTTGTTTTTGGATTGTAACATTTCAGACCCCATTTTCTTATTATGTTAGCAAGGGTATCAACCCAAAAATTTTATCAATAAGGGAGGCGTTACGATGAGCGGTTATGGTTATGGAAATTTCTCCTTTATCGTATTCTTGATCCTTATCCTGTTAATCTTCGGTAATGGTTTCTACGGCGGGTACAGTGTAGAAAAATAACTTTTTAATTAAAAAGCAAAAAAGCAGTACCAAGTAACATTGTGAAGGCCCCTACCATAATATGGAGTGTGGATACTCACAAAAAAATAAATTAAAGGAGGATGCACAATGCCTGACGGATACGGTTACGGTGGATTATTCGGTAGCAACTTCGCTTTCATCATTTTCTTAATCCTGATCCTGTTGTTCTTCGGTCAAGGATTCTACGGCTACAGCGCTGAGAAGTAATATTTTGGGGGGCTGTTTTCTCAGCCCCTCCCTTGTACCAAAAAATAATAGGAGGTAGTTTCCATGGGTTACGGTTTTGGTGGCTTTGGCAAAGACAATTCTTTTATTCTTTTTCTGATTCTGATTCTCCTGGTCTTTGGATCAGGCCCTTACTACGGATACGATAAGTAGCGTTTAGGGCTTCCCCAGCCCTTAAATCAATAAACAATAAGGAGGTTATATTATGGGTTACGGTTATGGTGGCGCTTATGGCAGCAATTTTGCTTTTATCATCTTCTTAATTCTCATTCTGCTGTTCTTCGGCCAAGGCTTCTACGGCTACAGCGCAGAAAAATAGCATTGGGAAGTATTGAAACAGGCCGGGGTTTAGGAACCCCGGCCTGTAGCTTTTATTCTGTAAGATCCGGTCTGAGATTGGCCGCTTCCCGCAGGTACACGTGCTTTATTTCTCTTTGGGATTTAGTGGTGTTGACATGCACCAAAACCCTGACACACCTGGCGATTGCTCCGGCCACATCCAATTCCTGGGCACATAACAGGGGTACATAATCCCAGCCCAGGGCCCGGGCCGCCTTGGCAGGAAATTCTGCATTCAGATCAGGTGTTACCGTGAAGAAAGCGCTGCAGATATCTTCTGTGGATAATTGGTTGCTTTCAATAATGGTTTTTACTAACTCCTGGGTTGCTTCAACGATTTCCTGCCGGTCATTCCGTTCTACCGTAATGGCTCCTCTGATTCCCCTTACAAAACAAACCATCCTGCTAACCTCCCTGCTTCTACGGGCTTGATACTGCCCGGTGTCCCAGCCCTATAGCCACTTCGTCAAGATGCAAAAGACCTACGCCAAAAAACACGGCCACACTGATATGGTCCGCCTGGCGCGCAATGCCGATTTTACCCCCTACGTTTAAGCCCACCGCCTTTTGCATGATCATGGAAAGGGCTTCCCGGGTGGCGCCGGCCACGGCGCCTTCGTCCGCATGGACTTCTTTGATAACCCCTTCTCTTTTGGCAGCCACCACCGCCCGTTCGATAATACGGTTTACGGAAGAAATAAAATCGCCACCGTAATCCACTGCGGCTGTACGGATGCCCTCATCCAGAAATTTGGTTTTGTATTCTTTCTCCTGCTCCCTGGTTTCCGTCATGGCCATTTCAATGGCAACCCTGGCCACTTTTCTGCTTCCGTGGAGAACCAAACAAACACCCCCAAAAAAATAACACCCCGGCAGGAGCGCTATTTGCTTTATTCCCCTTTGGGTTGCCTAGATTATATTACAGCTTGTTAGTAAATGCAATGTCGTCTTAGGACTTCTTGTCCAGTTTGACTTTCCCCAGGGTAAATACTGTCTTCCTGCCGGAAAATTCCGTTCCCCTGGCAGGTGCAATAATCTGCCTGGTGCTGTCCAGCACCTTGATGGTGACGGAATGGTCATAATAGGTGGTATCCACCTCCAACACATCTCCATTGGATACAGGGACGGTAACATACGGGTGGGTAAAATCCCCCTTCACCTGACCGTTTACCAGAACTTTTGCCTTGGGAAGGGTGGAGAAGTTTGTTAGTTGGAGGATGATAGAATTCTCAGACCCCTCCAAAGGTTTCATAACCTTCTGGGCATCGGACCCCACCCGGTCGATCACCTGCCACGAGGGTGACTGCGCTAAAAAGGAATGGTAAAACAACAAAAAAGCAGCGCCTAGCGCGATCAGCGAAAGTAAGTACCTTTCTGCCCTTTTAATGCTGAATGAACGGTTTTTTCTGCTTTTCATACCACCGCCTCCTACCACTGATTGTATATGCGGTTGTATGTTAAATTATGCCAACCCTAACGGCTGTTATATTTTCTTTCCAGCAGGGAACGGTACACCCGCATTTCCTCGGCCACCCTGAAAAGTAGCCTTTCCACATCATACCTGGTGAGTGTCAGGTTGGGTGGGTCGATAATTTCAATTTTGCGAAAGTCATCCCTGGCGATAAATTTTACCACATCCTCCAGTGTTTCGGCGCGCAGCTGCAGGACCACCGGGGCATAGGCCACCTCGGCGCTGGACACCTCATCCTGCACTGTGTATACTTCCGCGCTCATGTCGATATCCTCAACCTGGATGCCCTGAATGGGAACATTGCGAAATACAGCCACCTGCTGTTCTCTCAGATCTTCGGCAGCCTTGTCGCTGGGTTTCCCCCCAAATAAAAAGCGCCCTGGTTTGCCAACACCCCTGAAATCCATCCGGACCTTCACCCTGAGGGGCCGGTGCATAAGATCGTCATTTTGTACGTTCAAAGGAAAACCCTCCTCGCCAAACCTTCCTTTAAAACATTCGATTTCGACGAGGGAAAATCCTGCTAAGGATTACCAACGGATATCCCGAGAACCGCAGACAGGGCAGGTATCAAAATATTTTTCGGGCCTTTCAAAGGCCTCCTGGGCGTCATCCAGGCTGGCGCCCCGGCATTCCATGGTGGTCAGGCAGCCTTCCCCGTTAAAATTGCCCAGCAAACCATAGGGCGGGGCGTTGGCAGTGTCCGCACCGACAGTACTAAGGTTCGCTCCGCTCACCAAGAGCTGTTACCGGTGCTCCGCAAAGTCGCTCGTTAAGGATAACGGAACTCCCTTGCTAATTCGGAACATTACCTATATGTCATATTTTTGGGCTGCTGCATATTCCGATTGTTTCTATATAGACCGGGGCTTTCTTTTTTGAGTTGTGAAAGATCCCGCCTTTCCTTTATGTAAACCTTTTTCTCCTGGATTATAAGATGCTTTTTCATCACGTTTATTTTTATTCTTGGTAACTACGGTTGACTTGCCTTTATGTAAACCTTTCGCTCCGGGCTTGAAGGATGGCTTTTCATCCCGCGCATTTTTGTTCTTCGCAGTCACAACGTTAACAGTCTTTCTCCGACCTGGTTTTGGAGAGGGTACATTTACCGCTGCCTGCAGGTCCTTTACATTTAGCTGCAAGCCGGCCAGGGTCATGAGTTCCCTTAGTTCTTGCTTGGTTAAAGGGCGGAATTCTCCGGGCTTCAGGTTGTCCAGTTCCAGCGGGCCCATGCGGACCCTGCGCAGCCGGAGCACCCTGTGACCGATATGTTCGCACATGCGCCTGACCTGGCGGTTGCGGCCCTCATGGATGCTGATCTGCAGCAGCGCCCGGTCGTCCTGAATGCCGGCAATCTTTACTTCGGCAGGGGCGGTGGGACCGTCCTCCAACTGCAGCCCTTTGGTCATGGCCTGAAGTTTTTCCGGCTCCGGCACGCCTTCCACCCGGGCCAAATAGGTTTTCTTGACTTGATGTTTGGGGTGGGTCAGGGCCTGGGTCAGTTCCCCGTCGTTGGTCAACAGCAGCAGACCTTCGGAATCATAGTCCAGGCGGCCCACGGGATAAACCCTTTGCTCCACTCCCTCCAGCAGGTCGATCACCGTTTTGCGTCCCCGCTCGTCACTGAGGGTGGTGACGTAACCCCTGGGTTTATTAAGAAGCAAATAAACCTTTTTTTCCGGCGGCGGGATTGGTTTGCCGTTTACCTGTATTTTATCTTTGTAGGCATCCACTTTGGTGCCCAGTTCGGTGACCACTTTGCCGTTAACCTTTACCTTGCCGCCGGTAATGAGTTCTTCTGCGTGCCGCCGGGAAGCCATACCGGCTTTGGCCAGCACTTTTTGCAGTCTTTCTTCCATCTCTGTTATGAATCCCTTCTTGTTTTTATTTGCACAAAAAAATAACCAGTTCAGTGAATAGCTTTCCCGAGCTGGATGGAACTAAAACATCACGTTACAAATAAGGATGGACGCAATCAGTGTGGTAAAATCCGCCGCCAGGCCGGAGGCCACGGCATAGCGGTATTTGCGAATGCCCACCGAGCCAAAATACAGGGTCAAAACATAAAAGGTTGTGTCACTGCTGCCCTGCATGGTGGAAACCAGCCGGCCGATGAAACTGTCCGGCCCGTGGGTCTTAATGATTTCTGTGGCAATCCCCAGGGCCGCTCCCCCCGACAGGGGGCGCATCACCGCATGGGGCAGGATGTCGGCGGGGATTCCGATGACGCTTAAAACCGGCCCCAGCCAGGAGGCCAACAGCTCCATGGCTCCGGAGGCCCGAAAGATGCTCACGGCCACCAGCATGGCGGTAAGAAAAGGAATTGTCTTGATGGCTGTGGAAAAGCCGGCCTCCGCCCCTTCCACAAAGGTCTCAAAAACCGGTACTTTTTTAATAAAGGCAATCAGCGGGATGACCAGCAGCATGACCGGAATGGCCCAGCGAGAAATTTGGTTGATTACTTCATACACCGCTATCACCACCTATTCCGGTACAGGCTGCGCAGAATCCTGTCCACCAGTATGGCGACAGTCATACCGCAAAGGGTGGCAAATATGGTGGTGCCAACAATTTCCGTGGGATCCTGACTGCCGTACAATACCCGGATCCCGATGATGGTTGTAGGTATAATGGTGATACACCCGGTATTCAGGGCTAAAAAGGTGCACATGGCCTCGGAAGCGGTATCCGGCCGGTGCTTGTTCAGTTTTTGCAGCTCCTGCATGGCGATCAGCCCCATGGGGGTTGCGGCGTTGCCCAGCCCCAGAATATTGGCGCTGAGGTTCATGACAATGGCCCCCATGGCAGGGTGGTCCTTGGGCACACTGGGGAACAAAAAACCAGTGACCGGCCTTACCAAACGGGCCAATGCCCTTACCAAACCGGCGGCTTCGGCCAGCTTCATAATACCAAGCCAGAAGGTGATGATGGCGATTAAGCTGAGGGAAGTTTTCACTGCCACCTGTGCCCCGTCCAAAGCAGCTTTGGTGACCACTTCAATATGTCCCTGGGCTGCGGCCACCAGAATGCCAAAAACCATCATGCCTAGCCAAACGTAGTTTACCAATGTTCTCCCCCCTTGTCCTCCTATCCTGATCTTATGAGGGGGGTTGGCCAATTAGAACTGTTGATCCACCGGCAGGTAGATGGAGAAACGGGTTCCTTCTCCCAGCTTGCTGTCCACTTCAATACGTCCCCTGTGCCGGTCCACAATGGTATAAGAAATGGACAGGCCCAGGCCGGTGCCTTTATCCTTGGTGGTAAAGAAAGGGGTTCCCAGCTTATCCAGGTTTTCGGGAGAGATTCCCGGGCCGTCATCTATAACAGACAGGCAAATTTCTTTCTCCTCCTTATGATGACTGGTGGCCAGTATTATAGTACCCCGCAGGTCCATTGCCTGCAGCGCATTTTGACACAAGTTAAGCAGCACTTGTTTAATTTGATCCCTGTCAATGATAATGGGCGGCAGGTCTTCCTGTAAATCGGTTTTAAGTTTAACACCCCGAAGAAAGGCCTGGGACTCAAAAATTCGGGCAAAACTGGTGATGAGTTCATTGAGTGAACATTGCTGCATGGCGGGAGGTTTTGGCCTGGCCAGTTGAAGAAAGTTATTGATGAAACTGTCTGCCTGGTCAATCTCCTGAATCATAATTTCCATGTATTCCTTAAATGTACTGTTTATTTGCCCTATTTTCTCACTCATTAATTGGGCAAAACCCCTGACCGAAGCAAGGGGATTTCGTATTTCATGGGCCATACCGGCGGCCATCTGACCCACCACCGCCAGTTTCTCCTGCTCCCTGATGCGGGCTTCCTGACGGCGCAATTCGGTGACATCGGTATAGATGCCGATGGCGCCGGCAACCGCATCGTTTTCATCCCGAAGCAGGCTTGTATTCACCAGCAGGAATTTATCATGCTGGTCATTTTTGCACTTGCACTCAATGTTCGTAAAAGGCTTGGCTTCGCGAATGGTCCGCAGCAGCAGGAGTTCCAACCGCCGGCAGCGGCTTTCGTCCAGGCAGTTAAAATTCTCCCCGCCGATTTCGCTGGCCTGCAGGTTCCAGATTCTCTCGGCGGCTTTATTAAAAAAAGTGACGGTCCCCTCTTTATTCAAGATGACAACTCCCTGGGATATGGCATTAAAAATAATGTCCCTTTGCTGCATCAGCTGCCTCAGTATCTTCTTGAATTCCTGCAGTTGCCTCTCCATTTGGGTCTGCTTCAGGGCCGCTTCCACGGCTTTAGCTGCCGCCACTGTTAAACTGAAGGTATAAGGACTTTCCAAACCACAGGGAATGTTCACCTTGATAACTGCCAAAATTTTGCCGTCATCACCCAGGATGGGGGCACCCACACTGGTCCATTTATGAAAGAGCTTGCTATAATGCTCCGCCCCGATAACAGCCAAAGGCTTACCGATGGCCAAAACAGACCCAATCCCGTTATTCCCTATATATTTTTCATCAAAGCAAACACCCGGGTATAGAGGCAGGTTACAAACGGTATTTTCCGAAGCTCTATCGCTGTAAACCTCCATAATGTACCCTTCTTGATCGGCCACAGCTATAAAATAAACATTACTGTGGGTGCTTAACGTTCTTTTGATGGTCTCAATATGTGACTGCAAAAGGTTCAGTATTTCACGCATTCTGGATTTTCTGTATTGAAGTTCTTCTTCGGATAAACATTTGATTTGCAGCTTAAAAGGGTTTACCCCGCAGGCAGCACACCGCTGCCAGGCACTGTAGGTCTCGCTAAAGAGTTTTTCTCCATCGATGGGCTGCCCACTGATCAACTTTTTCCACCTTATGTAAAGTCGAGATTGGTTTAAGTGGGGAACCGAAATGATTCGATCGATCACAATCATTACCTCCCTTCTAAAGCAGAGACAATTGTTGTTTCGCCATAAAAGATCATATCCCTCTAAAAAACGGCAAATAAAAAAGTGGGTTGCCCCACTTTTTACATTCTTCAAATCACCGGCTGTGTAGGACCGGCGGTTCCCGCGTTTTTGCCCCCTCTGTTAAACATGCCCTGTATTTGATTCAGCATTTGCGGAGCCGCGTCAATCAGGCGGTCAAACAGAGCATGGCTGTCGTCCACAGGCAGCAGGCGGATTTGACCGTTGCCAACCACCAGGAAGCCCATCGGCTGTACCGATACCCCCGCACCACTGCCACCCCCGAAGGGCGACCCGGTTGCCTCTCCTTGGTTTTTACCATTGTTTCCTACGGCATATTCGCCCCCCCCGGCAGCAAAACCACAGGCAACCCTGGATACAGGTATAATTACACTGCCATCAGGGGTTTCTACGGGGTCTCCAACCACTGTATTGACGTCAACCATTTCTTTAATGCTTTCCATGGCAGTTTTCATGAGTCCTTCTATGGGATGTTCTGCCAAGAATATTCACCCCCCGTCTGTTTACCTTTTTCTTCATTATTCTGATACCCGTAATCATAATATTGCCAATACGAATTTTAAATATGCAGTCTAAAGAAGTTGAAAAGCCTTCTTTTTTAAAGTTTGGTTCCACCAGGAGTTCCGGCCGGATGCCATTGGGAGCAATTTTTCTATAAAAGGTGGCAGTAAGGTTGCCCATCAGGCCCCAGGCCAGCCCGGACAACATGCCTGTGGCTGCGGCGTCCGGCGTGCCGATGCTGACACGCCACTGAAATCGTTCCATGATTAAATGGCGCAATAAATACTCGATATCCTCCCAGACGGCCCGCAGCCAAGGCAACCAGTCACGGATTTTATCAAGAAGCTGTTTTAAATCATAGGTATATTCATTCCCCCTGCCCATAATTTCCCTGGAATTGTCGCCGCCTGTTTCCAGTTCCGTGCGTGTGGTCAAAGAAAACCCCGATAACTTCTGCTGCAGGATCAGGACGGGGACTTCGATTTTATAGTTAATTAAACCCCAAAGAAAAAATTCCAGACTAACGGTATCATCCTCTTGGAAGCGAAAAAATTTAAAGTGAATTTTAATATAGGAAAAGAAGACCAAAGCCAGTAACAGTCCTATACCCGCCAGCACAACAATGGTTAACAGACTTTGGTCACTCCTTTCTTAGCCTCATCCTGCTTTTCTATGGGGTCCAGTCTCTTGTGTATTTCTCTGTGGTCCTGTTGTTAGTCTTATAGGTTGGTCTATGGGGTCAAGTTATAATAACTAACAACTGGACCCAACAGGAATGCCCCAAAGGCAATCAACTGCCTTTACGCTCAGGGCGCTCCGATGGGTTCCGGTTCTCCGGTGGTGTTGGGCAGAAGGGTTACCGGGACGGATACTGTGTCTTTCTCAACACCGCCGTCACCGGTAACAAAGGCTTCTACGGTACCTTTTTCCGGATTCGGGGGTGAGCTGAAGCTCATGGTGGTACTAAACTTGCTGCCGTTCATTTGTACAGGCTTTTCGGCCAGGGTTAATCCACCGGTATCTTTAAGACGTATTCTGATGGTCCCTGCCACCCCGCTGGCAGTTCCTGATACCTGCATGGGACTTCTAACCTGTTCCCCGGGTCTGGGAGTATCCAACTTTAAACCCTTTTCCACAGCGGTGTTGTCCTCTCTCCGGGGAGGAGCCGGCGGCGCGGGGGGAGCGGCAGGTGTGCGGGCCTGGGGAGCCTCCCGTTCAATCTCAAATCCCAGGGCTTTAACAGGTCTGTCAATGGTAAATGCTGCCACAACCGGTTTCTCCAGATCGGGTTTTTCGCCCGTGGGTAAATCAGGGACGGCCGGCAGGTACTTCAGTCTTACATTGATCCAGTCAAAGTCATTGGCCGGCACCCGGCGTTCAATTTCTGTAATTTGTATGCCGCTGCCCACCGGCAGGTTTTTCTGACTGACAATGACATAGTTCCTGCCATTGACCGACGTCCAGGTGGCAAAATGCTTATCCTTCAGCGTTCTGGCCAATGCTTGAACAATCTCCGGGGCCTTGTCATAATCAATGGTTTCAAAGGTGATCCGGGAAACATCCGGCACAACAATGGTCCTGGGTTCCGGTTTCGGTTCGGGTTTTCTCGCCGGAGCACAACCCAGCGGAATCATGACAAGCAAAATAAGACAGAAGAACCATAGAATTTTTCGCATCGTTATTCCTCCAAAAAGGTATTATGAAAATTAAAAGTAAATATACTTTGATTAATATTTTTAGCAATTTTTGGAGAAATATGCGTATTTCGGTATATAAGAACTGTTTTTATGATATGATTTTTGCATAAAACCACGACAGGAGGTGCCATCGGTGGTATCGACAATCGGCCTGGTTATCCTGATACTGGGTCTCCTGGGGGCCGCAGGTATGCTTGTGCTGGCTGCCAGGTCAATGCGGCCGGTCTATCATGTAAAGTGCCAACGATGCGGCCACACCACACAAATACCCCGGGAGGCCGGTGAATACGCCTGCCCTGGCTGCGGCGTCCCCCTGGCCAAAGTAACGAAAGAAAATAAGGCGTCCGAGCAGGATCACCCGTGACGCCTTAGGATTCTGTATCCTCTATGTTTTCCACCAGAAAGTCTTCCAACGAGGGAAGATCGGATAAATTTTTTAAACCAAAATATTTTAAGAAATCCAGGGTGGTGCCGTAGAGAACCGGCCGGCCGGGTCCTTCCCGCCTGCCCTTCTCCTCGATCAAGTTTCTCTCCAGCAATGTGCTGAGGGGTGAATCCACTTTTACTCCCCGGATGAGCTCTAACTCCGTTCTGGTGATGGGCTGCCGGTAAGCGATAATGGCCAGGGTTTCCACCGCCGCCCGGGACAAGCCGGTGCCGCTTCTCCTGTAAAGCCTTTCGATATAAGGGGCATATTCAGGCCGGGTACACATTTGCCAGGTATCCGCCGCTTCAACCAACTTGAGCCCGCCGGGCCTTTCTTCATAATCCCCGGCCAGTTCCCGGAGCAGTTCCAGGGCATCTGCCACATCCACTTCTGCGATACGGGCCAGGGCTTGCACCGAAAGGGGCTCACTGGCCACAAAGAGCAATGCCTCCAAAGCCGCTTTTGTTTGATCCCTAAATAATACAGCCAACCCTAAGCCTCCTCAGTTAAATCCTGAGCTCGACGCAAGATGGTTATTTCACCAAAGGTCTCAGTTTGTATGGCCGTGATTTGACCGGATTTTAACAGTTCCAGTACAGCCAAAAAGGTTACAATGATTTCCGTCCGCTCGCCTCTTTCATTGAAAAGCCTGGAGAAAGGCATTCCTTGCGGGTACAAGAGAAGCATGGCCATTAATTGGCGCATTTTCTCGGGAACCTGAATTTCTTCCCGGGTGATTTCCTCGGGAATGAAAAGACCGGCTCCGGCCCGTTGAAGGGCCTGCCGCAGGGACTGCAGCAGCGTTTCCATAGTAATCCCACCCAGGGGGTCCTGGGGCTTAAACAAATGTTGATATAGTTCAATGGAATTATTCCTGGTATAAACTTTGCCGGCCTGCTTCTCCCGGTCCTTCAGGTAGGAAGCCACTTCCTTAAACTTGCGGTATTCCAAAAGTCTTTGCACCAATTCTTCCCTTGGGTCCGGCCCCTCTTCCGCCGCTTCCTGTTTCCCGGAGGAACGGGGCAGCAGCATTCTGGCTTTTATGGACACCAGGGTAGCTGCCATTACTAAAAATTCACTGGCCACGTCCATATCCAGTCCCTGCATTTGTTCGATATAAGCCAGGTATTGGGATGTGATTTGGGCAATGGGAATATCGTAAATATTGATTTGGTCTTTGTCAATTAAGTGCAGCAGCAGGTCCAGGGGACCCTCGAAGGCGGAGAGCTTGACTTCGTAAGACAACGATGATCACCTGCTAGCCAAAAATCGCTTGCCTGACCTCTTCCATGGTTTTCCTGGCCACGGCCCTGGCCTTTGCTTCGCCGTCCCTTAAAACTTCTTCGATATAGCCCCGTTTGCTCAGGATCTCCTGCCGGCGTTCACGTACGGCTGCAGACTGCAGCTCCAGGGAACCGGCCAGCTGCTTCTTACAGGCTACGCAGCCGATGCGGCCACCCCGGCATTCCACTTCAATGCCTTCCAGCAGATCGGGGTTGTAGATGCGATGAAACTTGTGAACCACACACACCTCCGGATTCCCCGGGTCGGTCTTGCGGATGCGGGCCGGGTCGGTAACCATCAGGTTGACGTTTTTCTTAATTTCTTCGGGGTCGGCCCCGATGGAAATATAGTTGTGATAGCTCTTGCTCATTTTAGCCCCGTCAATGCCGGGTAAGGAAGCCACTTCCTTTTTCACGATGCCCTGCGGTTCCGGAAAGACCGGCTTAAACAAGTGATTAAACCGCCGGGCCACTTCACGGGTTAATTCAACATGGGGCAGTTGGTCTTCTCCCACCGGCACAGCGGTGGCCTTGTAAATCAAGATATCCGCCGCCTGCAGCAAAGGATAACCCAGGAACCCGTAGGTGTTGATGTCTTTTCCCATTTCCCCCAGTTTTTGAATTTGATCCTTGTAGGTGGGAACCCGTTCCAGCCAGGACAGGGGGGTGACCATGGAAAACATCAAATGCAATTCGGCATGTTCCATAATTTTTGATTGACGGAATATAGCGCTTCTATCGGGGTCCAGACCGGTAGCCAACCAGTCCGCTACCATGTCCAACGTGTTTTGCTCAATCTCCTTTGCCTCTTCCCAACCGGTCGTAATGGCATGCCAGTCGGCCACCATGAAAAAACAATTGTACTCATCCTGCAAGCGAGCCCAGTTGCTTAATAAATTCTCGTGGCCCAAATGCAGTCGGCCGGTGGGCCTCATCCCACTTAAAATTGTTCCTTTGACAGCCATATCGATATCTCCTTTAACTTATAGTGGCAGTCTGGCAATAAAACCTGCCAGAACAGCAAACAGCTCGATAATCGGACTTGCAAAGAATGTCAGGATCGGGGTCAAAAAACCAAAAAAAATTAAAAGAAATAAAATCGGAAAACCATATCTTTCCAGCTGATACAGCCATTCCTGGCGTCCCGGTAAAATCCCTGCCAAAATTTTAGAACCGTCCAGTGGCGGCAGCGGCAGCAAATTAAACACCGCTAACCAAACGTTCAATACCATAAAATAATACAATATATATTGCAAATCAGCAGACGCGTGAAAAATCCCCAAAAGCACCGCCCCTACAACCGCCAGCAGGAAATTGGCGCCGGGTCCCGCCAGGGAGACCAGCATCATGCCCCTCTTCCGGTTCTCAAAATGGAAGGGATTCACGGGCACAGGCTTGGCCCAACCGATGGGGCCGAAGAAAATTAACAACGTACCCAAAGGATCAAGATGTTTAATGGGATTCAACGTAAGCCTGCCTTCATATTTGGCTGTATTATCACCTAATTTATAGGCAACCAGCGCGTGGGCATACTCATGTAGGGGCAAAGCAAAAAAGATTAACAACAGTTTTAAAATTAACTCTTCAAAGGATGGTACACTAAACACTTGCCTTCGTCCCCTTTGATTTTTTCGCCTGGTTTGGCCGGTTTCCCTGGGAAGCGTTTCCCTTTGGCTGCTTGGGCTGTATTTTTGGTGCGTTATGATGCTGTAAAAAGGAACGAACATATTCCAGTTCTTCTTCCCGGGTCTGCACCAGACCGTCCAGCCTGGCCCGCCATACCGCATCCAGCGCCTCGCGGTACATGGGACCGGGTTGATAACCCATTTCCCGTATATCTTTCCCATTTACGGTGGGTTTATTTTTATGCACTGATTCCATCACCATCCGGAAACGGCGGATGGCGTTTTTGTCTTCCAGCAAGGTCAAGAACAAGGGATACGCTTCCCTGGGCAGGGTCTGCACGATTTTGGTCAACTCCGATAAAGGCACTTCCTCGGTGGCGGACAACCTCTTCAGGGCCACCCGCCCGTAAGCAATGGTATCCAGGACCTTGTCGGTCTGCCGTCGTCCCAAATTATATCGCTGGCAAATTTGATAGGCCTTTTCCTGGGTGGTCAGGTGTAAAATGCCCAGGAAATAGGGCAACCACTTTTCAGCGGGTTCAGCCCATCCCCAGTTGCGCAGAATCATTAGGGCCTGGGGGATTTCACTGATCACATATTGCACTTCCCAGAAGGTGATTTCCGGGAAAAGATAATCCCATACTCCCAACTCTGACATGCGGTCCAGCATATGCTCCGGGTCCGCTTCTTCCAAAATGCTTTTCAGTTCTCCCCACATTCGCTCTGTGGTAAGGCGGGAGATCACCTTTTCCCGGACCGCCTCTTTAATCAGGCGGAGGGTCTGGGGCTCAACGGCCATGTCATACCGTTGTTCAAAACGGATGGCTCTCAGGATGCGGGTGGGGTCCTCAATAAAACTTAGATTGTGCAATACCCGGATGGCCCCGATTTGCAAGTCTTCCCTGCCGTTAAAATAATCCACCAGTTCCCCGAACCGTTCGGGGTTCAGGGCCACTGCCATGGCATTGATGGTAAAGTCCCGGCGATAAAGATCGTGTTTGAGGGAGGACTGCTCCACCTGGGGCAGGGCAGCGGGGTATTCATAATATTCGACCCTGGCGGTCACCACATCCACCCAGTAACCGTCCGGGAAAATAATTTCCGCCGTACCGAATTTCTCATGGGGGCGCACCCGCCCGCCGATCTCTTTCGCCAGCTCGTTGGCCATTTCGATGCCGTTGCCTTCCACCACCAGGTCCACATCCAGGTTCTCGACCTTGAGCAGCACATCCCGCACCAGACCACCCACGGCATAGACTTGATAGTCCATCCTTTCTGCCACTTCGCCGGCCCTAATTAGGATATTCATGATGCGACCGGGCAGCACCCGCTGCATATCCGGCCTGATGTTGGCGGTTTTGGTGGTGGCCTTATCGGTATAGGTGGTGGAATAACGTCCCTTAAATCCTTCGTGCAGGGTCTGCAGCACATCGGTACGGGAAACAATGCCGATCACCATGTCTCCCTCCACCACCGGCAGCCTGCCGATGTCCCTTTCAATCATTAAGTCCTGCACATCGTTAATATTCATATCTTTGTGTACAGTAATCACGCTGGCGGTCATGTACCCCTTCACCGGGGCATGGCCCAGGCCGTGGTGCGTGGCTTTTTCCACATCCCGCCGGGAAATTACGCCCACCAGCTTGCCGTCCTTGATCACCGGCAAACCGGTATGCCCGTACCGCAGCATAATTTTGCCCGCTTCCTCGATGGTTGTCTCGGGAAAGACCATTTTGACGGGACTGGACATAATGTCCTGCACGGTGAGGGGAGGCCGGACCATTTCATTAATCAGCTCCAGCAGGCGGTCCGCCACTTCATCAACAGTTTGGCCCTTGATGGTGGCAGAAGCGGCTGCCGGGTGTCCTCCCCCGCCGAATTGCTCCATAATTTCCTTGCAGTTGACTTCTTTCAGGGCGCAGCGTCCCACCAGGTGGACCCGGTCCTCCATTTCCACCACCGCGAAAACGGCATCCGTCCGCTCAATTTCGGACAGTTTATGGGTCAGCAAAGCCAGCCCGCCCACAAATTCATCCACATTGCCGCGGGCAATTAGGACCTTGGTGCCGTTGATTTGATGGTGTTCAGCGGTGACCAGCAGTTTTTTCAACAGCGCCTTTTGATCCTGGGTCAGCGGGCGGCCCAGGAAGTCCGCCACGACGGCCAGGTTGGCGCCCTGTTCCAGCAAAAAGGCAGCCGCCCGGATATCCCTGGGCGTGGTATTGGTAAAAACCAGGCAGCCGGTATCTTCATAAATGCCCAGCATCATAATGGTTGCTTCCAGCGGCGTAATCTCCAACCCCTTGGCCCGGACCCGCTCAATCAGAAGCGTTGTGGCAGCCCCCACAGGCTCTACAACCTCTACCTTGCCGCAAACATCTCCCTCAGCCCGGGGATGATGATCGTAGATGTGCACCTCCACCTGGGGTCGGCCAAACAACTCCTTCAGTTTGGAAACCCGCCCCGGACTTTTGGTGTCCACCATGACGAGGCGTTTCACTTTGTCAATATTAATGTCCTTAATGTTGCGCACATTCTTGAGGGTGTCCTTGTGCAGGGCGAGAAATTCTTCAACGTTACGGGATAATTTCCCGGGGAAAATCAGTTCCGCTCCCGGATAAAGTTTTTGAGCTGCGACCATGGAGGCCAGGCCGTCCAGGTCTGTGTTGACGTGAGTGGTGATAATCTCCAACCAGTACACCCCCTGAAGAAAAAAGGTTTTCATTATGTAAATACATTCCATTATAACATACGTAAATAAAATTAGAAAAGCCGGGCTTGCACAAAAAGGTGCAAGCCCTCCGCTTTCTTGTTGCAGTAAAGGAAAAAGCACCCATGCCAGGTGCTATTCCTTACCGAGAAGAAGCCAGTTTTACGACTGTACTGCACAAACGCTCAGGTGTCACGTCATTGCGAATTAAGTCTGCATAGTCCTCCCGCCGGACGATTAAATCGGCCCTGCCGTTGTTCACCAGCACCATGGCAGGACGGGGCAGTCTGTTGTAATTCATGGACATGGAGTAATTATAGGCCCCTGTGCTGGACACGGCCAGAATGTCTCCGGGTTGCAATTGGGGCAGCTCGATATCCCAAATTAACATATCGCCGGACTCGCAGCACTTGCCGGCAATAGATACCTTTTCAGCCGGCTCTTCGTTCATCCGGTTGGCCACGCAGGCTTCGTATTTGGACTGGTAAAGGGCCGGGCGGGGGTTATCTCCCATGCCGCCGTCCACCGAAACATACTTGCGGATACCGGGAATATCCTTAATGGCTCCCACGGTATAGAGGGTGGAGCCGGCGGGACCGGAAATGGACCTGCCCGGCTCTACGATAACCTTCGGCACGGGTAAATCAAATTCTGCGGCTTTGGCCTTGACAGCGCCAATCATGATATCCGCGTATTCCTTAACCGGGCGGGGCTGGTCCCCCTGGCAGTAGTAGATGCCCAATCCCCCGCCAAGGTTTAATTCCTCAGCCGCATAGCCGGTCTCCCGGTAAACAACGTTAACAAAAGTCATCATGACCTCCGCAGCATGGGCATAGGACTGCAGTTCAAAGATTTGGGAACCGATATGACAGTGAAATCCCTTCAGCACAATATTTGGCAGTTCCAGGGCACGTTTTACACCGGACATGGCCATGCCGTTTTCAATGGCAAGACCGAACTTGGAATCAATTTGGCCTGTTTTGATGTATTCGTGGGTATGGGCTTCCACGCCGGGACTCAGGCGAAGCATAATTTTTGCCTGTGCCCCCAACTCTCCGGCTATAGCATTCAGCAGTTCCAATTCGTACAGATTATCCACCATAATACGGCCCACTTTATACTCCAAAGCTAAACGCAGTTCCTCCGGTGACTTGTTGTTACCGTGGAAATAGATGCATTCCATGGGAAAACGGGCTTTGGCTGCCGTGTATAATTCGCCCCCGGATACTACATCCAGGCCCAGTCCCTCCTGTTGGACAATGGTGCAAATGGCCAGGTTGCTTAACGTCTTGCTGGCATAAATCACTTCCACTCCATGTTCTTCGGTAAAAGCCCGGTAGTAGGCCCGGCAGTTTTGCCGGAACATGGTTTCGTCAATCACATAAAGGGGTGTGCCAAATTCCCTGACCAGATCAACCGTATCACAACCACCGATTTCCAGATGATTCTTATCGTTAACGCGCATGGTACCCTGTAGTCTCATTTATTTCTCCTCCCAAACTATAATACGCCAACCAAGGTGAATACTGTCACTAAACTCCATGTACCTTATTATGGAATTGGTTGCATAAAATTGAACGGCCGCAAGGATTTCTTGGGCCGCCATACATCTTTTAAGAAAAATCACTAAGATGAGGCATTTAAATTGTGTAAATTATAGCATGGGCAAAAAAACAGGGTCAAGTTACCGGCGGCGATAATGCTGTATACTTGTCCCCCAAGCTAAAAGTTCCCTGCCGCCTCATGTAAGGCAGCAAGGAACTGTTAGCTGGACTTCTCGGTCTCTTCAATGTTTTCCTGGTTTCTTCTATGATTACGCTTTTTAGTAGCCTTGGTACCTGGAGCAATTTCACCCGGTTTACCGTACTTCGCCCAGACCTCTTTTAGTTCTTCGGGAGACAACACATAATCGTGAACCCTGTTATCGGACATGAAGAACACCCCTCCCAAATTATACTGGCTAGGCTACTAATTATATAGGATAAAAATAAATACTTCAACCGGTAATTACTGGCACAGAACCTCTTTAAAAAAATGTACCGGTCACCCAGCTCCGTGATAACAACATAAGTAAAAGTTATTTTAGAGATAGAAGATTAAATTTGTATGGTCGTTTTGTTAAATGTTTTTAATATTTTCTTAAACAAATCACTATAGGTTGAAAAACGCCTTCCTAATTCATGCAGGAAGGCGTCTACTTATGGCTTGAAACCGGATTGAAGCCACAGCTGCCACTGTTTAAATAGAGTATCCACCGTTTTGCCTGGTGCACCCTTTTTTCCAAATCCTGTACCAGTGGCAACAACTGTTGGTTGGTATAAATCCCCTGGGGTTGATGATGGAAAACATCCAGAAGCACCTTTTCGATTTGTTCCGCGCTATAACCCAGGGCCTGCATGGAGAGCATGGCCCTTTCAATTCTCCATAACAATTCTTTTCGGTCCGCCACCATCGCCACGACCTACCCTTCTTTTTGAAGGCAAATTGAACCAAGTTAACGATTATATTATACACGTTTTTCGCTGATAATTAAATATATTTACAGATAGTAGAGACAAAATTTGGTTCTATTATTGAGGATATGGCAAAGGACGGTTTTTAATTTTTCTCTTTCATGGTTAGGGATACCCTGCCTCGTTCAATGTCCACCGCAAGGACCCTTACAAGGACCACATCCCCCACCGAAACGATGTCCAGCGGGTGCCGGAAACGGCGGTCACTGAGTTCCGAACGGTGCACCAGCCCGTCATTTTTCAGGCCAACGTCCACAAAAACTCCAAAGTCTACAACGTTTCGCACAGTTCCCTTCAATTCCATACCGGGCTGCAAATCTTCGATTTTCAGGATATCACTGCGGAACAGGGGTCCCGGTAAATCTTCCCGCGGGTCTCTGCCGGGACGCAGCAGACCGTCCACAATGTCCCGCAGGGTTGGCACGCCGGTCTCCAACCGGGCAGCCATTTCTTCCAGGTTCACCTGTTTTAGTTTGGTTTTCATTTCTTCACTGCCAATGTCGGACTCGGCAGAGCCGATTTCCTTTAACAGCTTTTTCACCACCGGGTAAGACTCCGGGTGAATGCCGGTTTTGTCCAGGGAATTATGGCCGTCCAGGATGCGTAAGAACCCGACACTTTGTTCAAAGGCCTTGGGCCCCAGTCTGGGCACCTTTTTCAGTTGGATCCGCTCGGCAAACTTACCGTTTTCCTCCCGGTATTGCACGATGTTTTTGGCCACCGCGGCATTAATGCCGGACACATAGGATAAAAGGGAGGTGGAGGCGGTATTTAAGTCCACGCCCACCAGGTTCACCGCCGATTCAACCACTCCCTTAAGGCTTTCTTCCAGTCTTTTGGGAGCGACATCGTGCTGGTATTGACCCACCCCGATGGACCGGGGTTCAATTTTAACCAATTCCGCCAGGGGGTCCTGCAGTCTTCTGGCGATGGATGCAGCACTGCGCTGGGCCACATCCAGCCCGGGGAATTCACTGGCGGCCAGTTCCGACGCTGAATAGACACTGGCGCCGGCCTCATTGACAATAATATACCGGACCTCCCGCCAGCCTTGATCCTGGATCAGCGCCGCCACAAACTGCTCGGTTTCCCTGGAAGCCGTCCCGTTGCCAATGGCAATGATTGTAGTCTTGTATTGGTTGACCAGGCGGTTGATTTCCTGTCTGGCCTCTTCCACTTTATTTTGGGGCGGCGTGGGATATACCACGCCGACTTCCAGCAGTTTGCCGGTGGCGTCAACCACTGCCCACTTGCAGCCGGTACGGTAGGCAGGGTCTATGCCCAGGACGTTTTTACCCTTGACCGGCGGTTGTAAAAGCAGCTGCCTCAGGTTTTTGGAGAATACATGGATGGCCTGTTCCTCTGCCACCTCGGTGAGCTGGCTGCGGATGTCACGCTCCACCGCTGGGGCCAGCAATCGCCGGTAACCGTCCTGCACCGCCCCCTGCAAAATGTCCGCTGCGCCGGATTGGGCGGGCATCCATCGGCGGTTCATTCTATCTAAAATGGGTTGCTCGGGGGCTTCTATTTTTACCTTTAGAATTTCTTCCTTCTCACCCCGGTTGATAGCCAGTATCCGGTGGGGTGGCGCCAGCTTTACCGGCTCCCGGTGCTGGTAGTACATGCGGTAAACGCCCCGCTGGTCCGCTTCCTGGTTTTTTACCTCGCAGACCAGTTCACCCCGCTGGAAGGTAAACTCCCGCACCCAGCCCCGGGTTTCCGGGTCGTCAGAAACCATTTCCGCGATGATGTCCATGGCTCCCTGCAGTGCATCCTCGCCGGTGGCAACACCCGCTTCCGGATTGATAAAACGGGCAGCTTCCTGCAGCGGGTTTGCGCCGGCCGGGGCCTCAAACAACCACTGGGCCAGCGGTGCCAATCCCCGCTCCCGGGCCACGCTGGCACGGGTTTTTCTTTTGGGCCGGTAGGGCCGGTACAGGTCTTCCACCGCTGTAACGGTCTCCGCTGCCAGGATCTTCTCCTTCAGTTCCTCTGTTAACTTGCCCTGCTCTTCAATGGAATGAATCACTTCCTCCTTGCGCTTCACCAGATTGCGCAGGGAAGTCAGTCTCTCGGATATCTTTCTGATTTGCACCTCATCCAGCTCGCCGGTCATCTCTTTCCGGTAGCGGGCAATGAAGGGGATGGTGTTTCCGTCGTCCAGCAGTTTGGCGGTCTGTTCCACCTGTCTTTCTTTGACTGCCAGCTCCCCGGCAATTTGCCGGTACAGATTTATTTCATTGTCCATCAGCAAATTCTCCCCTATTAATAGAATAAACACACTTAACACTTTTCGACGCCTGCCCTTTTCTTCCTCCAAATGCACAAAAATACAGTTCCTTCCATATTATGTAGCATCATATAAATTTAGGAGGGATTTATGTATTGCTACACCTATTTAACCAGTCTGGAGTGCGGCCTGCGGGAAGTATATCTTTGGGTAAAACTAAGTAGTGAACACCCGGTTTTTTTTGATAAACGTTGCCAATTGCTTGAATATTAATCTTGCTCCCAATGTTGTAGCCGGCTTACACCAGCAAATTATCCAAATGCCCTATCCGCAACCGGGAATGTACCCGGTACCACCGGAGTCCAAGTAAAAAATGGTCCACCCAAGACGATGAAATGCCCGTTCTGTTCAACGGGCATTTGTATTTATTATGAAATTTAACTGCAGCTGCCGGCCGCTTCCCCGGCGGTCAGGGCGTTGGCCCATTTGCCGCAGCGGTCACCCCAGCGGGCGATGACCCGGCCTGCCTCGGCCATTTCGATCACTTCACACAGGTTGGGGCAGCCGTCGCATTCAAAGCTGCCGGCCTTGTATTCCATATCGGCCACGCCAAAGCCTTTGAACCGGGTGGGCATACCCCTGGACACAGCTTCCCTGGCCAAAATGGCTGCCCCCACGGCTCCCATCACGTTGAAGTATTTGGGGATATGGACCTCCATGCCGATGGCCCTTTCAAAGGCTCTCCGCATGCCGGCATTGGCGGCTACGCCGCCCTGGAACACCACCGGACCGAGAATTTCTTTCCCTTTCCCCACGTTATTCAGGTAGTTTCGTACCAGGGCTTCGCACAACCCGGCCAGAATATCGTCCAGGTTAAAGCCCATTTGCTGTTTATGGATCATATCGGATTCCGCAAAAACCGCACAGCGCCCGGCGATCCGCACCGGTGTTTTGCCCCTTAAAGCAATGTCTCCGAATTCTTCAATGGCAATATTCAGCCGGCTGGCCTGCTGGTCGAGAAAACTTCCCGTTCCCGCCGCACAGACGGTATTCATGGCAAAATCCGTCACCACGCCGTTGCGCAGGACGATAATCTTGCTGTCCTGCCCCCCGATTTCCAGAACCGTCTGCACACCCGGCACCAGGTGGGAGGCCGCCACTGCATGGGCGGTAATTTCATTCTTTACCGCATCCGCCCCCACGACGATGCCTGTCAGCTGCCGGCCGCTGCCGGTGGTCCCCACCCCCCTTACCACCGTATGGGCAGGCAGTTTTTCACTGATCTGCTTCAAGCCCCGCTGCACCGCTGCCACCGGTTGACCGTTGGTGCGCAGGTATAAGCTTTCAAAAACGTTATTCTCTTCATCCATAAAGACAATATTGGTACTTACAGAACCCACATCAATGCCAAGGTAACCTTTCACTAGGAAGTTAAAGCCTCCTTTTGTTCTTTCCTTCTGTGCAGCAAATCAATAAAGGCCTCCAGCCTGGTGATCATGCCGGCTTCCCCGGAATGTTCGTCCATAATCAAAGTCATCACCGGCAGCCCGGTATCTTCACTGACCCTGGGTAAAATACTCTGGGCCACGATTTCCGGCATGCAGGTAAAGGGCAGCACCTGAATGGCCCCGTCAAATCCCTGCCGGGCATACCATACGGCAGCACCTACGGTTTCCTCACCATGCCCTCCCACAAAATGACACAAATAGGGCGAGGCCACTTTTTTAAACCTTTCGCTGCTAACCACGTTTTGCACCAGACCCATAAACAGGTGGTCGTTAATCCACTGGCTGAGCATCATGGAGCGGTCCACCTCAACGCCCAGGTATCCCAGGTGACGTTCAATATTTACATTGGAGAAGGGCTCCAGCAGGGTGTAAATTTCGCCGACCAGGGCAACCTTGAGGACCGGCCGGGACATATCTGCCGGAACGGCCTCCATGATTTCCCTGGCCCGGCCCAGGGCAGGGGGAATTTCCTCCGGGTTTTTTGATCGGTCAATTTCTTCCACCGCTTTCTGCAAGGCCCTGTCGGTGGCTCCACGGACCAGTTCCCTGGGTCGTATTTGAAAGGACATCTGTTCCACTTCGTCCACCGCCCTGGCCTTCAAATAACCAAAGCGCAGGGCTTTGATCACCTTGATCCAGGGACGGTTGCCGGTGATTTTCCGGATGCGTCCCAGCAGTTCCCCGATATGTTTTTCCGGGGGCTCCAATACCACCAGATTGTAATGAATGTTTAAATCTTTTAATATTTCATTCTCCACATAGGCATAATATCCAAAGCGGCAGGGGCCGCAGCCCCCGGCCATCATGATGGTGTCGGCCCCCAGTTCCCGGGCCTCGATAAAATTGCCGATATTTAACTTCAGGGGCAGACAGGCAAATTCAGGGGAATGCTTCACCCCCAAATTCAGTGTCCTCTTACTGCAGGGCGGCGGCACCACAACCTCGATATCCAGGTATTCCAGCATCCCCTTCAGGGACACATACATGTAGCCCATGTGTGGGAAGGTTACCTTCATACGGCTGTCCTCCTCCAGCGCACCATGTCCAAAAAGGCTTCCAGACGGGTGACGATCCCCGCTTCCCCGGTATGTTCATCCAGGTTGATGTTCATAAAGGGCACCTTTCCTTCCCGGCGGATAAATCTCTCAATCAACTCTCCGGTCATGGAATCCGGTCCGCAGGCAAAGGCCGCCACATGGATGATGCCGTCCACCTTCCCCTGGTCATGGTAGTTAAAGGCGCCGCCGGTCATGCGCCGGGACAGGGTCCAGAAAAGCTTTTTGGGCAGCCTCTTAACCCCCTGGTTCACCATCTGCTCCGTCAGGTTGTCCGCCGTCAGCACCCTGGCCCCGGATTTTCGCAGCCGGTTAATCAGGTTCATGCTGATAAAGGGATCGTAAATGTTATAGGGGTGACCGATGACCGCCACCGTCAGGTCGGTATTGTCCGCTGTTTGTTTTGGCTCTTTCCCTGCCAGGACAGACATGGCCTCCTCGGGCAGCAGCCCCTGCTCCAGCAGCCCCATGTACTTTTGGTGGGTCTCCCAGGCCCTTTGAAACGCCAGCCAGGACCGAATGGGACCTTTCCCCAGAGCCGCACCGACCTGCCGGGTAAACTGATGGATATCCCTTTGCTTTTTCCTTTGATTGATGGCAGTATCAAGCACCGTCGGTAACCCGATGATATTTTGTCTCACCATATCCGGAAAACCCAGAAATTTTGGACAGATATATTCCCTGTGGGCCACGCTGACCATACGGGGTAAAAAGATGAAATCCACTCTCTTGTCCACCAGATTTTGCACATGCCCGAAGGCTAATTTAACCGGCAGGCAGGCTTCATCCACACAATGCTGCACACCCCGGGTCAAGATGCCCTTGGTGGTGCGGTCGGAAACAACCACCTCGGCTCCCAGCCGTTCCAAAAATTCTTTCCACAGGGGAAAGTAATAATAATAAAGCAACGCCCTCGGTATCCCCACCCGAACAGGCATACGATCCCTCCTTTTTAAAACACATCCATCTGTTAGTATTGGCAAATTTTCAGTTGTATATGCTTTCCCAGGCAAAAGTTGGTATAATAGGGTTAAAACTATTTCTCAAAACTTGTCTTAAAACAAGACTAAGAAGAAATCTAAAGGGAGGGTTTGCTTTGAGTTGCACCACTTGCAGTTCCGGCAGTCTGGCCGGCATTTCCGTAGGGGGCGGCGAAACTGTCACCGAATTAACGAGGGTCAATGGAATCGAGGAGGCCAACAGGCTGCTGGCGGAAGGATACCTGTTTGTCAGCATGTATTTTAACCAGGCCGAACAACAGGAAGTCTATATTTTAGCGCGTTTGGCACCTTCCAAAAAACAAAGGAAGCCCATTGGGTTTCTACCTAGAGAGTAAGGCCAGAGTTTTCTGGCCTTATTGTCTTATTTTCTTGTTTTTTTCTTTCCTTACCTTGGGCTGTTCGATTAAACCCAGTTCAGTACCCACTTCTTCCAAAAAGTCGCCGGCTCCTTTCGCCGCACCTTCTAACAGCCCCTGATCCTTCTCCTTCTTGGCCATCCTTATCCCCCCGTTTAGTTTTTTTGAATTGCTCCTAAGGTGTTCCTGCTACTTCGTTTTCTTTTGTTTGCCGGCCTTTGTTTGTCCGGTTACGGTTAGTTCCTGCGCAGCTTCAACATCATAATTACCGCCGGACGTCATTGTGCTTGTGTTAAAGGCTCTTTGCTTCTCCGCTTTAATTTTCATTTTTTCCTCCGTGAAGATTAAACTTAAAGGGACTAAATATAATCTTCCTGGGATGAGTTCAAATTATGTAGCGTTCTTTCATCGAATTCAGCAGACTCAAAAAAATTATTGGTCTTGTACTAGTTTTAATGGGACAGGGGTCCTGTTTTTTCTATTTAGTTGACAAATGCCCAGCAATTGGCTATGATAACAATTATCATTATCATTGTTGGGAGAGTGGATGGCTGATATGGATAATTTTTCTAATTTTCTCAAGAAAGACATCTCCAGACGCAAGTTCCTTGAAATTGTAGGAAAGGTCGGTATCACCGGTCTTACCATGGGGGTTATCAATTACCAGCCCCGCTTTGCCTGGGGATCATTCAAGGTTGTCCCCATTGCCAGTGACAATCCCTCTATCGTCTGGCATGAGAGCCGGTGCGTTAAATGCGGCAAATGTGTAGGCGCATGTAAAGATGTACAAACCGTATTAGGCTATTATGACAGCAGCGGTGGTAAAATCATTTGTGTCAATTGCGGCCAGTGTGCCCTGACATGCCCCAAGGGAGCCATTACTGAGCGGGATGACATCAGCAAGGTGTGGCAGGCCTTAAATGACAGCGAAATGCATGTGGTAGTACAGACCTCCCCGGCCAGCCGGGTTTCATTGGGGGAAGAGTTCGGCCTGAAGGCAGGGACCATCGTTGAGGGAAAACAAGTGACCGCCCTAAAGAAATTGGGATTCGACGCAGTGTTTGATACCAGTTTTGCAGCCGATTTGACCATAATGGAAGAAGCCACCGAGCTTGTGAAACGTTTGAAGGGTGAAATAAACAAGCCTGTGCCCCAGTTTACTTCCTGCAGCCCGGGCTGGGTTAAATTCTGCGAACATTTTTATCCTGAGCTTTTGCCCAACATGTCCACCTGCAAGTCTCCCCAGCAAATGCTGGGGGCGGTTGTAAAAACCTATTATGCCCAGAAAAAGGGTATCGACCCGTCTAAAATTTTTACCGTTTCCATCATGCCCTGCACCGCCAAGAAATTTGAGTGCCAGCGTCCCGAAATGAATGATTCCGGCATGACGGACATGAATGCTGTTCTTACCACCCGGGAGTTGGCCCGCATGATTAAGCAGAAGAATATTGATTTTACCAAATTAGGGGACACAGCCTATGACTCCGTCCTGGGTGAAAAAACCGGGGCCGGTGTCATCTTTGGTTCCAGCGGCGGCGTCATGGAAGCTGCCGTTCGTACCGCTTATTACTTACTGACCAATCAAACACCGCCGGATCAACTGCTGAACTTTACGGACGTCAGGGGGCTGACCGGCATCAAGGAATCTTCGGTGGATATCCCCGGGTTTGGCAAACTCAACGTAGCGGTCTGCCAGGGCCTGGGCAATGGCAGGAAAGTTCTCGATCTTGTCAAAGGTGGCAATGCCTCCTGGCATTTTATTGAATTCATGGCCTGCCCCGGCGGTTGCGTAGGGGGCGGCGGCCAGCCAAAAACCACCGACAATACCAGAAGTGCCCGCGCCAACAGCCTGTACAAACTCGACTCCAACGCTCCCAAGCGTTTAAGTTACGAAAACCAGGAAGTCCAGAAACTCTACCAGGAATACCTGGGCCAACCCTTAAGCGATAAGGCTCATAAACTCCTGCACACGGAATATGTGGCCCGGGGTGTGTAATTCTGTAAAAATAATAATTCATGGCCGGTTGTTAAATCAACCGGATCATAGAAAAGCGTCTGCCGGGGCAGACGCTTTTCGCTTTAATTCTTTTGTAAAGATAACCCTCACAGTTGCTAAGGAACAATCACCATTCAGAGGGCAGTAAATATTAGATCCCGGAAGTTGAAAGACGAACCCAAAACTATGAACAGTCTTCGCACCATCGAACCTGATGCAGAGGTCATTGTGACTCTTAAGACAATGAAAAGAGCTCAAGAAAGGTCAAAGATATCACCCATAAAGCTAAATGACGTGTTAATTTTTAATGAGAATCAAAGGCCTCTCCGAGCAAACGCAGTAAGGAATTCGTTGAATAGGATTCTTAAAAAGGCAGGGCTGCCTCATATGCGCGTTCACGATTTAAGACATACGGTGGTTAGTATTCTTCTTGAAGAGGGGTTCTCATTAGCCTGCGTTGCAGATCTAATTGGGGATACTATCGAAACTATAACCAAGACTTATGCCTACTTAATCAAAAGAGGAGTAAATGTTACTGACTCAGTCAAAAATTCAATAGATTATTCCTTGAATTCAGGGGTTCCTTTTTTAGTCTTCGGATTATCCCCAAAAACAAATTCAAGTCAGAACCGTCCCGGCTTGATTCATAGTACGGGCAGCAGGCCTGCTCATTGAGTAGTTCCGGCTCGGATGAAGACCAGCATGATCTGCCACAATTGGGGCAAGTGTACTTATACAAAATGACTGCCTGGTTTCTGGCTGAAGTGGACAAACATATTCTCAATTAAAATCCGCATAAAAATCTAAAATCTGTATAAAAATCTCAACTATCTTTGGATCGAACTGTTCGCCGGCTCCCTTTTTTAGCTCGAGGATAGCCTCATTCATATCTTTGGCCTTCTTATAGCTTCTTTTAGTAGTCATTGCGTCAAAACTGTCCGCCACGGCTATGATCCTGGAACCAAGAGGGATATCTTCCCCGGCCAGGCCATGGGGATAGCCCTTTCCGTCATAACGCTCATGATGATATAAAGTTATAACACCGGCCTGTTTCAAGATCTTGCATTCCATCAACAGCCTGGCTCCCCTTTCGGGGTGTTCCTTCATTAATTCCCACTCTTCCCGGGTCAAGGGGTCCTTTTTGTTCAGGACTTCGGGGTCGATATCTATCTTTCCAATATCGTGCAGTAAAGCCGCCAGCTTCAGATCCAGCAAGTCCTGTCCCTTTATGCCCATTTTACCGGCGATCATCTCGCTGTACTCCATCACCTTTTCCGAGTGCCCGTAAGTGTACCGGTCCTTGGCGTTGATAATGGAAATGAGGGTCCTGACCGTAGCAAGAATGCTTGATTCCGAACCCAGCTCCTTTTCCAGCCCTTTAAAGGCCGAGAAATAAAGCTTCACTTTATTTTTCCGGTTGCGCTTGGCATTGTATAAAGCCTCATCCGCCGTCCTGATCAGTTCGGCAGCATCACTCCCGTCTTTGGGGAAGCTGGCGATACCCACGGATATGGTCAAGGCCTTTACCGGCATGTATTCTTTGTTGGGAAAAGCGAGCTCTAAAGTTGCCTTCCTGATCCTTTCACCGATTTCCAGAGCTTTTTCCTCATCGGTATCGGTTAAGATAATACCGAACTCGTCTCCCCCGTAACGCCCGATGATGTCGTTTTGCCTCAGTTTTGCTTCCAGCATCCTGCCGAAAACCTTTAAAAGCTCATCCCCGGCCGGGTGGCCGAAGGTGTCGTTATAATACTTGAAGTTGTCGAAGTCCAGCAACATGAAAGAAAGACTGGAATTGTTATTTCTTGCCTTTTCCAACTCGGCCCCCAGCCTCTGTTTTAAATAGGAATGGTTGTAGAGGCGGGTCAGACTGTCCCGCTGGGCCATTCCTTTCAACTCCTCTTCCATCACCTTGCTTTCAGTCACGTCCCTTGCAACAAACAAGTAGCCCTGTGGCCGGCTCCCGCCGGACTCAAAGGGCAGGCAGTCAATACTCAGAACATAATGCCGGCCCTCGCCGTTGGTATAACACCCCTCATTGGAACAGGCACAAATCTGTGAGTGCATGTAACTTTCCAGGGAAAAGGCAAGGGGGATCTGACCCTTTTCTTTTTTTCCCGTAAAAACGGAGTCGAAGTGTTTGCCCAGGACTTCCCTCCTGGGAATATCGAACAGGTTCTCCGCCACCCGGTTGAAATAGGTGATCACCCCCCTGGAGTCTGTGGTTACCACGGCATTCCTGGTGGTCAACAGGATCAGCCTGAACAACGTATTTTCCCGTATAATTTTATTGCCGTAATAAATGCTTAAGATAAAGCCGGAAACAAGTGCCAGCCCCATGAACAAAATTGACGATAAGGCGGCGCTCCGGCATTCGTCCAGGGTACTCTGGATGGCTATACAGGTGTCGTTCTGCCGCATTTCCTGTATTTCTTCTATTTTTTTAATTAACGAATCATATACTTCCAGGATCTCCCCCCGGCTGGTCACATTCATCGCCTGGACAGAGAGGTCCTTTTTCACCAGCGGAACCAGTTCGTTTTCACACAGTGCCGTATAGCGGTCGTTCAAGTTCTTTATTTCCATCGCCAGCGGCCTGCGTTGTTCCCTGATAACATTTATCAACTCCTGCTCCTTTTCTGAATTTTTTGCAGCGAGTTCCCTGAAATCTTTTAAAAACCGCTCATCCCCGTATATAATATAATCTCTCATGCTGGAGGACTGGAGCATGATATCCCGTTTCAGATCGGCAATGAAAATCACTTTTTCAAATTGTGGCGGCATCCGCTCCAAACCCCGGTTAATTTTTAATACCTGATATATGACAACACTGGAGAAAAACAGGACAATCACCAGTATGCCGAAGAATTGAAGGATGTATGTGTTCTCACTAGCGTTGCATAAAACTTTCGCATAAATTAAAAGGTAATAATTGGAAGATATAATTGTATAATTTTGTAATTATTTGGGTGTATACACCAATTAACCCATTTTACTTTATGCTAAAGGAACAA
>JBFMCH010000002.1:0-20150 GCA_040754595.1 Bacillota bacterium
ATGATACTAAAGAAAAAGATCTTTCGCCGCACTTTTCCATCCATTCGAATAACGGTGATAACGAAGTGTCACTAACTCTTTGATCACCATTGGTAAGCGCTGCAGTTGTCGCTTAGGCATATCAGCGTGCGCATGCAAATGGGCCATTTTCGCTTCAAGTTGGGAAATAAATTTTTAGTGATAGGATGCATTACTGATTGTTAACAGCCGCTCGCAAGCAGACTTATACCGGTCGGCCGAAATTAAATAATTGTTTTGCTCGGTTTGTTTCGCCTTGGTTAGCTGCTGTCCAAATCCTTTTCTTATCGCACCGATTTGATTTTTTTGAGTGCTGGCGATACTTAATCAAAGGCTCATGAATGATCGCTAAATCCGCTAAAAAAGCAATAATCAAGGCAATCCAACCATCATGTACCCAACTGGCTGGGATAGGTAGAATCAGCTCCTTAAACTCAGCTCGGAAGGCCATAGTCGCACCAGTCACAACGTTATGCTTTAGTAACACCTTGACAGCACTACCCTTCGTGACCCGCTTTTGCTATCCAGTTGTTCCCGCAGATATTGGGCGCCGTTATAGGTGCACATAGCAACAGATAGACGCTGCTTGCCCATTATTTCTCCCCCATCAAAGCGATCTCTTCTCCTATATCCGGCTTTACCTTTAAAATGGCCCACTCGGCGAGTTGCATTCCCCGTGCCCAAATGCCGACGGCGAACGGCTGAGGACCGCCGTTCACATGCTTGCCCGTGCGTTGAATAGACCTACTGGCCATGAAGAGTCCGTTCGCACCCCGAATAGTGGTTGATATTCTAAGTTTTTTGAAACCCGCCTTTTCTGCGAGACAATGCAACGACGGAATGGTAAAAACATGCAAATGCCTCGGCGGCTCTAAACCCCTCCATGCATCCCCATACAGTTTATGTCCCCAGCTTTCACCATTCGGGGTAACCACAACTAAATTCCCCCCGGGCCTGAGGATACGGTTACATTCGCGCAAAAGCCGCAGGGGATCATGTACGTGTTCGATAAGATGACTCATAATGATGGCATCAAAATAATCGTCAGGATATTCCTGGGATTCCAGAGTTCCAAGACGTACTTGCAATCCTTTAGCTTTAGCGTTCTCCACCGCAGCAGGATCAAAATCCACCCCTTCGACACACCAACCCAGGTCTTGCATAAACTTAAGCATTTGTCCGCTGCCGCACCCCACTTCCAGCAAACGCCCGTTAGGTTGCGCCGGCAAATACATAACGCTGATATCGAAATCTGCCCGACGTCCAGGGTGGAGATAGATCAGCATACCCAGAACTTTCTTCCAAGCTAGGTCTAATTCACTGTGGTAGCCATACTTGTGCGCTAAGTAGCCTTCTTTGACCAAACGGTATATGCGTCGAGGCCACGTATTGGAAATATACCTATCTTGGTGGGTATAGTAATTTTGATAGGCCTTACTGATATCTTCCTCCAACGGCATCGGGTCCAGCCACACCAGTCCGCATTCAGGATTCGGGCACTTCTTTAAATTCCATTCCCCCGGCGCACCGAAGAGGCAATCCTTCAGGCCTTGGTAAAGTAGTTTGCCTTGAACGCCGCACAGGTAGCAGTCCGGGCAAGGGCGGGTACGGATGTCGTTGTTGCTTTGTTGAACCATAATATGTCACCTCTTTTAATTAAAGTATGCGGACTGTTTTAAGGCAATTTTGCAAAAGCACCCGTTCCTCCTGGGTAAAAATCAGGAACCAAGTAGCTAAGATGAAGGCGGTCAGCGTCAGCAAAAGGAAAATCCCCTTCATGGCAATACCCATTGGCAGAGCGGCAAGGGCCAGAGTTAGTAGGGCCGCTCCCACGGTGAATGACATGTGCCGGATAATAATTATGCTGTTTGGTAAAAAGTGCTTTGCCATAGCAAATAGAAATAACGCATCCACTGCCACTCGCACCACCCAGGCGATAGCCGCACCTTCGATACCATAGGCACGAATCATCCACCAAACTGCTAATAGGTAAGGCAGCAATTCTATAAGGTGAAGTTTTGCTGTTAGATCTGGTCTCCCCGCACCCTGTATCAGCGCGAAGGGCATCTGGGCCAGGCTATTGATGAACACGCCGATAGCTAGCCATTGCAACACACGGGTGCTGTTTTGCGCAAATTCGGTGCCCAGCCAGTGATCAAGTCCCTCGGGTGCCAAAGTCACGATGAATAGTGTAATTGGGAACAGGAGCAGAAAGACGTATTTGACTCCCCGGTCAAAGAGTAGCACCGTGCGGTTGTGATCTTGCACAAGGCTGGCTGTGAAAGCGGGGAACAAGACATTAACCAGTGCCCCCGGAATAAGCCAGAGTTTGGTCACCACCTCATAAGGAGTAGTGTAATAGGCCACAGCAGCCATTGAGACTAACGTGCCGATCAAAAAGCGATCCAGATAGACCATGAGCGGCCCGACTATATTGGTCACCGTCATCCAACTGCCAAAGTGCATTAAGGGTCCCACCACTGTACGTTGCAGCGTAATGCCGTAACGGAGCGCAGGCATGACGTAAAGGCAAAGAAGCAAATGGATCAGCCAGAAGATCAATCGAGCTACCACTAAAACACATGCCACCGGGAATAGACTTTCGGAAAAAGGCAACACCAATAGGGGGCCTAAAAATGTAACAATCCCCATAGGAATATACACTGCATTGATGAGCCCGAAACGTTGCTGCGCCTCCAAGATACCCCGGAGGCCAGTGGTACTGATAACGATAGGGATTGAGAGTGCAAGCAAGTAGAAGGTATGTAGAGTTTCAGGTTGCAATGCTTCAGGGATTTTAAGTGCATCTCTAACCAGCCAGGGGGACAGTAAGCTAACCACCATCGCCCCCGCCAGGCCCAGGAGCATCATGAGGAACAGAGCGGTCCAAACTAGAGCGGGGATTTCTTGCTCCTGCCCTGTTCCCAACTTCTCCGCCACCAGCTTTGTCAACGCTCGGCCCAGTCCAAGGTCGAACAGGCTGAAATAACCTATCAACATCCAAACCAGAGTCAGCACACCGAAACGATCCGTGCCTAGCCCGTTGATGAGCAGCGGGATAGCAAAAATGGCCACCAACAGCGGCACGCCTCGCCCGATGAAGTTAAAGACTGTATTGCTGGCAAGAAGACGACCGCTGGTCAACCTATGTGAGACTGGTTCAGACATGTAAAGTCAACTCCAATTGTGTACACCAATCCGGCAGATTTAGTGCAAATCTGTGGTTCAATCTCTCATTTCCAAGCACCGAATATTTTGGCCGTCGAGCGGGCGTGGGATACTCACTAGCTGGGATTGGGTGAATACGTAAAGTGTTAGGAGTAAGGTGTGATGCGTGTTTTAAAATCGCTTTAGCAAAGCCGTACCAGCTCGTATGCCCACCTGCGCTTAAATGATAAATACCGCTTACGTCCGTAAGGAGTGAGGGGTAAGGAGTAAGGGGTGAGTATACCTGAGCTAATATTTGGGCCGTTGCTTCGGCAACCATGCGGCTCCAGGTGGGAGAGCCGATCTGGTCGTCTACAACACGTAATTCCTCGCGCTCCCGCGCCAACCGTAGGATAGTCAGCAAAAAGTTTTTCCCCCGCATGCCATACACCCAACTGGTGCGCAGGATAAGATGAGGCACTCCCACCGCCTGGATAGCCCGCTCACCAGCCAGTTTGGTTTTGCCGTAAATGTTGATTGGATTAGGCTCATCTTCTTCGGTATAGGGAGTTTCCTTGTCGCCGTCAAATACATAGTCGGTGGAATAGTGAATAATAGTCGCGTTAATGCGCTTCGCCTCTTCCGCCAGTATGCCGGGCACTGTTCCGTTGAGGGCCAAGGCCAGTTCCGGCTCTTCCTCAGCTCTGTCTACAGCGGTGTAAGCGGCAGCGTTGACAATAATATCCGGTTTAATTTCCCTCACTCGCTCCCGGATTTGACCGGGGTCGGCAAGGTCCAAATCTTGCCTGCCCAAAGCTACCACTTGGCCCAACGGGGCAAGGGTGCGCTGCAGTTCCCAGCCAACCTGCCCGTTTTTACCGGTTAGCATTATTTTAAGTGAGGGGTGAGGGGTGAGGGGTGAGACGCAAGACTCCTCACGCCTAACTCCTAACTCCTCACTCCCTAATCCTTTACTCCTCACTCCTAACTCCTCACTCCATACCGCGGCAGGCGTTTCCGCGAAATATTTTTTAGTCTCGGATATACACTGTCTTTTTGCGACAGGACGGGTCTTTCCACCGGCCAATCAATACCAATGTCAGGGTCGTTCCAAATGATGCCGCCTTCGGCGGCAGGGTTATAAAATTCAGTGCATTTATAGGCAAAGATGGCGGTATCACTTATAACACAGAAACCGTGAGCAAACCCTTCGGGTATGTACAGCTGGCATTTGTTTTCGCTGGAGAGGGTGACGCCGACCCACTGGCCGAAAGTTGGTGAACCGGTGCGGATATCCACCGCCACGTCAAATACCTCTCCCTGCAGGACAAATACAAGTTTGCCCTGCTCGTTGGGATTTTGAAAATGCAAGCCTCGCAAAACCCCCCTGGTTGAAAAGGAAAGGTTATCCTGAACAAAGTTGCCGGGCAAGCCAGCTTGCGCATAGCGGGCCTGCTGCCAGGTTTCCATGAAATAACCCCGGGCGTCGCCAAATACATCAGGTTCTATTATTAATACACCGGGTAATTTGGTTTCAAGCACATTCATATAGTTCTACCGTCCCGGACCAAATTCAGGAGATACTGGCCATAGCCGTTCTTTTTCAGCGGTTCGGCCAGTTTAACCACCTGTTCGGCACTGATAAATCCCATGCGGTAGGCAATTTCCTCCGGACAGGATATTTTAAGACCCTGCCTCTGCTCGATGGTTTCAATAAATTTGGCCGCCTGCAGGAGGGTTTCATGGGTGCCGGTATCCAGCCAGGCATAACCCCGGCCGAGTTTTTCCACCCGCAATTGACCCTGCTGCAGGTAAAGCTTGTTAATGTCTGTTATCTCCAGTTCGCCCCGGGCCGAAGGTTTTAGACCGGCGGCCATGTCAACAACCTGGTTGTCGTAAAAGTAAAGACCGGTAACGGCATAGTTTGATTTGGGACGGGCAGGTTTTTCTTCAATGCCCACCGCCCGGCCTTCGGCGTCGAATTCCACCACGCCGTATCGTTCCGGGTCCCTGACCCAGTAGCCGAAAACGATGGCACCCTGCTCTTGAGCCGCAGCATTTCTTAATTTACCGGTCAAGCCGTGCCCGTAATAGATGTTATCCCCCAAAATAAGCGTGCAACCGTCATTGCCGATAAAGTCCCGCCCGATGATGAAAGCCTGGGCCAGCCCGTCCGGGCTGGGCTGCACGGCATATTGTATATTGATCCCCCACTGGCTGCCGTCCTGAAGCAGTTCCTGAAAAAGATGCTGGTCCTGCGGGGTGGTAATCACCAGTATTTCCGTAATTCCCGCCAGCATAAGAGTGCTCAGGGGGTAGTAGATCATGGGTTTATCGTAAACCGGCATAAGCTGCTTGCTTACCACCTTGGTAAGGGGGTAAAGGCGGGTGCCGGAACCGCCGGCAAGGATAATGCCTTTTCTTATGTGAGGGGTAAGGGGTAAAGCGTGAGGAGTCACGGGTGAAGCCTCCTTTTAATGGTATTAATTAGGCCACCGAGTAAGGCAAATAACTTTTCAACTTGTTCCAATGCTGGAGTAACATCATTTATGTAACCAACTTCGGCAGCGATTAAAAGCTGGGTTTCCAGTTCGCTTAAGGAACCGCGAGCAATCCCCAGGAACTGCAGGAATTCGCGTTCATTATTTCTGGCCGCCCCTTCGGCTATGTTGCTCGGAATAGAAACAGCAGCCCGCCTCATCTGTCCGGTAAGTCCGTATAGCTCTTCTTTGAGAAACGCAGCAGTTGTAAAATATATGTATTTCACGAGTGCCATAGCCTCCTGCCAAGCCTTTAAACGGTGATGGCTTCGCACGTTTTTCACACCTCACACCTGACCCCTTACTCCTCACGCGCTAACCCCAGGCGTTCACCGCGGTAATTGCCGTCCATCACCCGGTGGCACCATTGTTGGTTGGTTAGATACCATTGCACTGTTTTGCGCAAGCCGGTTTCAAAAGTCTCAACGGGTGTCCAGCCCAGTTCGCGTTTGATTTTACTTGCGTCGATGGCATAGCGCCGGTCGTGGCCGGGGCGGTCCCGGACGAAGGTGAGGAGTGAGGCGTAAGGGGTGAGGCAGGGATTGGGAGCCAGTTCGTCCAGTATAAAGCAAATTGTCTTGACCACTTCTAGGTTTGTCTTTTCGCAGTTCCCGCCGATGTTGTATGCTTCACCCGGTTTGCCCCGCTCCAAAACGGTCAGGAGAGCCCGGCAGTGATCCTCAACATAGAGCCAATCCCGTACATTTTGCCCGTCGCCGTACACCGGAAGCGGTTTGTTGTCAAGGGCATTCAAAATCATTAAAGGGATAAGTTTCTCCGGAAACTGGTAGGGACCATAGTTGTTTGAGCAGTTAGTTATCAAAACCGGCAAACCATATGTATGATGATAAGCGCGCGCCAAGTGATCCGAGGCCGCCTTGGAGGCGGAATATGGGGAGTTTGGCGCGTAAGGGCTTTCTTCCGTAAAATAGCCTTGGGGACCCAGGGAACCATAAACCTCGTCCGTGGAAATATGCAAAAAGCGGAAGCTTTCTTTTTTACTGCCAACTAACCGGCTCCAGTATGCCCGGACCGCTTCCAACAGCTCAAAAGTGCCGACTATGTTTGTATGAATAAAATCACCCGGCCCGTCAATGGAACGGTCTACATGGGATTCTGCAGCCAGGTTGATTACGGCGTTTGGCTGGTATTCAAACAGTAATTGTTTAACTAAAACCCTGTCGCTGATGCTTCCCTGGATAAAAATATGATTTGGGTTGTCCATCACTGCAGCCAGTGATTCCATGTTTCCCGCGTATGTAAGTTTGTCCAGGTTAATTATCTTGACTTTGTCCTGCGCAAGAGCCAGTCTCACAAAATTACTGCCTATAAAACCGGCCCCGCCCGTAACCAGCAATGTTTTCATAACCTGAGAATTTCCCTTTCCTGCTTAATATCAATACTTTTTGTTAATAATCTTAAAATTTTTTACTATTTGTAGATAGCTGATAATCTGCTTCACGGCGTCCTCAACATTGCTTTTGTGGGTTTCCACTACCACTTCCGGCTCATCGGGTTCCTCATAAGGCGCAGTTATGCCGGTAAAGTTACTGATTTTCCCGCTCCGGGCTTTACGGTACAGCCCTTTGGGGTCCCTGCGCTCGCACTCATGCAGGGGGCATTTTACGTAGACTTCGATAAATTCCCCCGGCTTTAACAATCGCCGGGCCATTTCCCGGTCCGCCCTGTAGGGGGAAATAAACGCCGTTATCACCACGATGCCCGCATCTACAAACAGCTTGGCCACTTCGGCGATACGCCGGATGTTTTCTTTGCGGTCTTCTTCGGAAAAACCCAGGTCTTTGCACAACCCCTGGCGAACGTTGTCTCCGTCAAGCAAATATGTGCGAATGCCCATTTCGTGAAGCTTGCATTCCAAAGCGTTGGAAAGAGTGGATTTACCCGAGGCAGACAGCCCAGTGAACCATACGACAAAGCTTTTATGCCGGTTTAGTACCTGCCTATGTTCCTTTGTTATTGAATATTGTTGCCAAACAACGTTGTTAGCCGTTTTTCCAAAAAGAATCCTCCCGAAAAAATCAATTAATTGTGACATCACGATGGTTTATTTTAATACCGGCAAGACCTTAACGTTATTATATCTTTCTCCGGCGTCGGGTATCAGTTCGCCGGCCTGCTTCAACAGTTGCTCGCTTCTGCCGGATTGTCCCTGTTTATCCGCCGTTAAAGCCAGCCAGAGCAGCGCTTGGCCTTTGATGTTATTATCATTGATTTTTACCGCTTCCTGCAGGTATTGTTCAGCCGTGCTATAGTCGCCCAGCTGGTATTTGGCCGCCCCGGCACTGAAAAAGATGGGCGGGGTAGGAGCAAGTCTGGGACCGCCCGTCCACATTTTATTATAAAGCTCAGGTAAACTTTCTGCTATGGATTTCATCCTGTCCGGCAGTTGCGCGGCTTTTTGCAGGTATTCTTTGGCTTGTTGCTGATCGCCTTTTTCCAGTATATCGTAACCGGCCAGAAAATATCTTTCGGCTAACACTTCATACCACTGCTGCTGGAAGGGGGCCAGTTCCACGGCTTTTTCAGCCTGTTCCACAGCCTTTTGATATTGCCCCGACGCGATATAAGCATCGGCCAGGTTGAACCTGCGCTGGGCGTTGTATGGGCTGAGTTCTACCGCCCGCAGGGCCTGGGCCAGGGATTTTTCATGGTCTGACTTGGCCCTGTATATTTGTGAAAGGGTTACACGAATGTCCGGGTTATATGGGTTGTACGCCGCGGCCTTTTCCAAGTTGGCCTGCCCCTTGTCGATTTGCCGCGCCTGCAGGTATTGCCCGGCTTGCTGAGCATAGGCATGGGATTGAGCTAAAAGCAGGGCCGGCACCAACACCAATATTGTAGCCAGGGAGGCCAAGGCTACAGGTATACCGTTGGGCAGGCCGGTTCCGGCGCGTTTTTTCCGGGGCGCGGGCTCCGCCGCGCCGCCCGCGGGGTTGGCCATGCCGCCGGTTATGCCGAATACCGTCCAAACAACCAGGGTTAATGCCGACAAGGAAAGGTCGAAGTCGATTAAAGCGTGTCCGCCTGTTACCAGGAACGCAGCCAGCAATACCCAGGCCGTCTGAAAACGCTCCATTTCACCTTTACTCCGCCGGTATAATTTGAAGATAAGTAATAAAAACGACAGCCAGATGCCGGCCACGGCCAGCAATCCCAGCAGGCCGGTTTCCACTCCCACCTGGAAGTAAAAGCTGTGCACTTCGTTGGAGTTATAAAGGTAATCCTGGAAAGAGCGGTAGGCCTCTTCCCATCCGCCTCCGCCCCAGCCCAGCAGGGGCTTTTCCTTGAACATTTCTATGGCATCGCCCACAAAATACATACGCTCAAAGGCGTTGCGAAGGAACCAGAAATTTGTTACCTTCTCCCATAAGTCAGCTCGGCCGCGTAACAAGACAACGCCAATTATAGCTCCCAACCCGGCCAGCCCGCCAAAAATCAGGTTGAATTTAACTGCGTTACCGGACCACGGGGTAAGTATGTGCCGGTCGGCCAATCTGTAGACTAACTGAATCACCAGCGCTGCTGCCAACCCGGACAGAATCCAGACCCAGGCCTGGTTATAGTGCTTGTCCATAGCCAGGGATATAAATTTCTCTATGCAAATATAGGCTACAACTGCGTTCAGCGCGGTATGTAAAGTTGCCGCCAGGCGGCCCCTGGCACCCAACCCCGCCAGGTAAATCAAAAACACCAGCCCGAACACCAACAGTCCACCCCTGGACTTGGTACCCAGCAAAACAGCCAGGAGTAAGAAGTTGCCGCAGGCATAAAGGTAACCCCATGGGTTGGAGAGGGAAAGCCCCCCCGGCAGCGACGCACTATTGGTGCTTTGTCCCGCCAGCCTTGTGCCGTTGGTAAAATCCTTGGCGCGATACCACAAATACATACCTATGAATAACACCGCACCCAGGTAGCTGGCCAGGGCGTTGGGATACTGGAACGATGAGTAAATACGGCCACCCAAGAAACCGTCTTTAATATGTATAAGCTCCGTCGCCGTAGCCAACCCCGCCAGGGCCACGCCTATGGCGCTGATATAGATTACGTGCAGCAGTTTATGTATGTCTTCCTCGTCGCGGATCAGCCGGGAGGCGGACCAGTATGTTAGGAAGTACAGTACGTTTTTGACCACCTCATCGATGGCCAGCCCCTTGTTTACCGCCGTGAATGTCGATAATATGTAAACCACCGGCAGGGCCAGGGCGAACCAGTCCAGCGGCCCGCGCAGGAATTTATGGTCGTTTTGCAGCCAGCGCCACAGGAAGGTGAGCCAGAACACCAGTGCGGCGAACATGAGCGCCTTTTCCTGCTCCGGGGCGAAGAACAGCCCCCGGAAGTATGGCGGAAAAAACAGCAGCAGCGCCAAGCCCCAGAAGGCGACCTGGTGCAGCCAGTCGAATTGCTCCTTTGGTGCAAGGTTTTTTACTTCTTTCCGGGCGGCTTTACCCCCGGCTTTTTTATTTTTGGTGGTCATAGTTTTATGCTTCCTTTTTGTGGCAAAATGTAAACTGGTTTCATTACCTGTATAACATTGCATGTAATTCTACATAATGCTACATATTCCTACTTCAATTCTGTAAAATCCTGGAAATCATAAAGTATGCAACCTCCTGGCCGCATAGCCCGCCAGGACACGCAGCTTGTGTACATCCATAGAATTTATAACGTCAGTAAGATATATTTCTGCGATGTCCAACTCCAGCAGCAGATAAAAATAATGGTCGATGCTTTCTTCCCATGTTTTATAGCCCGTATTGATAATAAAAATTTTTAGTGCCTGATAAAACGCGTCCTTCAGGTTATTGCGGTTTTGAAAAATGGCTTTGTGTAAATCCTCGCTTTCGGCCAGTAAATCCGCTTCTGTCAGCTTTTGGGCAAGCCTTTCGTTGTGCTTGTGTAAAAGATTTTTCCTATTTTTTCAGGTTAAAAAACCACCTTATTTAAAAGAGGTTTTACTTGTATATAAAATTAGAGCAACTTTAAAGGAAACCACGTAAGTTTACAAGGACTGCTTACAGTGATTGGCTAGCTATGACATTTGTTTTTACATTCGACGTTATGACTAAAAATCCTACCAAAAGCACAATAAATTGGAAATTTATTTTGTATACTATCTTTGCTTTTTCGACATATATTACATTTTATAAAAGAAGGGTCTCAGAATCTACCGAACCGTTAATTTATCCCACATAATGCCAGTACCTTCATGAATATATTGTTTTTAGCAGATTCCGGAGAGGGGCTGGCACAGTGGTTGTTTACTTGGGGAAGAGAACGATAAAGGCCTTTATCATAGGAGTGTTAATCCTGGGTTTGGCGGCGGGGGCCACGACTTTTACCACGACCACCGCTTCCAATGGGACTTCGGTGGAGCAATGGCTGCGCAGCGGGCAGGTCGTGAAGCAGGTCAGCACCTCAAAAAAAGTGGTGGCCCTTACCTTTGATGACGGGCCCAGCGCCACCTTTACGCCACAAGTGCTGGATATTTTAAGGGAACACCAGGCCGGCGCCACCTTCTTTGTGGTGGGGAAAAGGGCGGAGAAATACCCTGAACTGATCCGACGCATGGCCCAGGAAGGCCATGAAATCGGCAATCATACCTTTAATCACCCCATGTCGCCTGTGAAGCCCGCCCGGCTGGCAGAGGAATTGGATAAAACAGATGAGGTGATTTATCGGCTTACCGACAGGCACACCCAGTATTTCCGCCCGCCGGGCGGCAAATGCACCATAGCCACAGTGGAACCGGCGCTGGATAAAGGATACAAGGTGATTCTCTGGACCGCCCGGGAAGACCCAAAGGATTGGGCTGACCCGGGAGCAAAAAAAATCGTTGACCGGGTGGTCAACAATGCAAGGAACGGCTCCATCATCATTTTGCACGACTGCGGCGGCGACCGCACCCAGACGGTGGAGGCTTTGCCGAAAATCATGCAGGGATTAAAGGAGAAGGGCTACAGTTTTGTTACTGTGAGCGAGTTGTTAAGGATCGGCAGCACCGTCCCCGCCGTGGAAGAGTTTAGAATGGAAAATTGGAATGCCTATTAGTATTTATGCAGTTCTTCAATAAATTTCTCGTTGCTGTAATGGCCGGTTACACGGATGCGGCGGAGTTTGAAGGGGTTTGAGTCAGCTTTGGCCAGGCCCAGTTCGGTGGTGACGGCTGCCCGGTAGCCGGCCTGTTTTACAAGATCCGCCACGGTGTCGTTGTAGCTGCCGTAGGGATAGGCAAAAAATTCAACGGGCTTTTTCAAGCCGTGTTCCAGGGCGCGCTTGGATTCTTCGATCTGGTGACGGGCCACTTCCGGCGGCACTTCCGCCAGGTGGGGGTGGTCCACCGTATGGGCGCCGATGGTAAAGCCGGCCTCAGCCAGTTCCCGTATTTCATGCCAGTCCATAATTCTGTTTTCGGGCTGGAGTTTCTTTTCTACATCAAAAAAGTTGGTGTTGCCGATTGCTTTGGAAACCACAAAGATGGTCCCGGTATACCCGTACTTCTTCATGATGGGGTAGGCAAACCGGTAATTGTCCTTGTAACCGTCGTCAAAGGTGATGACGATGGGTTTGTCCGGCAGGTGTTTGCCCTTTTCAAAATGATCCATCACATCTTCCAGTGAAACGGTTTCATAACCGTTCTTTCTCAGGTATTTCATTTGCCATTCAAATTTATCCGGAGGAACCCGCAGGCCCAAACCACCGGTGCCGGGGTCCGGATTCACCTTATGGTACATCAGAATGGGGATGCCCTGCAATTTGGGGTATTTAGCATCCGAGGGAATGGCTTTGTTCTGCTGCTGGTACCAGATGCCTGTTCCGGTGAAGGTCAGTGTGATCATTAGTAGACTGACTAGAAAGAATTTCTTGGCTGCAGACATCGGTTCACCTCCGTTGATTCGTTGTTAGCCTGATGGGTATTCCTTTGGGGTCTAGTTGCTGGAATGCCGTATTAGCCCGGCTATCGTATCGTCCTTGAGGGTTGGTAAATCTTGACCGGCGCCCGTTCCAGGGCTGCGGTTTTGGATTCGTAGATGATTTCCATCACCGCCTGGGCCAGTTTTTCAGGCTGGTGCCGGACCACATCGCTGTGCTGCACCAGGTATTTGGACCAGATTTGCACACCTGCTTTGGCCAGTGCGGCGCTGTCCACTTTTACCGGTGCGGCGCCTGTCTCCCGGTATTTTTTCAGCAAACGGCCCGGGATGGGCTCACTGTTCACCAGGATTTGGTCCACAATGGGCCCCACATGATCACAGATGGTCTTTACGTGATCGTAGGCGGTATAGCCCTGGGTTTCCCCGGGCTGCGTCATAATGTTGCAAATGTAAACCTTTTGGGCCGGCGAATTTTGGATGGCTTCCGCCATCCCCTGCACCAGCAGGTTGGGGATGACACTGGTATACAGACTGCCAGGCCCCAGGATAATCAGGTCCGCCTCCCGGATGGCTGCCAGGGCTTCGGGCAGGGGGCGGCAGACCTCCGGACGTAAAAAAATTCTTTTAATGCGGCTGCGGCTGGCAGAAATGTTGCATTCGCCAAAGACCAGGGTGTTATCTGCCAGTTCAGCCCCCAGCACCACGTTTTCCAGGGTGACGGGAAGCACCTGGCCCCGGATGGCCAGCACTTTGGAGAGGGCCCGCACGGCCCCGTCAAAACCGCCGGAGACGTTATTTAACCCGGCCAGCAGTAAATTGCCCAGGTTGTGTCCGGCCAGTTCGCCGCTGTCAAAGCGGTACTGCAGCACTTCTTCCATGAGGGTTTCTTTGTCCGCCAGGGCCGCCAGGCAGTTGCGAATGTCTCCCGGCGGTAACATTCCCAAGTGATCCCGCAAGCGGCCGGAACTGCCGCCGTCATCGGTGACCGTCACGATGGCGGTGATATTGCTGGTATATTCCTTGATTCCCTTGAGCAGGCTGGAAAGCCCGGTTCCCCCGCCGATGGCAACCACCTTGGGTCCCCGTTTCAGCGACCTGTGGTGGTAAATGGTTTCTACCAGCCGCTCGGACGGGTCCGGCCGGATTACCGTCATAACGGATTTAAAAGCCATCCGAAACCCGTAGCCCATCGTGATCAGGCCAAGGGTAGCAATCAGCACCCCTATCAACCACCGGGGAACACCGGCCAACTGGTTAGCCAGCCGGTCCACCACCACACACATCAGGCCCACCAGATGGCGGTCCACCAGCGCCAGGCCCAGCCCCAGCAGGGCAATCCCCACCAGGGCCAGCAGCAGCCAGCGTTTTATATTCATGCCTGGAGAAAACCATTTCCATAGAGTGGCCAATGATCCCACCGCCTATACTCGCATGATATCCCGGTGCCTTACATTGATGCGGTATCCCTTCTCGCTCAGTACATCTCCCAGTTTATTGGCCAGTGTTACAGACCTGTGCATCCCGCCGGTACAGCCGATTGCGATCATTAAAGTGGCTTTTCCCTCATTTTGATAGTGAGGAATTAAAAATGTCACAAAATCGATGAATTTCTCCATAAATTCCTTGGTGACGTCCTTGGACAGGACATGCCGCTGCACCGGTTCATCGTTACCGGTGAGGCAGCGCAGTTCCGGGATATAGTGGGGATTGGGCAGGAACCGCACGTCGATCACCAGGTCGGAATCCAAGGGAATGCCATATTTGTAACCAAAGGAAATGACGGTAATCAACAGTCGATTGTTATCTTCCTTGTCACCGCCGTATTGGCTGATAATTTGTTCCTTTAACTGAACGTTGGAAAGATTTGAGGTATCGATGATTTTGTTGGCCCTGCCCCGGATTTCGCGCAGCAGTTCCCTTTCTTCCCGGATGACCTCCAGAACCTCGCCGTGGGCATCCAAAGGATGCCGGCGGCGGGATTCTTTATATCGCCGCACCAGGGTTTCGTCGGATGCTTCCAAAAACAAAATTTCATACCGGTAACCCTGTTTGCTCAGGTCGTTGAGAAACTCCATCACCTGGTTAAAAAAAGTCCCGCCCCGGATATCCACCACCAGGGCGACTTTATCAACTTTCCCGTTGGACTGGGAAACCAGCTCAGCAAACTTGGGCATCAGGGCCGGAGGCAGGTTATCAACACAGAAGTAGCCCAGGTCCTCCAAACTTTGTACCGCTTGCGTTTTGCCGGCTCCGGACATACCGGTGACAATCAATAATCTTGGACTGGACACTTCAACCCCCCCTTCAAATGACAAGCTTAAAGTTCTACTATATTGTAAACGCTACGTTGCATTTAAGCAAATAAAACACTTATCCTGAAGGGGTACTGTCTACCCCATTATAGTAAAACAGTACTGTTAAGGTGCTATTTGAGAAGTGGGATGTGAGAGGTTTTCATGCCCCAAAATGAATTTGGCAATGACCTCCGCCACACCGTCCCGGTCATTGGTATGGGTCACATAATCTGCCTTATCTTTAACGTCCCCATGGGCATTTCCGACCACAACACCCAGGCCGGCATACTCAATCATTTCCAAATCATTGGGCGCGTCTCCGATAGCGATTACCTGGTCAGCCGTTAACCCCCAGCGCCGGGCCAGGGTATCCAGGGCATGGCCTTTGGTGGCCTCGGGATGAGAGATCTCCAGAAAATGGGGTTTGGATTTGGTAATGTGCAGGGTTGTGCCAAACTGCTGCCTGATTTCCCGCCCGAGGTCATCCAACGCCCCAACGCCACCGACAATCAGAACCTTGGTGGGCGGCCGGTCCAGAAATTTAAGCAAATCCCCCACCGGGTGAGCGGTGATGCCGGATATTCTCTGGTAGGTCTCTGCCTCGGAGGTTACTTTTTCTACATACAGATTGTCATCCACATAGACATTGATATGATACCCCAGGGTCTTTACCCGCTCGATAACCTGCCGGGCCAAATCCAGCGGCACCGGCCTGTGAATCAGGATTTCCCCGGAGCACGCTTCCTTGACCAGAGCGCCCTGGTAGGTGATTAAGGGCAGGTTTAGCTCCAATTCCCGGGCATAACGCAGGGCGGAGCAGTACATGCGCCCGGTGGCCAGGGTGACATGCACCCCCGCCTCCCTGGCCCGCCGGATATACTCTTTGTTGCGTGCGGATATTTTCAGCTGGCTGTTGAGCAGGGTATCGTCCAGGTCAATGGCCAGCATACGGTATTTAGTCAATGGAAAAATCCCCCTTTTGTATTTCTTTCGGGTCTAGCTGTTCGCTTTTGGCTGGCGAATAGCTTTATTCGTTCTCCCTGAAGAACCTGTACACCGCCTCGGCGGCTTTGATGTTCATGCCGGGGACTTTGGCCAATTCTTCCGGCGAAGCTTGTTTAATGGCATCCAGGCTCTTATAGGCCTTGTAGAGTTCCCGGCGGCGCACGGCGCCGATGCCTTCGATTTCATCCAGGACTGACTTGAGGTTTCTCCGGGTGCGCAGCTTGCGGTGATAGGTTACCGCGAAACGGTGGGCTTCATCCCGCAGTCGCTGCAGCATCTGCAGGCCCCGGGATTCCCCGGGCAGCCGGATGGGGTCCGGCCGGCCCGGCGCAAAAAGCAGTTCTTCCTCCTTGGCCAGACCGAAGGCGGGAATGTGCGCAAAGCCCTGCTCCAGCATGGCCTCCCTGGCTGCGGAAAGCTGTCCCTTTCCCCCGTCGATAATGATTAAATCCGGCAAGCGGGTAAATTTGGCCCGGTTGGCAGCAAGCTCTCCTCCCTCCACCTGGGCCTGTTCTTCCCTGGCCCGGGACAAACGACGGCTCAGGGTCTCTTTCATGGAAGCAAAATCATTGGATCCCTCCACGGTGCGGATTTTGAAACGCCGGTACTGGTCCTTGGCCGGTTTGCCGTCTTCAAAGACCACCATGGAGGCTACCGTTTCGGTTCCCTGGATGTTGGAGATGTCGTAGCACTCCATGCGCCGGGGCGGCTCTGCCAGACCCAGGGCAGCCATCAATTCCGCCAGGGCCCCGTCCACGGCCTGCCGCCCGGCCTGGCGCTCCAGTTGGGTTTGCTCCAAGGAAAGCAGGGCATTCTGGGCCGCCATTGCCACCAGTTTGTGTTTATCCCCCCGCTTGGGTACTTTTATGTTAACCTTGCTGCCGCGCAGTTCACTGAGCCAGGCAGCAATGAGAGGGGCGCCTCCAATTTCTTCGGAAAGCAATATTTCCGCCGGGACAACCTCTGTCTGGTTATAGAACTGCTGCACGAAGGTGGCCATGACCTCCCCCCGCTCCAGGGTATCGGTGCCCTCCAGGAAATACTGTTCCCGGCCGATGAGTTTGCCGCCCCGGATAAAAAACACCGTCAGGCAGGCCTCATCAAAGCCCCTGGCCATGGCGATCACATCCTGGTCCACCAGGTCGGTGGACACCACCTTCTGCCGCTCCACAATTTTTTCCACCGCCAGCAGTTGGTCCCTCAGTTCCGCTGCCTTTTCAAATTCCAAATTTTCCGCGGCCTGCTCCATTCGCTGCCGCAGCCTCTTCGTTAAATCTTCCTGGCGCCCCTCCAGAAACAACACCACTTCGTTGACGGTCTCCCGGTAGGCCGGGCGTTCCACCAAATTGCAGCAGGGGCCCAGGCAGCGCCGGATGTGATAGTTCAGGCAGGGACGGTCCCGGGGCGCCGGCTCCCGCTGCTTGCAGGTGCGCAGGGGAAAAATTTTCTTCAACAGCCGCAGGGTTTCGTTCACCGCCCCCGCGTGGGTGAAGGGGCCGAAATACCGGGCGCCGTCCTTTACCACCCGGCGGGTGATGTGCACCCGGGGAAATTCCTCCTGGACCGTCACTTTAATGTAGGGATAGGTTTTATCGTCCTTTAATAAGACGTTATATTTCGGCCGGTGTTTTTTAATCAGGTTGTTTTCCAGTATCAGGGCTTCCATTTCTGAATCGGTGACAATGTAGTCCAGATCCACCGCCCGGCGCAGCATGGCCTTCACCTTGGGGGCCTGTTTGGCGCCCGCCTGAAAGTAAGAGCGAACCCGGTTTTTCAGGGAAACCGCCTTCCCCACATAGATCACCTGGCCATCCGCATCTTTATAGAGATAAACCCCGGGGCGCGGGGGAATATTTTTAATTTTGTCTGTTAATGTCAAAGCCATCCCCCCCAGGATGATTGTATCGTGCAGGTCCGCTGGTGCCAATGGTAATTGTCTTTTTCTAACTATTTTTTCATCTAATGGTTAAGATGGGATAAAGAACAGATTAAGTTTACCTAACCGGTAGTATTTCCTGTTTATCTTGGCTAACGACCGTTTCTTTTCCTGCTTGGAAAAAATAACAAATTTGTTGCAAAATTTCATATGGATTAATAACATTTCAAATAAATCATCCCTCTCTTGACAATGATGGCAAAGAGGAGCACAATAAAGCCAGGTAAATAACCGGTTAGTTACTTTATGGTAAGGAGGTTGTCATGGCTAAAGGGGAAAGGCTTCCGAAAAAAGAAACAGACAACAAGAATGAAGCAAGCGCCCGGGCCGAGGAAAGCAAAAACCGCATCCTCCTGGCCGCAGCGGATATCTTTTCCCGTAAAGGTTTGGACGGCGCCAGGGTGGACGAAATCGCCGCCGCTGCCAGGATCAACAAGCGGATGATTTACCATTACTTTGAAAGCAAGGAAAACCTGTACGTTGAGGTCCTGCGCTATAACTACAGAAAAATATACAACCTCGCCAAAGGGGCCTTTATTCCCGGCGCCGACCCTATGGAAAATGTGGAGCGGGCCCTGCGCCAGTATTTTTACTTCCTGGCCCGGGATGAAGAGTTTGTGCGCCTGGTGAACTGGGAAGCCCTGAACCGGGGACGTTACGGCAGCAGAGTTTTACCCCAGTTGCTGGATCTGTTTGAATCGGACCTGGGTCAGATTTTACAGGACGGCATCAACCGGGGAGTTTTCCGCCCCGACCTTGATATACGCCAGACCCTTTTGAGCATGCACGCCCTCTGCCTGATTTATTTCAGCCGCCGGGAAACGGTACAGCCCATGTGGGCCGGCGACATGATGTCTGAAGACATGCTGGAGGAACGCTGCCGGCATATTCTTGACTTTACCTTCAACGGAATCCTGAAAAACAAGGAGGAAATAGAATGATCCGTCCCAACAAATGGTTTGTATCGGTCATGGTTCTGCTGCTGTTGCTGACAGGATGTACAGCCCAAAAGACAGGCCAGGAACTTACCGGGGTGGTGGAAGCCAAGGAAGTGGATGTCAACACCAAGGTGCCGGGGCGCATTGTGAAGCTGTATGTGCAGGAGGGCCAGCAGGTGAAGGCCGGTGATTTGCTGGCTAAAATTGATGACGAAGACTTGAAGGCAAAAGAAGCCCAGGCCCTGGCCGGTATCGCCGCCGCCAATGGGGATATTGCCAAGGCAGCTGCCGGCAGCAAGCTTTCCGCAGACAGCACGGCCGCCGCTGTCCAGAAGGCCGAAGCAGCCCTGGCCAAAGCCAAAGCCGATGCCGAACTGGCCAGAAAAACCTATGAACGCATGGTTGAACTGCATAAGGCCCAAGCCATCTCCGATCAGCAGATGGACAGCGCCGAGAAGGATTATAAAGCGGCGCTGGCCGGGGTGGCGGCAGCCGAAGGAGATCTGGCCAACGCCAGGGCTTCCCGGCTGCAGGTGGATGTCTACCAGGCTGATATGCAGCGGGCTGAAGCTGCCCTTGCAAAGGCCGAGGCCGACCTGCAGCAGGTAAAGATTAATTTAAAAGAAACAAATATCAAAGCTCCCTGTTCCGGTACCATCACCTCGCTAAATGTCGATGAAGGCGAGATGGTGTCCACCGGCCTGCCCCTGATGACCGTGACCGATTATGCGGACAACTGGGTCAATGTCAAGGTGAAGCAGTCTGTGCTGGATAAAATCAAAGAGGGCCAGCAGGCCACGCTCATCCCCGTGAGCGTACCGGACAAAAAATACACCGGCAAAATTGTTAATATCAGCCGCAAGCCGGAATTTGCCACCGCCCGGGCCACCAACGACCGGGGTGAAAAGGACATCGTCACCTACAACGTCAAGATCAAGGTGAACTCCGCCCAACTGCGGCCGGGCATGTCGGTTCAAGTAAAGTTTGAATAGCCGGGGGGTTGCGCATGGATAAGATCCTTTCAATTGCCTCCCGGGAATGGCAATACATCCGGGGCAACAAGCGACTGCTGTTCGTCATGTGTTTTATTCCCACCCTGTACATCGTGCTGTTCGGCATTATGTACAGCAACCATGTGGTAAAGCACATCAAAACCGTGGTGCTGGATTATAACAACACAGCCACCAGCCGGATTGTGGTGCAGGCCTTTCGGGATTCGGAAAAGTTTGATTTGGTGGGTCAAGTGAGCAGTGAGGAAGAGCTGCGCCAAATGTTGGAGACCCGTGAGGTTACGGCGGCAGTGGTATTGCCGGAGGACCTGGACACCAACCTTAAAAAGGGTCAGGGTTCCGAGGTGCTGGTGATCGTCAACGGCACCA
>JBFMCH010000003.1:0-2882 GCA_040754595.1 Bacillota bacterium
TTGAAAACCTTAGTAATAACCGAGAAACCATCCGTAGCAAAAGATATTGCCTCAGTTTTAGGCAGATTCGAAAGCAAGGACGGCTACCTGGAAAACAGCGAATACCTGATTTCCTGGGCCTTTGGCCATCTGGTGGAACTGGCCGACCCGTCCGTCTACGACCCGGCCCTTACCAAATGGGCTTTGGAAACCCTGCCTATCATCCCTGACCACTTCAAACTTACAGAGATTAGCGGCTCATCTGCCAAACAGCTGCGGGCGCTGAAAAAACTGCTCAACTCACCGGAAGTGAGTCAAGTAATCAATGCCTGCGATGCCGGAAGGGAAGGTGAATTAATCTTCCGCCGGATCTACCGGTACTGCAACTGCCGGAAGCCAATTAAAAGACTGTGGCTGTCCGAAACAACGCCGTCGGCGGTAAAAGCCGCCTTTGCTGCCTTACGGGACGGCAGGGAATACAACAACCTGGCAGCAGCCGCCGAAGCCCGCAGCCAGGCGGACTGGCTGGTAGGCATTAACGGTACCAGGGCCTTTTCAGTACGGCACAACACCGTACTGTCGGTGGGGCGGGTGCAGACCCCAACCCTAAACCTGGTGGTCAGCAGGGAAAGGGAGATACAAAACTTTGTGTCAAAGCCATACTGGGAAGTTTACGCAGTTTTTCAGACCAACGGGGGAACCTACCGGGGCAAGTGGTTCACAAAAGACACAACCAAACTCAAAGATTCCCAGACCGCCAAAACACTGGCAGACAAAGCTGCCCGTGAAGGTGTTGGGAGAATCATAACGTTAATACAGAAGGAGGCCAAAGAGCAGCCGCCTTTTTTATTTAATCTAAACGACCTGCAAAAAGAAGCCAACCGGCGGTACGGCTATACAGCCCAGCAGACACTGGATATTGCCCAGGCCCTGTATGAAAAGCACAAACTACTGACCTATCCCCGTACCGACAGCCGTCACCTGTCCACTGCCATGGTTGCAACCTTAGCCGGACGTTTATCAGCACTGCAAAACCTGCCGGGCTATAAGGGTTTTATCCCTGCAGAAGTACCGGTCCTGAATAAAAGATACGTGGACGATGCCAAAATCACCGACCACCATGCCATTGTCCCCACAGACAGAAACCCGGCCGAAGTGCAGTTGAACGATCAAGAAGAAAAAATATATGACTTGGTGGTGCGGCGGTTTTTAAGCATATTCTACCCGGAGGCCAGGTATGCCGTAACTGAAGTTGTTACCCAGGCAGCCGGTGAAACTTTCGGCTCTAAGGGTAAAGTGGAGCTGGCCGCTGGCTGGAAAGTTCTGTGGCGTGATCAACAGCAGGAGCAAAAAGAAGACGATGAAGAGCAGGAAGACCAGCACCTGCCGCCTCTAAGTGAAGGGGAAAACGTTGTGGTATCCAAGGCAGAGCCGGTGGAAAAACAGACCAAACCGCCCAAGCGATTCACAGAAGCAACGCTACTGGCAGCTATGGAGAGTGCCGGCCGGTTTACTGAGGACAGGGAAATGGCCGAGGTGCTGAAGGAGGCCGGTGGCATTGGCACACCTGCTACCCGGGCGGCTATTATCGAACGATTGATAAAAGTTGGCTACATCAACCGTGATAAAAAGAACCTGGTCCCGACCCCAAAAGGCATAACCCTGATTGACCTGGTGCCGGAGCAGCTGAAATCAGTTGAGATGACTGCAGCCTGGGAAGAAGGCCTGCGGCGGATCGAGCAAGGACAAGAAAACAGCGCCGCATGGATGAAGAGTATATGTAAATATACCAGGGAACTGGTGGAACTGGCCCGGAATCAAGAAACAGCCATCAGCATTGCCGCGGAAAAGAAAGCTCTTGGCAATTGTCCGGTTTGCCGCCGGGACGTGATAGAAACAACAAAGAGTTACGGATGTTCAGGGTACAAAGACGGGTGCAAATTCACCATCTGGAAAGAAATAGCCGGTAAAAAGATCAGCCCAAAACAAGCCGGGGACCTGTTGTCCAAGGGTAAAACGGGAATTATCAAAGGCTTCAAAGGAAAGTCTGGAAAAACCTTTGATGCGATATTAGTCATTGGGGAAGGCGGCAAGATTGAGTTTAACTTTCCGGATAGATCCCAATCGCCGGAAAAAACCAGCAGAAACTCTTTAGGTAAATGCCCTATCTGCGGCAGAGATGTGGTTGAAAACAGCCGAGGATTTGGATGCTCAGGTTATCAAGATGGTTGTAAATTCACCATCTGGAAGGAAATCTCAGGAAAGAAAATTGGAATTACAGTTGTCAAAGAACTGCTGGCTAAAGGTCGTTCCAGTGTTTTAAAAGGATTCAAAAGTAAAGCCGGCAAGGAATTTGAAGCCGCCCTGGTTATTAGTAACGGTAAAGTTGAATTTGAGTTTACCCGGAAAAACTAAAGGAAGGAGATGAACCCATGTACAGCTTCTACATGAGGTACTATAAGAAAACACCCAACAAAACAGTGTTTACCGAAGGCATGAACAGAATAGGCAGAATTTATATCCCCCATCAACTAAAAAACCGATTGGGAATTGCTGATGAAATCCTGGTCCAACTGGATACCGACAAAAAATACCTGCCCCCGGGCGGATATATTACCTCTTTGAAAATCAACAAAGAATACGATGCTTGCATTCGTTTCAGCGAAAACCTGAATGAACTGGGAGAAATAGGCTACGTCTACGTCCGCAGGGAGGTTTTAGACGCCCTGGGCGTAGACAACCAACTGGCCATGAGAATTGTGCCTTACGACATTACATGCCAGAAAGAAGGTGCCCTGATTGAGACTGCCGGATAAACTTAAGCCTGCCTTAAAAACAATCAAAGCTGCCCGTGACATAGAACTGCCGCCCTGGGTAAAGAAGCATAAAAAAGCCGTACTCAT
>JBFMCH010000004.1:0-5813 GCA_040754595.1 Bacillota bacterium
GCCACAGCAAGGAGAAACGGTCTGACTTGAAAATTGTCGGTCTGGCAATGATGGTTACCCCTGATTTCAATGTTCCTCTTTTTCATGAGGTATACCCGGGTAATGATTATGATTCTGTTCAGTTTAATCCGTTACGACTGAACATCTACGCAAAATGGAAAAAAGCGGGTTTTTGAGAATAGCAAAACTAGCCAACCTCTCTTATTAAGAAAAAAGGATGGCATCCATAATATTGCGCTCTCTATGTAGGTCAGCGCTCAGCACCGCATGGGGTGTAATGAATATAGATCGGGGCGATATCCCCGTATTGGCAAATATGCCATTAAACAACACTCATTTCGACGCGGATAATCAAAAATCCTTTTTTGGTTCCGGCTAGTCCGGGTTAGGGCCGTTATAAGTAAACTTAAGGATCGTTTCATTAAAATTTGTGGTAAACCCAGGAATGTAACCCTTGTTTTTGATAAGGGAAATAATTCCCTGGAAAATATGAAACTTATTAAAGACGGTGACTTACCCTTTAATGTCGTGGGCTCACTTAAACTTTCAGAGCAAAAAGCATTACTGGAAATTCCATCCCGTGAATTTGAGCCGGTTAGCGGAAATGGCCTTGAAAACGTCAAGGTATATCGCACCAAACTTTCCGTTTATGGCCAGGAGATGACCGTTTTAGTTGTTCGCAATCCGGCGCTTTTAGTCGGTCAGATGCAAAGTATAACAAGGGTTTTAGAGATTTTAGACATCAAAAAATATGCCCTCGGGGGGTAATACGTTTCTATCCCCTGAAAGTCTTGTGGTTACTGGGCTGAGGGGTTATTGTAATCGTTATTTCGTAAACTCACGCTAGGTTTGACAAATAAAAGGAAAAGTGATATATTGTCCTTACCGAGTAAGGATGCCTGGTCCTGCTCGGATAGAGCCTGTCCGGATAAACAAAAGAAAAAAATATTAAAAGCCATTGAAAGAGCGCATCCAAAAAGGCCGGAGAGCCATTGCGAGTGTACAATGTGATAGGGCAAAGAGCCACTGATAAGCGTACCATTTAGGCCTTGGGAGCCACTGATAAAGCGCACAATAAGGCATAGTGCCATAAAGAATGTACCAAATAGGCGATAGAGCCACTAATTAGAGCGCCAAAAAGGGTGAAGTAGAAAATGATAACTGAAAACATTAAGTTTAATGGGCAAGAGGCTAAAGAAACCAGGCTAATAAAAAGTACATCCAAACGCCAGATCACTATACCCAAATCTTTTTTTGAGCTTCTTGCGCTTGAGGACGGGGTTACTTTTGTGGCCCAACTTTATGATGACGGGGTCTTTTTGAAGCCGTATAAGACGGAGAAAGAAAGCGTTCGTGATCAGGACAGGAAGCATATTATTCATCAAGTATTTCGTGAGGGATATTCCGAGGAAGAATTAATAGAGGAATTAAATTATCGCCTTAAAAAATACGATGAATTTATGGCTCGCCGGGTGCAAGAGTTCGAAAATGATATTGCGGGAAGTAGCGACGACGTGGTGGGTGACGGACCGGAGGCTGGTTCTTTCAATGGATTGGACGTTTTCTTCAACAAAGAAGCTGGAACGTCTCCTTAAGAGTCTTGAGAAAAAACAAAAGGCGTTACTGGCAAGTTACCATGAACAAGTAGGAATCATTGTCAAAAACCCCAAAGATGGTTCAATTCTCCACGGGGATCTATCTAGTTACTTTAGTTGGGACTGGACCTTTTCAGGTGTGTCACTTCGGATCTGCTACAAGGTTGTTGAAACGGACAAGCATATTTATCTGGTATATTTTGGTTCTAGAGAAAATTTTTATAGAGATCTTAAAAAATATATATTTAAGTAGATAAATGTTAATTTTAGAGGCAACTTTTTTATCAGTAGCCTTTTTATTTTCGGTATTTATACCATCGTCGGCCTCCTGCTCCACGCGGGTTATGTTAAGAATAATAACGGCTATGCCCGCACTCAGGACATCACCCAGGCCGGCATCCATAATATATACCTTAATGACCTCCTTAAAAAGGGAGAAATCGAACGTATAAAAAGAGGCCTATACCGCTGGATTGATATGGAAAACACTGTCGGGTCTGCCCTGCTCGATTTGGCAGGCACGAAGTAAAGATAAATAGCAAGGAGAAAACCATATGTGACTTTAGGGGGGCTTACATTGCAACATAAGATTATTACGGAGCATTCCAACCAGCTTCACCAATTGCTGGTGTCGGTATCCAGGCATCTTTATGTGACCGGAGACGGGTTTGTTAAGTACCAGGAAAAGCCTGCGGAAGTCAATATAAAAAACCTCCCCAAAACCGGCAGGGAGCGCCTGGTATATTACGTGCTGCGGGACCACTTCAGCGGCAGTTTTGTCTTTCAGGTCGCATCCACCAGGTCGCTGGCTCCTCTGGCGGAATTTTTGCATTTGGCCTGGAGGGAGGATGCCGGGGAGAATAAGTATTTATGGGGGATGCCCGATTCTTTGTTAATACCCAAAAACATTTCTTCCCCCGGGTTGTACAGGGGAGTGGAAAAGCTGGGAATAAAGCCGCTAAACCCTCCCAGCGGCTTTGCTTCCGGAATCAGAATCCTGAGGGATATCGAGGAAAATCTTTATTTCCTGATGGGGAGGACCGTCGATCATACCCTTGCGGGAATCAACAGGTTTAGACAGGAAGTATACCGGTACTTGATAAAGCCTTCATATCCTGACGGCAAGTTTGGCCTGTGGAAGGAGAACCTGCCCGCCGGTCATCCTAAGAAGCCCCCTGGTACTGAGGAATTTATGCAATATTTTGCGGCCGAAGCCGGAGATGACGGAGGACTCCCTTTAATCGACCTGCCGGACAAGCCAGTAATGAAGCGCAGGGGAAAAAGGACCGGGCAGGATGGAACCGAAGTGAAACCATTTTCGGAAGAAAAGTTGTCCCGGGCACAGGACCTGATCTACGAGGCCTGGGAGATGTTGGACAGGGACGTGCGACTGGACATAGCCCGCAAGGCGCTGTCCATGTCCCCATACTGTGCGGACGCTTATGTCCTGCTGGCCATGGAAAGTGACTTTCCCCGGGAGGCGCTGGAGTTTTATCAGAAGGGTGTCCGGGCGGGACGGTTGGCCCTGGGGGACAATACGTTTAAAAAGTATGCCGGCCATTTCTGGGGATATATTGAGACCAGGCCGTATATGCGTGCCCTGTACGGCCTGGCGGAGACCCTTTGGAAGGTGGGGGAGCGGGCGGAGGCCATCGTTCATTTCAGGGAAATGCTGAGCTTGAATCCCAACGACAACCAGGGAGTGCGCTATAAGCTGGTAAACTGTTTGCTGGCTGAGGGACTGGACCGGGAAGCCGGACAACTGCTGGCTGAAAACGCTGATGAAAGAACCTGTTTTATGGCATACAGCAGGGCGCTCTGGTTTTTCCGGACACGGGGGGCCGGCAGTGAGGCAAACCAATACTTGAAAGAGGCTCTGCATTCAAACTGCCATGTGCCGGAATACCTGCTGAAAAAAAAGTTCCTACCCCTCAGGGAACCCGAGTCTTACAGCTGGGGGAGTCCTGAGGAAGCAGTCATTTATGTCTATGATGCCAAAGAGGCATGGGAGAAAACCCCGGGCGCCCTGGAATGGCTGAATGGTACCGGTTGTTGAAATATTGCCCGGGAGAACCAAAGGGAAGGTAATACCCTTTAAAAAACCGACTGTTTAAGAAAAGCAAGTTTTCTCTTTTTGCTGTTAGAAAGATGTATTGCAACTGAAAAAAATTCTTTAATAACAGAAGGAAAATGGCCGGCACTTTGTTTTTCAAAAAAAGACAGCCCCGAAATTCTCCTGATTGCTTCTTCCGATCAAAGGATACAGTATTTAACGGACCTCATCGGCGAGTACTCCCTCCCCCTGCGGACTGACTACTTCGCGTCCCTGCTGAGGGCCATTGTGGGGCAGCAGCTTTCCGTCAAAGCGGCAAAAAGCATCTGGAACAGGACCGTCCAAACCTGCGGCGGGGCCACACCGGAAGCCGTGCTGTCCCTTGACGAAGAAACTCTGATAAGCGCCGGGCTGTCCAGGCAAAAAATCATTTATATCAGGGATTTGTCCCAAAAGGTGGTCTCGGGGGAGATCGTCCTGCCGGAGCTTGAAAGGCTCGAAGACAACCAGGTTGTCAGCCGTCTCACCAGCGTGAAGGGGATCGGGAAATGGACCGCGGAGATGTTTCTCATTTTTTCCCTGGGCAGGCCGGATGTCTGGCCCCTGGATGACCTGGGGCTGCGGAGGTCCGTCAAATGGCTTTTTAATTTCACACTTTTGTCTTAATGGTTTGTCATTCGTTACACACGTTTAGCCATGTTCTTTGGCAAGAATTAAACATAAATTATCTTGAAAAGATAGGGCACCTTTTTTCTCTGCCGCCAACATAACCTGCTCTAGTTCTGGTTCCACAAGTATAATTCCAAGTTCAACACAAGCACCCTCATCGATTTCGTTAATTTCACTTAAAACAGGCGTAGCTAAATATATTTGACCTACATGAGTATAAATCAATTTAATGATTGTCCTGTCACATTTGTAGAAATCGATGAGAATGTTAGCATCCAGTATTAGAAAATGCCTCTTTTTTGTCCCCATTTGTTTACACCCATGAAGAAACTATTTCCCGCATGGCTTCAAGATCCAGTCTAAGAATTTCTGCTCCACGGCTCATGGTGATTTCATCTTTTTCAATAGCTTTACGAACCAATCTAGATAAACGATCTTCAATAAAGTGTGATGGGGACAGGGAGTCTGGTTCCTGGGAACGCAATACTTCCGGCGATTGTTGAAATTTATCCGGGGATAAAGCTTCCGGTTCATCCGCAATACTCAATGTTTTACCAGTTCTCAGCTTATAAGCACTCTGAAATTTTCTCCATATAGAATTCCCTAGACTTTCAGAAAGGCGATACAGGACAGTTTTGTAACCTGAAATATTCGCTTTACTTTAAAAACTCGGTCGACAAAGGACAAGCCGTAAGTATCGTTCCATTCCGATTCAAAAGCTTTTTCCGGCATCAAGAAATGGGAAGCAAAGACATTTGCTTCAGTTTCCTGGTCTTCGTCTTCAGCACTTTCTTCTACGTTGAAGGCATCCAGGTGAAGAAGTAAATGCCCGAGTTCGTGAGCGGCGCTAAAAATCCATCGCTCAACGGAAATTCGTTCCCAAACATTAACGATAACAGCAGGGCCTCCATCTTCCTCGGCAACAGATAAGCCAAAGAAACCGTCTGACACAAGACTTAGAGGGTACACTTTTATTCCGCTTGATTCAAGTAAACCGGCGATATCGCGGATAGGCTCTTTTTCTTTGAGCTTCAATTTTTTTCTTGCCTGTTCGGCTGCATACTTAGCTCTGTCATCTCCTCCAGGCATCGAAGACAACTTCCTGGTAAGATCTTTGAATCGATAGTCTTTGCGGTCATTTAGTAATATTTCCAGGTAATTAAAATCATCAAGCCATCGTGCTACTTCGGTTAAAATGTTGTCCCGGCTGGTCATCTTTTTTGATGCTCGAAATCTGACTTTCTTTAAGGTGCGGACCGGAACGAACAAGTCCTGGAGTTTTACTCCAACACCGGAAGCAATATTTTGTAAGGTTGATACTTTTGGGGTTGAGTTGCCGTTTTCAATATTCCGGTAAGCAACCCTTGAAATCCCGGCAAGCTCGGCTACCTGGGATTGAGTCCAACCCTTTGCCTCGCGAATCCGGCGAAGGTTCACGCCAATAATTTTTTGATCCATATTCACCACCCTTTATTTTTATTATATACATAAAAACA
>JBFMCH010000005.1:0-2679 GCA_040754595.1 Bacillota bacterium
AATTTACTTAATTACCAGTTAATAAATGGTTTTAATGGTAATATTTTTCTTATAAAATACACAAAGGAGGGAGAAAAACCACCTTAAACAAGTTCAAAAAAATGTCTTGACATCTTTAGCCACCATACGTTCCCGGGCCAGTCAGCTGCAGTCAGGCTCGTCATAGCCTCCTTATCAATTGAAATTATTTTTTTAGAATGTTTCTTGTAAAACTTATCCAGAAAATATTTAGTAAGGACAGGTATGTCCTCTTTTCTATCCCTCAAAGTAGGCAAATTGATGGTCACTACATTTAATCTATAATACAAGTCTTCCCTGAATTTCTTCTTTTCAATAAGTTCCTCAAGGTTCTGGTTAGTTGCAGCAATTATCCTGACATCACACTTACGGGGTACAGTTTCCCCTATTCTTATGAATTCGCCCTGTTGGAGTATGCGCAGTAATTTCGCCTGTAAATTCGGACTAAGGTCCCCTATTTCATCCAAAAAAAAGGTGCCTCCGTTTGCTTCTTCAAATAGTCCTTTTTTAGCGCTCACCGCTCCTGTAAAGGCTCCCCTTGCATGTCCAAAGAGTTCACTTTCCAAAAGATTTTCGGGTATCGCTGCACAATTTATGCTTACAAAAGTTTTTTCATTGCGAAGGCTTTTGTGGTGTAAAGCCTGTGCAACCAAATCCTTTCCGGTTCCACTCTCACCCCTTATCAATACAGTACTGTCTGTAGGTGCCACTTTGTCTATTATTTGATAGACCTGCTGCATGGCAGAAGAATTTCCTATCATATTTTCCATTCCAAGGCAATTTTTTAATTGTTTTTTGAGATGTATATTACTGAATTCCAGGCTTGATACCAAAAATGGCAGGCACATTTTGCTCTCTGCCAAACCCCGAAAGATGGCTATTGCTTTTTTACGGCAGCTGTCATACCCGCAAGCGCCGCAATTTAATTCATCTTCAGGGATAAATTTGCCCAGTTCTGCAAGAACAGCCCTGATTTGTGCTTCAGTTGGTTCAGGTAATCTTTTGCTGCGATTTCTGAATCCCCGGGTAAGATCAAGTTCGGCAGGAATTTCAACCGGACATTCCTCCGCAGCTTGTAAATTTTCCCTGGTATATTTAGTTACCAATTGCTGCCTTTCAAACCTGTTCTCTTCAGACTTTAACATGGGACCGTTGATACAGCCTTCGCAAAACAAAATATCAACAAACTTAGCTTGAATTTTACCGCTGGCAAGGCCCTCCAAAACATCAATACAATTCTTCCTTCCCTCAACGGTCATTACCTCCCAATTTAGAGGGTCAATTTTAAAACCGGCAGTCCTCAGAAGCCCTCCTGTCACCGGGAATAATCTTCCCAAACGGGAAGGAGGACTGTCCCAATCTTCAGGAGCCAACTTACCGGGTTCGATATTTGCCTCCTGTAACATCATGTCCAACTCCGGAAATGTTAATACCCCATCTATAGCTCCCTGTACCATGGGATCCTGTGCTTCTGCCTTCTTGGCAATACAGGGGCCGATAAATACAACCCTGCATTCTTTGCCGTAACGCAATTTAAGATATCGCCCGAGGGCAATCATAGGAGAAATTATGGGAACCAGAAACTGAATTAACTCCGGATAGTATTTTTCCACCATGTTTACTACAGCCGGACAGGGAGTAGCAATATAATGTTTTTTCTCTTTGGTAGTCAAAACATTTTTTTCGTACTCCCTGGCAACTAAGAGGGCTCCATATGCTACCTCCCAAACTTCGTCAAAACCCAGCTTTTTTATGGCGCTCACAACCTGGCCCGGGGCAAACCTGTTATACTGAGCTATAAAAGATGGCGCCAGGCACGCAATTGCTTTATCTGATTTTAGCGCATCAATAGTGTTTTCCCTTCCATTTGCAATCTTTTTGGCGTTTTGCGAACAGACTACCACACAGTGCCCGCAACTGATACACAGTTCGTGCACCACCATGGCCTGTTCGTTCTCAACCTTTATTGCCTTTGCAGGACAATTTCTAATACATGAATAACATCTTTTGCATAGCCCGTTAATGGTGGTTACTATGTTCATAGGCACTTTAATCACCTCTGTTTTGAATATTTTTCCAGGAATCTGCTATAATATGTATCATTAATTAGAGATCAATGAGGCAGTCCTATTGGTTCCAGTTCCTGTTGGCATATCCCCATGTCGCCAAAGGCCTCTGGAATTTGTTGTATCTTTTGAATAATGGATGCCAAATTCATGATAGACGTCCCCTTCGCCAAAACAATATACGGCCAAGGGATTCGACAGCAAAAGAAAAAGTCCTTTATACTTATTTTAGTGATAATAGAATAAATTGCCAATTATGCAAAAGTCAGTTTGTTTTCAAGATTTCGTTCACCAACCAGTGCTTTTATTTTTCTTTTAATACAATGTTGGCCCCATTTAAATGAGCGCAAAAAGAAAAAGGACCCAAGGTTGGTCCCCTTTTTTATGAGCGTTGGGTGCCATTTTGGTATCCTTTGATTTGAGCGAATCCACCTAAAGCCTCTTTGAAACGGTTAAAGTCAATCTTACCCTGGTTTCTGAAAGCTAAACATATCTGATTTATACAGGATAATCCAGATTCATTTAGTTTTCTCTCCCGCCGACTAACGAGAGGCAGTGTCACAGGATTCAACTGCTAGGCCATAAGCTCTCGCTT
>JBFMCH010000006.1:0-28857 GCA_040754595.1 Bacillota bacterium
GGGCTAGTCTAATAACTTCCGGGCTTATCTCCCTGTACTCACCCTTTACTTTCTTGCCTTTATCACCAAACACCGGGATTTTTATTGAGTCATTAAACCATTTCCCGTGTTTATTGATGTAAAGTAAGTCTGTCTTGGTCCTTACGTCTAAGGAACTGTGGCAAACCCGGTCAACGAAGTCATTCTTCCGGTTAGAGATGAAAGACTCCAGCGACCCGACTACTTGGTATTGGCAGGTTTGCTTATATCGCTCTGACAGCCTGGTGGAAATAGTTTTGATGTCCGCATTCTTATTAAAGCCACCCTTAGTAAAAAACAAATGCCATTGTCTTACAGCGATTTTACTCGCCAAGACACGGTATTCATCCAGGATAGCTTTAATTTCAGTTTGTTTACTCTTGTTGGCCTGGTGTTTTAGTTGGTAAGTTCTTATCATCTTCAAATTCCTTTGTAAGACATTGAATGATTTTCTCCGTCCGGCGTTTGCTTCGCCTTAACCCATACATCCGGACACTGAAGGAGTAAATGATGGAAATAAGGTCTTGTATTAAGTCTGCTTTATCATCTTCCGCCAGATTGACGACTTCAATTTTACGACCCTCTTTTTCAAGTAGAGTTTGGATGTAGTTAAATCCAAACCGGGTAAGGCGGTCTTTATGCTCAACTATTAACGTACCCCAATCATCTTTACAAAGTAGTTGGAGAAGTTTCTTGCGGTTATCATTTACGCCACTGCCCACTTCTTTTACAACATGGGTGATCTGATAACCTCTGGCAATGACATACTGTCTTAACCTTTCAGCTTGGCTTTCCAGGTTATCCTTGTTTTCGTTACTGGATACCCTGGCGTAAATGGCAGCATTTTTGAGCCTGGTTTCTTCATAAGTCGGGATTATCACTGCACCTGTATTAGGGTCTTTATAGGCTCCGGGTATTTTCCCTGCTTTAAAGTGGTTCCAGGCAGCTCGGTATGTTATTCCTCTTTGTTTTGCGTAATTACTTAGTTTCATATGAAAATTATACCATTTTTAAATTGAAAATTGCACTATTATTTTCTATGAAGTTCTATGTTTTTGATGACTTGTTATAATACTGTAATAGATAGGTTTAATAAATATTTTTAACTAGTTTTAGTTAGTTAGTTATTTTATTACTGTATTAAATTCCCCTGCCCAATAATTTAATGGCTTAATGTTTCACGTGAAACATTAAGCCATTAGCTTATCTTCAGAAAGCAGCAGTTCCAACAGCCTGTTTAAATCATTGTCGTCATAATAATCGATCTCGATCTTACCGCCTCGCCGGCTGGTCTTAATCTGTACTTTGGTCCCCAGGCAACTTCTCAACTGGTCTTCTAATTCCATGATCTCGGGGTTACGTGTTTTTACCTTTTTGGTCTTTTCTTTATCCTGGTCCCCGTCAAGAATATTCTTCACTAATTCTTCAACCTGCCGCACAGACAGCTGCTTCTTAATGATCAACTCGCACACTTCTATCTGCTTGTGCCGGGATTCCAACGTCAATAAGGTTCGGGCGTGTCCTGCTGATATTTCCCCGCTGCTGAGTTTCACCTTAATTTCATTGGGCAGGGTTAACAAGCGGATCATATTAGTGATCTGGGGTCTGCTTTTGCCCACCCGTTGGGAGACCTGTTCCTGGGTAAGCTGAAATTCATCCATCAGCCTGCGGTAAGCGGTTGCTTCCTCCAGGGGGTTGAGATTTTCCCTCTGTAAATTTTCGATCAGGGCGATGGCAGCAGATTGCAGCTCACCATATTCTCTGATCACAGCCGGGATGTATTCCAGGCCCAGTTGCTGGCAGGCCCGCCACCTGCGTTCCCCGGCAATAAGCTCGTAGCCGCCGCCGGGTTGCGCCCTGACCACCACCGGCTGCACAACTCCATATTCCCTGACGGAATCCACCAATTCCAGCAGTTTCTCTTGATCTATTCTTAACCTTGGCTGTTTTGGATTAGGTTTAATATCGGAGACCCTAATCTCTTTTAAGATCCCTTGACTGGGGGCTTCATTTGTTACAACAGGCATCAGTGCCTGCAGACCCTTTCCCAGTCCTCGTTTTTTATTCAACACCCATCACTTCCTTGGCTAGTTCTTGGTATGCTTCGGACCCCCTGGATTTGGGATCGTAAATAACCACCGGTATCCCATGACTGGGTGCTTCACTTAGACGAACATTTCTCGGGATGATACTTTTATACACCTTGCTGCCGAAAACCTTTTTCACTTCATCTACCACTTGTATGGAAAGATTCAGCCGGGCATCAAACATGGTTAATAATACGCCCTCGATTTTTAAGTCGGTATTAAGGTGTTTTTGTACTAACTGGATGGTGTTCATTAACTGGCCAACACCTTCCAGCGCATAAAACTCACATTGAATTGGTATTAATACCGAATCTGCTGCCGCCAGAGCATTAAGGGTCAACAATCCCAGTGATGGAGGACAATCGATAATAATATATTGATATTTTTCCTTTAATGGCGTTAGCGCCCGTTTGAGAATCTGCTCCCGGGCGATCAAGGACACCATCTCAACTTCCGCCCCGGCCAGTTGTATGGTAGAGGGAAGTATATCCAGGTTTCGGATATCTGTGGAAATAATCACTTCCCTGGGAGAAATATCATTAATTAAAACATCATAAATACAGCGTTCCAGGTCAGTTTTATCAATACCTAAACCACTGCTGGCATTACCCTGGGGATCAATGTCAACCAGCAGTACAGGTTGTCCCATCAGGGCGAGGCTGGCCCCTACATTTACGGCAGTGGTGGTCTTGTAGGGTAGGAGTCCAGCGCCTTGCCATATCACTATGGTAGGTTTCTGTACTCCCCCCTCCGAACCGTACGTGCAAGTTTCCAAGCATACGGCTCTCCAGTCATCCTATTCATCAAAAGTTAGAGATTTCCGTTGTGTATCTTATCGTGGCATTGCGCACATACCACTAAGGTTTTCCTGTTCAGTGCAGACATTAATTCCACCCTTTGGGGCATTTCTTTGCCCCTTTTCCGCCATTTTCTTTGACTTCTTTCAACTTTTTGATGTGGCGTACCTCGATATTTTCCTTGCTGCCACATAATTCACATTCGTTGGTTTGGATTCTATCTAGTAGTGTAGTTCGGTGATTTAGTGGCAAGGGTAATTGGTCAACAAGGTTAATTATTGGAAATTCTCTCTTAGATAGGCTCTCGTTAAAGTATGTTAATACCTTTTCGCCTTCTTTGGTTTTGTATTTGACGCCTAACAGTTTTTTAGTCCCTGTATTGTTGTTTTTTAGTGGGACTTCTACACCGAATTTCTCAATTATTTTCTTATATGAGCATTTATGTTTGAAGGCAAGGGTTTTAACCAGACTATCGTAATTGTAGAACCTAACCTTGTTTATTTTGGTACTCACATCTGTTGCTAAGGAGTAATAGTTGTACAAACCTCTGATTTCAGCATTATACTGCATAAGGGTATCTAATTCAGGTTGGTTTACTCTTTGTGGTAAATGTATAGCTTTGCCGTTTTTAGAGTATTTAGCTATGTGTTTGTTTACCACCTTAGAGGGTACTAACAGTTGAATGGTTTCGTTTACAAAGAAGCCCTTTCTCTTATCAGTTGTATATTTGTGTTTACCTGACTTGGATATTTCGTACCCTAGGAACTTTACGTTTTCGTCTTTGAGGTTTGTTGTTAGTGTCTTCTCTTGGTTGAGTTCTATCAGTAACTCATTTTCCAAGAATTCCTTAGCGAAGTCTCTGATTCTTTCGGCGGTGGCTTTGTCATTCCATATGCCAATGACAAAGTCGTCTGCATATCTACAATACTTCACTCTGCTGTAGCCTTTGTCCATTTGACCCTTATTTGAGTAGTAGTGATATTTGCAATTCAGCTTGTTGTATTCTGGGTTTCTTCTTCTTAGTTCACCGTAGGAATATTGTTCACAGATTCGTTCTATAAACTTATCAAATTCGTTCAAGTAGATATTCGCTAGGATTGGGCTAAGTATCCCACCTTGGGGTGTTCCCGAGTAGGTTTCGTACTTTTTCCAATCTTCCATATATCCAGCCTTGAGGAATTTGTCAATTAGTCTAAGAAACCTGTTATCATCAATTTTCCTACTGAGAATTTCAAGAAGTTTTTCGTGGGAGATATTATCAAAGAAACTGGTTATATCTCCTTCGATAACCCATTTTACACCTCGCCAGTTTTTCTTAATCTGGTAGAGGGCTGTATGGCAACTTTTATTGGGTCTAAAGCCATGCGAGTTTTCCGAGAAGTGTGGTTCATAGATGACTTCTAAAATTTCTCTGATGACCTCTTGGACAAGTTTATCCGAGAAACTAGGGATTGATAGGGGACGAAGTTTATCGTTGCTTTTGGGAATGTACTTCTTTCTGGCCGGTTTTGGGTAGTACCTTTCCGTCCTTATTTCTTCAATTAGTTTCTCTATTTTCTTTTCGTAAAAGCCATCAATGGTATCGTCATCTACAACCTTGATTAGATTACCTTCTTTACTGGCAATTTTACAGTAGGCATTCCAGTAGAAGTCCTTATTGTAGAGTAAACGGTATAATCTCTCGAATCTTTGATTTGGATTCTCTATCGACTTTTGATTTAATATACCTAGTATAGTCTCGGCTGTCTGCATTTCGCATACCTCATATCCTAGTATATCGGACGACCTGCTTCCCTTCGCCATGTGATAGGCTTTCCCCATCTCGGACTACTACGGAAGCTCCGTTACCTTATGGGATATTCAGCGTCCATATCCCTTGCGGGATTATCATGCATAGTTCTTAATGATAGAACGTTCCCACGTAGGTAATCTCCGTTTAACAACTTTAGTGCAATGGTATCCCTTAGGCTCTCCGTTCGTATCCTTGAGTGTCTTACTGACACTTGGGTGTGTAGGCGGTTCTCCATATTCGCCGTAGGTAAATGCGATATGGCTTTTCCCATGTTGTGACCAAAATTCACGGGTTTCAACACACCATAAGGGTTATCAAAAGGCGTTCCCTTATCTGGGCGGGTTACAGCGAGGATACTAGAGTTCAAGCAGTTTAGCCTTAGCCATAGGATACCTGTACCTTGCATAACCTGACTTTAGCCTATTTCAAGCCATTCATGCTTTTCTCACATGCTGTTTTTCCCTTCACCTTTCGGATCTTGGGTTAGTGAGATGGTACGAACCCCTAATGAACCGCTAGGGTTATCGTATATACACGACTTTCACTAAAGCGTCTTACGGACGCGCGGCCACTCCTCCTTTTTGGTTGGTAATGCATATGATTTTCCCCAATTGAGCACCCCCCAAGTTCTTCTATTTATCCCTATTCAACAAAGAAAGGATTTCTTCCTTCTTAAAAAGGTATTGATGTGGGTACCTATAAAAGGAAAATGTTTCACGTAAAACATGTTACAGAGTGTTGACAAAACTTGGAAGACCGGGGCATTATTAAAGGGTATACGGCGGTGGTGGAGCCGGCTGCGGTTCGCTGTGAGGTGCTGGCTTTCATTTATGTTGTTTTACAGCATCCGGATGACCGGTTACACTTTTTGCATCGTGTGCAGGAACTGCCGGAAGTGTTGGAATGCCATCACATAGCCGGTGAAGAGGACTATCTTCTTAAAGTACGCTGCACCCGTATCAGGGATTTGGAAGAACTGGTCAGCGAAGTCATTAAAGGTGCGCCCGGGGTGGTAAAAACAAAGACCACCATTGCCCTGTCCACGGCCAAGGAAACCTCTGTCCTTCCCCTGCCGTTTTGGGTTCGGTTATCTACTCTGGATAAAGGCAAGCCGGTTTACATTCCTGTGCAGTCTAACGAATATTTTGAGGATATACCGGGTCAGTTAAAGAATTTCTGTCAGTTTAATTTGACTAAGGAAGGCAAGATGACTGTATCTTTTATTAAGGACAAAACTAAATCCAAAGAATATAAACCCCTGACACCTAAGACAGCCCTGGACTTAGGCTTAAAGAGTATTTTTACTACTGACCGCGGCGACTTATTTGGTCGTAAGTTTTACGAAACCCTTCTGAAATATGACGGCATTATCACCGAACTGGCCCGTAACCGGCAGAAGCAGGGACTCAAAGTGAGAAGCCCTCGTTATGACAGATTAGTTTCTAAACTCAGGTCTTACCTTAAAAATGATATATGCCGGATTGTAAACCGAATTGTTAAGCTGTATTGCCCCAAAGAGATTGTTATAGAAAAACTTAACTTTCAAAACCCCAACCTATCCCGCAGGTTAAACCGACTTCTCTCCCGGTTTGGCAAGGCAGTTATAACCGCTAAACTTGATGCGGCAGCAGAAGAATATGGTATCAAAGTAACCTATGTTAATCCTGCCTACACGTCGCAAACCTGTAACTCCTGTGGCTATGTCGATAAGAGTAATCGCAGTACTCAGGCAGAATTTGTCTGTCGGTACTGTGGTTATAAAACCCATGCGGACGTAAATGGAGCCACCTGAATCCGTGAATTATCTGTGTTCCCTATCGATTAACCCAATCAGCATAGTTATCACGTGGTAATAATTGTAAATTAACTATTTTTACCGTTTCTTGGGTTGGTTCAACATTTTATTTGTCATTGTATTACCTAAAATTAGCAATAACATACTAAGCCCCATTTTGGAAGCGCTTTTTCAATGTGTTTTTGTTGATAACTTTTACCTGGCTAAACACACAGAGTATACCTGCTTAAATGTTTCAAACCAGGGACTGTGTCTGCCAAATTGCAGTTTCTTCTTTCTGGCGTGCGATACTAACCGGGATGCCAGTGTAATTAAGTTTTGTATTACTGTCCTTATCCGGCGGCGGTCTGCTTGCTTACGCAGCAGCACATGCTTCATCCGGGTGGTTGATTGTCCTATCATCCTTAATAGGTTGTAGGCCACCGCGCCAAAATGCAGCACCAGGTTGTTGGTGTCAAATTTACCAGAGGGCAATCTCTCTAAATCCAGGTCTGTCTTAAGTTCACTGTGAAACTGCTCGCTGGTACCATGTTCATGGTACAGTTTTTCGATTTCATGAGGTAAATCAGGAAGCAATGTCCAATATGTTTCTGCCTCTACCTGGGGCACCAGGAACATCTGGCCCTTTGCATCAGATGCTCTTTCGGTAACTTTGTAAACCAATCTGATTTCTCTGTTCAGTTTCTTTTTGTATTTCATCATGGAACCGTAGTAAACTTTTTTGCCTTCTCGTTCTTGGCAGTAGATATCCTTATTGTTTTTTGCCAACAGCAACCAACCTTCAGGGGTCTCCTTACGAAGGTTTCGTTTGATAATAAAATCCGCCTTGGTGTCATCATTTAAGCAAATCCGGATATTATCCGTGCTGTCGTTGCCGGAATCCATCCGTAAAAGCAAAGGCTCCTGAGTAATTTTTTTGGCATACCGAATGCTTTCAGCAATGAACTCTGTGGTATTTTTCTGGCAGTGTTCACTTCCCTGGCGTAGTTCAGTATTTACGCAGTAACCTTCCCTGCCTAAATATGCAAAGATAGGGGCATAACCATCGGTGCCTTTATAGGTTCTGGAGACCCCTTCCTTTTTGGTGTTAGAGTTATCAAAGGGAGACACATCAATATCCAGTGGGATATAAGCTCTGTTTTCCCGACCCAGGTACACCGGGGTTAAAGGAGCATTAGTTTTCTTGATTAACTCCGCAGATTCTTCTAACAGGATATTATTCCAAGTACCATCCTTGGCGACCATATTCAGCCGCTGGCGGAGGGTGGGGCTGGATGGAGTCTCTTTGATATTTAATGAGATGGAGAAAAATTTATCTTCTCGGAACGGTTCTATATGGTCAAAGTCACTCTTACCCTGGCACAACAAGCCAATGTAGGCAATAGCAACGCTTCCATTAGAGATATGGGGATTCTTTTGCTCAGTAGCCATTGTTTTGTTTAGGCGTGTTTTTAACTTGGTGTTAGCCAGTAAAGCACCTATGAGAGCCAGACCGTAATGAGTGGTTCAGTCCTCGTTACCTTGTTCAATAACAAAGATAGTTTGCTTATCGTCGTTCTTATTTTTGGTTTTGTTTTTCAACTTTTTCATGTAGCACCCCCGAGGTGAATATTGGAAAATGCAATTATCTATATATATCTGCATATTCCTTTATATTCCTACAAATTACAAGGCACTACAAGGAGATTATTTCACGGATTCAGGATTATACAGTGCTTATTAATTAAGTTACGAATGATTCTAAAAATCAGTCCTTACTTTTAACGATTGCCATGATTTAGTTTAATAAATAAAGATACCAAGATGGATAAATATGATGTCTAAAACGCTTGTAAATTTTTATTATTAAATGTTCTAGAACTATTTGCTATCATAACCACACTGTTCATTTGCACGTCAAGATTTAAAATAATGCCATGGTATGACCCTTTGGGACTGATGGTACTGCCTATGGTTACTCCACTCTTTATATTAGGACCACATGTAATTGTTGGAGCATCTCTATTTAAATTATCCAATACGATGCCCATTTCCTCAATGAATAAAATGATACCTATCATCTTAGCGGTAATGACACTTCTAAATTTTTCAAGCTTACCGGGTAATTTGAGTTATCTGGTGGCACTAATTAGTGTTAATGTAATTTCGTTTTTTGGAGTGGTCGTAACTACCTTACTAGATTTGATTAGAATTAAGAGGTGGGAGTCTCAATTAAAAGCTGCACAGTAACAGACATGTGCAACGCCAGTTGCATTATTATATTTACTATGCAACATATAAATTTACTATGTTTCACGTGAAACAGCTAAAAAATTTTTGCCGCCCTTCTGAAGTTTTTGAAAAACTCATTACAATAAAAGCCCGGTTGTTCCGGGCTTTTATTTCCGCAAGTGATATGCAATCTGATAAGAAAGTTCATCGTTTTGCTGCTTGACCTTTGCCAAATACATAAATGTACTTCCGGGATAATCAATTTGTTCCTGCAGTACTGCGCTTTCCAAAGCAGTTCTCACCAGTGAGATGACACAGTCGGGAGAGTGGTTGTCTCTGCATTCTTTGCATAACTTGCAGCTCTCAGCAATGGTCTTGGAAACCTGCTCCTGATAGTAATGCTTAAAGTCATTTTTCGGGATTAAGCTGCCGGCGCCGGGAATATCCAAAACACCCTTTTGTTCTGCAAATTTTATCACTTTTTTAGAAAAACCCACCAGGCAAGCGGCCTCTTTGCATTGACCGGCAGCATTGATATCGCAATCCCGGCAAAATTCATTCAAGGTAGCTGATAAATTTTGAAAATTGTTATCGCTTGTTGGGGCAGTCGTCATAAACTGTTACTCCTTTCCGTTTAACCTAAAAGAAAAGCGGCAAATTCATCTTGCTGTGCTTTTTCTGAAACGAATAACTCCAGGGGCGGCGTAAAGGCATCAATGCCCAGCCGCTCAATGGTCTTGCAGAGGCGTTCATGTGGTTGGGCCAAGGCACGATATTGTTTAAGCAAAAAGTTAATTACGGCAAAAACTTTGTCTTTAGCAACATCAGTCGCCACTTTTATGCCATGTATGGGCTTACTGGTAGCACCTCTGCCGCCGATCACTATGTCAAATTTGTCAGCTCCCTTGGCAATCAGCCCAAGGTCTGCGCAGTAAGGTTCCGTGCAACCCCGGGAACAACCGGCGGTAGAAATTTTAAAGTCCTTTGGGACATCCTGTCCAAGGTAACGTGCCTGAAGCTCCATTCCCAACTCCAGGGCCGGCCCTAAGGATCTGGGGCATAGTTCAGCACCGCCCGGGCAAGCTTTAACGCTGCGAATCTTGTTGCCAAAGGGAGCCACTTGTAACCCCAATACCTTTATTTTTTCCAGTAGTTCCGGTATCTTGTCTTGTTCTAAAACAGCGATCAGGGTCTGGCGCACGCCACATTTTATTCTCCAGACCCCGGCATCCCTGGCTACTTCAGCCAGGCCCAAAAACTGTTCCGGCGTGAGGATGCCTCCCGGAACAACAATATTAACAGCATAAAGCCCGTTTCGCTGCTGACGAAAAATGGCTTCTCCCAAAACAATCACTCCTTAGCTGTTTAATTATTTACCATATTATTGTTTAAATTTTTAAGCTTATTGTAATTATACAAACTCATTGTGTGTTTTTCAAAATTAACTTTTTAAACTTGCTAATTACTCGAAAATAAAGGTATTTTATCAAATAATGTTGAATTATGAAGTTTATTTTCTTGTTATGGAGTGTGAAGATTATGTTAGACGGTATCATTTTTGTGGAAAAAGAAAAATGCAAAGCATGTTCGGCCTGTTTACAGGTCTGCGAGACTAAATCAATCAGCTTTCAGGACGGCAAATCCGATATAATAAATGAAAGCTGTCTCAACTGCGGCCTTTGTGTTTTAATTTGTTCCCGGGGCGCCAGAAAATACAGGTCAAGCCTCGAAAAAGTGAAAAACCTTATCCGGGCTAAAAAAACAGCTGTCATCCTGGCACCGTCCTATATTATTGTCGCCAAAAAAAAATATAACTGCACGCCCCAGCAATTTTGCAGCGCCCTGAAAAAATTAGGTTTTGATCTTGTTTATGAAAGTTCCTTTGGGGCTGACATTGTGACAAAGGTTTATATTGATTATATTGACCGGCAAATCAAGGAAAAGGGCAAAGAAAATACCCATGTAATAACCAGCCCCTGCCCGTCTTTAATGAATTATCTCGAAAAACATGTCCCTCAACTGATTGACCACTTTGCTCCAATATTGAGTCCCATGGCTGCCCAGGCCGTCCTGGTGAAACACTGGAACAAAGAGGATACTCCCATCGTCGGCGCCAGTCCCTGCCCGGCAAAAAAGTCAGAGTTACTGGATCCAAACCTTAACCTCTTTGATGATGTTTTGACCTTTGAAGAGTTGATTACCTTGATTGATCAGAATAATATCACGCCCGCCAGCTTGCCGGAAACAGAATTTGACGGCATCCAGGCATTATACGGCGCCGGTTTTCCTATTTCCGGCGGTTTGACCAAGACCCTGGAAGAGTTTACAACCGGCTTGCAGCTTGATCCCCTTGGCAATGACATTTTAATTGTTGACGGTGAAAACAGGAGCATTGAATTTTTAACTAGAATGGCAGAAGACAAAAAGATGGACCAAAACCTGACAGGATACCCGGTTTTGATTGACATTCTTTTTTGTGACGGCTGTATCGCTGGCAAGGCAATGGGCGTAAAGGGCAGTTTGCTGGAACACAAAAGAATTGTTGCTGCATACACCCAGGAGCGTTTTGCAAAGGTAAATCAAAAGGGACTGTTTAAATCCCATCAAGGTTATAAGTTTTTAGTAAAAAATACTGTCAATGCGCCGGAATTTAAAACATGGATCAATACCGTTTTCAAACTGGTTAATGAAAATAAATTCTACCGCACCTGGAATAATAAATATTACAAGAAACTGGTGCCCAGTGAGCCGGAGCTCAAAGCAATTCTGGCTGATGACGGTAAATATAATAAAGAAGATGAACTAAACTGCAGGGCATGTGGTTACCTTACCTGTAGAGACAGGGCCGTTGCTTGTTATAACGGTGAAAATATCCGCGGTGGTTGTCTGGTGCACCAAAAAGAAGTGGCAGAACAACTGCATGCACAGGCAGTGAAGGTGAATCATTTGGTTTATGACAACACAGAAGCCCTGGTCGCCACCATGAACGAAATTGTCCAGGCCAATCAAAATAACGCAGACATGTCTTCCAGGCTGTTATCCAACGTAGAAAAGCAAGCGGATGAAATTCAGTGTTTACAAGAAAATATTAACAAGGTTATTGAAATTTTTAATTATTTTAAAGATATGGCAGACAGTATCGCCGTTATTGCCGAACAGACCAAACTCCTCAGCCTCAATGCCCAGATTGAAGCGGCCCGGGCCGGTGATTCCGGCAGGGGTTTCGCCGTTGTGGCGGGAGAAGTGGGCAAACTTTCGATAGAAACCTTTGAAAAGGTTAAATCTGTAAATCAATATGCCCAGCATGTGGCAAATATTCAAATGGAATTAGATAAACTGATTAACAATTTAGTCGAAGAATCGGACCAGGTAAAAGAAATGGCAAACTCACAGGCAGCTGTTGCCCAGCAAATTGCAGCATCGTCCCAGGAAATGTTTGCTGCCGCCGAAAACCTGAAATCAATCGCCGCCAGGTAATAGTGTCATAAAAAAATCCAGGCTTTGCCTGGATTTTTTTACTGGATTGGTTTTTTGGCCGGCATGCCTGCCTTACGGGGGTAGATTAGAGGAGTAGCCTTTGTTTTCTTTATAATGACCAAACTTCTTCCGTCATGTATGATTGGTAATTTTAAATTTTTTACTTGCTGCAATTCTCCACCCAATATCTCCAGAGCTTTACGGGCCTCTTTAATTTCATTGTCAATCTCCGGGCCCTTTTGCGAGACAAAATACCCGCCCACTTTCACACAGGGCAAGCAATATTCAGCTAAAACCGCCAACCTGGCCACCGCCCTGGAGACAACAAAATCAAATCCTTCTCTGAATTCCCCTCTCTGCCCAAAATCTTCCGCCCTGTGGTGGACAGCTTGCATACTGGCCAATCCGAGGGAAGCAATGGTCTCATTTAGGAATGTAATTCGTTTTTTTGAAGAATCCATAAGGAAAATATTTAAATCAGGACGGTAAATTTTTAGAGGAACGCCGGGAAAACCTGCCCCGGTGCCTACATCCAGCACCCTGGCACCCTCAGGCACTGCCAATGCCGATAAACAGGTGAGGGAATCGACAAAATGCTTCACAGCCACATCCGCCGGTTCCGTTATGGCTGTGAGATTAAATTTTTGATTTCCTTCCAGTATTAATTCGTAATATCTCTGGAACAGTTGAAGTTGCTGATTCGTCAGGGAAAAACCCATCTCCTCAGATGCCTTCATTAAATACGTAATGAGTTGGCCCAATTTACTCACCTCCGGCAGCCTGGCGCCGTTCTTGTTCCAACCAAATCAGCAAAACAGAGATATCCGCTGGACTGACACCTGAAATGCGGGAAGCCTGTCCGATGGAGGATGGCTTAAATTTATCCAGTTTCTGCCTGGCCTCCACTGACAGACCCTTGATACTTTGATAATCAATATCTTCTCTCAACTTCCTGCCTTCCAGTTTTTCAAACCTTTCCACCTGGGCCAGCTGCTTTTTAATATATCCCTCGTATTTGATTTCGATATCCACTTCTTCTATGACCTCATCCGGCAGAGGAGTAAACTCATCGGCAAGTTTCATTAAAGATTTATAATTGATCTCCGGTCGCCTTAACAGGTTGAGGGCCGGGGTGGGCTGGCTGATCTCACTGGAGTTTAATTCCCTCAACAATGCATTGGTCTCCTCACCGGCGGGGATTACTACCGTTTTTAAACGATCCATTTCATCGCTGATGGCCTGCCATTTTTTCATGTAGTGCTCATACCTGGCCTCGCTGACCATACCTATCTCGTAACCTTTTTGGGTTAAACGGTGATCCGCATTGTCCTGCCGCAGCAACAGGCGATATTCCGCCCGGGCAGTCATTAAACGGTAGGGTTCGTTGGTGCCCTTGGTCACCAGGTCATCAATTAGCACCCCAATATAGGCCTCCGCCCGGGACAGGGTAAAGGGCTCCTGTTCTTTCACCTGCAAAGCCGCGTTAATGCCGGCCATGATCCCCTGGGCCGCTGCTTCTTCGTAGCCGGAGGTACCGTTAATCTGCCCGGCCATGTAAAGGCCGGGGATTGTCTTTGTTTCCAGAGTCGCCTTTAATTGCGTAGGAACCACATAATCGTACTCGATGGCATAACCGGGACGCATTATTTCCACCTGTTCGAGACCTGGTACCGATCGCAGCATCTCCATCTGCACATCCGGCGGTAAACTGGTGGACATGCCCTGCACATACATTTCATAGGTACTTAAACCCTCGGGCTCGACGAAAATCTGATGCTGTGGTTTATCGGCAAAACGGACAACCTTGTCTTCAATGGAGGGGCAATAACGGGGCCCCACTCCTTCAATAATGCCGGAATACAGAGGAGACCTGTGCAGGTTATCCCGGATGATCTGGTGGGTCTTCTCGCTGGTATAGGTTAACCAGCAGGGTACCTGTTCCCGGTGGGTTACCGGGGAAATAAAAGAAAAATTATGCAATTGCTCATCCCCGGGCTGGATAGTCATTTTGGAAAAATCCACCGTTCTGCGGTCTACCCTGGCAGGTGTGCCGGTTTTAAATCTACCCAATTCCAATCCTAAATTTCTTAAACTGTCACTGAGATTCATCGAAGGAAACTGGCTGTTGGGCCCGCCGGGAAAATGTACATTGCCGATAATAATTCTACCCTTTAAATAGGTACCGGTGGTAACCACCACTGCCCTGGCTGAAAAAGCTGCGCCGATATGGGTGGCCACTCCGGCCACACGGCCGTTTTTTACCAGAATTTCTTCCACCAGCAATTGCTTAATATCTAAATTTTCCTGGGACTCCAGGGTCTTTTTCATTAACTGCTGATAGCGAACCTTATCAGCCTGAGCCCTCAGGGCGTGAACGGCCGGTCCTTTACCTGTGTTCAGCATTCTCATTTGAATGGCTGTTAAATCGGTATTTAAACCCATTTGCCCGCCCAGAGCGTCAATTTCCTTCACCAGGTGTGATTTGGCAGGCCCGCCGACGGCCGGGTTGCAAGGCATTAATGCAACATTATCAAGGTTCAATGTGAGAACCAGTGTCTTACATCCCATCCTGGCGGAAGCCAGGGCTGCCTCACAACCTGCGTGTCCGGCTCCCACCACAATTACATCATAATCTCCGGCATGGTATCGCAATTTTCTCACCTCATTTACCTATACAAAAATCTGCAAAAATCCTGTCAATTAAATCTTCTGTCACAGTGTTACCGGTTATCTCTCCTAAAATTTCCCAGGCTGATTTCAGATCAATGGACACCAGGTCCGGCGGCACAGACTGCTGCATACCTCGGCCGGCTTCCAGAAGATGTTGTTTTGCCCTTTCCAGGGCATGCTTATGGCGGGAGTTAGAAACCAGTACATTGTCAGCAGCAGTGATTTTACCTTGAAATACCAAATCCAAAATAGATTGCTCCAATCGGTCCAGACCTATATCCTTTTGTGCCGATATTTCCAGCACATCACTGTAACCGATGAGCTGTTTCAGTTGATCTGTTTCAATGGCATTGTCCGCAATATCAACTTTATTAATTAACACCAGAACTTTTTTATCTTTAATTAAATTAATTACATTCAGGTCGTCTTCTGATAAGCCGGTGGATGCATCCAAAACCAGCAAAACAAGATCTGCCTGGTTTAATAACTGTCTGGATCTTTCTACTCCCAGTTTTTCAACCAGGTCTTGAGTTTCCCGCAACCCTGCCGTATCAATGATTTTTAAAGGGACCCCTTTAATGTTTAAGACTTCTTCAATGACGTCCCTGGTGGTGCCGGGAATATCCGTAACAATGGCCCTTTGTTCTCTAAGCAAAGCATTTAATAAAGAAGATTTTCCTACATTAGGCTTTCCCACAATAACGGTTCTGAGTCCTTCACGGTAGACCTTTCCCGTATCTGCACTCTCCAAAAGTTGTTCAATAACGATTAATAAACCATTGCACCGGTGGGCCATTTCCTCCAAGGTAGCCTCGGGAATATCGTCCTCCGGAAAATCGATAAAAGCTTCGATTTTGGCCAATAAACCCAATAGTTCATTCTGTAAACCATGCACCTTTTCCGAGAGCTTGCCCCCCAGTTGGGACATGGCAATCTTTGCCCCGGCATCGGTCTTGGCCCGAATAATATCAATGATGGACTCCGCCTGGGCTAAATCCAGGCGACCGTTAATAAAGGCCCGTTTGCTGAATTCCCCCGGTTCGGCCAGGCGGGCTCCCTGGCGCAGCACAACTTCCAGGACCCTGCGCAGGGGCACAATCCCCCCGTGGCAGTTAATTTCCACCACATCCTCGGCGGTAAAACTGCGCGGGCCCCGCATCACCGAGAGCAGCACCTCATCAATGATTTCCCGGGAGTCCGGCTCCACCACATGGCCATAAACCAGTTTATAATTCTCCTTAATGTACCAGTCCTGATTGACCTTGGGCTGAAAAACCCGCCGTCCCACGGCAATGGCCTCCGGACCGCTGATCTTGACCACCCCGATGCTTCCTTCCCCAAGAGGAGTGGCAATGGCAACAATGGTATCTTCCAACATTTCAACCTCCGAACGGAATTGATTAACAATGAAAATGATTTGGAAAAACCCAGCAACCAAGTTGCTGGGTTTTCTTTCATGTTATTTCTTTGGAGAAATAATGATTTTTCTAAAGGGCTCTTCACCTTCACTGAAGGTGTAAATATCGTCCCGTCCCTGCAAGGCGGTATGGATAATGCGTCTTTCCTGAGAATTCATGGGCTCCAGCACAACACTTCTGCCACGCATCTTTGCTTTGTCCGCCAATCGCATGGCCAATTTTTGCAGCGTTTCCTCCCGGCGATTACGATAACCTTCCACATCCAGGATGACTTTCCGTCTTTGCTCCTGGTTTTTATTAATGGCTAAATTGATCAAATACTGCAAAGCATCCAGGGTTTCACCCCGGCGTCCAATAAGTACGCCCAAATCAGGGCCCTCTAAACTGACCTGCAGCATTTGGTCGTGTTCTTTAATGGCCACGTCCACAGGAATATCCATGGCCTTAAAAATATTTTTCAATAGATGATCCGTTCTTCTGGCCGGATTGTCTTTCAAAGTTAACTTCACTTTGGCGGGACGGGAACCGATTAAACCGAACAAACCCTTGGAGGGCTCTTCCAGAACTTCAATAATAACCTCGTCCCTTAACACGCCAAATTCCTGCAGACCAAGCTCAATGGCTTCATCGATGGTCTTACCGACCTTTTCTACTACCTTCAACTCCGGTTACCCCCTCTTTAAGGTGCAGGGTCTCTTTATTAATAAACCACTGTTGAATTGCTCCTACGATATTAAACACAACCCAATATAACGCCAAACCGGCCGGCACGGTGCTGGCAATCCAACCGATTAACAAAGGCATCATATATAACATGGTTCTTTGGGTTTGGTCCTGGGTATTGGTGGTCATTTTAGCCTGTAAATAAGTGGTGGCAGCTGCTAGAAGAGGTAAGATAAAATAGGGATCTTTGGCACTTAATGACGGAACCCAGAAAAAATGTGCATGATCCGGGTTTTTAAACGGAAATTCAAAGAGAGCCCGGTAAAGAGCAATCAGGATAGGCATCTGCACCAGTAAAGGCAGACAGCCGGCCATGGGATTCACATTGTGCTCTTTATACAGGCCCATAATTTTTTGCTGCATAGTCTGAGGATCTTTGTTCTTATACTTATCCTGAATCGCCTTAATTTCCGGCGCCAGTTTCTGCATCATGACCATAGAACGCATCTGCTTTTTGGAAAGGGGATATAAAACCACCTTGATGAGCACGGTTAATATGATGATAGCCAGGGCATAGCTTGGCACACCGATATTAACAGTAAAACTATATAGCCAGTTCATTAAAGCAGTCATTCCATCTACAATGGCGTCAAACCATCCAAACAATAGAGTTACCTCCTTAAAAGCCTTACCAGCATTTACACTGGATCATATCCACCGGGGTGGAAAGGGTGACATTTGGCCAGCCTTTTAACTGTCAACCATAGCCCCTTCACCACACCATACTTTTTCACAGCTTGTATCGAATATTCAGAACATGTAGGGTAAAACCGGCAAGTGGGTGGCTTTAAAGGAGAAATAAACTTTCGGTAAAACATAAGGCCAAGCAAAACAACCTGCCGCATTCATTCCCTCTCCTAATGATTCAGTTTACCCAGAACATGCCACACATGTTTTTCCATTTGGTGATAGTCTTGATCAAAGGAAGGCTGACGAACAATAAACACAAAATCGTGTTCTGCCGGAAAACGCTCCAAATGGAGCCGGCAAATTTCCTTCAAAATGCGCCGCAGACGGTTACGGCAGACAGCCTTACCAACCTTTTTGCTGATGGAAAAACCAAACCTGCGACCCAAACCCTTATTAGGAAATTTATACAATACCAGGTAACGGTTCGCCGCAGATACTCCGTGACGGTAAACACCGCGAAACTCCGAATTCTTCTTTAAAGAAATAAATTTGTCCATAGGTCTTCCTAATAACGGTTTTTATGGTTATCTTAACCAAATGGGAAAAAGGTTATACAAATTAGGAAAAGGCCACCCTAAGCGGCCTTATGCGGATAAACGTTTTCTACCTTTTAAGCGTCTTCTCTTTAGTACGTTTCGGCCTGATTTAGTAGACATCCTCTTAAGAAATCCATGGACTTTCTGGTGTCTGCGTTTTTTTGGCTGGTATGTGCGCTTCAACTATGTACACCTCCTTCAACGGGATAAGTATATGAACAAAGTTTGGAAATACTAGACAGTCACTGAAAATTATATTAAAATAACCGCCCGTAGTCAAGATATATGGTTTTTTGAAATTTTTTGGTTTATTAACTATCCATACCAACTGTGAATATTTATTTACTTGTTGATAACCTTTGGAAGTTTTGGTATTATTGATTTACACTTGTGGATAATTTTTGTTATCCAGTTTTTACACAGGCTGTGGATAAAACTGTGTACAACTATGTTAATTGTTAAATATTTTACTCTACATAATCACATTTGATCTACTCATTCCCTTACTTTACACTAAGGGATTTTTTTAGGAATTATTGAAGCTCAGGGGGTTTTTAAAGAAAGATGCAAAATGATATTCTTGCCAGGTGGGAGCAGGTTTTAATCCGCTTGGAAAAGCAGGTCAACAAACATTCCTTTGAAACCTGGCTCGCCAGATGCAAGCCGGTGGCCTTCTATGATAATACCATTATAATAGAAGTTCCCGATCACTTTTCTAAAAGCTGGCTGGCCGATCGCTACGCGCCCATTATAAAGCAAGCCTACGAATCAATTATGCACCAGGAAATTTCCCTTCAATTTATTCTGGCCGGTCAGGAAGTGGACCAACCCAAGCCAAAGGAAAAATCCCCGGAAGAAACCTATATTAATATTCTGAATCCCAGGTACACCTTTGATACCTTTGTAATCGGCAACAGCAACCGCTTTGCTCACGCTGCTTCCCTGGCCGTGGCGGAATCCCCTGCCAAGGCCTATAACCCTTTGTTTATTTACGGCGGCGTCGGTCTGGGAAAAACACACCTGATGCATGCCATCGGGCATTACATATTGGAAAACAACCTCAGTCTCAAAGTAGCCTACGTTACCTCCGAAAAATTTACCAACGAGTTGATTAACTCCATTCGAGACGACCAGACGGTGGAATTCCGCAACAAATACCGCAGTATGGATATTCTTCTGATTGACGACATTCAATTCCTGGAGAAAAAGGAACGGACCCAGGAAGAGTTTTTCCATACATTTAATACCCTATATGAAGCCAACAAGCAGATTATCATCTCCAGTGACCGCCCGCCCAAGGAAATAGCCACCCTGGAGGACAGACTGCGTTCCCGTTTCGAGTGGGGACTGATCACCGACATCCAGTCGCCGGATTATGAAACAAGGGTGGCTATTTTAAGGAAAAAAGCCCAACTGGAAGGTATTACCAACATCCCGGATGAAACCATTGCCTATATCGCCGATAAAATTCATTCCAACATTCGGGAACTGGAGGGTGCCCTCATCCGGGTCAGCGCCTATTCTTCATTAGAAAAGAGAGACGCCTCTCCCCAGTTGGCAGCGGAAGTTTTAAAGGATGTCATTTCACCCAGCAAACCGAAGATCATCACCGCAGCCTTAATTATGCAAACCGTCGCCAATTTTTACGGCTTGCGCATCGAAGATCTTAAAGCCAAAAAGAGAACCAGGTCGGTGGCTTTTCCCAGGCAGGTGGCTATGTATCTGGCCAGGGAATTAACCGATCTGTCCCTGCCGAAGATTGGCGACGAGTTCGGTGGCCGGGACCATACCACAGTTTTGCACGCCTGTGACAAAATTATTGCCGATATGCCCGGCGACCCGGTCCTGCAAGAAACCATCAAGGAATTGAAAAAGCGTATCGGTGAATAATGTGAATAGCCTGTGGACAAGTTTGTTAACAGCGTTGATGAACAAACTTGGCCGTTTTTTAAGGATTTGCCTTGTGAACAAGTTCCAGGATTTTTCTCCACAGGTTTCTTACAGCCTTAAAACCAATTGTGGCAAGGGTTAAAGCCCTGTACAAACAAACTAACAGGCCTTATTACTACTACTAACCTAATATATATAGTAAATTAAAAATAAAAATATAACGGGGGAAGGCTATGAAAATAATCTGTACCCGGCAGAATCTGATCCAAGGGGTATCCACTGCCCAGAGGGCTGTTTCTGCGAAAAACCCATTGCCGGTACTCTCCGGCATCCTGTTAACTGCCAGGGATAACCGCCTGGAATTGCAAGCCACCGACCTGGAAATGGGGATCCAGTGCATTATACCCTGCAACGTGCAGGAGGAAGGCTCCATCGTGCTGCCGGCCAAGTACCTGGGAGAAATCGTCAGAAGACTGCCGGATGCGCCGATACAAATTGAAACCACTCAGGGCACCAACGCCGTCATTAGCTACGGCCAATCGGAGATTACCATCAACGGCTTTCAAGCCGAAGAATTTCCCTCTTTCCCCAACCCGCAGGGAAAAAATTCGTTGGCCTTACCGGAAGAGGAATTAAAGGAGTACCTGCGTCAAATTCTTTTTGCCACTTCCCCGGATGAAAACAGGCCTGTCTTTACCGGTGTACTGATGGAAATTTTTGACGGCCAGATACGGTTTGTGGCCACCGATACACACCGTTTGGCTTTACGGGATGTCAAAACAACCGCAGAGGTTTCTGATATAAATGTCATCATCCCTGGAAAAACTTTAAATGAGCTGGCCCGGGTGATTGGTGCTGCAGATAAGGAAGTCACCATTTCCCTGGGGGACAAACAGGTGATCTTCGGCATGGAAGATACCCTGCTCATTTCCAGACTTATTGAAGGACAATTTCCCAACTACCGGCAGGTCATTCCACAGGGATATAAAACCAGGGTCCGGGTCAAAACAAAGGACATCCTGGAAGCCGTTGAAAGAGCTTCCCTGCTGGCCAGAGTGGGCACACAAATCATTCGCTTGAACATTGAAGAAGAAAAAATAGTGATCTCTGCCAATACCGAAGTGGGCAAAATCCATGAGGAAGTACCTGTCTACCTGCAGGGAGAACCCATGCAAATCGCCTTTAACGCGCTGTATTTGATCGATGCCCTGCGGGCCAACGGAAGCGAAAATATTTACCTGGATATGTCCGGCCCCTTAAGCCCGGGTATTTTACGCCCTGTGGGAGGGGAGGACTACCTCTCGCTGGTATTACCGGTCCGCACCATTTAAGGAGAGATCATATTGACCGAAAAAATAAAAGTGGGCAGTGCAATCAGGTTGGATCAATTTTTAAAATGGGCCAACGTTACCGGTTCCGGAGGACAAAGCAAGGTCTTAATTCAATCAGGACTGGTCAAGGTGAACGGGATCACAGAAACCAGGCGCGGCAAAATACTGAAAGCCAATGACAGGGTGGAAGTGGCTGGTGCCGGCAGTTTTCTGGTTGTGATGTGAAGGTGAAATTTTGCGGGTAGCCAGTGTAACGCTAAGAAATTTCCGCAACTACAAAGAAGAGTCCATGAAACCCCATCCGTCCATCAATATCATTACCGGCCCCAATGCCCAGGGAAAAACAAACCTGCTGGAAGCCATTTTTTATAGTCTGCGGGGCCGCTCCTTTCGGGCCGAAAGAGATAAAGATGTTATCTGCTGGCAAAGCGAACAAACGGTTCTACAGACCGAGGTGGAATTTGCCTCCAGGACCTTTGTCATCCAGTGGAAAATTCGGGAAGGAAACAAAAAATTACTGGTCAACGGCGTAGAGACACCCCGTTCTGAACTGGATCATTTTGGTGTGGTGTTGTTTTGTCCGGAGGATTTGCATTTAATCAAGGGGTCACCTCAGGAGAGAAGGCACTTTCTGGATTATGACGTGGGACCGCTGAACCCCACCTACAGCCGTAGCTGGCGGCAGTATGCCAGGGTTTTAACCCAGAGAAACACGCTGTTAAAAGAAATCCGGGACAGGCGTGCAGCCCAAGAAATGCTGGAAGTTTGGGATGAACAGCTTTACCGGCACGGTGCCAGGGTCATTTTCCTTCGCCTGCAAGTGTTAAAAAAATTAATCCCCGTTGCCCGCAGAATTCACCATGAGCTAACCCGGGGAGATGAGAAACTGCAGGCCAAATACCTTTCATCGCTGGTGCTGGAACCCGGTTTAACTGAAGATCAGATTTATCATATCTTTGATGCGGCCTCCAAAAAGGTTCGCAGCATGGAAATCCAAAGATGCCAGACCCTGCTGGGTCCCCACCGGGACGATTTATCTCTCTCGATCAACGGCATTGAGGCTAAAACCTTTGGTTCCCAGGGACAGCAGCGAACAGTCACCCTGTCTTTAAAATTATCCCAACTGGAACTATGGAACAAAGAATATGGCGATTACCCGGTCTTGCTGCTGGATGATGTATTGTTTGAACTGGACCGCAACCGGCAGTCCATGCTTTTGGATAAAGTGCTCAACAGGGTACAAACCTTTATCACCACCAGTTTTACGGGCGGTATCGAAGAAACCATCCGGGGTGCCGGGACCCTTTGGCAGGTGAATGCCGGCTGCCTCACGAAAAAGGAGGAATTTTAGTGTTTTTACACTTAGGCGGGGATGTGGTGGTCCTCAAGAAAGATATTATTGCCATTTTGGATGCCCGGATCAAAAATTCAGCCATTACAAGGGAATTTATCGAGATCGCCAAGGATGAAGGGTTTATCCAACCCATTTCCAACCAGGAAAAGGAAAAATCCTTTGTGATCACCAGCAAAGAGATTTATGTTTCCCCCATTTCCTGCACCACGCTGAAAAAGAGATCGGATAACATTATGGAAAATACCGAAGATGAGTCTTAGGTTAAAAACCGTGCTTTACGGTTTTTTTTTTTTTTATGTAAAAATTTTTAAAAACCCTTCTTAGAAGGTCATCAATATGCGACAATGGATTTAGGTTTTCGTTAGATGTTAAGGATCTCTCTTGAGCTGGCAATACTAATTATGGTATAATGTGAAGTCAATGTAATTAGATGGAGGTCATTTCAATGGACCAACAGCAGCAGACTAATAAATACAGTGCCGATCAAATTCAAGTCCTCGAAGGACTGGAGGCGGTCAGGCGCCGGCCTGGCATGTATATTGGCAGCACCAGTGCCAGAGGCTTGCACCACCTGGTCTATGAGGTTGTCGATAACAGTATTGACGAAGCTCTGGCCGGATATTGCGATAAGATACAAGTCACCATTCATGAAGATAATTCCGTTACCGTTGAGGACAACGGCCGGGGGATTCCGGTAGACCTGCACCCCAAAGTCGGCAGGCCTGCGGTGGAAGTGGTATTGACCATGCTGCATGCCGGCGGTAAATTTGGAGGCGGCGGTTACAAAGTATCCGGCGGTTTGCACGGGGTCGGCGTATCGGTGGTAAATGCCCTGTCCAAGGAACTTTCCGTGGAGATTAAACGCAACGGCAATCTTTACAGGCAGGAATTTTCCTGCGGCGTACCCACCTCTGAACTCAAAATCATTGGCAAAAGCAAAACCACCGGCACCAAAGTAACCTTTAAACCGGACGATGAAATATTTGAAGAACTGGTCTTCAGCCAGGAAACCTTGACCCAGAGAATCAGGGAACTGGCTTATTTAAACAAGGGTGTCAAAATTACCCTGAAGGACGAAAGAAAAGACCCGCCCACAGAACAAGTCTTTCAATTTGACGGCGGCATTAAGGACTTTGTCAAACACCTCAACAAAACAAAGCAGGTCCTGCATCCCAAACCCATTTATGTCAGCGGGGAAAAGGAACAAATTATCGTTGAGGTGGCCCTGCAATACAACGACGGCTATACGGAAACCATGCTTTCCTACGCCAACAATATTCATACCATCGACGGCGGTACCCATGAAGTGGGCTTAAAAACTGCCCTGACAAGGGTTGTCAATGATTACGGGCGCAACCATAACATCTTAAAAAATAACGATGCCAACCTCACCGGGGAAGATATCCGGGAAGGTGCTACCATCGTCATCAGTGTTAAGGTCCCGGAACCACAATTTGAGGGACAAACCAAAACCAAGCTGGGCAACAGTGAGGTCAGGGGTATCGTCGATTCCGTTTTTGCCGAAAAATTTTCCACCTATCTGGAAGAAAACCCCTCGGTGGCCAGGAAAATCATTGAAAAGGGCGTTACCGCCGCCAGGGCCCGGGAAGCTGCCCGCAAAGCCCGGGAACTGACCCGGCGAAAAAGCGCCCTGGAAACCATGTCTTTACCGGGAAAACTGGCGGATTGCTCGGAAAAGGACCCCAGTATTTCCGAATTGTATCTGGTGGAGGGTGATTCTGCGGGCGGTTCCGCCAAGCAGGGTCGGGACAGGCGTTTTCAGGCCATCTTACCCCTGCGGGGTAAAATTATTAACGTGGAAAAGGCCCGGATGGACAAGATTCTGGCCAATGAAGAAATCAGGGCTATGATTACCGCCCTTGGCACCGGCATTGGCGAAGATTTTGATTTAAGCAAGGCCCGTTACCATAAAATTGTCATCATGACCGATGCTGATGTGGACGGCGCCCATATTCGCACGCTGCTCATGACCTTTTTCTACCGCCATATGCGGGCCCTCATCGAAGCCGGTTATGTCTATGTGGCGCAGCCTCCCTTGTTTAGAGTGCGCAAAGGGAACCATGACAGCTACGTCTACAGTGAAAAAGAATTGGAAGAATTGTTAAAGAGAATTGGCTACGACAAGGTCAATATTCAGCGCTATAAAGGTTTGGGCGAAATGAACCCGGATCAACTCTGGGAAACCACCATGGACCCGGATACCCGTACCATGCTTCAGGTGACTCTGGAGGATGCCATTGAAGCCGATACCACCTTCTCCATGCTAATGGGGGACCGGGTGGAGCCAAGACGGGATTTTATTCAGGAAAACGCCAGGTATGTAAGGAATTTAGATGTTTAAAAAAAGCCGGAGCATTTCTCCGGTTTTTCTAACGTAACGTTCTTGCGAAACCATACAGGCATATAAATAAAGCAGTAATTTACCCTGTCCGGTACATTCATTTACAACAAATAAAAATGTTTGTGGGAGGGGTCAATATGCCGAATTTAAAAAATTCAATGGTTCCCCAGGAATTGCTGGTGGTGGGAGCTGTATTAAAAACCGGGATATTTGATGTTCTTCAGGAAAAGCCCTGTGGCCTGGACTGGAATCCACGGTCTTACCGGGTGAAAAAATTAAATTCATTCCCGGCGATTTCACGGAGAGAGTTGCAGAGGGTCCATTTGACCTGGCTTTTCTGGGAAATATCTGTCATATCTACGGGCCAGAAGAGAATATTTTGCTGTTTAAGCGGGTGCATAACGTCCTGGGCCCCGGCGGCCGCATCGCCATTATGGATTTTGTAAGGGGTATCAGCCCCCGGGCCGAGCTTTTTGGCGTCAACATGCTGGTGAACACCAAGACAGGCGGCACCTGGACCCTGCAGCAGTATACCGATTGGTTAAACCAGGCCTCCTTCACCGGAATGGAAACCTATACCCTGGGTGACAGGCAAGTGATTACCGCTCATAGGGAATACCAGCAAATATTTGCGAATTAATAATGATTTTGTTATAATTTATTTGGCAAAACTTGTAATATAAGTTATATATTCGCTAACAAGTTATTAAAAGCAGATTTTTTCCTATGGCACTCATTAACTTTACAGGTAAAAAAGCTATGGCTCCGCCTGTGTTAAGCACGGTGCGAGCCGGCTTTTCTAATGTTTAAAACTTTTTCCGGAGGTATAAAAAATGGCTTCCCAGACTGGTAAGGTCATCCCTTTGGACATTAACAACGAAATGAAAAATTCCTATTTGGATTACGCCATGAGTGTAATAGTAGGTAGAGCTTTACCGGATGTGCGGGACGGCCTGAAACCTGTTCACAGACGAATTCTTTACTCCATCCATGAACTGGGGTTGACGCCGGACAAGCCTTACCGAAAAAGCGCCGGTATTGTGGGTAAAGTGATGCAGGATTTTCACCCCCATGGTGACGTAGCCATTTATGATGCCATGGTCAGGCTGGCCCAGGACTTTGCCAGTCGTTACCCCTTAATCCAGGGGCATGGTAACTTCGGTTCCGTTGACGGTGACCCGCCGGCGGCCATGCGTTATACAGAAGCCCGTATGGCCAAGATAACCCTGGAAATGCTGGCGGACATCGATAAAGAAACGGTGGACTTCGTTCCCAACTACGATAACCGGACCGAAGAACCCACCATCCTGCCATCTAAAATTCCCAACCTTTTGATTAACGGTTCCTCAGGGATTGCCGTTGGGATGGCCACCAACATTCCTCCCCATAACCTGGGCGAGGTGATTGATGGCGTTCTCATGATGATTGAAGACCCCAATGTCACCCCGGATCAATTGATGAAGGTCATTAAAGGGCCGGATTTCCCCACCGGCGCCAAAATTATGGGCAGAGAAGGCATTCGCCAGGCCTACCGTACAGGCAGAGGCAGCGTTAAAATGCGGGCCCAGGCCACCATTGAGCAAAAGGCCAACGGCAGACCTGTGATTCTTGTTCATGAAATCCCTTACCAGGTTAACAAAGCCAAGCTTATTGAAAAAATTGCCGAATTGGTCAAGGATAAAAAAATTGAAGGTATTTCCGACCTGCGGGATGAGTCTGACCGCAGGGGTATGAGAATTGTTATTGAATTAAAGAAAGATACCAACCCCAATGTGATTTTGAATCTTTTGTACAAACATACCCAGATGCAGGAAAGCTTTGGCATCATTATGCTTGCGCTGGTTAACAATGAACCAAAAATACTAAACCTGGCCCAGGTGATCTTTCATTACCTGGAACACCAGAAGGACGTCATCACCCGCCGGACAAGGTATGAACTAAAGAAAGCAGAAGCCCGGGCTCACATTGTGGAGGGCCTGCGCATCGCGTTGGCCAACTTGGATGAGGTTATTAAAACCATCCGGGAATCTAAAAACACCGACGAAGCCAAAAAAGGACTGGTCGAAAAATTTAATTTAACTGCTGTACAGGCGGAAGCCATCGTGGAAATGCGCCTGCGCAGCCTCACCGCACTGGAAGTAGAAAAGCTAGAAAAGGAATATAAAGAACTGCTGGAAAAAATCGATTACTTGCGTTCCGTGCTGGCAGACGAGAAAAAGGTACTGGGAATTATTCGAGATGAATTGTTAAATATTAAAGAAAAGTTTGCCGACCCCCGTCGCACGGTCATCACGAATGAGGCTGCCGGTGAGTTTGACATCGAAGACCTTATTGAAGAAGAAGACATGGTGGTTACACTGACCAACCATGGCTACATCAAACGTATCTCCCTGGATACCTACCGCAGCCAAAAAAGAGGCGGCAAAGGCATAACAGCCATGGGCACCAAGGAAGAGGATTTTGTGAGGCACCTGTTTGTGGCTTCAACTCACCAGTTCCTGTTATTCTTTACCAATAAAGGGAAGGTCTACCGCTTAAAGGTACATGAGGTGCCGGAAGCGTCCAGGATCGCTAAGGGTACACCCATTGTTAATTTATTAAATTTAGATAATGACGAATATGTTACAACAATAATACCCATTAAAGAATTTGAAGAAGAAACCTTTTTGTTTATGGCCACCAAACACGGCATTGTCAAAAAGACACCTCTTAAGGAATACGATTCATCCCGGCGCGACGGGCTCATCGCCATAAACCTCGATCAGGATGATCAACTGGTGGCGGTCGAGCTTACCCACGGCAAAGAAGAAATTATACTGGGGACCCAGGAAGGGATTGCCATTCGTTTTCCGGAAGAAGATGTAAGGCCCATGGGTCGTGTTACAAGAGGAGTAAAGGGTATCACCCTGACAAACAATGATTATGTTGTTAACATGGATGTGGCAAGAGACGGTGCCTATTTACTAACGGTCACCGCCAATGGCTACGGCAAGCGTACTCCTCTGACAGAATACCGTTCCCAAACCAGAGGCGGCAAAGGAATTATCAACATAAAAACAACTAAGAGAAACGGACCTGTGGTCGGGGTACAGTTGGTAAAAGACGAAGATGAAATTATGATGATCAGTGCCGAGGGCATCATCATCAGGCTGTCTGCCAAGGACGTCTCCTCCATGAGTCGCAATACCCAGGGTGTCACTTTAATGAGAACCGCAGAAAACGACCACATTGTGGCCGTTGCCAGAGTGGTTACTGAAGAAAACGAAGAGGAATAAACACAAAGACTACCTTCAAGCAAATAAAGGTAGTCTTTTGTTTGTACATAAGGCTTTAATGGCTTAAAATCACATTGACACAATATATTTTGTTATGATATATTAATCTACGCCGATAAGGCTTGTGTTTATTTTTGGGAAGTTACACATCATTTGTTAAAAATAATGTCTAATCATACTACAAGATATTGAAAAAAGGAATTGACCCAAGAATAAAACAATGTTAAGATAAAAAATGTCGCAATCAGCGATGTTTTTGTACCAGAAACTTACACTTGCATTAAAATGTGAGCGTATGTTACAGTGAAGTTCCGTCGCCGATGAGGCGGTGTAAAAATTACCAAAAACTTTCACTTGAAATGCAAGTGAGGGTCATGGTAAACTAAGATTCCGGTCGTGAGGCCGGGCTAAAAAATGGTCTTTGAAAACTA
>JBFMCH010000007.1:0-10608 GCA_040754595.1 Bacillota bacterium
ATATAATTAGGAAATAATTTGTCCCAAAGACCGTTGCGACATGTAGTTTATCATTACGGATCACGGGTTAATTGTATCGGCGATGCGCTTGTTACTCCGTCTTCATAAAAGAGGTGGTGACATTGATGACAAATCATCCTTTTTGGTGCTGATTGTTATGCCATCTCCCACCGGCAGGATAATGGTTTCTATGCTTTTATGTTCCATCACCTGCTCAAGATAACTTCTTAAACGGGCTACCGCTGTTTTGTTTCGTCTCTTATCAATCTCCCCGGATATCACCATTCCCCTCATAAACACATCCTCTGCCACAAGAATGCCCCCCGGTTGCAACAAATCAACGCATTTATCCAAAAACTCCACATATTTTCCCTTTGCAGCATCAAGGAAAATAAAGTCGAATGGACCGGTTTGCTCATAAAGCAATTCCCTGGCATCACCGAATACCAGCTTTATTTTTTCTTCCACTCCGGCTTTTTTAAAGTACCTGCAGGCAGCCTCGGCCCTCGGAGCGTTAATCTCCAGGGTGGTAATCTCTCCTTCCAGGGGTAACACGGCTTTAGCAATCCAGAGGGTGGAATACCCGATGGCGGTTCCAATCTCCAATACTCTTCTGCTCTTTTTGGTGGCAGCCAACCAGTACAAGAGATGTCCAACTTCCGGTTCTACAATGGGTATCATCTTCTCCCTTGCTTCCTGTTCCATTTCATAAAAAAGTTCATCCCGCGGCGGCAGAAGTTCCCGGATATACTGCTGAACTTCTTCTTGAACAATGTTTGTCACCGTGACCTCCGGATTGATATACATAAAAGTTTGTATTTTTATTATATACTAAAAAAAGACAAAAAAGGCCATTTTGTGTTTCTTTGAAGATAAAAAAATCCACGGAGCAATCGACTTGTCAGCAGTACGGCAGACAATGTTTTTTGTAGATCATAAAATGAGGGGATAGCGAGGAATAATTAAAACAGTAGGTGATGCCTGTGAACTTAACGCATTTTAAAGTTTTTAAAACTCTGGCTGAAACCGGTAGTCTGATAAAAAGCAGCAAGCTGTTGGAACTGTCTCAACCCACCATCAACCATAACATCTACGTCCTTGAGCAGCATTACGGCGCCAAGTTGTTTGATCGTTCCAATAAAAAGCTTAAACTGACCCGGTTCGGACAGGTTTTAGAAAAATATGTAACAGAAATACTGAATTTGGTCGAGCAGTCTGAAAAACATATTGAAAGACTTGTCGGGGAATTAAGCGGTAATTTATCCCTGGGGGCCAGTCATACCATTGCCGAAAACGTTCTGCCGAAAATCATGGGCATGTTCAACCATGACTACCCGGAGGTAGATATCCACCTGGAAGTCACCAATACCCAGCATATTGTGGATCACATCCTTGAGAACAAGCTTGACCTGGGCCTCATTGAAGGACCTGTCACCCATGAGAAGGTTATTACCAAACCCTTTATGGAGGATGAACTGCTGGTTGTGCTTCCCTATAATCACCCCCTGGCCATTAAGAAAAATTTGACCCTGAAAGAGCTGGCCACCCTCCCCTTTGTTTTAAGGGAAGAAGGTTCCGGCACCAGGGTGGTGATGGAAGCTGCCTTAAAAAAAGCAGGTTTGGACCCCGCTGAGTTAAATACCGTCATGGAGCTGGGAAATACGCAGGCGGTGATCGGTGCGGTTGAGGCGGGTCTGGGAGCCACCATTTTATCCGGCCTGGCGGTGACCAAGGAAATCCAGCTGAAAACCGTAAAAACCTGCAGGATTGCCAATGTGTCCATTGTACGTTATTTTTCATTTATTTTAAATAAAGATAAACCCCTGTCTCCCATTTGTGAAACATTTCTTTCTTTTGTTACTTCCGAGGAAGTTTTGAAAATGTTTAAGAATTAACACTCACATCCCATGGGTGTCCTATCAAATAGACACTAAGATAACGACCAAGTAACTCGCTTGGTCGTTTTTCTTTTGTAACCTATCAGAATATTATACACATTTGAAAAATTTTTCAAAATATTTTTTATTTTGAAGGAATTATTAATATCTCGAAGAATAAACAGTATTAAAAAGCCAACGAACTATTTTTGGTATGTACCCATTTTCTCAAGCAGGGACTGGGACGGCAGTTACATGAGATTCCTGGAAAAACGGCATATAGTTCTTCTTTGCGGAGTAATTCACCTTGGGTCAGGCATGCTTTTTCCGCACTTGCCTGGCCTATTTTATTTATTGGTTTAATAGTATTTATAAACGAACTTTTTAAGCTATTCTTGCGCACTGCATATCCCATATAAAACTAAGGGAGGAGAGTACATGGAAAACCGCACTGCAAAGCCACAATCAGTATCAAGGCGGGGCTTCCTCAAACTGCTTGGGGGAGTAAGCCTGACCGGCGTAGCAGCCTCCATTGCCGGCTGCAGCCAGGATCCCGCCGGGGGCAAGGGTTGGCTACCCCAACAGTACCAAGTAGCCAGCTCCTGGCCTGTTCAGGTGAAGGGTCGTATTCCCATTGACCCCACCAACCCATCCATCGTACGGGATGATAAAAAGTGCATCCTGTGCGGCCAGTGCATCGAAGCCTGTGAAAGGGTTCAATCGGTGTACGGGTATTACGACACCCCCATCAAGGATGACATCACCTGCGTAAACTGCGGCCAGTGCACTTTATGGTGCCCCACCGCAGCCATCACCGAAAGAGATGAGATTGACAAGGTTCTCCAGGCAATTGACAACAAAGACCTGCATGTGGTGGTGCAAACCGCTCCGGCCACCAGGGTGGCCCTGGGTGAAGAGTTTGGCATGCCCCCGGGCAGCATTGTGGAAGGAAAACAGGTGGCCGCTCTGAAAAAACTTGGATTTGACGCGGTGTTTGATACCAACTTTACCGCCGACCTCACCATCATGGAGGAGGGCACCGAGCTGGTCCGCCGTGTCGCCGGGGATCTAAAAGGCGTTAAGCCGCTGCCCCAGTTCACTTCCTGCAGTCCCGGCTGGGTAAAGTTTTGCGAGTATTTCTATCCGGACCTGCTGGAGCACATGTCCTCCTGTAAATCACCCCAGCAGATGCTAGGGGCACTGGTAAAGAGTTATTACGCCAAAGAAAAAGGCATTGATCCCGCTAAAATCTTCTCCGTTTCCATCATGCCCTGTACCGCCAAAAAGTACGAGTGCAATCGTCCTGAAATGAATGATGCCGGAAAACATGCCGGTAATGAAAAATTGCGGGATGTGGACGTGGTCCTGACCACCCGCGAACTGGCCCGTATGATTAAGATGAAAGGGATTGACCTGACCAAACTGGAAGACGCCAAATATGATCCCCTCATGGGTGAAAGCACCGGGGCCGCTGTCATCTTCGGCGCCACCGGCGGTGTTATGGAAGCAGCCGTACGTTCCGCTTACTTCCTGATCACCAAAGAAAACCCGCCGGAAGCGCTGCTGAACCTTACACCTGTGCGGGGCCTGCAGGGTATTAAAGAAGCTTCTTTAGAAGTTCCCGGTGTGGGTCAAGTCAACGTGGCCATTTCTCACGGCCTGAGCAACGCCCGTAAAATCCTGGACCAACTGCGTGAAGATAAGAAGCAGGGTAACCCGCCCCGTTACCATTTCATAGAGTTTATGAGCTGCCCCGGCGGCTGCATCAGCGGCGGCGGTCAGCCCAGGACTTCCCTGCCCCCGTCTGACCAGGTCCGGCAGGCGCGTCTGAACAGCACTTACCAGATTGACGCCAAGATTTATAAGAAGCGTTTGAGCCATGAAAACCAGGAAGTTGCCATGATCTATCAAAAATTTCTGGAGAAGCCCAATAGTCATTTGGCAGAGGAACTGCTGCACACCGAATACGTGGACCGCAGCAAGACCTTTACGGCCAAGAAAAACGGCTAAGTCAATTTTTTAGGAGGTGAAACAGATGGCTAAAGGCGTGTTAGTTGATCTTACCAAGTGTGTGGGCTGTGGCAGCTGCACAGTGGCCTGCAAACTTTGGAACGATATGAAGTTTAGCGAGAAAGAGCCCGCCATGGGACCGGGCGTCAAGCTTTCAGCAAATAACTGGACCGTCGTAAGTTTTAATGAAGTGAAAAAAGACACCGGCAAAGTGTGGCGTTTTGTCAAACAACAATGCCTGCACTGTCAGGATCCCGCCTGTGCTTCGGCCTGCTTTGCCAAAGCTTTGCAAAAGACAAAAGAAGGCCCGGTTGTTTATTATCCCCACCTTTGTGTGGGCTGCCGTTACTGCATGATTGCCTGTCCCTTTAATGTTCCTAAATATGAATGGGATAAAACCTTCCCGCTGGTATCCAAGTGCCAGATGTGTTCCACCAAGGTGGCAAAAGGAGAAGCTCCTGCCTGCGTTTCCGTTTGCCCTGCCGGTGTATTCAAGTTTGGTGAGCGGGATGAAATGCTTAAGGAAGCCAAGGCTGCCATCGCCAAGGACAGTAAGTATGTAAAAGATGTCTATGGCGAAAAACAAGCCGGCGGCACTTCCTGGCTGTATATTTCCGACGTTCCCTTTGAGCAGCTGGGCTTCAATACCAAGATCAGCAGCATCCCCAGTTCCACTTACTCCCATGATTTCCTGAAATACACCCCTGTGGTGGCAGTAAGCTGGGGTATCATTTTAACCGGACTTTATCATTACACCAAGCGGCGCAACGAAATCTCCAAAGATTCCAATAAGAACGTTAAATTATAAGGGTCTTATCTATTTGTTAAGAATAATTTTTAGGGGGGAAACACATGACGGCTCAAGGTTGGAGTTTTAAAATGACTCCCATTCGCAAGTTATTAATTCTCCTGGCCGCCCTTTGTGTCGGTGTTGTCATATTCCGTTTGGTAACAGGGCTGGGTGTAGTTACAAATTTAAATGACGACTGGCCATGGGGCCTCTGGATCGGATTTGACGTGCTAACCGGTGTGGCCTTAGCCGGTGGCGGTTATTTTACCGCGATTATCGTTCACGTGCTGCACAAGGATAAGTATCTTTCCATTGCCCGTGCAGCAATGTTAACCTCTCTGCTGGGGTACCTATTGGTGATGGCCGGGCTTTTCCTGGATATCGGTCAGTGGTTTAACTTCTGGCGTCCCTTCGTATCCTGGGGTCATACCTCGGTACTGTTTGAAGTTTTCTGGTGTGTGTCCTGCTATACCACCATACAAGTCCTGGAATTTGGTGAAATCTTGACGGAAAGAGTAGGCGTCAAATGGCATAACGCTTTCAAAACCGCTATGCCCTTCCTGCTGATTATCGGTATTATCTTCCCTACCCTGCACCAGTCCTCCCTGGGCGGACTGTATCTGGTGGCCGTTGATAAACTCTATCCCCTGTGGTGGTCAACGCTGATTCCCTACTTCTTCTTAATTTCTTCTTTCTTCGTAGGTCCGGCCATGATCTGTGTGGAATCCACCCTGTCCGGCAATGCTTTCAACCACAAGGTACCTGTGGATGTCCTGCGGGGCCTGGCCAGAATCGGCGGCGGCTTTATGATTCTCTACCTGGTTCTCAAGATTTTCGACCTGTCCAATCGTAATGTCTGGAACCTGGTATTTGCGGGCAACCTGGAGGCGAACCTGTTCCTGGTCGAACTGGTCCTCGGCGTGATTGTTCCGATTCTGATTGTGTTTAGCGGCATGAGCGCCTCCCGTTCCGGCCTGTTCATCTACGGCCTGCTGGTAAGCAGCGGTGTCATTCTCAATCGTATGAACGTTGTCTTCACCGGCATGTCAGGGTCTACCGCCGGTTCTTACTTCCCTTCCATTTGGGAATGGTCCGTCAGCATCGGCCTAATTGCTATCGGCGTCCTGGCCTACTGCTTTATCGTTGAAAACTTCCGAATCCTCGGACATGACGATCATCACACAGCCTAACGGAAAAGCAGCCCTCACGTGAGGGCTGCTTTTTATATGGCAGAGCAAGTTAGATTGTTCACAAACCCTATGATCGCAAGCTTACCAAAGAGCAAAAAAAAGCCCTTTACCTGACATTTTGCAAAGAATCCCCTCCCCTGCAAACTCTCCCGTTGAGGCACCTCAATCCGCTGTTTTTTCTATTACGAAGCAATTTTACCCTATATTTCTTATTAATTCACCCTTTTCTCTTGTGCAAATTATGGAAGATCACTATAATAGAAAAAATCACAAAGAGGGGGGTTGTGTCAGCCCGGTCCTCTAAAGAAATTGAAAGCACGGGAGGCGTGTACAGGCCGTACCCGCTTCCCGGTCTTTTATTCTTTCCCCGTCAGGAGCACCTGTTTCATTCTTTCCATCATGCTGCCGCCATAGATGTTTCCTTCTTTGGCTTGCCCGACCAAAGGGCCATGGCCGAAGCCTGCGGCCAGTTCGGTTAAAATCACCTTTAAGGCCTTCATTCTCCTGCGGTAAAATTCCTCGTGATCCACCTCTTGTTCGGAAATCCCCAGTTTGTTTCTTAACAGGTCCGGCCCGTAAAACAGGGGCATCATTATTTGAGAGACGTTCCGGTTTAGCCAAACCTGGCTGTTTAACCGGGTTGTGGCATAGTGAATCAACTCTAAATACAAATCCGACAGTTCGTAGAACTTTTGGCAGTCCGCATCATTAAACCATTCTTCGACGGTCCAGGTTTTCTCGCTTTTGTGCCCCAGGCAAAAGTCCATCTTTTCAACGATAAAAGTACGCTCTACTTTTGTGCCGTCCGGCTCAAAACGCACCGCCCGGCCAATGGGATACGTCCTGCAGTTGCGGGAACGCACGGGATAAATCTCACACCGCCCGTCCTCCAGCATGAAAAAGCAGGGACCGTCCTCGGCATGTTTCAGTCTTGCGTAGGGCCATTTTAATTCATGGCCAAAGTCAACCTTGCAATATTCCGCCAAAAACTGCTGGCCGGGTATCCCCAGGTGCCGGGCCATGATTTCAATATCCCAGGGGTCTAAAAGGATGGTGATGCTGTTACAGCACCTGCCCATACAGGAAGCCTTGCATTCAAAAGTAAACCGGTGATCCAGCGAAACGCCCGGCAGCGACCCTTCATCCAACCTTTTCATCAATTCCTGTTTATAGCTATAGGACATCGTAAAACTCCCTTCACTGTTACTGAAAAACAACTCCTTTGTAATTCGACAACGGGACAGTAATACCTTGTGAAAAAATGAGTTAATTGTTGGGTAAATATCTAAACTATATTGGAATTTACTTTCAAAGAATATTTTAAATTGTTTATCAAATCTTGCTAGTATAACATAGGGCTGAAAACGCTGTTTCTATATTAATTTTATGGTATAGTACAGTAATGCTAGTGAACAATGTCACAAGGGGGTGGTGTCATGATCAAAGGATGGAAAATCCAGTTGTGTAAAATAATTGCATTCCCTGCCTGGATCCTAATCGCCGTTTCCTGCCTATTAATGGCCCTGGTAAGCTGCTGTTCCTGGTTATTCATAGTAGGTCCGAGAAAGATCTTTGGAGGAGCTGTCTCTGCTGCTTCTCCGGCCCTTGCACAGAGAAAAGTAGATAGTACTAAACCCAATACGATTGATCAGCATGACGAACCATTAAACGCTGCATAACTGTTAAGGGGCTTTTTAAAAAGCTCTTTTTGTTTTGGTAACTGGTTATCATTTGGCACCAAGCGGGTCTCTGTCTCACTGAATCATCGTGCTGCGGAGAAATTATTGTTTTTATATTCATAATATACTTAATATTCTTTATATTAATCTCAATCCTTTGTATACTGTATTTAAGGTAAATACAACGGGAGGGATTTTTTATGCTGTTGAGTTCCAAAATTACGGCTTTATCCCCATTAACATTCCCTTTCTTAGTGGTACTGTTTCTAACATGTATTACTTTTGCCATACTGGGTTTCGCCCCCTGGTTATTCACCGGGGCCCAAGAAATACCTTTTGTACCGTCTTTTCTGTATGCAAAATTGACTATAGTGAGAAACACCCTACTGGTTACTACCGACTACCTCAAGCATAAGCCAGGTTTTTTAGCAGCCTTATAGTAGGCTCATTTTTTTTTGCATAAAACTAAAAAGGTAACTCAAAAATACTTTTTTGCTTTTCTGAAGGGACATACTAAAAAACAGAGAATTATTTACAAAGAAGAAAGTCAAAAATTTTGAAAGGGTGTACCAAATGGAAGAAAATAAAGAGTTTGAGCTTAATCTTTCCGAGGAAACCATGAAACTGCTTGAGGATTACGCTGAAGAAAAGGGCACAACTCCGGAGGATGTTGCGGAATACATCATTTACGAATTTCTGCGTAATCAAATTCATGTAATAGAGAAGCGTTCCCAGGAGACCGGGGTGCCAGTCAATGAACTGGTGAACATTCAGTTCGCCAAGATTTTAAATTATCTTAGAGATCAAAAACACTAAGTAAAACCAGGCTGTTGCCTAGTCTCCTGGATGCTGGCAACAGCCTTTTGTTTTTAGGGTCTGACCCCTTACTATGTTCTCACCTCTCAGTTGGTTTGTCATAGAAACTCCTGCTGAATATTTTTGCTTTTTCCTCATCAAACAAATCCTCAATTTCCTCAAAACCTAAACTTTTTAGCAGGGCTAATACGTACCTGTTATCCGCCGGCGTCAAACTGGATGCCTCTTCCCCGTACCGGTTTACCAGTTCCGTTCCCTGTCCGGGGTCAATTAAAACGTGGGGACCGCCCACACAGCCTCCAACACAGCCCATGCCTTCGTAAAAATTGGCGTTAATCCGGCCATCCAGGGCATCCTGCAGCATCTGCCGGCATTCCTTTACCCCGTGGGCTTGCACCGACTTAATTTGAATTTCCTTTTCCGGTCTGATCCTTTTTAAGGTATCGGCAACCGCCTTGCTGACACCGCCGGTCCGGGCATAAATTCTGCCGCCGGTGGAGGAATGCTCCTTTTCATCCCCCTCCATTTCCGCCGGGTTAATGCCCACCGCGTCAAAGATCTGCTTTAATTCCTTAAAGGTAATCACCACATCCACAGCGTCCCGCACGTCCGGTTCCTTGGCCTCGGCTTTTTTTGCAATACAGGGCCCGATAAAGACCACCTTGGCATCTGGATGCAGCTTTTTAACACTACGACCACAGGCCACCATGGGGGATACCGAAGGGGTAACATGGGGCGCCAGCTTGCTGTAGACCTTCTTCACCATAGACACCCACATGGGACAGCACATACTGGTCAGCACAAAATCCCCCTCCTTGTGTACATGGGCATCAAATTCCAGAGCTTCCCGGAAAGTTAAAATATCCGCAAACAAAGCCACTTCCACCATGCCGTAAAACCCCAACTTTTTGAGAGCCGCCCTTACTTTGCCGGGTGTCACTTCCGGACCAAACTGCCCGATAAAAGCGGGAGCAATGATGGCGTACACCGGTACTTTGCGGTTTTTTAACACCTCCACCAGGGGGATGAATTCCTTTTTATCCACCAGGCAGTCGTGTTTGCAGACCCCGATGCACAGGCCACAGTCTGAACAGGTGCTGCCGTTAATGACCACATTGCCGTACTCGTCTCTTTCAATGGCTTCCATCAGGCAGGAAACCTGGCAGCCTTCTTCCTCGCAGCCGCAGCTGCACTCTTTTACTTTAAAGACAACCCTCCCCGGGTCACCACCCCCGGTGGCATAATGGATGTATTGATCCACATCCCCGTCTCCCCGGTTTTTCAGCTTCTCAAAGCCTTCATCCAACTTGCCCTCATAGGCGGATTTCACCAGGTCTTTAAATATTTCATCGTAGGTTAGTTTTGTCACGGTGCCCTGGTTTCTAAAACCTATCAAAATCTATCAATGGATGTTTTAAATAGGTTTTTCACCCATTCGACTAATGGGTGGCAGTGTCACATGATTCAACTGCTGGGCCATAAACTCTCGTCTATGTTCCGGGTGGCCTACCTTTACAGATAAACCGCCGTCTACCTTTCGGTATCCGTCCTGCCCGGGAAGGGTGTTACCCTTGCCTCGATCGTTCACTTATGACAGCAGCCTTTCACAACGTGTACTGCTGCCATACCGCAAACTTATGAGAATAGGAGTTACCCTACACCTAACAGTTCTTTCCGGTGAACATGCCAGAAACTCAGGCTGTTCACTCCCTTCATTTTTAGTTGCTTTATGACTGTTTTCTTTATGGAAGCCCATTGCTTCCATAAAAAGCTGTATCTATCCGGCTGGCCGGAATGCAACTAAAACACGAGTAAAAAACGGTATTATCAGCGCTTTCATTTTTGATAAACATATATGCAACCGTTGCAATGTCCTTTACAGCGGCAGTTGTTAACCTAAAACAAATCTTCACGATAACCAGGGGGGACGTGTGTCTATTATCAATGCTTCAGGCCGCGTTATCAAATTGATAAGGGGAAATTAGTAAAACAATTAAACAAATTTACGCAGGGAAAGCAAGATGTTTACAGGAAAGTTAGGACGACCATTATCTAAACAATAAAGAACCGCAAACGGCTTCTCATCTATTTTGCAAAATACATGCTCATAGAAAATGGGTGACTATGTATTCTGCAGCCTCTGCAATGTTTTTGTATTCATAGTTGAGCAACTATTGAAAAGTTGCTCTTGTAAATGGTCTTTGTTTTCCCGGAACATCTGAGATCCCCCTAATATAGAATTATAT
>JBFMCH010000008.1:0-16505 GCA_040754595.1 Bacillota bacterium
TCCTTTAGCATAAAGTAAAATGGGTTAATTGGTGTATACACCCAAATAATTACAAAATTATACAATTATATCTTCCGATTATTACCTTTTAATTTATGCGAAAGTTTTATGCAACGCTAGTGATATATTATATAAACTGCAGAGGTGACTGACTGATGTTGTTCCTCAAAGAATTTAAGGTTCAAACAAACAGCCAGCATAATTTCATTGACATTACCGGTCCTGTTTCTCAAGCGGTGGCCGAAACGGGCATCCGGGAGGGTTCGGTGCTTGTATTTATCCCCCATACCACTGCTGCAGTGACCCTGAATGAAAATGCAGACCCGGACGTGATGGAGGATATTAAAGGAATTGTCCAGAAGTTGGTCCCTCTGGAAGGGCCGTACAGACATCGGGAAGGGAATACAGCCGCTCACATGATGACCAGTTTAATCGGGAACTCACAAACCATCCCCATTCAACGGGGAAGATTGTTACTCGGTACATGGCAGGGTATCTACTTGGCGGAGTTTGATGGTCCCAGGGAGCGGCGTGTCGTCCTGCAGCTACAAGGAGAGGGTTAACCATCAAATACGAAAAGTTTCGGGAGGGGTTAATCAAATTGAAAAAGACATTGTCCGGTATTGCTGTGGACTGTGTAAAGGGAGATATTGCCGCCCAGAAGGGGTATGACGCAGTTGTTAATGCCGCTAATGCCTGGTTGAGACCCGGCGGAGGGGTTGCCGGTTTCATTCATGCGGCGGCCGGGCCGGGATTGCTGGAAGAATGCCGGCCGCTGGCCCCCATAAAGACCGGCGAGGCTGTTATTACCAAAGGCTGCAACCTACCCAACCGTTATGTGATCCATTGTCTTGGGCCTGTTTATGGCAAAGACGAGCCGGCCCATGAACTGCTGGCCAATTGCTTCCGGAACGCCCTCAAACTGGCGGAACAGCACAAGGTAACATCCATCGCCATTCCGGTTATTTCCACGGGGGCCTTCGGTTATCCCTTTAAAGAGGCTGTTCAGGTGTCTTTAACAACCCTCAAAGAAATGATGCCTGAATTAAAGTCCGTCAAAAAAATTACCTTTGTAGTGAGAAGCGATGAGAAATATAATATTCTAAAAAAAGCGCTGGCTAATTTTTACTAGCGGTTGAATTAAAATGAAAAAATCAGAACTGGCTCACCGGAGCCAGTTCTCATCAAGTCTGCTGTTTAAAGGCTTACTGACCGCCCTGACCGCCACCGCCACCTTGTTGGCCCTGTTGACCACCTTGTTGACCGCTCTGTTGACCGCCGTCAGCCTGTTCAATCTTTTGGATTTCACCATCCACTTCCACTTCCATGACCTTACCGTCCTGGGTAACAATTCTTAACCTGGTCTTTTGGCCTTGTTGACCTTGGCCCTGACCACCCTGACCGGAACCTCCTCCCGATTGACCCCCAGAGGAAGACCCCTGTTGTTGATTACCCTGTTGTCCCTGCTGCTGTTGCTGTTGCTGTTGTTGCTGCAGATTGCCCCAGCGAGCTTTCAGCAAATGAACCTGGCTGATGTCAATTAAGCGTACCGGAACAATTTTGGCAGGGATATCAAAATTACCGTTCTGCACTCGGGTATCATTGTTCCAAACACCTTTATTGGCCAGGTCCAGGGCCGCCTCCAGGGTAAAATTGGCAAGCATTTCAGGCATAATGTCTATTTCGGCATCGTGCTGGCCGGCGGCAAGGGACTGGGAATTTTTTTGATCCGCTCCCACTCCTACCGTAACAACCCGGTTCTCCAGCCCCTCGCTTCTCAGAACAGAAACCGCTGCGTTTGCCATCCGGCCGTCTGTGGCCAGGATGGCGTCGACGGTGCCGTTTTTAAGAGCGTTCTGAACCGTCATTTGAGCCATTTCCGGGTCACCCTTGGGGTGTTCAATGATTTTAATTTCTTCAATATTTTTGCTTTGCTTCAGTACACTCTGGGCGGCGGAGGCAATTAATTCGGAAACAGGATCGTAAGGATCGCCCTTCAGGATTAAAACTTTTACGTTGTTTTTTGCTGCCAGGCTTTGCTGCTGGTTCTGCTGCCCGCCACCCTGGCCACCCTGACCTTGACCGCCTTGCTGCTGGCCACCACCCTGGCCCTGGCCGCCTTGCTGCTGCCCGCCAGCCTGACCGTTCATTTGATTCAACACAAACCGCCCTTCTAATTCACCGGTCCGAACATGGTCTGAGGCCACATAACCGTCCAAAGGCGCATTAAAGGGGAGCGTTTCCAACCCCACCACTTTAATTTTGGCTTGAATAATTTTATCCACCAGCTTTGCCCCTTCTTGAGGGTCAACCGTCTGCAGGACAATAGTTTTTACCTTTTGTTTTATTAGTTTATCAACATCCTTTTCCTGCTGGGCAGGGTCCATTTTGGCGTCGGTCCAGATAATTTGAACTTTATCCTTTTTACTGCGTTCTTGCATAAATTTTTTGATGCTTTGGTTCCCGTCAAACTCCATGGAAGCCAGACTGACTCCAATTTTCACCCTGTTGCCGGTTTCAGGTTTTTGCTGGGATTCCGGACCGGGGCAACCGGTTATAAATATAAGGGTAAACAAAAAGAGGGTAAACAATAGTACAATCCGGATTCGCTGCGCCATGATTGTCACCTCTGTAGTACGTCTTACATCTATTATGACTGAAAAAAGAAGAAATATTAGGTTTTTCATCATGTAACAAAAGGAAAAAATGACGAAGGTCATAGGACTTTAGGACTTTTGTACAATTTAAAGATTTCTTGTAAAAACCTTCTTGGCAAATAAAACTTTTTCTGTCTGCGGTGGAACTTTTTGAAAGGTTTCTTTAGGATTTATAAAACTATTTTTTTTAGCTTTTTGGTAAAACTAAGCCTACAATGTTAGATAAAGGAGAATAATGACATGAGTATATTAGGACAACCACTGGGCGTGCAATTGCTGGCTGAAATATGGGAATGTGATCAAGGCATATTAAATGACGTAAAGGCCATTGAAGAGATCATGGTTAATGCGGCCCGGAAGGCCGACGCAGAAATCCGGGAAGTGGTCTTTCACAGGTTTGAACCCCAGGGGGTAAGTGGCGTGGTGGTTATTTCTGAATCACATCTCACCATTCATACCTGGCCTGAACTGGCCTATGCCGCAGTGGATATCTTTACCTGCGGTGATCGTGTAGACCCTTGGGTGGCGTTAGAAAGCATTACTCAGGAATTAAATGCAGAGGATGCCAATGTTATGGAAATCAGCAGGGGGATGAAAAACTTAAAGCGATTGAGAAAGAATAAGTAGAACGGTCAATGGCGGTTATTCCAAGAAGGGTTATTTAAGGCAAATAAAATTTCAACTGTGCATGAATTTCCTTCTCTGACAGTTCCAAAAGGAGAAAGGAGTACCATCTTTCCTTTCTCTTATTCGTCGGTGAACCAGGGTTCAACATAAAACCTTGTTCCTGGTACAGTTCATCTTTAAACCGGTCGTACGCCCTTTCAGGCATACTTTTTCCTTGCCCGTGACCATGAAAGATGCCGATTTTATAACCCGTTATATCCAGGAGCTCTATACCGTTGACAGACTCTTTTACCGGCTGACCATCCACATTTCCCCATACCCCTGAAAACCTTCCCGTGTTTTTAAGGGATTTGACAACTTCGCTGCCGGTATAGTCTCCCGCATGAATAATTAAATCGACTTCTCCAAATACGCTTCAAAGTTCCTCCAGTTACCGGTATCGTTTTCTATGTGAGTGTCCGCAATGACAGCAATTTTCATAATCAACCACCGCTAGAAGTTTATTTTATAACGACCCTGTATCATTTGTTTAGGCAGAGGGCTTGCCGCCATGGCAAACCGTTATTAATATAAACAAAGAGGAAGAAACTATGCTAAGGGATAAAGCAGATAAAAAAGAGGGGAAAGCATATTGAAAAATTACAAGCTTACCATACAATATGACGGTACAAGATATAAAGGCTGGCAAAGACTCGGCAATACCGATATGACCATACAGGCCAGGATTGAGAATGTCCTCTCCAAAATGACGGGAGAAGAAATCGAAGTAATCGGTTCCGGCAGGACCGATATGGGTGTTCATGCACTGGGCCAGGTGGCCAATTTTAAAACCAGATCGTTAATGACCGTTGAAAAAATAATGGACTACGTATACAGATATTTGCCCGAGGATATCGTTGTCACCGGCATCGAAGAGGTGGATGAAAGGTTTCATGCCAGGTATAGTGCCGTATCCAAAAAATATATCTATCGAATATGGAACTGCAAGCACCACGATCCTTTCCTGCGCAAGTATACCGAGCATATACCCGAAAATTTAAACATGGAAGCCATGCGAAAAGCCGCTTCCTATCTGATCGGGGAGCATGATTTTTCCGGCTTTAAGTCCTCGAGGTCAAAGAAAAAATCTAACGTAAGAACGCTTTATTCCGTTGATATAAACAAAAGCGAATGTTTGATAGAGATGGCTTTTCACGGGAACGGGTTTTTACATAATATGGTCCGGATTATTACGGGGACCTTGCTTGAAGTGGGTTTAGGCAGAATGAAGCCGGAATATGCAAAGGAGATATTGGAAAAAAAAGACAGAACCCTGGCCGGCCCCACAGTTGCACCGAAGGGATTGTATTTGTTGGAAGTTAATTATTAATGGAGCAATAAAAGGGACGGTTGCTTGCTGCAAAGAAACTGTCCCTTTTGTTATGGTTTTCTGAATGAGTCCTGTTTATTTCAGCGGGGAAGAGTATATCTTGTAATCTTGTGATTATGAAACTGGGTGGATTTTAAGTAATGCCAGGCAAAAATACAGCCGCCAACGGCTAATATAATATCCCCTATGCTGAAAACTCTGGTCACCAGAACCCAGTCGGGCATGCGGAATATATCACACAGATAATAAAATTTTGTGTCAGGCCCGGTAAGGACGTAGTTAAAGGCCGGTAAACCCTGATTAATTTTTTCCAGATCTTCCGCAGTGGCGATAAGATCCAGATATTCACGCTTAACCGGCATATACCCGCCGTTAAAGCCAATTGCCAGGGCATTACAAATGAATCCTATGGCAACCAGGCCAAAACCGCGCAGACGAAAATTTAGTAACAGAAAAAGGGCAATCAATACTAATGAAATAATGTATAGATAAAAGGCCAGGTTATCGGAGATGCCTAAAGTATACCGGAGAGGGGTATGAGTTACTAATTTTATTGTTACTGCAACCACAGGAAGCCATGAATGGCGAATATTAATATGTTTAAGGTTGTGCAAGGTTCCACCGGTCATTAATGTAAGAATGATGGTAAGAAATACAATTAACACAAAAATCATGGCTTACCTCCCGGAGATTAACTCTTTCTCCTTTTATCGTTTTACGATATTGATAAAGGCTTGTACAACCACAGGGTCAAACTGGGCTCCTGCATTATTGATTAATTCGTTGATGGCTTGATCAGTGGTCATTGCTTTTCTGTAAGGACGATTGGATGTCATTGCGTCATAGGAGTCCGCAACGGCCAATATTCTTGCTCCAAGTGGGATGTTCTCTCCCTTTAAGCATTGTGGGTAACCTTTGCCATCGTACCTTTCATGATGAAACAGAACCAGTTTCGCACCGGATTTATAGAACTTCAGGTTATTGACGATATTGTAACCCACCTGTGAATGGCTCTTTATTACCTCTCTTTCCTCTGAGGTTAAGGGCCCGTTTTTTAATAATATTGAATCCGGTATAGAGATTTTTCCAAGATCATGCACCCTGGCGGCAGTAACGATGGTTTCAACTTTATCGGGGGGAAGTTGTAATTCTTCTGCTATCAGTTCGCAATATTTTGCGACCCTGTAAGAATGTTCGGCAGTATAGGAGTCCCTTTTATCAATTATATCAGCAAGGACTTCAATGGTAGATTTGGTAGCCGTCCTTAGTTTGATGTAGTTCTCAAAATTGAAGTGAGCCATAGACAGCGGCAAAATAACAAATATTATGGACAGCGGGTCCACTGTATAACAGATAATAATAAGCAAACTAACTGTAACCAGTGTTATAATATGTAAAGCTTCCAGTTTGATATCACTTGTTAATACTTTGTAGAATTTCTTTCCCTGGCTTAAAGAAATAATTCCAGAGACCAGTATGGAATTAACAATGACATATGTCAGGCAGCTAAGAAGCATAGCAGGGAAATATTCTTTGCGAAAATTCAAGTGACCTGCCACTGGTACCAATAGTTCGTAAACGAGCCAAGAAAGGTAAATTGTTATTGCAATTTGGCTTATATTAAAAATTACTTTTTTTAAACCGCGTTTTATATCTACTATTACGTTAGCAACTGTAGCGATCAAAATTGCCACAGGCCAACCAAACAGGATTAAGGATGAGATGTGCACGGCACAGGATACTGATAGCTGAATGTTGGATGGCATTGTTACTGGCTTAAACTCAGTACCAGTACAAAATAGAATCCAAAAGAAATAAACCCATATAAATTCCAAGCTCCAATGAGGTGCGGCTTTAAGAATTAAGTATAAACCCAGTAAAGCAATAACAATTTGATATAAAACAAACGGTGTCAAGACTTTTTTTATTTTTGCCATGTTTTGCCATACACTTCTTTTCTAAAATAAACGAGTTTTAAGAAATAATTCTTAGTAAAGTGAAAAAACCCTTCAAGTTTAACAATTTTTCTAAAATTATAGAAGAATTTATGTCATATAATGTAGAATAAATAAAAGTTATGGAATAAATTAATTAGATTTTTTTATGGACAAGTCTTTTGTTATTGATATAATAAATACAAGGGGAAATAACATATTATGCCAAATAAGGGGGGATTGTTTCATGATGCGTTTGTTTGCTTATATTCCTTATTCTGTGCTTGTTCTTCTTTCATTAATTTATGCTTCAGGCGCTCCCAAGAGATGGTAATTCATTTATAAGGAGCGTCTTTCTGCCAGGTAGCAGAAAGACGCTCCTTCTGTTTTCAAAACATTTTGGATAATTATACCTATTTCTATCAAAATATTGTATAATTATTGGAAAATATCCAACTTACTACTAACGGGGGCGTTAATTTGTCTAACAGAAGATGGATATGTGCTTTTGTACTATTATTCTTACTTTTTTCCTTTATCAGCGGTTGTGGTGAAAAGAATCAACCCTCAGCCTTACAAGCTAGGGAGCAAATAATAAGATATAACCTATGTGCCGAACCCAAGACCCTGGACCCCGCCAAAGCCAACGGTGTTCCGGAAGCCACTGTCACGCTGCAGTTGTTTGACGGATTGACTCGCTATGATGCCAACCAACAAATCCAGCCCGCCCTGGCAGAGAGCTGGCAAATTTCAGATGACGGGTTAACCTATACCTTTAAACTAAGGGAGGCCAAATGGAGCAACGGAGAACCTGTAAAGGCCCAGGACTTTGTTTACAGCTGGCTAAGGGCACTGGCTCCGGAGACTGCTTCTGAATACGCTTACCAGCTCTATTACATCAAAGGAGCCGAAGAATATAACAGCGGTAAAGGGAAGAAGGAAGAGGTAGGGATCAAAGCCCTGGATGACAAAACCATGCAAGTGGTTCTGAGAGCGCCGGCCCCCCAGTTTCTCGGCTTAACAGCCTACCAGACCTTTTACCCTGTCTACCGGAAAGCTGTAGAGAATAATGAAAAATGGTTTACCGATCCAAAACAATATGTTTGTAACGGCCCTTTCAAAATCGTCAGTTGGGAACATAACCAGAAAATCACCCTGGAAAAGAACCCCTATTACTGGGATGAGAAAAATGTTAAGTTAAATAGACTGGAAATATACCTGATTGAATCGCTGCAAACCGGTTTTACTATGTTCCGGAGCAATCAACTGGATATGCAAAATGAAGTGTCGGTACAGGAACTGAATTCTTTAAAAGATAGCAGGGAACTACAGATTGCAGCGGATGCCTCCGTTGATTACTACCAGTTTAACCTGTCCCGTAAACCCTTTAATGACCCGAGGGTGAGAAAGGCCCTGTCCATAGCCATCGACCGTGAGCAGTTGGTCAAGCATATTTTACAGGCCGGGCAAGAACCTGCCTACGCATTTGTACCCTATGGCTTTACGGAGGAGGAGGGGAAGGACTATAGGCAAAACGGCGGCGATCTTTTTAAAGAAGATATCGAACTGGCCAAAAAACTACTGGCAGAAGCTGGTTATCCGGAAGGAAAGGGATTCCCCAAAGTAACCCTGCTGTACAATAACAATGACAATATCCACAAGGTGGCCCAGGCCATTCAACAAATGTGGAAGAAAAACCTTGGCATCGAGGTGGCTTTAGAAAACGTGGAGTGGCAGGTCTATTTGGACAGGCAGTCCCAACAAGACTTCGATATTACCCGTACCGCCTGGAGCCCGGACTACCTTGACCCCATGACATTTATCGATTTATTTGTCACCAACGGCGGCAACAATAACACCGGTTGGAGTCATCAGGTATATGATAAATTGGTGAAAGAGGCCAATTCCACCGGCGACCAAAAAATAAGAATGCAGGCCATGCAAAAGGCTGAAAAAATTTTGATGAATGACATGCCGGTCATGCCGATCTTTTTCTATGCACACCCCATATTAGTAAAAGAAAACATTAAAGGAGTTATCACGCCTGCCTTTGCAACCTATGCTGATTTTAAATACGCCTATGTAGAGTAGCAACACATAAAAACCACCTTACCCTTTATGAAGAGAAAGGGTAAGGTGGTTTTTTATACCTCAATATCAACATATTCAGTGTGGGTATAACCTTCTTGGTCGCATTGGAAAGCGTAACATAAGAAATCTTCCACATTGTCAAAGATTGTTTGGTCCCGGCTTCTAATAACCGCCTTTTCATGACCCTTATAATAGAATTCTTCCGGTGTTCCGGAGATGGGAAAGGCGCGAAAGGCCAGTTCCCCGTCGCCTATGTTTTCCAGGTACTGGGCAAACTCCCCCAGTGTGGTAAAACGAATGCGTTTCCCTTTTTCTGTCCCTGAACTTATTTCTTTCACCAAATATAACCTCCCCGGGAGTAAATGTTCCAATTGTTACAGTAAGCATTGTAAAAATAATTTAGCCATATCCATCATAAATAATTCTCTCTGAACGTTATGGCCAGTATAATCTTACTTATTTCCGAGGAGTTGAAACCAATGCTGCGGGTTAAAATAAGAAGGCAATGGAGTGAGAAACTATATGAAAGAAGGTCATCCAAATGGAGAAATTCATCGTACGCAAGAAAAATGAAAAAGGAAAAGTAGAATCTACCATACCACTGCCAGCGGATTACATAGATGCATTAGTGCCGCCATTTCCGATCGAGAATGATACTCTTCTGGAACCCTACGACGATGAGAGGAACGAACGTAAATAAACGGGCAGCGCCCGTTTATTGCGTTCAGAATGTATAGCCTTGCAGATTAATCAGTTTTTCCAGCATGCCAATCACCACAGGCGCTAAAGTTGCAATTAAATACCCACGGAGCAGCAATGGGATGCAGTCTACCCTTTGATCACTGCAAGGGTTTTTAGCCTTTTGATGGGTTGGATTAAATCAAGCTCCTGGTTGATGACAAAGTCAATATCTTTATAGGCAAACCGGCTTTCCTCAGATACGTCCCCCTTTTTGCTTTTCCCAAGGATCACACCCAATTCCTTGAGGTCCGTTATCGTTTTTTCGACCGGGATGGTTTCCATGGCCTTCTTTCGGCTCATTTTGCGACCGGCCCCATGGGAACAGCTGTAAAAGGAATCCGGATTGCCCAGGCCCCGGACAATGTAACTGTAGGATCCCATGGCCCCGGGTACAATCCCCAGCTCACCTTGCCGGACCCTGATGGCACCCTTGCGATGGACCACCACCTGTGTACCGAAGTGTTCCTCAAAGGCAGCATAGTTGTGGTGAGCATTAACAAAGTTTTCGAAGGTGATATGGGGGTATAACTTCCTTATGTCATCCATAACAACATGCATCATTTTTTCACGGTTTTCCATGGCAAATTCCAGGGCCAATTCCATCCAGCTTAAATACCCGGTTCCCTCGGCAGAGTCCACCGGCAAATATGCCAAATCATATTTTGACGGGACAGGGGAATTCCATTTGGTGTTAAGGTCCTTTGCCAGTTCATTAAAGTATTTGGCGATTCTGTAGCCAAAGTTGCGACTGCCGCTGTGCAGCATAATGCAGATTTTGCCTGAATCATCCTCCTGCAGTTCAACAAAGTGGTTGCCCCCGCCCAGGGTTCCAACCTGGTAGTATCCCTTCTCGATTTCCTCGCATAATTCTGCAGTCTTGTAGATATGCTGGTCCTTCAGCCTCTGCGTAAAGTTATCCAAGGAACGGCAGGGTTGCTTCTTTTTATGGTGCTGAAAGCCGGTGGGGATATCCCTCATGATTTGGCTGACCAAGTTTTGCAGGTCAATTTTAGAGATTTCTCCCTTATAAATCCCGGTCTCAGCAAAGCACATGCCGCAACCGATGTCCACTCCCACTGCGTTGGGGATGACAGCACCCGTGGTTGCCAGCACTCCGCCGATGGGCATGCCAAAGCCGGTATGTGTATCGGGCATTAAAGCGATTTGCTGAAAGGCAAAGGGTAATCTGGATAAATTCAAAGCCTGGCCCAGACAATCCGCTTCAATTTGCGAGGGGTCTTCCAGCCAAACTTTAATCGGAATCCTTTGTTCAGATTCGTTGAAAATGGTAAACAGTTTAAACACACCTTTCTTCTTACTGATAGAAAGTATTGTATTCCTAGTACCGTCGAGGCATAATTAGAATACAACAGCGAAACAAAATGATAATATTTACGAATAATTTCCTGTTGCCCGTTCCGGGAAAGGGGTGTGAGGAGTGCCCAAGTTTGCCGGCATGTTTTTAGCAAGCATCTTGATTGTTGCTTCCCTTAGCATGATGATCAGTGACTCACTTAACTATAAAAGTTTTTGTTATGTGACAGCCATTTTCCTTCCTGGCATCATTATTTATCATTACTTTTTCATTTGGTTTCCCGGGGCGTTGCAAAAAACGGAGTCCCTGGTGCGGGTGGTAAAAATCATCTATTCTTCCATTGAAGAAGCCCAACTGGGCAGCCCGTCCCCCTTTAAATTTATTCAGAAAAATTCTGTGGAAAAGGCCTGGAAAGAATTCTTCCTGGAGGCCTTTACGGTCATTGACAGGGAAATAAAGGATGAGACGATTCGCAATTGGATCTTTAATAAAATCAAGCGCAAGCTGAGTGCAGACAGGTCCGGTCGGGAGGTTAAAAAAGCATTAAAGAAGATTGTCGGCGACAGCAAATACCGGTATCTGTTTAAGGACGAACTTTAAGGACTCGAGGTTAACACCCCGAGTTTTTTGTTTTGTCAGCACTTAGAAATTTTTTAAAAAATAGCAAAACACCATAACGTTAAACTGTACGGTTTGCTGGAAATAATGTATAATACTGGTGAGGTGGTACTATTGGGGACGTAAAAGTTTACAAAATTGGGGAAATTGCTGAATTGGCCGGGGTCAGCAGAAGGACAATTGATTATTATACAAAGCTCGGTCTTTTGAAACCCCTGAGGTCTGAGAGCCAGTACCGGTATTATACTGCGGAATCCCTCCTGCGCCTCAAGCTAATTGAAGGCATGAAGAAACAAAGATATACGCTGGAGGAGATAAAACAAAGAATAGACCTTCCGGAAGACAGTAACCCGCCCAAAGAAGCAAAGAATCAAGGAACCCTTGACGTTAATTTTTTGAAAGACCAATTTAAAATGCTGGAGACGCAGCTTGCTCAACTGCAGCCGCTGGTAAACAATACCGATGCCAACCAGGCGGCACTTGTAACCAAACAGGTATTGATGCAAAGCATGACGGTTATTCAATCGTTGATTTTATACATCAACGAAGCAGCACCTTTTATTTAGAAAACTTATAAGAAGGAGTGTTCCGCGTCCTATGTTTAAAAAACTGATGGCCAGCTTCGGTGTAGGGGCCGCAAAAGTGAACCTGGTGCTGGACAATGAACAGTGCCGGATTGGTGAAAAGGTGACGGGAAAGGTCATTGTTGAGGGAGGGAATATAGATCAGGGAATTCATACCCTGGATGTTGACATTGCCATGAAATTTGTCATTAAGGGTAAGGAATTCACCCGGGTGGCGGATACCATAAGGGTGGCCCGGGATTTCCACATAAAAGCCAGGGAAACCAGGGAAATTCCCTTTGAGCATGCGATCCCCGTTCACTACCCGCTCTCCAAAGGATTTGTGACATACTTCCTGGCTACCAAGATGGATATTGCCCAGGCGGTGGATACCGGTGACACCGACAGGCTGGTTGTGCTGCCAAGCCGGGAAATGGCATTGGTATTCGATGCTCTGGAAGCATTGGGATTTAAAGAGAAAATCGGCTCGGGCAAAATCGGGAGGCTTGGGCAGGAATTTGAATTCTATCCCACAACCCTTTTTGCCGAACCGTTAAAGGAACTGGAACTTAAATTTTATTCCGAAAACAACAGGTTCAAGCTATTCTTGGAATTGGAGCTAACCGGCGGCTATATGAGGAACGGTCTTGAGCATCACACCGAACTGGACCTGCCTGCCGAGCTGTTGGCCGGCGGTTCCGTTCAGGAGGCTGCAATTTTTATTAAGGAGTTCCTGGAAAATGAATTAAACCAGGTGTCAGTCCAGGGTCCCCGGATGGCACCCAGTTACCATAACCTTCAACATGGTACCCATAGATCCGGCTTTGGCGGCTTTATGGGTGGCATGGTGGCCGGCATGCTCGGTGGGGCGATGCTGGGAAGCCTTTTTGACGGTGATGAAAATGAGGAAGCCGGTGATACAGGCGGCGAAGAGGGTTCAGAGGACGGGTTTGACTTTGGTTTAGGCGATTTTGGAGACGATGACTTTTAAGAAATGTTTCAATGTTTCAGGAGGGAGTATAGATGAACACACTAAAAGTATGGCTCTTAATGGGCACCCTTTCAATTCTGCTGGTGCTGATGGGCAGTGCCATTGGCGGCAAAAGCGGGGCCATGATTTTTTTCCTGATCGCCATGGCGATGAACTTCTTTGGTTACTTCTACAGTGACTCTCTGGCTATAAAAATGACCGGTTCTTACCCGGTATCCGAAGCGGAGGCTCCGGAACTGTACGCAATGGTCAGGAAGCTGTCCCAGCGGGCGGGTCTTCCCATGCCAAAGATTTATATCCAACCGTCCCAACAACCCAACGCCTTTGCCACCGGTCGCAACCCGTCCCATTCGGCGGTGGCGGTCACCGAAGGACTTTTGCGACTGTTAAGCCCCTCTGAACTGGAAGGTGTTCTGGCCCACGAACTGGCGCATATCAAGAACCGGGACGTGCTGGTGGGAACCATCGCCGCCGCCCTGGCCGGGGCCATCAGCATGATGGCCAATGTCCTGCAATGGGGCGCTATCTTTGGGATGGGAAGAAGCGATGACGAGGAGGAAGGCGGCGGCATGGTCGGGGGGCTGATTATGGCCATCGTGGCTCCCATCATCGCCATGATCATTCAAATGGCCATCTCCCGCTCCAGGGAATACATGGCCGATGCCACCGGCGCCCAAATCGCCGGTTCACCGGATGGGCTATCCAATGCCCTGTTAAAATTGGAATCAGCGGCACACCGGGTACCGATGGCCGTCAATCCGGCAACCTCCCACCTTTTTATCATCAATCCTCTTTCCGGGGCGTCTATAGCCAAGTTTTTCAGCACGCACCCGCCCATTCAGGAAAGGGTAGAGAGACTCCGGAGAGTAAGGACATAATTTTGCTTTAGCATCAAACAGCACTCTACATGAAGCAGGGTGCTGTTGTTCTGTGGCGATAGCCTGTATTCAGGTTAAATGATTGGTTGAAGCGGGTTGAAAGGAAAGGATTCAGTTTTGTTCTGTTTCGCTAATTCAAAGGCTTTGGTCAACCTCTTGACCCCTTCCGTTAAAACAGGTTCGGGATAGGTTGCAAAGCAAAGACGAAACTCATTATCTTCAGAGGGCATGGTATAAAAGGCCTCACCGGGCACAAAGAAAACCCCGTATTTGGTTGCTTCATGTAAAAGCTTGCTTGTAGACACAGGCGCTTGCAGTCTGCACCACAGGTAAAAACCACCCCCGGGTACCTCAAACAGAAGATGATTCCCCAGGTAGCGTCGTACGGCTTTCACCAGGCCGTCCCGGCGCTTTTTATATTCCTTTCGCACCATCCTTAAATGTTCATCAAAATACCCGTTCTCCAAAAACAAGTGCACCAGCCATTGGGTAAAGTTATTGCTGTGCAGATCAACATACTGCTTTTCTAAAGCAAGCCGGTTGATCAGTGCAGGATGCCCGGTTAAATAACCCATCCGGAGACCCGGCGTTGCTGTTCTGATAAGACCCGGCCGCTGCGCACTTTTACCAGGCTGTCAGCGACAGCCTGTCGGTTGTCCTGGCCCATCTAAGTGAAGATGACAATAAGCCTTTCAGGGCGCTGGAGACTGCCAGGTGTTATTTAAGCCCGCATATCAATTTAGTCACCGCACCTCCCCGTACTCCGGGAACTTGGTCCAATCTGCTTTTAAAATAACCTGTGAAAACCATAATCCCCTGGGTTTTACACGTAAGGCCCAGGAGATTATTATTTTATGAAAGCATTAGATGATTACTGCGACTTGCTTTATGTTCTTCTGTCCGGCATACGGGTATTTTTAAATACAGAATGATTCTATTATGTAAAGCCTAACCGCGGCTAATACTCGGGACTAAACCAGGTATGCCTCAACCTGTCTTTCAAGGGAGACAATTTCCTCTTCAGATAATTTTCTTCCTAAAAAGTTCTCCAGGGCTTTAATAGAAGCGCCCACAGCAACCCTTCGTAAATCTATTTCAACCGGTCTTTCCGAAAAAGATCTAGGTTCATATTTTTCCGAGGGCAGTCCGGGACTTATCTTTTCCGCCATTTGTTCCAGGGAATGTTCGATATCGAACACATCAGAACAGAGGTCACCAGTCGCATCAAGGGGTAAATCCATATTCATTGTTGAAAAATTGTCATTCATGGAAGCAGCAGAGGTAAATTCTTTCTCGGACTTTTTTAGTTCCCTTTTAATCCGTTGCTCCTCTTTCTTTTTCATATAGCCGGAAAAGGCGCTGGCAATCTCTTCCTCCACTTGAACCAGTTCGAGTTTAAGATTATCTAAAAATATCTTTTCTTCGGGGAAATGGGTGTTTAATCTTTCCATTAGTTCCAAATGGTTAGCGATTAAGGCTTGAAGCGCCGGAGAGACCTTAATGGGTACCCTGGCAAGATCCTTATCATACTGGTGTCCGGACGCAGTTAAAATTATGTCTTGCTTTTTCTGTTTGGTCAACAATAACACCCCTTGTATTATTGATTTTAAGTTTGCAGGAAGGAAAGCCCCAGTAAGGAAGAAGAATATTGCCGGGAAAATGACTGGTAGAGCATGACTTTACGAGACTAAAATTTACCACAGCGTGAATAAAAAGTAAATAGGGTTTGGTAATTTTGCCAGATATACCAACCTCTTAGGATATGGCCGAAAGCTATTTTTCTATTTCTCAAAATAGTGATATGAATATACCCTGGGTCTCATATGATGAATAAAAACCACTTAAGGGGGAACTGCATGAAGGTGGTATTTAGTCTGGAGGAAGAGGATGGGTCAATAAAAAAAGAAAATGATTTGTCATTTGACCTGGACGCCTCACACATCATGGCATTGTTTAATTGCAATGAAGTGTTTTATCCTAAAAAACAGGGCTCAACCCTTTTTGACGAGTCCCAGGGTATTTGGAGTGATTCCATCGCAGGAGAAATAAAGGAAGCCTACTACAATTTAAACCGCGCAATCCCAGAGCTAAATATATTAATAATGAAGAAATAAATTTCAGGTTCTCCAGGCTTCTTTGTTTCACCCGAATGCGAGTATGATGATGCTTTAGAACGCAACGTTATTAATTGCAATTCGAAAAAATCCCCGGTCATAGACCAGGGATTTTTTTCTTTTTTCGTTTTATTTTCCTCCACCATAACTCCCATCGCAGCCGTTCCAGCCAACCACGTAGCCACTTCATATAGCATTCACCCTCCAAATAGAAACCCCTGGCTGCAGCCAGGGGCACTGATTACTACTACTTACTGCATCCGCCATATCCGCCAAAGAAACCATTGCCGAAGAACAGCAGGATAAGAATTAGGAACAAGATGAAAGAAAAGTTACTATACCCATATCCGCCGGTATAACATCCGCCACCGGCTCCACCCCCAACACTATAACCCATATATATACCCCCTTATTGTTTGTTGCTCCATATTATGGAAGTGCCAGACGAAATGTTCCGCCTCGTACTGACAAAATAAAAATAGTCACTAGCGTTGCATAAATAAATTTCCAAAATGTCAATATCTAAAATTCTAGAAAAAAACCAATAAATCATTGTTTTTCCAGCAATATCCTGTAAAAATGATTAAAATCTCCTTATAATTGAGGT
>JBFMCH010000009.1:0-85965 GCA_040754595.1 Bacillota bacterium
CCGTGTTTATTGATGTAAAGTAAATCTATCTTAGTCCTTTCGTCTAAGGAACTGTGGCAAACCCGGTCAACGAAGTCATTCTTCCGGTTAGAGATGAAAGACTCCAGCGACCCGACTACTTGGTATTTGTGATAAGATTCAACAGTCTTAAATCCTCTTGTGCTAATTCTTGCAAAGAAATCACCTCAAAACGCAATCTGAATAATAATAAACATCAATAACACAAGCAAATATTGGCATGTTATTGCTAATTAATGTGTTTTTCGTCAATAGAAATTTCCTTTGTTTTCTGAATAATATTAAGAACAAATTCTTCTTGCGGAAGATTTAGGGGAGTTCCGTTATCCCGTTCACTCCGGTTTCCGCACCGACAACCCTAATGCTCGCTTCGGGCGAAATCCGGTCGCCCTCAATTCACCTTCCTGGTTCAATTCGGGCTGGCGCAACCGTCCTGGTTGCGCCCCCGGATTTCGCTCCTAAGCTTCGCCAAGGGCTGTTTCCGGCGCTCCAACATGTCGTTCGCTAATGATAACGGAACTCCCCTGTTATCCACATTTTAAAAAAAGCATAATTTCCTAAACAATAAAAAAAATTACCCTCACTTGTGAATCGGTCGTAGACCGTAACAGGAGGGCTGTTTTGCTTAGTTTTATACCATTTTGGCATTTTTTAAGGCTGCTACAAAGACATCCACCAGCTGGGGGTCGAAGTGTTTGCCGGCGCACCTTTGGATTTCCTGCAGCGCTTCCTCGGGGCTTTTGCCCTTGCGGTAAGGGCGGTCGCTGGTAATGGCGTCAAAGGCGTCGGCAATGGCAATGATCCTGGCCACCAGGGGAATTTGCTTACCCCGCAGGCCGCTGGGGTAGCCGGTGCCGTCATATTTCTCCTGGTGATACATGACGCCTTCATATATTTGTTTCATAATGGATTTGGGTTCGATTTGTTCGATAATCTGGGCGCCGATCACCGGGTGGCTCTTCATGATCTGCCATTTTTGTTCGTCCAGGGGACCCGGATCCAGCAGCACGTTATCCCGGATGCCGATCTTACCCACATCATGCAGCAGGGCAGCCTGCTGCAGAATTTCCTGCTGCTTGGCGCTCATGCCCATTTCCCGGGCCATCAACAGGGACAGCTCGCTGACCCTTTCCGAGTGGCCCCGGGTGTAGGGATCCCTGGCATCCAGAGCCGAAGAAAGGGCTCTGATCAGGCTGATCATTAATTTTTCCTGGTTGGCAAACAGCAGGCTGTTATCGATAATGACCGCCGCCTGGCTGGCAAAGGTGTTGCAAAGTCTCAAATCCCTGCCGCCGAACCGGTTGCCGTCCTGTTTGTTGATTAACTGCAGGCAGCCCAGGGTGCGTCCCTTACTGACCAGCGGCAGAAAAACCATGCTGGAAACGGCAAAGTTCAACGCATAGGTGGCAAGCTCCAACAAATGTCCGTCCTGTTTACCGGCGCCGGTGATGACCGGCTTCCCTGCCACGGCCAGGCCGTTCACATAATCTTGAAACTGCCTGCGCAGCAGGGTAACGGAGTCAAAGTCCAGCCCGTAGGAAGCCACCGGAGAGATTTCCTGTTCTTCTCCCGGCCTCAGCCACAGGATACCGGTTTCGGCCTTAACCAGGAGCACCGCCTGCTCCATCAAAATTTCCACCACTTCCTCCAGGCGGAGGTTGGAGCTGAGCAGGGCGCCCACCTCGATCAGGGTTTCAATTTCCTCGGTGGTGAAGGGATTTTCTGTTTCTACAGCCATACCATGCTCTGCCACAGGAAATTTCTCCTGCAAAATAATATTTAAATAAAATATTGGCTATATTCCAAAAAAAACCTGCTGTTTTTAAAGAAACAAGTCTTTTTTAAGTTTTTTGTGCAAAAGTTTTACCCCGGAAACCCCGGGGTAAATTGTTTTATCTATATTTGCTGCAGCATGTTTCTGGCGTTGGCAATGGATTGTTGGACAGCCTCGGGAGCCGGGCCGCCCCTGACTTTCCTGGCGGCGGCGCAGTGCTCCACCCCGATGGCGGCATAAATGTCCTCCGCAAAGGCCGGGGACAGTTCTTTGTATTCCTCCGGGGTCAGTTCTTCCAGGGCCTTTCCCTGCTGCAGGCAGTAGAAGACAGCTTTTCCCACAATTTCGTGGGCTTCCCGGAAGGGTACACCCTTTTTAGCCAGGTAATCCGCCACATCGGTGGCGTTGGTGAAACCGCCCCGGGCCGCCCGGGCCATGTTTTCTTTGCGCACCGTCATGGTGGCAAGCATGGGACGGAAGACCAGCAGGCAGCCCTTGACGGTGTCAATGGCATCAAACAGCGCCTCTTTGTCCTCCTGCATGTCTTTGTTATAGGCCATGGGCAGCCCCTTGAGCATGGTTAACAGGCCCATCAAATCGCCGTACACCCGGCCGGTTTTGCCCCGGATCAGTTCCGCCACGTCGGGGTTCTTTTTCTGGGGCATAATGCTGGAACCGGTGCTGTAGGCATCATCCAGTTCAATAAAGGCAAATTCGCCGGTGGACCAGAGAATAATTTCTTCACAAAAACGGCTGAGATGCATCATGATCAGCGAAGCTGCGGCACAAAACTCCACGGAAAAATCCCTGTCGCTGACAGCGTCCAGGCTGTTCTCACTGACGGCGGCAAACCCCAGCAGTTCTGCGGTATACTCCCGGTCCAGCGGGAAGGTTGTGCCGGCCAGCGCCCCGGCCCCCAGGGGCATGACATCAGTGCGCTTGTGGCAGTCCGCCAGCCTGTCCATGTCCCTGAGGAACATCTGGGCATAGGCCATCAGGTGGTGGGCCAGGGTGATGGGTTGGGCCCGCTGCATATGGGTATAGCCAGGCATCACGGTATGCAGGTGCTGCTCCGCCAGGCTAAGCAACGTCTCGATGAGTTCTTTCAACTGGGCACGGATTTCGGTGATTTCATCCTTAAGGTACATGCGGATGTCCACTGCCACCTGGTCGTTGCGGCTGCGGGCGGTATGCAGCTTCTTGCCTACGGCGCCGATTTTGGCGATGAGCAGCTGCTCCACATTCATGTGAATATCTTCCGCAGCAATGTCAAACTCCACGTTGCCGCTTTCAATCTCCGCCAGGATTTCTTGTAAACCCCAGACAATTTGCTCCGCTTCCTCGGGAGTAATGATGCCCACTTTCCCCAGCATGGCAGCATGGGCAATGCTGCCCCGGATATCCTGCTTGTACAGTCTCCGGTCAAAAGAAATGGAGGAGTGAAAGTCCTCCACCAAACGATCGGTTGTTTTCTGGAAGCGACCGCCCCATAATTTCATCGTTATACATCTCCTATGTATGACAAAGTGTATGGACACACATTTAGTGTTTATTAATGGTTATTGTGACGCTTCTCACCTAAGTCCCGCCTTTTTCTCCATCATGGCCCGGACTTTCAGGGGCAGGCCGAAGAGGTTGATGAAGCCTGCGGCGTCGGCCTGGTTGTAGACTTCGTCACGGCCGAAGGTGGACAGTTCTTCGTCATAGAGAGAGTAGGGCGAGGTGGTACCGGCGGGCATGATGTTGCCTTTATAGAGTTTCAGTTTGACGGTACCGGTGACGGTGCGCTGGGTGCTGTCCACAAAGGCATCCAGGGCTTCCCGCAGGGGGGCGAACCACACGCCGTCATAAACCAGTTCGGCATACCGCAGGGCAACCTGTTCCTTATAATGCAGGGTAGCCCGGTCCAACGTCAGCAGTTCCAGCTCGTGGTGGGCGTACACCAGGATGGCGCCGCCGGGGGTCTCATAAACACCCCGGGACTTCATACCCACCAGGCGGTTTTCCACCATGTCCACGATACCGATGCCGTTGGCCCCGCCGATGGCGTTCAGCTTTTCCAGCAGGCTGACTCCATCCATCCGCTGGCCGTTTAATGATACAGGAATCCCCTTCTCAAAACCGATTTCCACATAGGCGGGCCGGTCCGGCGCCTTTTCCGGAGGCACGGTCAGCATCAGCATATCGTAGGAAGCAGCATTGGCGGGACTTTCCAGTTCGCCGCCTTCGTGGCTGATGTGCCAGATATTGCGGTCCCGGCTGTAGATGCTCTTCTTGGTTACCGGCACAGGGATTCCCCTGGCTTCGGCATAGTCAATGGCGTCTTCCCGGGAGCGGATGTCCCACTCCCGCCAGGGAGCTATGACTTTCAGGTGCGGGGCCAGGGCCTTGACGCCCAGTTCAAAACGCACCTGGTCGTTGCCCTTGCCGGTGGCGCCGTGGGCTACGGCCACAGCGCCCTCTTTTTCGGCGATTTCCGCCAGTTTCTTGGCGATCAGCGGCCGGGCAAAGGAGGTGCCCAGCAGGTATTTTCCTTCGTAGACGGCGCCAGCCTTTAAAGTCGGCCATATGTATTCTTCCACGAATTCCTTGCGCAGGTCTTCAATGTAAATTTTGCTGGCGCCGCTCTGGATGGCCTTTTCTTCCAGGGGGGCCAGTTCCTCTCCCTGGCCCAGGTCGGCGGTCATGGCAATGACTTCGTAGCCGTAGTTTTCTTTCAGCCAGGCAATGATAACGGAGGTATCCAGCCCTCCGGAGTAGGCCAGTATAACTTTTGGCATGCAATAAGCCCCTTTCATTGGTTTTAATTTTAGTGTTTTCGACAATTTGCTAGATATTCCTACCTGAGGTCATTTGTCTTGCCAAATAATCATAGGAAAAGGCTGATGGTCCCTTAAGCGAACCAACAGCCAGAAATTTTTACATCAACAGCGCCATAACCGCCTTCTGGACGTGCAGGCGGTTTTCCGCTTCGTCCCAGACCACCGAGTGGGGTCCGTCGATAATTTCCGCCGTGACTTCCTCACCCCGGTGGGCCGGCAGGCAGTGCAGGAAGATGAAATCCTTTTTGGCGTGGGAGCACAGGGCTTCGTTCACCTGGTAAGAAGCAAAGACCTTTTCCCGTTCCTGCTGCTCCGCTTCCTGCCCCATGCTGGCCCACACATCCGTGACGATGACATCCGCATCTTGAACGGCCTCCACCGGATCGGTGAGTACCTCGATTTTAGCGCCGGTGGCCTGGGCATCCTGTTTGGCCAGTTCCTCCACCCAGGCCTTGGGCCGGTATCCCTCCGGGGAAGCCACGCTGATATCCATGCCTACCTTGGCACAGCCGTACATCAGCGAATGGGCAATGTTGTTGCCATCCCCTACGTAAGCCAGCTTCAGACCTGACAGTTTGCCCTTGTGTTCTTTGACGGTCAGCAGGTCCGCCAGGATCTGGCAGGGGTGGGTCAGGTCGGTGAGGCCGTTGATGACCGGAATGTCGGCATATCGGGCCAGTTCCTCCACCTCGCTCTGGTCAAAGGTGCGGATCATGATGCCGTCCACCATGCGAGACAACACCCTGGCGGTATCCGCCACCGATTCTCCCCGGCCCATCTGAATGTCCTTGGGACTTAAGAAGAGCCCGTAGCCGCCCAGTTGATAGATGCCTACCTCAAAGCTGACCCGGGTGCGGGTGGAACTCTTTTGAAAGATCATGGCCAGGATTTTTCCCTGCAGATAGGGGTGCGGGATGCCGGCCTTTTGCAGGCCTTTGATGCGGGCGGCTTCCTCCAGCAGCAGGTTGACTTCTTCCACCGTAAAGTCATGCAGGGTCAGTAAATCCCTGCCCTTCAGTCTTTTATTCAGGTCTTCCATCTATGTCATCCCCTCCGGCCATTAACCTATGTTTTTGGCAGGCCTTTTTTCATTGAGAAACTCGGTAAAGCGATCCAGGGAGACCGGCGCCACCGGGTCGCCCTGTAGCAGTTCGTGCAGCACACCGGCCATGGCCTTGGCGGTATCCAGGGAAGTTAAGCAGGGCACTTTATACTCCGCTGCCAGCCGGCGCAGGCGGAAGCCGGCACGCCCGGGCACCTTGCCCCTGGTGGGGGTATTGATCACCATTTGCACATTGCCGGAACGCACTCGGGCCAGGGGATCTTCGGTGCCCACCACCGGCAGCCCGGCGGAGGCCAGGGCGGCAGCGGTATTCATGGTGGCGTACAGCTTGAAGCCCAGGTTGGCGTACTGGCGGGCCACCGCCACGGCCTCCAGCTTATCCCGGTCCGCCACCGAGAAGAGGACAGCGCCGCTTTTGGCCACTTTCAGTCCGGCGGAGGTAATGGCCTTGTAGAAGGCGTGGGAGAAGGATTTGTCAACCCCCATCACCTCTCCGGTGGATTTCATTTCCGGTCCCAGGGAGGTTTCCACCAGCCCCAATTTTTCAAAGGAGAATACCGGCGCCTTGACGGTAATATGATCGGAGACCGGGCCCAGTCCGGGACGGTAGCCCAGGTCCGCCAGGCTTTTGCCCAGCATGCAGCGGGTGGCGGTCTGCACCATGGGAACCCCGGTCACCTTGGAGAGGATCGGCACCGTCCGGGAAGCCCGGGGGTTCACTTCCAGCACAAAGACTTCCCAGTCGCCCACCACGTATTGGATATTCATCAGGCCGCAGACCTTTAAGGCCCTGCCGATGCGGACAGTGTAGTCCACCACCTGCTCCATTTCCTTCTGGCTCAGGCTCTGGGGCGGGTATACCGCAATGCTGTCCCCGGAGTGAACCCCCGCCCGCTCGATGTGCTCCATAATGCCGGGAATAAAGATCTTCTGCCCGTCCCCAATGGCGTCCACTTCCACTTCTTTGCCCCGCACATATTTATCCACCAGCACCGGGTGCCTGGGGGACACCTGCACGGCGCTGGACATGTATTTCAACAGCTGGTCGTCGTTGTAGACAATCTCCATGGCCCGGCCGCCCAGCACGTAGGAAGGGCGCACCAGCACCGGGAAGCCCAGGTCTGCCGCAATTTGCCGGGCCTGCTCCACGGTGGTGGCGGTTTTCCCTTCGGTCTGGGGGATGCCCAGGCCTTTCAGCAGTTTTTCAAATTTCTCCCGGTCTTCGGCGGCGTCAATGCCCTCCACCGGGGTGCCCAGGATGTTCACTCCCAGTTCCGCCAGGTCGCCGGCCAGGTTGATGGCGGTCTGCCCGCCAAACTGGACAATGACACCCAGGGGCTTCTCTTTATCAATGATGTTCATGACGTCTTCCACCGTCAAGGGCTCGAAATACAGCTTGTCGGCGGTATCAAAGTCGGTGGAAACGGTCTCGGGGTTGTTGTTGATAATAATGGCCTCGACATTTTCCTTCTGCAGGCCCCAGACCGAGTGCACCGAGCAGTAGTCAAATTCCACGCCCTGGCCGATGCGGATGGGGCCGGAGCCCAGCACAACCACTTTTGGCCGCCCGGACACTGCCACCTCATCCTCGGCATCATAGGTGGAATAGTAATAGGGTGTGGAGGCTTCAAACTCGGCGGCGCAGGTATCCACCACCTTGTAGGTGGGCAAAATACCGTATTGCTTGCGCAGTTCGCGGATCTCTTTCATAGATTTGCCGCACAGACGCCCGATGTGGGCATCGGATAAGCCGCAAATCTTGGCCTTGCGCAGCAGTTCCTGCCCGGGCAGCCCGCCGGCCTTGCGGATTTGCTGCTCCAGCACCACCAGGTCCTTGATTTTTTCCAGGAACCAGTAGTCTATACCGGTCAGCTGCCGAACTTCCTTCAGGGTCCAGTAGCGGCGGAAGGCCTCGGCCACCACAAACAGCCGCTCGTCGTCCGGCCGGTTCAGCTTGCTTTCCAGTTCCATCTCGGTCCAGCTGGCGCTGCCCTTGATCTGCAGGCTGTCGACGCCGATCTCCAGGGAGCGCACCGCCTTCATTAAAGCCCCCTCAAAGCTCCGGTCAATGGCCATCACTTCGCCGGTGGCCTTCATCTGGGTGCCCAGGCTCCGGTCGCCGCTGGCGAATTTGTCAAAGGGCCAGCGGGGAATTTTGACCACCACGTAATCCAGGGTAGGTTCAAAGCAGGCGGTGGTCTTGCCGGTCACCGGGTTGGTAATTTCATCCAGATTGAGCCCGATGGCGATTTTGGCGGCCAGTTTGGCAATGGGGTAGCCGGTGGCCTTGGAAGCCAGGGCCGAAGAACGGCTGACCCGGGGATTTACTTCAATGACAATATAATTCATGCTGTGGGGGTCCAGGGCAAACTGCACGTTGCAGCCCCCGGCCACTTTGAGAGCACGGATGATCTTCAGGGAGGCGCTGCGCAGCATTTGATATTCCCGGTCCGACAGGGTCTGGGAGGGCGCCACCACGATGCTGTCCCCGGTATGGACTCCCACCGGGTCGATGTTTTCCATATTGCAGATGGTGATGCAGTTGTCCGCATTGTCCCGCATCACTTCATACTCGATTTCTTTCCAGCCTGCCACACTGCGCTCCAGCAGCACCTGGTTGATCATGCTCATCTTGAGACCCCGGTGGCAGGTGGCGGTTAATTCCTTTTCATCCTTGACGATGCCGCCGCCGGTGCCGCCCAGGGTATAGGCCGGGCGTACGATGAGCGGGTACCCGATTTTGTTGGCGAAGTCAATGCATTCCTCAACGGTGCTGGCAATGGTGCTTTCCGGAATGGGCTCGCCGATTTCCAGCATGGTGGCCCGGAAAAGTTCCCGGTCTTCGGCCTTTTTAATGGTTTCCAGGGAGGTGCCCAGCAGTTCCACACCGTACTTTTCCAGGATGCCGCGCTCGGCCAGTTCCACCGCCATGTTCAGGCCGGTCTGGCCCCCCAGGGTCGGCAGCAGGCCGTCCGGGCGCTCCTTGGCGATAATTTTTTCAATGCTTTCCCAGGTGATCGGCTCTATATAGACAACATCGGCGATGTCCCCGTCGGTCATGATGGTGGCCGGGTTGGAATTCACCAGCACCACTTTGATGCCCTCTTCCCGCAGCGCTTTGCAAGCCTGGGTTCCGGCATAGTCAAATTCCGCCGCCTGGCCGATGATGATGGGACCGGAACCGATTACCAGTACTGTTTTGATGTCCTTCCGTTTGGGCATCGTGAACCTCCTACAATACATTCTTCATTGCTTGATCCAGAATAGCCACTGCCTGGTCCACTTCATCTCTGGTTATGATCAGGGGCGGCAGGAATCTCAACACGTTGCCGTTGGTGCAGTTGATGAGCAGTCCCTGCTCCAGGCAGCGGGCGACGATGTCCTTGCCTTCGATGGCCAGCTCCATCCCCAGCATCAGGCCCAGTCCCCGGACTTCTTTGACATAGGGATATTTCTGTGCTAGGGTGGTTAATTGGTTCTTAAAGTATTCGCCCATGCTTTGGGCGTTTTCCTGCACCCCGTCCTGGAGGATGGTTTCCATGGCTGCCAGGGCAGCGGCGCAGGCCAGGGGGTTGCCCCCGAAGGTGCTGGCGTGATCGCCCGGTTGGAAGGCGCTTGCCACGTGATCCTTGGCCAGCATCGCCCCGATGGGGAAGCCGCCGCCCAGTGCCTTGGCCAGGGTAATAATATCCGGTTCTACCTGGTAGTGCTGGTAAGCCAGAAACTTGCCGGTACGTCCCAAACCGCACTGAACTTCATCAAAAATGAGGAGCAGCCCCTTCTCTTTACACAGCCCGGCAACCCCTTCCAGGTACGCCGGATGGGCCGGAATGACGCCCCCTTCCCCCTGCACCGGTTCCAGCATCACCGCGCAGGTTTGGGGACCGATGCTTTGCTCCAGGGCCGCCAAATCGTTGTAGGGCACATAGTTGAAGCCCGGGGGCAGGGGATCAAAACCCTTTTGATATTTGGTCTGGCCTGTGGCGGTAACAGCCGCCAGGGTGCGTCCGTGAAAGGAATTGGTGGCTGTAATGATTTCATATTTGTCCGGGCCGAGGTTTACTTTGGCATACTTGCGGGCCAGTTTAATGGCCCCTTCGTTGGCTTCGGCGCCGCTGTTGCAGAAAAAGACTTTCCCTGCACAGGAGTTTTCCACCAATAATTTGGCCAGTTTTACCTGTGGTTCGATCCAGTAAAGGTTGGAGCAGTGCAGCAGGGTTTTGGCCTGCCGGCAGACGGCCTCCGCCACTTTCGGGTGAGCGTGGCCCAGGGAATTCACCGCCAGCCCCCCTACAAAGTCCAAATACTGCCGCCCGTCCGCATCCCAGACCCGGCACCCTTCCCCTTTAACAAGTGCCATAGGCAGCCGCCCATACGTATTCATCACATACTCCTGCCCCATGGCCAATATCTCTTGGTTATTCATTCTTTCCCACCTGACCTTTCATTTAAAAAGGCCGACGTCCGACGACTGACGACCGACGACTAAACAACCATGGTTCCGATCCCTTTGTCCGTGAATACCTCCAGCAGGATGGAGTGGGGCACCCGCCCGTCCAGGATGTGGGTGGTGGCCACCCCGCCCTTGATGGCGTTAATGCAGCATTCCACCTTGGGGATCATACCCCCCTGGATAACGCCCCGCTCAATCAGCGTAGGGATTTCCTCCACCTTGATGGTGGACAGCAGGGAATCTTTATCGTTACGATCCGCCAGGATCCCTTCTACATCGGTTAAGATAATCAATTTATCCGCCTGCAGCGCGGTGGCAATGGCGCCGGCCACCGTGTCCGCGTTAATGTTGTAGCTTTCCCCTTGCTGGTCCACACCCACCGGGGAAACCACCGGAATGTAGCCCTCTTTGATGACCGTCTCCAGCAGTTGGGGATTAATCTGGGCCACTTCTCCCACGAAGCCGATGTCCTGCTGCCCGCTGCCAAGCTTTTTGCCGGCGATGATTAAATTGGCGTCCTTGCCCGAAAGACCGACGCCCCGGCCCCCCAGCCTGTTGATGAGGGCCACGATTTCTTTATTCAGCTTGCCCAGCACCATTTCCACCACTTCCATGGTGGGGGAGTCGGTTACCCGCAGGCCGCCGACAAACCGAGACTCTATGCCCAGCCTTTTCAGCATGCCGGTGATTTCCGGGCCGCCCCCGTGCACCACCACCGGGTTGATGCCCACAAACTTCATTAACACCAGGTCGGTCATGACGGCCTGCTTCAGCTCGCCGTTGATCATGGCATGGCCGCCGTATTTGATGACAACGGTTTTCCCGTAAAATTTCTTGATATAAGGCAGTGCCTCCACCAGGATGCCGGCCTTTTCCAGTGCAGTTAGCATAGTTTTATAGATTCTCCCTCATCGCTCCTATATTCCTAAAGGTAGTTCCTGGCACTCTGCCATCAGCCGTCAGCTTTCAGCTTTTTTGGCCTTAGCCATTAGCTTTTGGCCCTTGGCTATTAGAACAGTTTGGTTGGCAAATGGCCAACAGCCAAAGGCTAATTATGTTCGATAACTGCCGTTAATCCTTACGTAATCATAGGTTAAATCACAGCCCCAGGCTGTGGCGGAATACGCGCCGGATTTTAAGTCCACAAAGATAATCACCGGGTCCTGGCTTAACATTTCGGTGGCCCGTTCCTCGTCGAATTCAACCGCCCCGCCGTCTTTGGCCACCTGGACGTCGCCGATAAAAATATCCGCCCGGGCGGGGTCAAAGACAGCTCCGGAATACCCCAGGGCACAGAGGATGCGCCCCCAGTTGGCGTCTTTGCCGAACACCGCAGCTTTAAACAGGTTGGAGCCCACCACCGAGCGGGCCGCCAGGTTGGCATCCTGTCTGGACGGTGCACCGGTGACGTTCACTTCGATGAGCCGGGTGGCTCCCTCACCGTCCCGGGCAATCATTTTGGCCAGGGCGGTGCATACTTCCAGCAGTCCCTCGTAGAAAAAGCGGTAATCCTCGGAATCCAACTTGATCTCCGGGTTGCCTGCCTGGCCGTTGGCCAGCACCACCACCATATCATTGGTGCTGGTGTCCCCGTCCACCGTGATCATATTAAAGGAGCGATCCACCGCCCTCTTGAGGGCGGTTTGCAGTGCCTCGCTGCCAATGGCGGCATCGGTGGTGATAAAGCACAGCATGGTGGCCATGTTGGGGTGAATCATGCCCGAACCTTTGGCCATGCCGCCGATGGTCACAACACTCTTCTTGATGTGTACCTGCACCGCAAATTCCTTGGGCACCAGGTCTGTGGTCATAATGGCCCGGGAGGCCAGTGCGTGATTCTCTTTATTTAAGGAGGCCACCGCCTGCGGCACTGCGGCTGTAATCTTCTCCACCGGCAGCGGTACGCCGATCACCCCGGTGGAGGCCACCAGCACTTCCTCCTCGGCAATGCCCAGGGAAGACGCTACGGCCCGGGCCATCTCCACGGCATCCGGCAGGCCCCTCTCGCCGGTGCAGGCGTTGGCGTTGCCGGCGTTAACAATCACCGCCCGGGCGGTTCCCGCAGCAACCCTCTGGCGGGTCAGTTCCAGGGGGGCTGCCTTTACCAGGTTGGTGGTATAAACCCCCGCCGCGCTGGCCGGCGCTTCGGAATAGATGAGGGCCAGGTCTGGTTTGCTGTCCTTTTTCAGCCCTGCGGGCACCCCGCTGGCAGAAAAACCCCTGGGGGCGGTCACCCCGCCGAGGATATTTTTATAAGCTCCTGCTTCCGTCATAATTTTCCTTCCTCTCCTACGGGTACATCCCCGCAAAGTCCAGGCCGGTGTCCTCCGGCAGCCCCAGCATGACATTTAGATTTTGTACTGCCTGGCCTGCGGCACCCTTCATGAGATTATCAATGGCAGATAAGACAATCACCCGCCCGGTTCTGGGGTCCACTGTCACGGAAAGATCACAGTGGTTGGACCCGGCCACTGCCTTGGTGGACGGGTACATGCCCGCCGGCAGCACCCTGACAAACCGTTCCCCCTTGTAAAACTGCCGGTAGAAATCGGTAAGTTCCTCGGTATTGAGTTCCGCGGTCAGTTTCCCGTACATGGTGCTGAGAATGCCCCGGACCATGGGGGTAAGGTGCGGGGTAAAATTCACGGTCACCGGCATACCCGCCAGTTCCGATAACTCCTGCTCAATTTCCGGCGTATGGCGGTGGGTTGCCACCCCGTAGGCTTGAAAGTTTTCGGTGGTCTCCGAAAAATGAGTCTTCAGGCTTAACCCCCGGCCGGCGCCGGAAACGCCGGATTTGGAGTCAATAATAATGGTTTCCGTATCAATTAATTTATTAGTAAGCAGGGGTGCCAATCCCAGAATGGCGCTGGTGGGGTAACAGCCCGGGTTACCCACGATGACACTGCCCCTGATTTCTGCCCGGTTCAGTTCCGGCAAACCATAAACCGCTGATGCCACCAGAACCGAGGCGGTATGCTCTGTCTTGTACCAGGACTGGTAGACATCCACGTCTTTCAAACGGAAATCCGCACCCAGGTCGATCAGCCGCCTGCCGCGGCGCATCACCTCATGCCCGACGGGCATGGCATGGCCGTGGGGAAGGGCGGTAAAAATCACATCACAGCGGGAAACCAGATCACTTAAATTGAATTCTTCCAGGGTTTTGTCCACCATTCCGTATAAATGGGGGAAAACCTCCCACATGTTTTTTCCGGCATAGGTCTGGGAGGTTAGAACACTTAACTCCACCTTTGGATGACCGGCCAGCAGGCGTACCAATTCAGCGCCCGCATAGCCGGTTGCTCCCACCACTCCTACCTTGATCATTCCGGCACCTCCAAAATAATGCATAATTATTTGTATATTCTATGTTTTTATTCATAAAATTAAGGGGTTAATATTTATAATTATACATAACAGCGAATAAAATACAATGATTAATTTTTACCCTTTGATTTTTATGGCTTGCCCGCACTCCCGGCAGGCTTGTCCCGCCAGACCCACCACCTCGGTTTGATAGCCGCCCCTTTTGATGATTAATTTACCGCATCGGGGACAATAGGTATTCTGGGTGGAGGGGTCCCCCAGGTTGCCCAGAAATACGTAGTTTAACTTTTCCCTGGCCATCTCATAGGCCCGGTGCATGGTTTCCACCGGGGTGGGCGGCAGGTCAAATTTGTAGTTGGGAAAGTAGCGGGAAAAGTGAACCGGTATGTCCGGGTTCATGCCCGCCACCCAGTCCACCAGTTCCCTGATTTCTTCGGGAGAGTCGTTCAGCCCGGGCACCAGCAGGGTGGTGATTTCCACATGGCACTGCCGCTGGGCGATTTCCACCGTTCGGATGACCGGTGCCAGGCGTCCCACACAGTTTTCTTTGTAATATTTATCCGTAAACCCCTTGACATCAATGTTCATGGCATCGATATAGGGCAGTAGTTTCTTTAAGGGCTCTTCTTTTGCGTAGCCGTTGGTCACCAGCACATTTTGCAAGCCGGCCTCCCGGGCCAGGCGGGCGGTATCATAAACATACTCGTACCACATAAAGGGCTCCGAGTAGGTATAGGCAATGCCCACACAGGGCAGCCCCTTGTCCCTTTGTTCCAGGGCCAGGTCCACCGCCTCTTTGGGCAGCAGCTTCAAGGTATTGGGGTCGCCATGGGCAATCTGCCAATTCTGGCAGAAGCCGCAGCGCAGGTTGCAGCCCACGGTGCCCAGGGAAAGAATCAGGTTGCCGGGGTAAAAGTGGTAAAGGGGTTTCTTTTCCATGGGATCCAGGGCATAGGAGGATACCTTCCCGTAGTTCAAGGTATATAAAACATCTCCCCTGTTTTCCCGCACCCGGCAAAACCCCCTGTGCCCGTCCTTAATGCTGCAGCCCTTGGGACAGAGCTCACAGAAAACCAAACCATTGTCCTTCTTGTGCCAAAACATCGCTTCATGCATTTGCACACCACTCCGGTTCTCTTCTATGAATGGTTTATTCCCACCTCTAACCTCTCACTTCCCACTTCTCAGCAGTAGCGAACCACCTCAAACCGCTCCAACTGCACTTCTTCCTCCGGGGCGATGCCGGCCTTCTGCTTGGCGATCTCCACCTGCTGCCGGGGTGTGTCAACTCCCTCCAGGTCCGGCAGCAGCAGGCCGCTCCTGCTGCCCCGCCGCACAATCACCCCGTATTTCTTCACGTCCAGTTGGTCGATGCTCTGGATGGGTTCCGGCGGCATCAATACGTCCACCGAAACTGTCAGTTCATCCAACTCATCCAGGCGGATGGGGTAAAAGCGGGGGTCCTGGGTGCCGGCACTCACGGCGTTGTAGGCCACTTCCTGCACCACGTTCTGCCGGGTGGGAGCGGTGGTGCCGATACACCCTCTTAACTGGCCGTTCTTTTTAAAGGAAACAAAGGCACCGGCCTTACCGGCAAACTCCGGCGGAACTTGATAGCTGTCCGGTTCTTTCCACTGCCCCTTGAGATGACTCTCCAAACTCTGCCGGGCCACCTGAATCAGGTAGCTTTCCCGGCTTCGCATTCCCTCCAGGGCCTTTTTGCGGTCCTCCTGCAGCTTCTCCAGCAATTCTCTGCCCGGATCGCTGCCGGTGGGCGCCAGGGAGTACACCAGATAGCCGACTCCAAAGGGACCCTCATAGGATAACACTTCACTGTTTACCGCACAGCCGTCCAGCGCCCCCAGCATCATGATGATGGGGCGCAGGCCGCACTCGCCGGCCCGCTCGCACAGGTCTTCTTCCAGGTTGATGATGCCCGGTACATCCAGGTTCTTGATCAGGGACACAATGGTCCGGTCGAACTCCTTCCCTCGGGGGTCATAACCCGCCGGGGCATCCGGTGTCAGCCGGTGGGATAAGTCGCCGCTGGCAATCACCGCCACTTTGGTTTCCGACGCCCGGGCAGCCCGCTGCACCGCAACGCCAAAGGCATATAATTTTTCCGGTGAAAAGACACCCATGGAGCAGGGGACCAGGGGCAGGTCAACCCCGGCCTGCCGGAGGTAGTACAGGGGAACGGTAAACCCGTGGTCCAGGCTTAGATCCACCCCTACCCGGCCCGCCACTTTTGGATCAATCTCAACCACAGGCAGGCCGAGGTCTTCGGCCTGCCAGCCGATTTCATTTCCCAGTTCCTTGTCGTAGCGGCAGGTAAAGGCCACCTCTGCCGCCCCGAAGCGCCGCAGGTCTCCCTTGGATTCAGGCAGCGCGTTAATGGCAATGGCATCCCCGAAGACCGGAGCATGGGGGGAAATCATGACCAGCGTGGCGGCACCGCTGCTCTTAATCCGGCGCCCCAGTTCCAGCATTGCGTCCCGGGTGGCCATAATCTTATCCGCCTCGGCGCCGCCCACTTCCGGCAAAGCAATGGGCGGGTGAGGCATGATACCACAGAATACCACCGTCATAGTGCATCCCTCCGAACCTATGAAATTCCGAAACTACCGGGCTTTCATCCGTATTCTTACTTAAATACTCACTTTTTATGTGATGCCCGTAAATCCCTTATAGACAAACATACCGCCCAGCCAAACCAAAAAGATGCCGCAGGCCACTAAAATGCCTCTGTAGATGGTCGGGCTGAGAATTTTTCTGCCGGCTGTCACAGCCCCGGCAATCAAAGAGTACCAGAGCAGGTCCGCCAGGAAATGTCCGGCTACAAATGCACCGAGGCCCATGGTGCCTTCTTTCATGGAAAGGGTGATATAGCCTAAGCCCACCGTTGCCCACCAGAGCGACCAGTAGGGGTTAGAAAAGGAAACAACGGCGCCTACGGCCACCAGGTGCAAATCTGTTTTGACTTCCCCCTTTTCCCCGGGGGAGGGGTCCCCGTGGCCCGGCATTTCAAGTGAAACTTTTCTAAGATAGGCATCCCTGGCCATGCCGTATCCCATATAGAAAAGGAACACACCGCCGAGGACGGCAATCATACTGCCCACACTGGGTACAGTAAGGATTTTGGCTAACCCTGACAGCAACGCCAGCACCAGCGACAGTTCCAACAGCACGTGTCCTAAAATGAGCAGCGGTCCCGCCATAAACCCTCGTTTGGCGCTCTCACTGAGGGCCAATGTGAAGAGCGGTCCGGGCATCATGGCTCCGGAGAGGGCCAAGACAAAAGATGACACAAATATCGCCAGGATCTCCATAAAAATCACCTCGCCTTAAACTTCTGGTATCTCGGGCAAATCCCTGCCATTCTGTCAAGGGTGGAAGGAACAAATTTACCTTTGTCGAAGGTATAGTTTTTAAAGGGGGGTTTTTGATGATTGACAAAGTGATGTCTGCCCTGTTCAAAGCCAGCGAAAACATGAGGGTCACCCCTGGGAAACACGTCGACAAAATCCAACAAAAACCCTTTGGACTGGAACAAAACCTGGCCGCCGAGGCGGCCAGGGAAATGACCAAAACCGGCCGTCCTGCGGGACCCAGGACACCGGACCCCGTCACCGCTCCCGACCGGCAGGATCAGTTGGCCTTTGTGCCGCTTCCTTTGCGCACCCCGCTCTACGAAGATGCCAGGTTTTATTGGAAAGTAAAAGACTTTTCCGCCAAAACCGGGAAAGACGGGGAAGCCAAGGTTATTTTCAGTCTCAACACCGATACCCTGGGCCTATTGTGGTTTACCTTAACCACCCAGCCCGGCAGCTCCCTGTCGGTGCAATGCATTACCGAAATCCAGACCGCGGCCGAAATCTTCCGGGCCGGCGCGGCGGATCTGCAGAAGGAATTGACGGAACTGGGCTATCAAAACGTGATTGTTTCCTGCCGGATGCAACCCGGCATACGCAGTATCGCCGACATTGACCCGGATTTTGCCTCCGGGGAAAGCAACATCTTATTGGATGTGCAGGTGTGAGTATGAAAACGAAGAGAGAAAGGGTCGCCGCAGCCCTGCGCTACCGTCAGGACCGGGACAATGCGCCCACCGTTGTGGCCGTTGGCAAAGGGGATATGGCCAATGCCATGGAAAAAATCGCCCGGGAAAATGACATTCCCCTTTACCGCGATGAAACCCTGGCCCATACCCTGGTTGAACTGGGCCTGGGCGTGGAAATTCCCCGGGAACTTTATGAGGCCGTGGCCAAAGTGCTGGTGCATGTGGCTGCTTTGGATAAGAAACTCATTCGGTAGTGTTGTAGCTCATCAAGAGCCGGGCGGAAATTGTTTTTCTGCCCACACAAAATAACTTAATAACTTAGGTAGCAGGTACCTGCGGGAAGAGTGGCCACCACCAGGGGACTCGCTGCCGCAATCTCTTGAAGGGCATTTAGCGCAAAGTCCACTTCTTCGGGTTTGTTGAAATAGGAGAAACTAAAACGCACCAGCTTTTCCTCAAAGGTGCCCAGGGTGCGGTGGGCATCCGGGGCGCAGTGCAGTCCTGCCCGGCAGGCGATAGTATATTTTTTATCCAGCAGGTCTCCCACCTCGCCGGCTTTATAGCCGTCAATGCGGAAGGAAACCACCGGCACCCGTTTCTCCAAATCCCCTGGTCCGTAAATATGAAGCCCGTTAATTTGGGCTGCCCCCTCCAGAAACCGTTTGGTTAATTTCATTTCGTGTCCCCTGATTTTGGCCATCCCAACCCGGCGCAGGAATTTGACTCCCGCTCCTAAACCGGCAATTCCCACAGCGTTCAAGGTGCCGCATTCATATTTTTCCGGCAGCATGTCGGGCTGGGTCGGGGTTTCGGAGCCGCTCCCGGTGCCACCTTCCCGCAGGGTCATTAACTGCACACCCTCCCGGATATAAAGACCTCCGGTACCCTGGGGCCCCAGCAGGCTTTTATGCCCCGGGAAGGTTAATATGCTGATGTTTAATTTTTTTACATCTATGTCCAGCAGACCGGCCGTCTGGGCCGCATCCATGAGAAAGTGAACCTGATGCCTGGCAGCAATGCGCCCCACCTCTTCCACCGGCATGATGGAGCCGGTCACATTGGAGGCATGGGTCATAACAATGGCCCGAGTATTGGGCCGGATGGCCTTTTCGATCTCATGAACATCAATATTCCCCCGGCTGTCACATTGCACTTTGGTAACCTGCACCCCGTAGGATTCCAGGGTATGGAGTGGCCGGGTCACGGAATTGTGTTCCATGGAACTGGTAACCACATGATCTCCGGGTCGTAATAATCCTTTGATGGCCAGGTTTAAGCTGTCGGTGGCGTTTAAAGTGAAGATCATCCGGTGATGGTCCCCTACGTTAAAAAGGTCAGCCAAAAGCTGCCTCGTTTCATCAACAATTCGATTGGCCTCAACGGTTTTTTTGTGACCTGCTCGCCCGGGGCTGGCTCCCACTTCTCTGATAAAGTGTTCCATTGCCTGCCAGACTTCCGGCGGCTTGGGCCAGGAAGTGGCAGCGGAATCAAAATAAATCAATCTTATCTCCCCCTTTACAATTCTGGTCTTTTTAATGTTCCATACTATGCAAAGCATTATTCTCCAGTGACTCCTGGTGATATTTATTGGGACTTCAAACAAAAGATCACCCGGCGGGACAAATGCTCTGTCCAGGCGGATGATCCGGTGTTTACGGTGCTGGTATATGATTACCGGGCTGCTGCTGAAATGTTTTCAGGACATCTTTTTCATTGACGCCGGAGTTTTCTCTGCTTTTTTCTTTCTCCTCATAATATTTTATAATCCCGGCGGCAATGCTCCAGGCCACTTTACTCTGGTACAAAGGATCCTGCAGCAGTTTATCCTCTTTGGGGTTGGTCAAAAAGCCGATTTCTACGATAGCCGCCGGCATCTTGGTTGTTCTTGTAACAAAGTAGTCCACCTGCTTGGCTTTCCGGTGGGTATTGCCTAAAATGACGGCCATTTCCTTCTGAATGCATTTAGCCAAAATTTTACTTTCCGGGGAATTGGGCTGGGAGAACACCTGGGCTCCGTGTTCCTTCTGGCCGGGAAACCCATTGCAGTGAATGCTGACGAACAAGTCGGCGTTTCTTTCATTGGCCAATTCCGCCCGCCGGGATAAATCCTGCCTTTTTTTGCTGCCCTGGACCGAAGTGTCGCTTAAATCTATATCAGTGTCCCTGGTCAAGATAACCGCTGCTCCCATTTCACCCAGAACGGTGGCCAGTCGTTTGGACACCTCCAGGTTGATCTCCTTCTCGGGCACCCCGCTGACACCGATCTTCCCCGGGTCTCTCCCCCCGTGCCCCGGGTCCACCACAATCACCTTGTTGGCCAGAACATAGGACATGGCCGCAATGTTCTTTTCTTCTTGTTTTATCATGGCCATCTTATAAATTTGAACCGACAGCACCAACAGGACCAAACACCCGATGATGTATCGTTTATTTATTTTGACTGCTCTGATGATGGCCAAGACCTACCACTCCTTTAACCAGTACAAGTCTTCTAAAGGAATGGTATGCACAAAAATTGGTAAATAGAAGCAGTCGCAGCAAAAAAAGCCAGTTTCATTGGCAGTTGGTCATTGATTCTGCATAGATTGTAAGAACCGGAAATAGTTTGGGTCAGGTTTGAACTTATTATTGACTTATTCATTAATCCCAGGTTTATCTATTTCATGATAAAGGCTTACCCGTGTCCCCGCTCCTAAAAAGTCAAGTAAGCGCTTATACGCGGGAAAATATCCAGGAACAGCAACACCCCGACGATCATTAGGATAAGACCGCTGGCCACAGAGAGGACAGTGAGATACTTGTTGAACCTGGGCAGATAGTTGACCGTCCAACTGATACTGATGGCTGCCAGCATAAAGGGAATCGCCAATCCCAGGGAATAAACCCCCAGCAAAAGGACCCCTTTGGTTACCGTGCCGGACATTCCGGCATATACCAGGATGGACCCCAGGACTGGGCCCACGCAGGGAGTCCACCCGGCAGCAAAGGTAACCCCCAGCAGCAACGCCCCCAGGGAACCGTTCACCCGGACGGGAAGATGAACCTTGTATGTCCGGTAAAGGGCCTGCCACTTCAGCAGCCCGGTCATCTGCAGGCCCATGATGAAAATGATGATGCCGCCAACCTTGGCCAGCACTTGCTTATGTGCCAGAAAAAATTTGCCTATATAACTGCCGGTGGCCCCCATTAAAATAAACACCAGCATAAAGCCCAGGTTAAACAGGGCTGCCCTGCTGATCACCAACCGCTTATTAACCTCCGGGGTCCCCGCTGTGATGGACACCCCGGCCAAATAAGAAATATATCCCGGCACCAGCGGCAGTATGCAGGGTGAAAGAAAAGAAACGATACCTGCCCCAAAGGCCAGGTATAACGGAACAGAAGACATCGGAATCACCACTTAACTTTTTAAATCTTTATATCAATGATAACACAATTGTTCCATTGTTTTAGTTAGAAAAATGACACCCTCCTAAAACCAGTCAGGCCCTAAAAGCACCAGATACTCCCTGTCCAAATTAACAAGGTATCCTCTATAAGTCCAACAGTTCAAAACCGGTGCCGGGATCAATTTTCCTTTGGGCGGAAGTGTTCTTAAGTTCTAAAATGACGACTTCCCCGATGTGCCAAATGGTAATACCCTCCCTGGTGCAACCGGTTACGGTTTCTTTGTTACGCCCAAAGGCAGAGTGTAAGTGCAATTTCGGACTCTTTTCTTCATTGGTAAACAAAGTCCCAACACCTACGGCTTCGCTTACCCCAAACAAACTTGTGATCATGGGTACCGGTTTTGGGGACGTACCGTCTTCCGGTCCAACCACAACCTTGCTGTCTTTATCAACACCGCCAAGAAAAAACACGATTGCGGATTTTATCTGATTGGCCTTTGCAAATCCCTCAATGGTGTCGGGTATCTTGTCTCCGTGTTCCAGTCTTAAAATAAAGATCCTGCCCAAGTTGGCTTCCGAATACTTCATAAATGTCTCCCCTCAATTCGACGAAATGTCTTCTAAACAACTTCGTATAAAGGTCTTGCACTTCCGGCACCCTTGAGCCCAGTTTAAAACTTGCATACCGGTCAACCGACTCCGGACATCTATAACACCTTTTTCTAACAAAGACGGCCGAATCCTGCCGGCGGGTGTGAAAATATCCTCTGGCAACGGTCCCAGATCTTTTAGTCGCAACTGAACGTGGTAGTATCACGGAACATCCGCTTTACTTGATGGGTGTTGCCTGGTTTTGGACCGGTGTCGGTAATCTTTTCGGGGAGTGTTATCAGACCTTTTAATGGGGATTTTTTTATCCAAGCGAGCAGTTCATCGGCTTCCTCTACCACTTGGCCCAGACGCTCCAAATTGGCCGATTCATCCAAATGATGTTCAAAGAAAATTGTGATGCTGAATAGTTACTAAAAATGCAAAAAAGGAAGGCATTTGCCTTCCTTTTGTATGTTCGAAGATTAACGTTTGGAGAATTGGGGTGCACGACGGGCTTTCTTGAGACCGTACTTACGACGCTCTTTCATCCGCGGGTCACGGGTTAAGAAACCGGCGCGCTTTAATACGGGACGCAGGTTGGGGTCGGCTTGCACCAGGGCACGGGCGATGCCGTGTCTTACGGCACCTGCCTGGCCGCTGACGCCACCGCCTACTACTTTGCAGATGACATCAAAACGACCGGTGGTGTTGGTCAGCTCCAAAGGCTGGCGAACAACCATGTCCAGGGTTCTGCGTCCGAAATATTCCAATACTTGCTTGCTATTTACAACAACCTTGCCTTCGCCGGGTACCAGGTATACCCTGGCCACTGCGTTCTTACGACGGCCGGTTCCGTAAAATTGTACTTGAGCCACAATATTTCCTCCTTCCGGTAAGACTTTAATGATTAAAAGTTCCACACTTCCGGCTTTTGAGCCTGATGGGGATGTTCGCCGCCAGCATAGACCTTCAGCTTTTTGCTCTGCTGTTCGCCTAAACGGTTGTGGGGCAGCATGCCTCTGATGGCTTTTTCCATAATTAGCTCCGGGCGCTTATCCATCATGGTCCGGTAGGTGAACTGCTTCAGACCGCCGGGATAACCACTGTGCCGGGTGTACATTTTTTGATCCAGTTTATTACCGGTAAGGACTACCTTATCAGCATTGATTACAATTACATGGTCACCGGTATCTACGTGGGGAGTGAACATGGGAGTGTGCTTACCACGCAAAATACGAGCAGCTTCTGCAGCCACACGACCAAGGGGCTTTCCTTCAGCATCTATGACATACCACTTGCGCTGTATTTCAGCTGGCTTGGCCATGAATGTTGTCTTCATTATCCGTATACCCTCCTTACTGCACTGGGCCAAATTACGATAACGGGGCGGGAATCGCAACTGGCCACACATAATAGTATTTTAATCGATTAAAAATGGAGTGTCAAGTGGAAGAGCATGACTTATTAGTACTCCACTTCCATTAGACAAAGTCCCTGGGGTGGAACGGTGGTACCTGCCTGGGTGCGATCTCTGGATGCGATGATTTGTCCTATTTCTTCGGGCTTTATTTTTCCCATACCGATCTCCAGCAGGGTCCCGGTGATAATGCGTACCATGTTGTAAAGGAAGCCGTTCCCTCTGAGGTAGAGGTGGATTACAGGGGGGGCTTCAATAATTTCTGCCCGGTAAAGGGTTCTGACGGTGTCTTTCACCGGTGTCCCCTGGGCCTGGAAGCATTTGAAATCGTGGGTTCCCAAAAGATATTTGGCGCCTTCCTTCATGGCCTCAATATTGAGAAGCCTTGGCTCGTGATAACAATACAGGCGGTGCAGCGGTGACATGACCCGGTGATGGTAGATGGAATAGCGATAGGTCTTCGCTGTGGCAGAAAACCGGGAGTGAAAGTCCGGGGGTACATCCTCCGCCTTCCGCACCTTGATGTCTTCCGGCAGCAGGGTGTTCATGGCCAGGTGGATCTTTTCCGTGGGCACCGGCCAGCTTTCGCTACGGAAATTGACCACCTGCCCCTGGGCATGGACGCCGGCGTCGGTACGTCCGGCCCCGATGATCTGAACAGGTGTTTTGGCAATTTTACCAAGGGTGCTTTCTAAAACCTCCTGGATGGTTGCCAGCCCCGTCCCCCGCTGCTCCTGAAAGCCGTGGTAATTTGTACCGTCGTAAGCCACCGTTAATTTTATATTTTTCAAGTTTTCCTATCACCACCCTAACTCCAGTTCGAACTTCGAAGGAAAAGTCAATAATAAGTCAAGCCTGACCCCTGGTTGCTGCTACGGCAATGGCGGATGTGAGTAAAACCCCTAATACAATAATATCCGGAAGCCGGTATTTAAATTGTTTTAATTGGGTCCGCCCGGTATCTCCCCTGTAACAGCGGGCTTCCATGGCCACTGCCAGTTCATCGGCTCTCCTCAGAGAACCTGCCAGCAAAGGCACCAGCAGCGCCACCGATGCCTGCAGCCGCCTGTTGAAGCTCCCGGTGCTGATGGAGCCCCCTCGGGCTTGCTGGGCCTTCATGATCGCTTCGGCTTCCTCTAACAGGCTGGGGACAAAGCGCAGAGCAATTGTCATCATCATGGCCAGTTCATGGGTCGGTAACCCAAATCGTTTAAAGGGCTGCAGCAGCCTTTCCATGGCTGCAGTCAAGTTCACCGGTGTGGTGGTCATGGTTACGATCATGACCGACAGGATCAGTAAACTCAGGCGGTAAAAAAGCTGCATCCCCAACGTGAAGCCCTCCCGGCTGACGTGGATCATTCCCCACTGCCAAAGCGCTTCCCCGGGATAGGTCAAGGATTGGAGCACCGGGCTGATCAGCAGGACGACCCAGAGCAGTTTCATGCCCCGCCAGTAGGTCCCCAGGGGAATCCCGGCCAGCACTAGGGCCAACAGCACCGGTATCCCCGCCGCCAAATACCCAACCGGGCCGCCGGCAAGCAATACCGAAGCCATCACCAGGGGCATCGCCAGGATTTTTGCCCTGGGATCCATCCGGTGCAGCAGAGAATCTCCCGGGTAATATTGTCCGATTGTGATGTTGTAAAACAGAGACAAGGCCAACACCTACAATTCTACTGTACTTTTCCCTTAAGCCTCAGCAATCTCTCCACTTCCCGTACCGCTTCCGGCAGGGTGGTCATGTTCTGTACCGGCAGGCCTTTCTCTTGCAGGGCCATGGACAGTTGGGAGGCAAAGGGTGTGGATAAGCCAAGGCTTGCCAGTTCCTTGCCTCGGCTGAAGATTTCTTTCGGGGTTCCCTCCATGGCAATTTTACCGCGGTACAACACGGTGACAAGATCGGCCCGGTGGGCTACTTCTTCCATGTCGTGGCTGACTAATACCACGGGAACCTGTTGTTTTCGGCAAAGGTTGGAGAAGAGGTCCATCAACTGCCGCTTCCCCCGGGGGTCCAGTCCGGCTGTGGGCTCGTCCAGCAGTAAAACTTCCGGCTCCATTGCCAGGATTCCTGCCACGGCAGCCCTGCGCCGCTGTCCACCGCTGAGTTTAAAGGGGGATAGGTGATAAACCTCTTCCCCCAGGTTTACCTCTTGCAGGGCTGTTTTTACGCGCCGGTGCACCTCAGCTTCGCTGAGACCCAGATTTATGGGTCCGTAGGCAACATCATTAAAAACGGTATCCTCAAACAGCTGCCGTTCCGGGTACTGGAAGATGACGCCCACCCGCCGCCAGAGACCGGCCCTGTTTTTTTTGTTACTCATGTCTTGGCCACATATAGCAACCCTGCCTTCCCCCTGCAGCAGCCCGGCCATCACCTGCAGCAGGGTTGATTTGCCGGACCCCTGGGGGCCTATGATCGCTCTGAATTCCCCTTTTTCTACGACAAAACTGACATCCCGCAGGGCGTCCCGCTGTAAAGGAGTGCCGGGCACGTAGGACACGCTCAGGTTTTTTATCTCCACTATTTTTGACATAAATACTCAACCCAATCCGTTACGTGGTACAGGGTCTCCGGAACAGCCAGTCCTCGCTCCCTCATCCTGCGGGCCAATTCAGCCGGCGGGGGGATCTCAAGTCCGATTTCCCTGAGCCAGTCAACCCGGGAAAAACATTCCCGGGGGCTTCCCACGAAGGCTGTTTTTCCCTGCTCTAACACGACAATTCGGTCCGCCGCCACCGCTTCGGTCATATCATGGGTCACAAGGACCACCGTTTTGCCGGACTGCTTTAAGCGAGCCAGCTCTGACAAGACTTCCCGGCGTCCGGCAGGGTCCAGCATGGACGTAGGTTCATCCAGGACCAGCACCTGCGGTTCAATGGCCAGGACGGAAGCAATGGCCACCCGCTGTTTTTGCCCCCCGGACAAACGGTGGGGCGGAAAATCCAGAAACTCTTCCAACTGCATGCGGGCGCTGAGCTCCTTGATGCGCTTTTTCATTTCTTCAGGAGGGAAGCCCAGGTTTTCCATGCCAAAGGCCAGTTCCTCTTCCACCAGTGCCGCCACCAACTGGTTATCCGGGTTCTGAAACACCATCCCGACTTGCTTTCTGATTTGCCACAGGGAAGTCTCATCGGCGGTATCCAGGCCGTCCACCAGCACTTGACCGCCGGTTGGCGCCAGCAGCCCGTTCATAAGCCTGGCCAGGGTGGACTTGCCCGACCCGTTGGGGCCAAGCAAAACAAGCATTTCCCCGGCATAAACATCCAGATTGATGTTATCCAGCACAATCCGGTTGTTTGTCCCGGGGTAACTGAAGGATACCCCTTGGATATTGATAACCTTACGGTTTTCTATCATTATATATCACCTGTGCCCCGTAGGCTTTCATACATGTCCGGCTATTCGCTGTTCGCTTTTCGCCTTAAGGGCATTCCTCAAAGGGTTAATAGTTCAAAATCCTAGAATTTACTTTAACGGTTCTTACTTAAAGCAATAAGACCCAATAGAAAAGCAGGATAAGGCTAGCAACAGAACCCAAAAGGAATACCCCATAGGCAAAAGCGAATAGCGAACGGCGAAGGACTAAGAGTAGATCCCCATAAATATCCGCAGCGTTTACACTAATAAAAAACCCCGGGGTTACACACAATCGTTACCCCCGGGGCTTTTCCTCTTTCCTTCAGGCAAGGCGAAACGGAAACCGCACGTCCCGGGGTTTCCGCCAATTCTTACGCCGTGGAAATTATACCAGTTCCAACAGCACCATTTCTGCTGCGTCACCCCGGCGATAACCTACCTTCACGATACGGGTGTAGCCACCCTGTCGTTCGGTATATTTCGGGGCAATGGAATCAAACAGTTTTCTTACTACATCTTCTTCGTAGATATATTCTAAGCACTGGCGGCGAGCAGCCAGGTCGCCTCTTTTGGCAACGGTAACCAGCTTCTCGGCTATACTGCGTACATCTTTAGCCCTGGGTTCGGTGGTCTGAATCCGCTCATCCCGGAATAAAGAGGTAACGAGGTTTCTCAGCATAGCTTTTCTGTGGCCAGTGGTTAAACCAAATCTGCGATAACCCACAAGTCGTCCCTCCCTTACTCGTCGTCATTCCTTAGCGACAGGCCTAATTCGTGTAATTTGTTTACCACTTCTTCCAGCGATTTCTTACCAAGGTTGCGCACCTTCATCATATCCTCTTCATTACGCTGGATCAGTTCTTCGACGGTGTTAATACCAGCCCGTTTCAGGCAGTTGTAGGAGCGAACAGACAGGTCAAGTTCCTCAATGGTCATTTCCAGGATCTTGTCCTTTTGCTCCTCTTCTTTTTCCACCATAATTTCAACATCGTTGACCGTCTCGGTTAAACCAATAAACAGTCGTAAATGTTCGCTTAAAATTTTGGCAGACAGGCTGGTGGCCTCGTCCGGTCGGATACTGCCGTTGGTCCAGACCTCAAGAGTGAGCTTGTCGTAGTCTGTGATCTGACCTACACGGGTATTTTCCACAGTGTAGTTGACCTTACGTACCGGTGTATAAATGGAGTCGACGGGAATCACCCCGATAATGTGCTCACCCTTCTTGTTCTTCTCTGCAGAAGCATAGCCCCGGCCTTTGTTTACGGTAATTTCCATAAACAGGCGGCCGCCGGTATCCAGGGTAGCCAGGTGCAATTCGGGGTTTAAAATTTCTACATCGGCGTCATGAATAATGTCACCGGCAGTGACGGGACCTTCGGTTTGTGCTTCCACCCGAAGAACTTTTTCCTCGTCGCTGTGAATCTTAAGACAAAGATTTTTGAGGTTCAGGATAATGTCGGTAACGTCTTCCCGAACACCCGGAACGGTACTGAATTCGTGCAGTACACCGTCAATTTTCACGGAAGTAACAGCTGCTCCAGGCAGGGAGGAAAGCAGAATCCGGCGGAGGGAGTTGCCCAGGGTAATCCCGTAGCCACGCTCCAGCGGTTCTACCACAAATTTACCGTACGTATTGTCCTCACTTTGTTCCACAATCTCAATCTTCGGCTTTTCAATCTCCAACAATTCGGTAACCCTCCTTTGGCCGGACCGGAACTAACATAAAACCGACCAATTACCTGGAATACAATTCAACGATCAGATGCTCTTCAACAGGAGCGTCGATTTGATCCCGAGTCGGTAAAGCAACCACTCTTGCTTTGGCTTCCTGAACGTCATACTCCAACCAGGCCGGAGAAGTACGGTCAGCAGCTCTCTCCATTAATTCCTTAACCCGTGGAGAATTTTTACTTTTATCACGAACAGCAATTTCATCCCCTACACGGACCTGGAAGGAAGGGATGTTTACTTTTTTGCCGTTGACAGTAAAGTGTCCGTGACGGACCAGTTGCCGGGCCTCCACTCTGGAAGCGCCCAGGCCCAGGCGGTAAATTACGTTGTCCAAGCGGCGCTCTAACAGGCGCAGCAGGTTTTCACCGGTAACACCGGGCTGGCGTTCTGCACGCTCAAAGTAGTTACGGAAAGGTTTTTCCAATACGCCGTAGATACGGCGCGCCTTTTGCTTGGCACGCAGCTGAATGCCATATTCGGAAATCTTTTTACGACCCTGACCATGTTGTCCGGGAGCATAGCTACGACGGTCAATTGCACATTTACCGGTGTAGCAGCGGTCTCCCTTTAAATACAGTTTCAGGCCTTCACGCCGGCACAGACGGCAGTGTGGACCAGTGTATCTTGCCATGGAAACTCACGCACCTCCCTTTACACTCTCCGGCGCTTCGGCGGCCGGCAGCCATTATGCGGAATGGGTGTTACGTCTTTAATCATGTTCACTTCGAGTCCTGCGGCTTGCAGGGAACGAATCGCAGCCTCACGACCGGAACCGGGTCCTTTAACGGTCACTTCCACTTCTTTCAGACCGTGTTCCATTGCGTCTTTGGCAGCGGCTTCGGCAGCCATTTGGGCGGCAAAGGGAGTGCTTTTACGGGAACCCTTGAAACCAACCTGACCGGCGCTGGACCAGCCCAGGCAGTTGCCCTTCAGGTCGGTGATGGTCACGATGGTATTGTTAAAGGTGGACTTGATATGAGCCACACCCTGCTCAATGTTTTTCTTTTCCTTACGTTTTGTTCTTACTTGGCGACGCGCCATGTTTGTTCTTTACCCCCTCTCACCTTACTTCTTCCTTCGTACGCCAACGGTCTTTTTGGGACCCTTGCGGGTACGGGCGTTGGTCTTTGTACGCTGGCCGCGAACAGGCAGTCCGCGACGGTGTCTGAGGCCCCGGTAGCAACCAATTTCAATCAGTCGCTTGATGTTGAGTGCAACTTCCCGGCGGAGGTCACCTTCAACCTTGATGTTTTTATCGATATAATCCCGGAGTTTATTAATTTCTTCTTCAGTCATGTCCTTGATTCTGGTGTCCGGGTTAACGCCGGTCTGGTCCAGAATTTTTTGAGCGGTGGGCTTACCGATACCGTAAATATAGGTAAGAGCGATTTCTGCTCTTTTATCCTTCGGCAGGTCCACCCCGGCAATACGTGCCATATTTCGATTACACCTCCCGTGTTACCCTTGCTTTTGCTTGTGCTTGGGGTTTTCGCAGATAACCATAACCTTACCTTCACGGCGGATGATCTTGCATTTCTCACAAATCGGCTTGACCGATGGTCTCACTTTCATAATGTAACCCTCCTTTGGGGGATCTTTTACTTGAAGCGGTAAACGATGCGACCCCGGGTTAAGTCATAGGGAGACAGTTCCACCGTAACCCTGTCGCCAGGTAGTATACGGATGAAGTTCATGCGAATCTTTCCGGATACATGGGCCAGTACTTTATGTCCGTTCTGAAGCTCCACCCGAAACATGGCGTTCGGGAGCGGCTCTAAAACCTTGCCTTCAACTTCTATCACATCATTTTTTGACATTGCTCTTTACCCAACCTCCTTACCTTTGAGTAAAGGTTCCTCCTGGAGTTTCCTCATCAACTCAGCGAGTTCCGACATTACCTCTGCATTTGTTACCTTGCTTTGGGCTGCCAGCTTTACTCCGATATTCTCAGAAACCAGCGGCCAAACTTTAAGGTGCTTGGGGTTCTTCTTCTTTGGCTTTTCCGTCCCCCGATATTCACCGTCGGTAACCACTACAAAACCATTATCAGACTGATGCAGAACCAGGTAGTACCTTCCTGCGTCACGCCCCTGGGTCGAACTTACCAGCTGTCCGGGCCTCACTTGATCTACCAAACCTATTGCACCTCCAACACCTCTCCGCGTCCTTAGCCACTTAAAGTTTTGTTAGAATTTCTGGTGTATCATCGGTTATGGCTATTGTGTGTTCAAAGTGGGCCGACAACTTACCGTCCAGTGTGACAACCGTCCAATTATCCGGTAGCGTGCGAACCTCAAAGGTGCCCAAGTTTACCATTGGTTCAATGGCTAACGTCATACCTTTTTTTAGCCTGGGCCCCCGGCCGGGAGGTCCAAAATTGGGTATTTGCGGGTCCTCATGCATTTTGGCTCCTATACCATGCCCTACATAGTCCCGAACAACTGACATACCGTGTTTCTCCACCCATTTTTGAACGGCGTGGGAAACATCCGTAAGGCGATTCCCCTCCACTGCCTGAGCAATGCCGGCGTATAACGATTCTTCGGTGACCCTTAGCAGTTCCCGGGCGTCGTGGCTGATAACCCCGACCGGCAGTGTAAGGGCACTGTCACCAACAAAACCATTTATTACCGCACCACAATCAATGCTAATAATATCCCCATTTTCCAATTTTCTTAAACCGGGGATTCCGTGCACCACTTCTTCATTCACAGAGGTGCACAGGGTGGCCGGGAATCCGCCGTACCCTTTAAAAGCCGGCCTGGCGCCTTTACCAACAATGAAATCTTCGGCCTTTAAGTCAAGTTCCCTGGTAGTGACACCGGGCTTCACCATATCCCTGATTTCTTCAAAGGTTTGCGCAACCACCCGGCCGGCATCCCGCATGTAGTTCAGTTCTCGTTCGCTTTTTATGGTAATCATCTGAATCCACCCGCTACTTCAGGAAACCCTGGTAACTCCGCATCAGCAGGTGAGATTCAATCTGCTTCATGGTATCTAAAGCAACACCCACTACAATCAGCAGCGCTGTACCACCAAAGTATATATTGGGAATCCGAGTCAGGGGAAGTATGATGTTCGGCATGATCGCAATCAGTGCCAGGAATACCGCCCCGGCCAGGGTGATCCTGCTCATCACCTTGCTGATATATTCAGCCGTGGAACGACCAGGTCGCAGTCCCGGGATGAATCCACCATACTTCTTAATGTTTTCCGCCATATCAACGGGGTTCATAATCACCGCGGTATAGAAGTAGGTGAAGCCGATGATTAACATGGCGTATAAAATGCTGTTTAACACGCCGCCCCAGGCGAACCACTTGAGGTACCAGTCTGCCACGGCGTTGCCTGTAAACCAGGATGCAATCTGGCCCGGGAACATTAAAAGTGAAGAGGCAAAGATGATGGGAATTACACCGGCCTGGTTCACTTTTAATGGCAGGTGGGAAGTCTTACCGCCGTAAACGCGACGGCCCACAACCCGCTTGGCATACTGCACAGGGATACGGCGCTGGCCTTCCTGTACTGCCACCACGGCGGCGATTACCAGCACGCCAATAATGAGCAGCGCCAGCACACTCAGGATATTAATGGTTCCTGCACTTAAATATTCTCCAATGCTGACGAGGGCCGACGGTATTCTTGAAACAATACCGGCAAATATGATCAGCGAAATACCGTTGCCAATCCCTTTGTCGGTAATTTGTTCACCAATCCACATCAACAGTACAGTGCCGGCTGTAAAGGTGATGGCTACGATTAAGTAGTTCAGGACGGTGGGGTTCACCATGGCGCCCTGCAGGGCCACTGACATGCCGATGGCCTGAATGAAGGCCAGCACGGCAGTAAAGTAACGGGTGTACTGCGTGATTTTCTTGCGTCCCTCTTCTCCTTCTTTGGCCAGTCTTTCCAGGTGAGGAATGACCACCGTCAGGAGCTGCATAATAATTGAGGCGTTGATGTAGGGGGTAATGCTCATAGCAAAAATACTGGCGTTTTTAAAGGCACCCCCGGAAATGACGTCAAAGAATCCAAGCAGTTGACCTTTTGTCAACAGGTTGGCAAATGCCTCCGGGTTAACACCGGGTACCGGAATATGAGCTCCGACCCGGAACAGGAACAGCATCGCCAGGGTAAAAAGCAGCTTGTTCCGCAGTTCGTCCAGTTTGAACGCAGCTTTCAGGCTGTTTAGCACCCTTAAATCACCTCGGCTTTACCGCCTGCAGCGGCAATCTTTTCAGCTGCCGATTTGCTGAAGGCGTGAACTTTTACGGTCAAAGCTTTTTCCAGGGTTCCTTCTCCCAGGATCTTTACACCGTCGCCGATCTTCTTGATGACTCCTGTTTCTAATAATACTTCGGGCGTTACTTCTGTGCCGGGTTCAAATACATTGAGGGCGTCCAAGTTAATGGCAGTAATCTTCTTTTTGAAGATGTTTGTGAAGCCCCGCTTGGGGAACCGGCGCTGTAAAGGCATTTGACCGCCTTCAAAACCAGGGCGCACACCGCCGCCGGATCTGGCTTTTTGACCTTTATGGCCTCTACCGGAAGTTTTACCTAAACCCGAGCCGATGCCCTGACCCTTACGGGTTGGCTTTGTTCTGGCGCCGGGAGCCGGTCTTAATTCAGAAAGATTCAACCGGTACACCTCCTTTAGGCTTCCTCAACCTTGACCAGGTGAGCAACTTTATTGATCATTCCCCGTATCTGGGGTATATCCTGATGTTCGACTACACTATTGGTCTTACCCAAGCCAAGGGCGCGGACAACTTTCCGCTGTGCCTCAGGCCTGCCGATAAGACTGCGAACCAGCGTAATTTTCAGCTTGGCCATTGTCCGTCCCCCTAACCTAACAATTCTTCCACGGTCTTGCCGCGTAAACGGGCCACTTCCTCTGGGGTCTTAAGCAGTTTAAGTCCCTCCATGGTGGCGCTAACCATGTTATTGGCGTTGTTGGAGCCTAAGGACTTGGTTAAGATGTCCCTTACCCCTGCCAGTTCCAGGATCGCACGCACAGGACCGCCGGCAATGACACCGGTACCTTTGGCGGCAGGCTTCATCAGGACTTTACCTGCCCCGAAACGACCATGTACTTGGTGGGTAATGGTGGTACCGTTTAAGGGTACTTTTATCATGTTTTTCTTGGCGTCTTCGATTCCCTTGCGAATAGCTTCGGGAACCTCAGAAGCTTTGCCTAAACCGGCGCCAACGTGGCCGTTGCCGTCGCCGACAACCACCAGAGCGGAGAAGCTAAAACGCCGACCACCCTTTACAACTTTGGCAACACGGTTTATATACACAACCTTTTCGGTCAGTTCTAACTTGCTGGCATCAATTCTCGCCATGAGTCGTTGCTTCCCTCCTTTGTCAAACAGACTAGAAGTCCAACCCTGCTTCTCTGGCACCTTCCGCCAGAGCTTTTACACGACCGTGGTACAGGTAGCCTGCACGGTCAAACACCACTTCTTTAATGCCCTTTTCCAGGGCCAGTTTGCCGACTAAATTCCCTACAGCCTTGGCAGCCTCAACGTTGCCACCGTTTTTCACCTGATCCTTTAATTCCGGCGATAGGGTTGAAGCGGCAACCACGGTCACGCCAGTTTCATCGTTGATGAGTTGGGCGTAGATATTGTTCAGGCTGCGGAATACGTTAAGACGCGGTCTTTGCGCAGTGCCCACAATCTTATTCCGTACTCTGCGACGACGCTTTGCACGTATCGCTTTACGGTCAATTTTGGTAAGCAACCGAGTTCAACTCCTTCCCTATTTCTTACCTTTACCGCCAGCTTTACCGGCCTTGCGGCGGATCACTTCGCCTTCGTATTTGATCCCCTTGCCTTTGTAGGGTTCGGGCTCGCGTACGGCACGAATGTTGGCTGCCAGTTGGCCCACTGCTTGCTTGTCGGAGCCTTTGACAGCGATTTTAGTGGGAGCCGTCACTTCGATATCGATTCCTGCCGGGGGTTCAATTTCTACCGGGTGAGAATAACCGACGGTCAATACCAGCTTATTCCCTTGCTTGGCAGCACGGTAACCGACGCCGACCAGTTCCAGATTGCGCTGGAAGCCTTTGGTGACGCCTTCCACCATATTGCTTAACAGGGTGCGGGTCAGACCGTGTAAAGACCGGTGGGGCTTCGCATCGCTGGGGCGCTCAACCACCAGATTGCCTTCTTCCAGTTTAATAATCATATCCCGGTGGACTTCCCGCTCCAGTTGACCGTTGGGGCCTTTTACTTTGATCAGGTTGCCGTCAATCTGAATGTCAACCCCCTGCGGTACCGGAATGGGCTTTTTACCAATCCTGGACATCTATCACACCTCCTGTTACGAACGCTACCAGACGTAGCAAACAACCTCGCCGCCCAGGCCGGACTGGCGCGCTTGTTTGTCGGTCATAATTCCTTGTGAAGTAGAGACGATTGCGATACCCAGTCCGCCCAATACCTTGGGGATCTGGTCTTTCTTGGCGTACACCCGCAGCCCGGGTTTGGAGATTCTCTTCAGCCCGGTGATCACGCGCTGCTTATTGCTGCCATATTTCAGATAAAGTCTGATTATACCTTGTTTACCATCTTCCACAGTTTCGTATTCTTTGATGTAGCCCTCTTGCTTCAGGATTTCAGCAATAGCCTTTTTTACGTTGGAGGCCGGGGCTTCTACTTTATCATGGTAAACAGTGTTAGCATTGCGAATTCTTGTTAAGAAATCCGCAATGGGATCGGTCATGACCATGTGATGCAACCTCCTTCCTGATTACCAGCTGGCTTTCTTTACTCCAGGAATCTCTCCACGATAGGAAAGTTCACGGAAGCAGATTCGGCAAATGCCAAACTTTCTCATATATCCGTGGGGCCGACCACACAGTTTGCAGCGATTATGGGCGCGTACTGTGAATTTCTGTGGTCTGTTTGCCTTGTTGATCATTGATTTTTTTGCCATCGATTACCCTCCTTTACCGGAAGTTTAGCTTGCTTTAACAAAGGGCATGCCCATCAGTCTAAGCAGCTCTCTGGCTTCTTCGTCAGTTTTGGCGGTGGTGACAAAGGTAATGTCCATGCCCCGCACTTTATCAATTTTATCGTATTCGATTTCCGGGAAAATTAGCTGTTCCTTCAGGCCCAGGGTGTAGTTGCCACGGCCGTCAAAGGATTTGTCGGATACACCACGGAAATCTCTTACCCGGGGCAGCGCAACGTTGAACAGTTTGTCAACAAACTGGTACATCCGCTGGCCGCGCAGGGTCACTTTAGCGCCAATGGTCATGCCTGCACGGAGTTTAAAGGCAGCAATGGACTTCTTGGCTTTGGTGGTAATGGGACGCTGACCGGTAATGGTCATTAAATCGCCAACAGCTGCATCAATGGCTTTGCTGTTTTGAATGGCTTCGCCCAGTCCAACGTTGATAATCACTTTTTCCACTTTAGGTACCTGCATTATATTCTTGTAACCGAACTTTTGCATTAAAGCCGGTACAACTTCATTCAGGTATTTATCCTTTAGCCTTGCCACGTGTTCTCCTCCTTTCCGACGCTCCTGTTAGCTGAGTGTTTCTCCGCAATGCTTGCAAACCCGCTCTTTGTTGCCGTTGCCCAGAACTTTCTTTTGGATTCTGGTGGGCTTGTTGCATTTGGAGCAGTACAGCATAACGTTCGAGCTATGGATGGGGGCCTCTTTTTCCGTAATGCCTCCCTGAGGCATCTGGGGAGTGGCCTTTTGGTGACGCTTGACAATGTTTACGCCTTCCACAATCACACGGCTTTTGGCCGGTTCAACGGATACCACTTTACCCTTCTGGCCGGCGCTTTTACCGGTGATCACCATGACAGTATCGCCCTTACGAACGTGAACTTTCGGCATGTAGTACATACACCTCCTGTTTGAGAGGTGAGAGATGGGAAGTTAGAGGTTGGATCGATTTACTCTCCTACCACTCTTACCTCTTGCTTGAGTCCGACTAGATAACTTCGGGTGCAAGTGAAACGATTTTCATGAAGTCTTTTTCACGCAACTCCCGGGCCACAGGTCCAAAGATACGTGTACCCCTGGGGGTTTTATCGTCTTTAATGATGACAGCTGCGTTCTCATCAAACTTGATGTAGGAACCGTCCGGACGGCGAACTTCTTTGTTGGTGCGCACAATTACACACTTTACAACATCACCTTTTTTAACAACGCCGCCGGGTGTAGCTTCCTTAACAGAAGCGACAATAATATCTCCAACGCTGGCATAACGACGCAGGGATCCACCCAGAACGCGGATGCACATCAGTTTACGGGCCCCTGTGTTATCAGCAGCTTTCAAGATCGTTTGAACTTGAATCACGGAATTGACCTCCCTTCGTGCCCGGTATAAGCCAAAACCTTACAGTTGTTCGGCCCGTTCCAGGATTTCAATCACACGCCAGCGCTTATCCTTGGACAGCGGGCGGGTTTCCATGATACGAACAGTATCGCCGATACGGCAGCTGTTTTCCTCATCATGGGCCTTGAATTTCTTCGTTTGACGAATGGTGCGGTTGTACAGCGGGTGACGTACACGGTCTTCTACAGCCACAACAATGGTTTTATCCATTTTGTCGCTAACCACTCTACCCTGACGAACTTTGCGCATGTTACGCTGCTCTTCCACCATCGTACCTCCTTCCTGGTCGATGACAATTTACCAGATTGCTGCTTAGCGAATGCCCAGTTTTCTTTCGGTCTCTACGGTTTTTAAACGGGCAATCTTCCGTTTGCATTCTTTAATCTTCATGGGGTTATCCAATTGTCCGGTGGCCAACTGAAATCTCAGTTTAAAGAGCTCGTCTTTGGAGTCATCTAACCTCTTAGCCAATTCGGCATCAGTGAGATCTCTGAATTCCTTAACTTTCATTGGCTTCACCTACTTCCCCGCGTTTTACGAACTTGCACTTCACGGGCAGTTTGTGCATGGCCAGTCTCATCGCTTCACGGGCAGTTGCCTCGGGAACGCCGGCAACTTCAAACATAACACGACCAGGCTTTACAATGGCTACCCAGTGCTCTGGAGCACCTTTACCGGAACCCATACGGGTTTCAGCCGGTTTCTGTGTGATCGGCCTATCCGGGAAGATGCGAATCCATACTTTACCACCACGTTTAATATAACGGGTCATGGCAATACGAGCAGCTTCGATTTGACGGTTCGTAATCCAACCGGCCTCCAGGGCCTGGATTCCGTATTCGCCGAAGCTTACCTCTCCGCCGCCTTTGGTAACGCCGCCGTTGCCACGGGGACGGTGCTGCTTGCGGTATTTAACCCTTTTCGGAATAAGCATCGGTTACTCGCCTCCTTGACCGGCTGCGGGTTTTTTCGCTTCCGGCAAAACTTCTCCTTTATAGATCCATACTTTTACGCCAATTTTACCGTAAGTTGTGTTGGCTTCGGCAAAACCATAGTCAATGTCAGCACGCAGGGTGTGAAGGGGTACCTTGCCTTCGCTGTACCACTCGGTACGGGCAATTTCAGCACCGGCCAGACGTCCGCTGCAGGCAATTTTAATGCCCTTGGCACCCAGTCTCAGGGAACGCTGTACGGTTTGCTTCATGGCGCGGCGGAAAGCAATCCGCTTTTCCAGCTGGGAGGCGATGTTTTCTGCCACCAGTTGAGCGTCTGTTTCCGGGGTCTTGATCTCTACGATATTTACATGAACCTGCTTGCCGGTCATTTTTTCCAGTTCTTTTCTTAAGGCTTCTACTTCAGCGCCGCCGCGGCCGATAACGATGCCCGGCTTGGCAGTGTGAATGGAAATCTTGACCCGGTTGGCGGCACGTTCAATTTGGGTTTTGGAGATACCGGCCTGATAAAGCTTGCGCTTGATAAACTCGCGAATTTTTACGTCTTCGATCAGTAAATTGGAGTAATTGCGCTTATCAGCAAACCATTTACCTTCCCAGTCTTTAATAATGCCAATACGCAAACCCTTGGGGTTAACCTTCTGGCCCACGCACTTATCCCTCCTTTTTATCCGACACCACGACTGTAATGTGGCTGGTTTTTCTTTTGATAATATCCGCACGCCCCATGGCTCTGGGCATCACACGCTTCAGGCTGGGACCCTGATCTACGAAAATTTGGGATATTACAAGTTCCTCTTTATCCATTTCATAGTTGTGTTCCGCGTTAGCAGCAGCAGATTTGACCACCTTGGTCACAGCGGCGGCAGCTTTATTGGGAGTATAGCGCAGAATGGCTAAGGCCTCTTCCAATTTTTTGCCCCGGACTAAATCCACTACCATGCGGGCTTTACGCGGGGATACGCGGATAAATTTGGCGATTGCTCTCGCTTCCATCGTTTAGCCCCCTCTTGTGGTTACTTAAGCGCAGTGGACCGCTCGGTGTGGCCACCGTGGCCCCTGTATGCTCGGGTGGGTGCGAATTCACCCAGTTTGTGTCCGACCATATCTTCAGTTACATAAACCGGGATATGCTTGCGGCCATCATAAACAGCGATGGTGTGGCCGATCATCTGCGGGAAGATGGTGGAACGGCGGGACCAGGTTTTAATAACCCTCTTTTCGCCCTTCTCATTCATCTGTTCAACTTTTTTCAAAAGGTGATCGTCGATAAACGGTCCTTTTTTAAGAGAACGAGTCATTATGAACCTCCTTCCGGGATCATGCTCATAGTCCATACTCACGGGGCCGGGTGTGTTGCAGCCCCTACTCTGACTTACTTTTTATTGCGACGTTTTACGATCATGCGATCGCTCTTCTTGTTGCCACGGGTCTTAACGCCCATTGCCAGTTTACCCCAGGGAGTGGATGGGTTGCGACCGATGGGGTTACGGCCTTCACCACCGCCGTGCGGGTGGTCAACGGGGTTCATCACTTTACCGCGAACGGTGGGTCTGATCCCCAGGTGACGGGAGCGACCGGCTTTACCGATGGTGATGTTTTCGTGTTCCAGGTTGCCTACCTGGCCAATGGTGGCCCGGCATTCCTGCAGCACCAGGCGCATTTCACCGGAGGGCAGACGCAGGTTGGCGTATTTGCCTTCCTTTGCCATCAGCTGGGCTGCGGCACCGGCAGAGCGGACCATTTGAGCACCGGCTCCGGGATACAGTTCAATGTTGTGCAGCATGGTACCGACGGGAATGTTGCGCAGGGGTAAGTTGTTACCCACTTTAATGTCGGCTTCCGCTCCGGATTCTACGGTCATGCCCACGGTCAGGCCCACGGGGGCCAGAATGTAGCGTTTCTCACCGTCTGCGTAGTGCAGCAGGGCAATACGGGCGGAACGGTTGGGATCATATTCAATGGCTGCAACCTTGGCGGGGATACCGTCCTTGTTGCGCTTGAAATCAATAATGCGGAACATCCGCTTGTGGCCACCACCCTGGTGCCGAACGGTCAGCCGGCCCTGGGCGTTGCGTCCTCCGGTCTTCTTTAGAGGCTCCAGCAGAGATTTTTCAGGTTCAGTCTTGGTGATCTCGCTAAAGTCGGAGACGGTAACAAACCGGCGGCCAGGTGAGGTAGGTTTGTAATTTTTTACTGCCACCTGGGCTTCCCTCCTTACAGTCCTTCAAAGATCTCGATCTTGTCGCCCTCTTTTAAGGTAACAATGGCTTTTTTACGGTCAGGGGTTCTGCCGGTGAATTGACGAACACGCTTCAGTTTGCCCTTCACCCGCATGGTATTTACCTTTTCTACCTTGACCTTAAAGATGTCCTCAACAGCCTTCTTGATTTCGGTTTTGTTAGCATTCAAATCTACGATGAAGGTGTACTTGTTCTCTGCTAATAAACCGGTACTTTTTTCGGTAACCACCGGCTTGATGAGGATGTCGCGCGGATTTTTCATTACGCCAGCACCTCCTCAATCTTAGCAACGGCGTCTTTGGTGATAACCAGCTTGGTGTATTTCAACAGGTCGTAAACATTAACACCTTCAGCCTTTAAGGGCTTCACTCCCTCAATGTTGCGGGCGGATTTTTCAACGTTGGCGTCCCGCTGGGCGGTTACAACCAGGGCCTTTTCTGCATTGAGGTTGTTCAGGATGCGGACCATGTCTTTGGTCTTGGGAGCATCCATGATGAGTTGATCCAGTACGATAATGTTTTGATCCAGAACCTTGCTGGAAAGGGCCGATTTAAGGGCCAGGCGACGTACTTTCTTGGGCAGGGCATAGGCGTAATCACGGGGATGGGGTCCGAAGACGATACCACCCTTACGCCAGATGGGGGATCTGGTGCTACCTGCCCGTGCACGACCGGTGCCCTTTTGGCGCCAGGGTTTGCGTCCGCCGCCGCGCACTTCCGCTCTGGTTTTGGTATCATGAGTCCCTTGCCGTTGGTTGGCAAGCTGCATGGTTACGGCATCATGCAGGACAGACTCGTGGGGCTCAATGCCGAACACTTCGTCCTTCAGCTCCACTTCGCCCACCTGTTCGCCGTTGATGTTATATAAAGCTACTTTAGGCATTCTTCACAGTCCTCCTTTCGCTGCGCCACCGCTACTTGGCCTTGACGCTGTTTTTAACCAGTAACAGGCCGCCCCGTGGACCGGGCACTGCACCTTTGATGGCAAGTAAATTACGTTCAGGGTCCACTTTAACAATCTGCAGGTTTTGTACGGTTACCCGTTCAACACCCATGTGGCCGGGAAGTTTTCTGCCTTTAAAGGTTCGAGCCGGGCCTTTGGCTGCGGAGGAACCGGGCCGACGGTGATACTTGGAACCATGAGCCATGGGTCCACGGTGGAAATTGTGACGTTTGATGCCACCGGCAAAACCTTTACCCTTGGAAGTTCCTACAACGTCCACCTTTTCGCCTTCGGCAAAGATGTCCGCTTTAATTTCTTGACCGACTTGATATTCATCAAGATTTTCTACCTTGAGTTCCCGTAAAAAACGCACCGGACGCACACCGGCCTTGGCCAGGTGACCTTTGGTGGGCTTGTTGAGCAGGTTTTCACGCTTCTCACCAAAACCCAGCTGAACGGCGCTGTAACCGTCGTTCTCGGGACTTCTCTTTTGCACTACCAAGCAGGGGCCGGCCTCCACAACAGTCACGGGGATGGCAACGCCTGCTTCGTTAAAAATTTGGGTCATGCCCACTTTTTTGCCAAGAATACCTTTTGGCATGGCAAACACCTCCTGTTATAGTCAGAGGTTAGAAGCCCGTGGGGTCCCCAGGGCTTCTAACATACACTCTCGGGGTCAAACTACAGTTTTATTTCAATATCCACGCCGGCAGGCAGGTCCAGGCGCATTAGAGCGTCAACAGTTTTCGGGGTGGGCTCAAGGATATCGATTAAACGCTTATGCACACGCATTTCAAACTGTTCCCGGGAGTCTTTATTCACGTGGGGGGAACGCAAAATGGTGTAAATGCTTTTCTCGGTCGGCAGCGGTACGGGACCTGCTACCTGAGCACCGGTCCGCTTGGCGGTATCCACAATCTTGGTGGCAGACTGGTCAAGCATTTGATGATCAAAGGCCTTTAGCCTGATTCTGATTTTTTGGCTTTTCATTTGGTCTTACTCTCCCTTCGTCCGATTGTGCGGACTGCTCCGTGAAAATTACCTCGGGGTGCGAGCAACCTTCCACTTCATCGCTAGCCACGCTGCAGGATGCACAGCGTACACAAATCTATTTGAATGAAATTATTCGCGGATACCGGTTACAACGCCGGCGCCTACGGTACGGCCGCCTTCACGGATGGCGAAGCGCAGGCCTTCTTCGATGGCGATGGGGGTGATCAGGTCAACGTCAACTTTAATGTTGTCACCAGGCATAACCATTTCCACACCTTCGGGCAGGTGAACGATGCCGGTTACGTCGGTGGTACGGAAGTAGAACTGGGGACGATAGCCGTTGAAGAACGGGGTGTGGCGTCCACCTTCTTCTTTGGTCAGTACGTATACTTCCGCGGTGTATTTGGTGTGGGGCTTGATGCTGCCGGGCTTCGCCAGTACCTGGCCTCGCTCGATTTCTTTACGGTCTACGCCGCGCAACAGCGCTCCGATATTGTCACCGGCCTGAGCATAGTCAAGCAGTTTGCGGAACATTTCCACACCGGTTACAACGGTCTTGCGGGGCTTTTCGTTCAGACCTACGATTTCTACTTCGTCCTGTACCTTTACTTGGCCACGCTCTACACGGCCGGTGGCAACGGTACCGCGACCGGTGATGGAGAACACGTCTTCTACGGGCATCAGGAAGGGCTTATCTACAGCACGTTCGGGAGTGGGGATGTAGTTGTCTACGTTGTCCATCAGTTCCCATACCTTGCCGCACCATTCGCACTCGCGCTTGCCGCAGCCGCATTCCAGGGCTTTCAGGCCGGAGCCGGCTACGATGGGGGTGTCATCGCCGGGGAAGTCGTAGGAGCTTAACAGTTCGCGAACTTCCATGTCGACCAGTTCGAGCAGTTCGGGGTCATCAACCATGTCGGCTTTGTTCAGGAAGACGACGATGTAAGGAACGCCTACCTGACGGGAGAGCAGGATGTGCTCACGGGTCTGGGGCATCGGGCCGTCAGCGGCGGATACAACCAGGATGGCGCCGTCCATTTGAGCAGCACCGGTGATCATGTTCTTCACATAGTCAGCGTGGCCGGGGCAGTCAACGTGGGCATAGTGACGGTTGGCGGTTTCGTATTCTACGTGGGCGGTGTTAATGGTAATACCGCGTTCACGCTCTTCGGGAGCGTTGTCGATTTCATCATAACGCTTAACGGCAGCGCCGCCGGTGGTGGACAAAACAACGGTGATGGCAGCGGTCAGAGTGGTTTTGCCGTGGTCAACGTGACCGATGGTGCCGATGTTTACGTGGGGTTTAGTACGCTCAAATTTAGCCTTAGCCATTTTAAAAACTTTCCTCCTTGCTTCAATCGCAAATATTACAAATTAGCCGTTTCGCTTGGCAATAATGCCTTCGGCAATGTTTTTGGGTACTTCTTCGTAGTGGTCGTGCTGCATGCTGTAGGTACCACGACCCTGGGTCTTGGAACGCAGGTCGGTGGCGTAGCCAAACATTTCAGCCAAAGGAACAAAGGCGGTTACCACCCGGGCATTACCACGACTGCCCATTTCCTCAATGCGTCCCCGGCGGCTGTTCAGGTCGCCGATAACATCCCCCATGTACTCTTCCGGAACTACCACTTCCACCTTGAAAACTGGTTCCAGCAGGACCGGGTTGGCCTTTTGGGCCGCATTCTTGAAAGCCATGGAACCTGCGATTTTAAAGGCCATTTCAGAGGAGTCCACTTCATGGTAGGAACCGTCATAGAGGGTTGCCTTAATGTCCACCATGGGGTAGCCCGCCAGAATACCGTTTTCCATAGCCTCTTTGATACCGTTATCAACGGGGGCAATGTATTCCCTGGGAACCACACCGCCCACAATCTTGTTTACAAACTCATAGCCGGGGCCGCCTGGCTCCAGGGGCTCCAGTTCAATCCATACGTGACCGTATTGACCTTTACCGCCGGACTGCCGTACAAATTTACCTTCGGCCTTAACGGCTTTGCGAATGGTTTCTTTGTAGGCAACCTGGGGCCGTCCAACGTTGGCCTCTACCTTGAATTCCCTCAGCAGACGGTCCACAATGATCTCCAGGTGCAGTTCGCCCATGCCGGCAATAATGGTTTGCCCGGTTTCATGGTCGGTATGCACTTTGAAGGTGGGATCTTCGTCGGTGAGTTTGCCCAGGGCAACACCCATTTTATCCTGATCAGCCTTGGTTTTCGGCTCAATGGCCACGGAGATAACCGGTTCGGGGAATTCCATGGATTCCAGAATGATGGGATTCTTTTCATCACACAGGGTATCACCGGTGGTGGTATCCTTCAGACCCACGGCTGCTGCAATATCGCCTGCATAGACCTCGGGAATCTCTTCCCGGTGGTTGGCGTGCATCTGCAGAATACGGCCAATGCGCTCACGCTTACCCTTGGTTGAGTTGAAAACATAGGAACCGGAACTCAAGACACCGGAATAGACCCGGAAGAACGACAACTTACCAACATAGGGGTCGGTCATAATCTTAAAGGCCAGGGCAGAGAAGGGTTCCGCGTCGCTGGAAATTCTCTGATCCTCGGCTCCGGTGTCGGGGTTAACCCCCTGGATGGCCGGTACATCTGTAGGCGCCGGCATGTAATCCACAATGGCATCCAGCAAGGGCTGCACACCTTTGTTCTTAAAGGAAGAACCACAAAGTACCGGGGTGATTTTAACTGCCAGGGTGGCTTTACGAATGGCCAGTTTTATTTCTTCCTCGGTCAGTTCTTCCCCTTCGAGGTACTTCATCATCAGTTCTTCATCGGATTCAGCCACTGCTTCCAGCAGTTTTTCCCGGTACTCAGCGACCTGATCTGCCATATCGGCAGGAACCTCAGACACTTCGCTCTTGGTACCCAGGTCATCCACATAGAAGATGGCCTTTTGGGTCACCAGATCCACGATACCGCGGAACTGGTCTTCACTGCCGATGGGCAGTTGAATAGCCACCGGGTTTGCACCCAGGCGGTCTTTAATCATGTTCAGACCGTTGAAGAAGTCTGCTCCCACACGGTCCATTTTGTTAATGTAAGCAATTCTGGGCACGCCGTATTTATCGGCCTGTCTCCAGACAGTTTCAGATTGGGGTTCTACCCCACCGACCGAACAGAACACAGCCACAGCACCATCTAACACCCGCAGCGAACGTTCTACCTCTACTGTAAAATCCACGTGCCCGGGTGTGTCTATAATATTTATACGGTGATTATTCCACCGGGCGGTTGTAGCAGCAGACGTAATGGTAATACCCCGCTCCTGCTCCTGTACCATCCAGTCCATGGTGGCTGCGCCATCGTGTACTTCACCAATCTTGTGAACTTTCCCGGTGTAGAACAAAATACGCTCTGTGGTAGTGGTTTTTCCGGCATCAATATGGGCCATTATGCCAATGTTGCGGGTTCTCTCCAACGGAAACTGTCGGGCCATAATGATTCCCCCTTACCACCTGTAATGAGCAAATGCCTTGTTGGCCTCCGCCATTTTATGTGTATCTTCACGTTTTTTAACAGTTGCTCCGACATTGTTTGCTGCATCCATTAATTCGGCAGCCAGCTTTTCAGCCATCGATTTCCCTGCACGCTTGCGGGTGAACATGGTCAGCCAGCGAATGCCCAGGGTTTGACGGCGTTCTGCCCGAACTTCAACAGGAACCTGGTAGTTGGCGCCACCAACACGGCGGGCTTTTACTTCCAGCACGGGCATGACATTTTTCATAGCGGCGTCAAACACTTCCAGTGGATTTTTGCCGGTTTTCTCCCGAATAATTTCGAAAGCGTCGTAGACAATCTTTTCGGCTACGCCACGCTTACCATCCAGCATCATTTGACTAACAAGCTTTGTAACTACCTTGCTGCCATACACGGGATCGGGAAGTACTTCCCGTTTGGGGATTCCACCTCTTCTTGGCACTAGTTTTCCCCCCTTTACGCAGTAATTCTTTTAATTATGAAGTAAAGGTTAAATCGCTTATTTTTTAGGACGCTTGGCCCCGTATTTGGAACGTCCACGGTTGCGGTTTTGCACGCCGGCAGAATCCAGAGCGCCGCGAACGATATGGTAACGTACGCCCGGCAGGTCCTTCACACGGCCACCACGAACGAGTACCACTGAGTGCTCCTGGAGGTTGTGTCCGATACCCGGAATGTATGATGTAACCTCAATGCCGTTGGTTAAACGAACACGGGCCACCTTACGCAGGGCAGAGTTGGGTTTCTTGGGGGTTGTGGTGTAAACCCTGGTGCAAACGCCACGCTTTTGGGGGCATTCTTTCAGAGCAGGGGCAGTTGATTTGTAAACAACCTCTTCACGACCCTTACGAATCAGCTGGTTAATGGTAGGCATATCTCTCTACACCTCCTCTCGAAGTTCTGCATATTTAAGTAGAAGCTTAATATTCCGTGATAGCAGCAATGGCACAGCCCACTTCAATGTTGCAGGCCCTGCCCAAGTCTTTCATACTCTCTACCTTGACGGTGGGTATGTTTTTAGAAGAACAAATCCGAAGGATGGGATCCACCACGCGAGCCTCGGCATCAGAGGCCCAGTAGACTTCCTTTGCCTGGGACTTTTCCACGGCCTTTATCGTCTGTTTTGCTCCCACAGTTCTCTTGCGTGCCGACTTTAAAGGCTCCAAAGACATGGCAATCCCACCTCCAGCAATCAAACACTTACATATAATATCATTTACCATAACCGGTGTCAACAATTTGTAGTTTTAGTTCCTCCAGGGTTATTTTTCTAATACCAGGTCGAAATCGTCAGGTTCTTCCGGCAGGATGTTGTAATCCCGGTTGCGGTCGCCGGTGGGCAGCAGGATGTCAAAGTCCTCTTCCCTTTCCCGCTGGCCCTGGGTTGCCACCTCAATGTTGCGGTAGCGGGACATCCCTGTGCCGGCAGGTACCAGCTTCCCTATGATGACGTTTTCCTTCAGGCCCAGCAGCGGGTCCATCTTCCCTTTAATGGCTGCTTCGGTGAGTACCCTGGTGGTCTCCTGGAAGGAGGCTGCTGACAGGAAGGAGTCGGTGGCCAGGGAGGCCTTGGTGATGCCCAGCAGCACCGGCTTGGCAACGGCCGGTTCCCCGCCGGCTTCCACAGCTCTGCGGTTCTCTTCCTCAAACTCGAAGATATCGATCAAACCGCCCGGCAGCAGTTCGGTATCGCCGGCTTCCTCGATCTTCACTTTCCTCAGCATTTGACGGATCATCACTTCAATGTGCTTGTCGTTGATTTCTACGCCCTGCAGGCGGTATACCCTCTGCACTTCCTGCAGCAGGTAGATCTGCACGCCGGCAGGGCCTTTGATTTTTAGCAGGTCGTGGGGGTTTACGGAACCCTCGGTCAGTTCATCCCCGGCCTCCACCCGCTGGCCTTCTTTCACCTTCAAGCGAGCACCGTATGGTACGGCGTAGACGTTCTTTTCGCCGTTGTCCTTGGTGATTTCAATTTCCCGGCGGCCCTTCACTTCCCGGATGGCGACGACGCCGTCATCTTCGGCCACAATGGCCTGGCCCTTGGGCCGGCGGGCTTCAAAGAGTTCCTCAACCCGGGGGAGACCCTGGGTGATGTCGTCACCGGCCACACCACCGGTGTGGAAGGTACGCATGGTTAACTGGGTGCCCGGTTCGCCAATGGACTGGGCGGCGATAATGCCCACCGCTTCCCCGATATCAATGGTGCCGCCGGTAGCCAGGTTTTTGCCGTAGCAGTGTTTGCACACGCCGTAGCGGGTCTTACAGGTGATAACGGATCTGATTTTGACTTTCTGTATGCCTGCTTCCTGAATGGCCTGGGCCTGGTCTTCGGAGATCAACCCGTGGTTGTCAACCTGTTCCTGGGAGATAATCACTTCGCCGGTTTCCGGGTGGACCACCGGTTCCATGGGTACCCGGCCTTCCAGGCGTTCCCCTAATTTCTCGATGCTTTCGGTGCCGTCCCGGACTTCGCTGACTTCAACGCCCTCGGTGGTGCCGCAGTCATCTTCCCGTACGATCACGTCCTGGGCCACGTCCACCAGACGTCTGGTCAAGTAACCGGAGTCAGCGGTACGGAGGGCGGTATCGGCCAGACCTTTGCGGGCACCGTGGGTGGAAATAAAGTATTCCAAAACCGTCAGACCTTCACGGAAGTTCGCCTTGATGGGCAGGTCGATAATTCGACCGGACGGGTCGGCCATCAGACCCCGCATGCCGGCCAGCTGTCGAATCTGCTGGATGTTGCCGCGGGCACCGGAGGTGGCCATCATATAGACGTTGTTAAATCTGTCCAGGGTGTCCATCAGTGCTTTGGTCACCCGATCGGTGGCATCGTTCCAGATGCCGATGACCTTGCGGTAACGCTCGTCTTCGGTAATCAGACCGCGGCGGAATTGGGTTTCAATTTTATTGACCTGTTCCTCGGCCCCGGCCAGGATTTCCTTCTTGGCTTCCGGAATGATGATATCGGCAACGCCGATGGTAATGCCGGCCCGGGTAGAGAACTTGTAACCCAGGGCCTTGATGCCGTCCAGCAGTTCCGCGGTATAGGAGTTGCCCAATTTGCGGTAGCAGTCGGCCACGATTTTACTGAGGGTCTTTTTATCGCAAACTTTATTGATAAAGCCCAGTTCTTGCGGAATGATTTCGTTAAAGATGATTCTGCCGATGGTGGTCTGCAGTCTTTCACCGTTTCTCCGGCGGACGGTAATCCTGGCATGCAGGGAAACTTCTTTGTTATCGTAGGCCAGGATTGCTTCTTCTTCGTCTTTAAAGAGACTGCCTTCGCCCTTGGCTCCCTCTCTCTCCATGGTCAGGTAGTAGCATCCCAAAACCATGTCCTGGGTGGGACTGGCCACAGGCTTGCCGTCCTTCGGGTTGAGGATGTTGTTGGCAGCCAGCATGAGCAGCCTTGCTTCGGCCTGGGCCTCGGCGGACAGGGGCACGTGAACGGCCATTTGGTCGCCGTCGAAGTCAGCGTTGTAAGCTGTACAGACCATCGGGTGAATCTTGATGGCCCGGCCCTCCACCAGGACCGGCTCAAAGGCCTGGATCCCCAGGCGGTGCAGGGTTGGGGCACGGTTCAACAGGACAGGATGTTCTTTAATGACTTCCTCTAAGACATCCCATACTTCAGGCCGTACCCTTTCCACCATTCGCTTGGCGCTCTTGATGTTATGGGCATGGCCGTCGTTGACCAGCTTTTTCATGACAAAGGGTTTGAACAGTTCCAGGGCCATTTCCTTGGGCAGGCCGCACTGGTGCATCTTTAAGTGGGGACCCACCACGATAACCGAACGGCCGGAGTAGTCAACCCTCTTACCCAGCAGGTTCTGGCGAAAACGCCCCTGCTTGCCCTTTAACATGTCGGACAGAGATTTCAAAGGACGGTTGCCGGGGCCGGTGACCGGACGCCCGCGGCGGCCGTTATCAATCAGCGCGTCCACCGCTTCCTGCAGCATCCGCTTTTCGTTGCGTACGATAATATCCGGCGCACCGAGATCCAGCAGGCGCTTGAGGCGGTTGTTGCGGTTAATCACCCGGCGGTACAGGTCGTTCAGGTCGGAGGTGGCAAAGCGTCCGCCGTCCAGTTGAACCATGGGCCGGAGTTCCGGGGGAATAACAGGAACCACGTCCATGATCATCCACTCGGGGCGGTTGCCGGACTTTTTAAAGGCCTCTACCACTTCCAGGCGGCGGATGGCACGGATCTTACGCTGGCCGGAAACCTCTTTCAGTTCCTGGCGCAGTTCTCTGGCCAGTTCCTCAAGTTCAATTTCTTCCAGCAGGACTTTAATGGCTTCGGCTCCCATGCCTGCTTTAAAGCTGTTGCCGAACTTATCCTTGTACTCCCGGTACTCGGTTTCCGTCAGCAGTTGCTTTTTCAACAGGGGTGTATCGCCCGGTTCAATCACAATATAGGAAACAAAGTACAATACCTTTTCCAGTGCCCGGGGGGACATATCCAACAAAAGCCCCATGCGGCTGGGAATACCTTTGAAGTACCAGATATGAGATACCGGGGCGGCCAGTTCAATATGTCCCAGTCTCTCACGACGTACTTTGGAACGGGTGACTTCTACGCCGCAGCGGTCACAGACGACGCCTTTGTAGCGGACACGCTTGTATTTGCCGCAGTGGCATTCCCAGTCCCGGGTGGGGCCGAAAATCCGTTCACAGAACAGGCCGTCCCGTTCGGGTTTCAGGGTCCGGTAGTTGATGGTTTCCGGTTTTTTGACTTCACCGCTGGACCACTGGCGGATTTTGTCCGGTGAAGCCAAGCCGATACGAATACTATCAAAGTTATTTAATTCTAACAAAGGACCTACTCCCCCTTATAGCGGATTTGGGTAGATGGTTGCAATGCCGCTCGTTTTAGTCCTCGTCATCCAGACTGAATTCATCTTCGGCCTCTTCGAGGAAGGTTTCGTCGAACTCGTCGGTGTCTTCGTCGTATTCATCTTCCTCGTCGTTCTCCATTCTGGGAGCGCCGGGACGTCTTTCCTCCGGTAGGTCAATACCTAATTCCTTGGCGGTTTCGGTTACGTCTTCTTCAATTTCCTTAATCTCAATTTCCTCTTCGTCTTCGGACAGCACCTTAACATCAAGGCCAAGGGATTGCAGTTCCTTGATTAATACCTTGAAGGATTCCGGCACGCCGGGCTCAGGAACGTTTTCTCCCTTGACGATGGCTTCGTAGGTCTTGACGCGGCCCACCACATCATCGGACTTGACGGTGAGGATTTCTTGCAGGGTATAGGCAGCACCGTAGGCCTCCAGGGCCCAAACTTCCATCTCACCGAAACGCTGGCCGCCAAACTGGGCTTTACCGCCCAGGGGCTGCTGGGTGACCAGGGAGTAGGGACCGGTGGAGCGGGCATGGATCTTGTCGTCCACCAGGTGGTGCAGTTTAATCATATAAATATAGCCAACGGTGACCCGGTTATCAAAGGGTTCGCCGGTGCGCCCGTCATAGAGCACCGTTTTGCCGTCTTCGGGCCGGCCGGCACGAATGAGGGATTCCCAGATGGCTTCTTCGGAGGCGCCGTTAAATACCGGGGTGGCCACATGGAAGCCCAGGGTCTTGGCGGCCCAGCCCAGGTGCGTCTCCAGCACCTGTCCGATGTTCATACGGGAAGGCACACCCAGGGGGTTCAGCACAATCTCCACCGGGGTGCCGTCCGCCATAAAGGGCATATCTTCTTCCGGCAGGATGCGGGCCACCACCCCTTTGTTACCGTGGCGTCCGGCCATCTTGTCGCCCTCGGAGATCTTTCTCTTTTGGGCAATGTAGACGCGGACCAGGTGGTTGACCCCCGGCGGCAGTTCATCGCCGTTCTCCCGGGAGAAGACCTTAACATCTACAATTTTGCCGGCTTCCCCGTGGGGCACCCGTAAGGAAGTATCCCTTACTTCACGGGCCTTTTCGCCGAAGATGGCCCGCAGCAGGCGTTCTTCTGCGGTCAGTTCGGTTTCGCCCTTGGGGGTCACTTTGCCCACCAGGATATCGCCGGGCCTGACCTCGGCACCCACCCGGATAATGCCCCGGTCGTCCAGGTCCTTTAAAATATCTTCACCCACGTTGGGAATATCCCGGGTAATTTCTTCCTGACCCAGTTTGGTGTCCCGGGCGTCGCATTCGTACTCTTCTATGTGAATGGAGGTAAAGAAGTCTTCTTTGACAGCCTTTTCACTGATCAGGATGGCGTCCTCGTAGTTGTTGCCTTCCCAGGTCATAAAGGCCACCAGAATGTTTCTGCCCAGGGCCAGTTCGCCCTTGTCGGTGGCAGGCCCGTCAGCAATAATCTGCCCCGCCTCCACCCTGTCACCCTTGGCAACGATGGGCTTCTGGTTAATGCAGGTGCCCTGGTTGGAGCGGGTAAATTTCAGCAGTTTGTGGGACTCGTTTCTTCCCTCATCAGTACGGATAACAATTTCATTGGCAGTCACCCTGGCCACTTCGCCGCCGTCTTTGGTAACCACCACGACCCCGGAGTCTTTGGCCGCCCTGTGTTCAATGCCGGTACCCACCACAGGGGCCTGGCACCTCAGCAGGGGCACGGCCTGACGCTGCATGTTGGCGCCCATCAGGGCCCGGTTGGCATCATCGTGCTCCAGGAAGGGAATCAATGCGGTGGCCACCGAGAAGACCTGTTTGGGCGACACGTCCATATAATCCACCCGGTCGGTGGGGACCAGCAGGGTATCGTGGCCCCGGCGGGCATTGACCCGCTCTTCCACAAAGTAGCCATTCTCATCTAAAGGAGCGTTGGCCTGGGCGATGATATGGCCTTCTTCCTCGTCGGCGGTCAGGTAGACAATTTCATCGGTAACTCGCTTGTTTTCCTTTTCCACCTTGCGATAGGGTGTCTCGATAAAGCCGAAACTGTTGATCCGGGCGTAGGTGGACAGGGAGCCGATCAGACCGATGTTGGGACCTTCCGGGGTCTCAATGGGGCACATGCGTCCATAGTGGGAATGGTGCACGTCCCGCACCTCAAAGCCCGCACGCTCCCGGGACAGACCACCGGGACCCAGTGCAGACAAACGTCTTTTATGGGTTAATTCTGCCAGCGGGTTTGTTTGGTCCATAAATTGGGACAGCTGGCTGGAGCCAAAGAATTCTTTAATGGCAGCAACCACCGGGCGAATGTTAATCAGCACCTGGGGTGTGATGACATCCACGTCCTGAATGGTCATTCTTTCCCGGACAACCCGTTCCATCCTGGACAAACCGATGCGGAACTGGTTCTGCAGCAGTTCGCCTACGGAACGAAGCCTTCTGTTGCCCAGGTGGTCAATATCGTCAACGTTCCCTTCCCCCTTCATCAGACCGAGCAGGTAACGGAAGGTGGCGATAATGTCTTCTTTGGTCAGTTCCCGGATAAATTCGCGTTCCACAGGAACTTCTTTATTTAAATAGCGGTCCCATTCTTTGGGGCCGTCTTCTCCTTTGGGATAGCGGTAGAGAATGCCGTGTTTAAGTTTCTTCTGTAATTTATAGCGTCCCACATGGGCCAGGTCATAACGCTTGGGGTCAAAGAATAAGGTATTTAATAGGGAGCGGGCGCTTTCCACCGTAGGCGGCTCGCCTGGTCGCAGTCGCTTGTAAATTTCTACCAGGGCTTCTTCCTCGGAATCGGTATTATCCCGGGTCAAAGTTTCCTGTACGAATTTATCATTTTCGAACAATTCGGCAATCATAGCATTTGAGCCATAGCCTAGAGCCCGGATCAACACAGTTGCCGGGATTTTACGGGTGCGGTCAATGCGGACGAAGATATGGTCGTTAACGTCGGTCTCAAACTCCAACCAGGCCCCACGGTTCGGAATCACAGTGGAGGTGATCAGTCTTTTGCCGCTGGTATCAATTGCATCTGCAAAGTAAACACCGGGTGACCGGACCAACTGGCTTACGATAACCCGCTCGGCGCCGTTGATAATAAAAGTGCCTTTGCTGGTCATGAGAGGGAAGTCTCCCATAAAGACTTCCTGTTCCTTTACTTCCCCGGTTTCCTTGTTAATCAGGCGGACTTTCACCCGTAAGGGAGCAGCATAGGTTACGTCGCGTTCCTTGCACTCTTCCACCGAGTACTTGGGTTCTCCCAGAGTGTAGTCCAGGAATTCCAATACCAAATTTCCTGTAAAGTCCTGGATGGGAGAGATGTCATGGAACACTTCCCGCAGGCCCTCCTGCAGGAACCATTCGTAAGAGTTTCGCTGAACTTCAATCAGGTTGGGCAAATCCAGCACTTCACGAAGTTTGCCGTAGTTCCACCTCACCCTGTTTCCTACTTGTTCCGGGTAAGCCATCGAACGCATCACACCCCTTAAATATTTAACATAAATACGCAATCACTTAAAAGCAGAGACAACGAAAAGCAAGGTCTTGCCTTTTCAACAATCCCTCGCCCTTAAACATTATAATGCCTTATCTACTTTATTTTGGCCATTTATGCAGAAAAATATGCACAATTTTTGCCACCTAACGAAAAATATTAACAAATAACCATAGAATGACATTTTGTAATGTTAGCATACGTACCTTGATTTGTCAAGGTGTTTTTTCGCCTGCACTGTCGATTTTTATGAATAATTCTATCTTAACGAAATATTATCCACGTTTTCTATGATAATCTTAAAACTTCATTCATTTTTATGGTGCAAGCAAAAACGCCGCCAGTGGTGGGGCGGCGTTTTTGCTTCTTTAATAATAGGAAGTAAATAAGTGATTACTTAATTTCAACAGTAGCGCCGGCTTCGGTAAGCTTAGCCTTGATGGCTTCGGCATCTTCTTTGCTGGTCTTCTCTTTGATGGGCTTGGGAGCGCCGTCAACCAGGTCTTTGGCTTCTTTGAGGCCCAGGCCGGTGATTTCACGGACAACCTTGATAACGTTGATCTTTTTGTCGCCGGCACTGGCCAGGATAACATCAAATTCGGTCTTTTCTTCTTCAACGGGGGCAGCAGCGGCTGCGGGAGCAGCAGCAACAGCTACGGGAGCAGCAGCGGATACGCCAAATTCTTCTTCAAAAGCTTTTACCAGTTCAGCCAGTTCCAGTACGGTCAGGCCTTTCACGATTTCTAATACTTCAGCTACTTTAGACATAGTAATTAATAACCTCCTCAGGGTTTATAAAATAATAGTTTACGCTGCGGATCGAATTAAGAAGCTTGCCCTTCTTTTTGCTGACGGACCTGATCCAGGACACAAACCAGGTTGCGCAGGTTGGCCGCCAGAACGCTGGCAAAGCCGTACATGGGAGCCTGCATGCCGCCCAGAACTTTGGCCAGCAGAACTTCTCTGGAAGGCAGGTCTGCCAAGGCTTTTACGCCACTGGCATCGATCACTTTTCCTTCCAGGATACCGGCTTTAATGTCAACGCCTTGTTTTACTTCCCTGGCGAAATCCGAAAGGATTTTGGCAGGGGCCACAGGGTCTTCCACCCCAAAGGTAAAAACGGTAGGACCTTCTAAGTACTGGTCCAATCCTTCAACGCCAATTTCTTTAGCGGCAATGCCAGCGATGGTGTTTTTGGCTACTTTCATTTCACTGCCGGCCTTGCGCAGGCGGGACCGCAGGTCGGTGATTTTCGCTACGGAAATACCGCGAAAATCCGCCAGAATGGTGACCTGGGCACTGGACATTTTTTCTTTGATCTCTTCCAGCATGACTGCTTTTTGGGCTTTTGTAGTCGGCATGAGCTACACCTCCTTCCGGTAGGATAAAAAAACATTGCGGGGAATCCGCGCAGACAATGCCAGAATTCCCCGCAATCTTTAGTAAGCTTGCAGTTATTCACCCGGCCTCGGCTGGCGGCTTATGCCATTAAGTCAAATGACACCAACTGTCTACGACTGGAACTATTCTGTTGTAGAAACCGGGCAAGTGGTAACTAGATTTTGTTCGGGTTGATGCGAACCCCAGGGCCCATGGTGGAAGATACCGTAATGGTCTTCATGTACTGGCCTTTGGCGGCAGCGGGTTTAACACGAACCAGCGTGTCAGCCAGGGTCTTAAAGTTTTCGGCCAGTTTCTGAGCATCAAAGGAAGCTTTGCCAATGGGAGCGTGAACGATACCGACCTTATCGGTACGATAGGTTATTTTACCGCCCTTGGCGTCTCTTACGGCAGCTCCTACTTCGAAGGTGACGGTACCGGTTTTCGGGTTGGGCATTAAGCCACGGGGACCCAGGATACGGCCCAGTTTACCGGCCATACCCATCATATCCGGGGTGGCAATGGCTACATCAAAACCAATCCAACCACCTTGAATCTTTTCTACCAGGTCTTCGGCACCCACGAAATCAGCGCCGGCAGCTTCTGCTTCCTTCGCTTTGTCGCCTTTGGCAAATACCAGAACAGTCTTGGTTTTACCGGTACCGTGGGGCAGAATAACGGCGCCCCTCAGCTGCTGGTCAGCATGACGGGGGTCGACGCCCAGACGGAAGGCCACTTCAACGGTTTCGTCAAACTTGGCCGAAGCAACCTTTTTCACCAGCTCCATGGCTTCAACTGGCTCGTAGAGTGCATTCTTATCTACTTGCTTTTTGGCTTCCAGGAGCTTTTTGCCTTCTTTCGGCATAAAATTTCCTCCTTTGTGGTACTAGCGGACTACATCCTCCCACCGGATGAAGTTATCCTTCTACAATTTCAATGCCCATGCTGCGGGCGGTACCTTCAACCATACGCATGGCAGCTTCTACGCTGGCAGCGTTGAGATCAGGCATCTTTAATTCAGCAATTTCTCTAACCTTGGAGCGGGGCACTTTGCCCACTTTCTTCTTGTTAGGTTCGCCAGAAGCGGTCTCAATACCCAGGGCCTTCTTCAGCAATACTGCTGCAGGAGGAGTTTTGGTAACAAAGGTAAAGGACCGATCTTCATAAACAGTAATTTCAACCGGAATAATTAAGCCAGCCTGTGCGGCGGTGACTTCATTATATTGTTTAACAAACCCCATAATATTAACCCCGTGCTGACCCAGAGCAGGGCCTACCGGGGGCGCTGGGGTGGCTTTGCCGGCCGGAATTTGCAGTTTAATAATGGCAGCTACCTTTTTGGCCATATCCAGTCCACCTCCTTACAACCTACAAGCTTAACGCATCTTTTCAATTTGTGAAAAATCAAGTTCGATGGGAGTTTCACGTCCAAACATGGATACCATAACTTTAACTTTACCCTTTTCAGGGTAAATTTCTTCTATCACACCAACAAAGTTCTCAAAGGGACCGTCAGTAACCTTGACGTTTTCGCCAACGGTAATGTCCATCCTGGTCTTCGGTTCCTCGATCCCCATTTGTTTAATGATGGCTTTTGCTTCTTCTTCACTTAACGGGATGGGTTTCGAGCCCGAGCCAACAAAACCGGTAACCCCCGGTGTGTTGCGTACGACGTACCAGGAATCATCGGTCATAATCATTTCCACCAGAACATAGCCCGGAAAGACCTTTTTCTTTGAGATCTTCTTCTTGCCGTTTTTAATTTCTACTTCATCTTCCATGGGCACAAGAATACGGAAGATTTTATCTTCCATATTCATTGATTCAATTCGCCTCTCCAAGTTGGCCTTGACCTTGTTCTCGTACCCGGAGTAAGTATGCACAACATACCACTGTTTACTCATCAACAGAAGGAACCCTTTAACCCCGTGGGTTCCCCACCCCCTCGTTTACAATTAGGAAACAATGCTTCCAACGCCCAAACTGAGAAGCGAATCTAAGACCCAGATAACAGCAGCCACTACGGCAACGGAAGCCAGTACAACCGCGGTATAGGTAACAACTTCTTTACGGGTGGGCCAATGAACTTTTTTCAACTCATTCTGAACGCCACGCAGGTATTTGCTTACGCTGCCGGCACGATCCGAAAAGGACGACTTCGGTGCCTTGGCCGGTTCTTTTTTGGCCACAGCCTTAGCAGCATCCTTGGGGGCCACATCCTTTTTATTCTCGGCCCCGCTGGTTTCTTTGGTTGCCGCTATTTCCTTGGCAGCGCTTGCCTTTTTAAGTGTCTTCTTTTGCACAGCCATTGAAAAACGCCACATCCTTAACTTTTTTCTTTTTTCCAGTAGTGCCTCGAATAAAACCCCATACGGAATGCGGCATATAATAACGCTTGGGGTTAAGCCGGCCCAAACTATCTGGTTTCTTTGTGTGTTGTGTGGGTATGACACCACTTGCAGTATTTTTTCAGTTCGATCCGGTTGGGATCGTTCTTCTTGTTCTTGTTAGTGGTGTAGTTGCGCCGTTTGCATTCGGTGCAAGCCAGAGTTACGCCTACTCGCACTGTTGCCACCTCCCTAAAACGAAAAAAGACTTGAACCGATATTGTCTGGTAATATACCTTAACAAATTTATCACAAGTGTTGTTGGATGTCAATACTCAACCTGTGGCAACAACCCATATTCGTATTTTGTCTCATAAATTGGTTTTATATACCATTTAAGAAGTGAGAGGTTGTAGTTTGCCATATGTCTAGGGGGTTACCGGGGGGCGGGGGTTGTAGTTTGCTATTTATTAAGTGCTGTATCCGGTGCTGCGCAAGTCGTTCACTCGGATAACACCGTACCCCTTAGACCCGTTTACTTGTTTACCTAAAAGAAATGTGCAAGGATAGTTTAAAAGGGAGTGGACTTTAACCCACTCCCTTTAATGTAAAGCTTCAATATTATTCGTGATTATTCGCGGATACCGGTTACAACGCCGGCGCCTACGGTACGGCCGCCTTCACGGATGGCGAAGCGCAGGCCTTCTTCGATGGCGATGGGGGTGATCAGGTCAACGTCAACTTTAATGTTGTCACCAGGCATAACCATTTCCACACCTTCGGGCAGGTGAACGATGCCGGTTACGTCGGTGGTACGGAAGTAGAACTGGGGACGATAGCCGTTGAAGAACGGGGTGTGGCGTCCACCTTCTTCTTTGGTCAGTACGTATACTTCCGCGGTGTATTTGGTGTGGGGCTTGATGCTGCCGGGCTTCGCCAGTACCTGGCCTCGCTCGATTTCTTTACGGTCTACGCCGCGCAACAGCGCTCCGATATTGTCACCGGCCTGAGCATAGTCAAGCAGTTTGCGGAACATTTCCACACCGGTTACAACGGTCTTGCGGGGCTTTTCGTTCAGACCTACGATTTCTACTTCGTCCTGTACCTTTACTTGGCCACGCTCTACACGGCCGGTGGCAACGGTACCGCGACCGGTGATGGAGAACACGTCTTCTACGGGCATCAGGAAGGGCTTATCTACAGCACGTTCGGGAGTGGGGATGTAGTTGTCTACGTTGTCCATCAGTTCCCATACCTTGCCGCACCATTCGCACTCGCGCTTGCCGCAGCCGCATTCCAGGGCTTTCAGGCCGGAGCCGGCTACGATGGGGGTGTCATCGCCGGGGAAGTCGTAGGAGCTTAACAGTTCGCGAACTTCCATGTCGACCAGTTCGAGCAGTTCGGGGTCATCAACCATGTCGGCTTTGTTCAGGAAGACGACGATGTAAGGAACGCCTACCTGACGGGAGAGCAGGATGTGCTCACGGGTCTGGGGCATCGGGCCGTCAGCGGCGGATACAACCAGGATGGCGCCGTCCATTTGAGCAGCACCGGTGATCATGTTCTTCACATAGTCAGCGTGGCCGGGGCAGTCAACGTGGGCATAGTGACGGTTGGCGGTTTCGTATTCTACGTGGGCGGTGTTAATGGTAATACCGCGTTCACGCTCTTCGGGAGCGTTGTCGATTTCATCATAACGCTTAACGGCAGCGCCGCCGGTGGTGGACAAAACAACGGTGATGGCAGCGGTCAGAGTGGTTTTGCCGTGGTCAACGTGACCGATGGTGCCGATGTTTACGTGGGGTTTAGTACGCTCAAATTTAGCCTTAGCCATGAGTTAAATTCTCCTCCTCCGTTATTAAGGAATTTAGCAGAGATTTCATTCATCTCTAAAGTTATTTCCATTATTAAGCACTGTTTATACCTTTTAACCTAAATCCAATGCTTCATTCGATAAGAAACAAAAAATTCCTTCTTTTTTCTGGTATGAATTTGAGGGCTGTTGGCTGTTAAAAAGCAAAAGGCCAGTCCTTTAGGACTGGCTGTAATGGTAGCGGCGACTGGATTTGAACCAGTGACCCCACGGGTATGAACCGAGTGCTCTGACCAGCTGAGCTACGCCGCCATAGTTACCTGGAGCTGCTAACCGGGATTGAACCGGTGACCTTATCCTTACCAAGGATACGCTCTACCTACTGAGCTATAGCAGCATTTGGTTGCGGGAGAGGGACTTGAACCCTCGACCTTCGGGTTATGAGCCCGACGAGCTACCAACTGCTCTATCCCGCGTCAGCAATAATTATTATATCACAGACGGCTCATCTTAAGCAAGATGTTTTGCTTTAGAAATGTCGTCCGTGGTGATAATCTGGTGGAGGGAGAAGGATTCGAACCTTCGAAGTCGTCTGACGGCAGATTTACAGTCTGCTCCCTTTGGCCGCTCGGGAATCCCTCCATAATAACATTGGAGCCGACGATGGGACTCGAACCCGCAACCTGCTGATTACAAGTCAGCTGCTCTACCAATTGAGCTACGCCGGCACCGAACATTGATTATAATAGCAGATGTCAAAACCACTGTCAACACCCGCAAAGATGTATTGTTTGGAAATGTTAGAGATTTTTAACTTTAAATTTTTTTATCCTTAAATAAAGGTAAAACGTGTTTGGATGTAGTATTTATCTTTATAGATTTTTGGTTGACTGGTTGGAACCTAAGCTTCCCTTTTTTCCAAGTACCGTTCCAGTTTGCGTTTTACCCGCTGCAAGGCATTGTCAATGGACTTTACATGCCGGTTTAGATCTTCGGCAATTTCCTGGTAGGACTTGCCTTCCAGGTAAGACATCAGTACTTTCCACTCCAGGGAACTTAATATTTCGCCCATTTTCTCTTCGATGTCATCAAACTCTTCCCGGCTGATGATAAGTTCCTCGGGATCGGTGATTTTGGAACCGGAGATTACATCCAGCAGGGTGCGGTCTGAATCCTCATCATAAATGGGTTTGTTTAATGATACGTAAGAGTTTAACGGGATATGCTTTTGCCTGGTTGCCGTTTTAATGGCTGTAATAATCTGCCGGGTGATGCACAGTTCCGCAAAGGCGCGAAAAGAAGAAAGCTTGTCCATTCGAAAGTCCCGAATGGCTTTGTAAAGACCGATCATGCCTTCCTGAATGATATCTTCCCGGTCGGCCCCTATCAGGAAGTAGGAGCGGGCCTTTGCACGCACAAAGTTCTTATATTTATTGATTAAGTACTCCAGCGCTGCGTCGTCGCCCTCACGCGCAAACTCAACGACATCCTCATCTACCATAATATGATATCCGCCGGAAACTTCCCTTTGTGCATTTGAATTCAAAACCATCGCCCCCGCTTTCTTATCTCTGGGAAACCGCAAAACAGCCAGAAAAGCATGGCTACGTTATCCCTTCCGGGTACGCACCAAACCTTATCCAAAGGCAGAAACCCCCAAAAGGGTACGCTTTTCTTCCATCTGTTAATTTCAAAAGACGTTTACGTCTTGCCATGACACCCGGGGTCTGATACACCCATTCTTTAAAAGCAGTTAACTGCTTAAGTTACATGACTAATTATAGCTTATGTTAAAAAGGCTCGTCAAGGCAAAATAAATCCAACCCTGACGGACTTTAGTTCTTTCTCCGGCGCCATTTTTCCAGTACTCTCCGAATATCCTCGGGCAGCTTGTCTTCCAAATACCCCTCGGTGGGATTGGGTTTGTTAAACTCCTCCTGCCCCCGCTTGTTTACCTTCATCACCTGGACTCGAAACTCCTTCGGCGTTAAACGGTAGGCCCCCCGGCCAAAGATAATGCGCTGCTCATCCCAATCGGAGGTCACCACGTAAACCGTTCCCTGTTTCCCCAGGTCTCCAACAATTCTTTCAATTAACGAGTCAGCAGTTTCTCCTTCCTGGGTATAAAACACCTCAATGCCATGGATCATTTCACGGTGCTCCACGCCTCGTTTAACGAGGTGGGCATCAAATACCACCTTGACAGTGCTCCCGTCAAAGCCGGCAAAGTTGGCCAGGATACCAATGAGCTTGTCCCTGCAGTGGTCCAGCCCGTTGTCGATCATCCCTTCAAATTCCGGCCAGGCATGAATGATGTTATACCCGTCCACCACATAAAATTCCTGCATGGACCAACCCTACCCTCTCTGGCGTACCACCTCATACACCAATAATGCAGCTGCCACCGAGGCATTGAGTGACCCAACGCGGCCCGCCATGGGCAAGCGCACCAGCATATCACACCTCTCTTTAATCAGCCTGCCAATTCCTTTTCCTTCACCGCCAATGACCAGCAGCAGTGGACCGGTGAGTTTTGCCTTCCAATGGATTTGCGGGCCTTCCATATCTGCCCCCACAACCCAAATTCCCTGGTTCTTTAACTGCCGAATGGTTTGATCCAGGTTGGTTACCCGAGCCACCGGAACATATTCCACCGCACCCGCCGAGGCCTTGGCCACGGTAGAGGTCAGGGCCACCGACCTTCTCTGGGGGATGATCACGCCATGGGCGCCTGCGGCATCCACCGTGCGCAGAATAGCCCCCAGGTTATGGGGATCGTTGATTTCATCCAGCATCACGATGAAGGGGTCTTCTCCCCTGGCTCTGGCTGTCTCTAAAATGTCTTCCACTTCCACGTATTCTTTGGCCGCGGCGTAAGCTACCACACCCTGGTGGGGGGCTCCCGGGTTTAATTTATCCAGGTGAGCCCGGTCAACCATTTGCACCGGGATATTTCTCTCCCTGGCCAACATGATAATCTCGGATAGGGGACCGGTGCCGGTTCCCTTTGCCATGACCACTTTATTGATGGGACGTCCTGCACGGAGGGCCTCCCGTACCGGGTTTCTCCCGGCAATGATTTCACTCATTCTCTCTTCCTCCATATTTTTCTGCGTTTAAGCTGCGTTTTTTACAACATGCTTTTAAGCCAATAGGTGACACCCAAACCGGCCAGGGCCGCCACCATACCTGCGATCAATAAGTTTTTACGGCGGGTTACCACACCAACGACTCCCAAAATAAGTGCTGCACCCCACAAAAAGAGAATGATTAAAGGGGTTATCATGGACCTTCACACTCCGGTTTTAATTTATCCCGTATCTTTTACGAACTTCCGTCCTCTGACCACAGCTGAGCTTGCCTTCCGGGCAGGGTCCGGTCAGACATTCAGGCCCGGCATCCGTAAAAAGAACCGGGGCCACTGCCTTAGCCAACTGTAACATTTCTTCCGCCAGCCTGCGGATTTCCCACTGGGCCCTCTGGCAGCAGCGCAGGGTAAAGAAGTGTCTTAATTCCCTGGCATTCATGGTGACGACAATCTTGGTTTCCGCTGCATTGGGCAAAACGAACCGGGCGTCTTCATAGGCTCCCCGGCCGCCACCCAGCTTGGCCACCCAGCCGTCATACCATTTTTGTATTTGTGCCATCTGTTCTTCAAATTCAGCCACTGCTTCCGGCCCCAACCCGGCAATGGTCTCGGGAATAATATATTCAAAGGTTCCCTGGGCGTTTAGCTCCCGGGTCTCTCCCACATACCGCTGGGACTTCACGCTGAAGCTGGCAATTCTATGCCTGGTGATTTGGGCCAGCAGGCTCCGGGAAACGCCTTCTATGCCAAAGGTAAAGGAGACGTGTTCAACGGCACTGTAATGGCCCATGTCCAGCAGTTTTTTAACAAAGGCCTGCTGGTCGTTTTCCGCCACATTTTCAGCCAGGTCGTCTATTTTTGCCGGTGAGTAGCATAACCTGGCGGCCATGGCCACCAACTTTTCGGGGTTCGGCGTATGCTCCAGCAGACGAACCTTTAGTTTAGTCTTACCCACTTTAATCTTCTCTCCCAAAACATTTTTAGCTGTTTGCTATTCGCTGTTGGCCCTTAGCCTAACGGGGTCTAGTTGCCAGACTTATAAGCACTACTCCGGGGTCCCGTTAACTGGACCCGAAAGGAATACCTTACAGACCAACAACAGGGCCCGAGAGCACTACCCTTAAGACAAACAGCAAGCTCATCTTCTATAATTTATCTTGTTAACCTTCTCTACTTATTACTTCAATAGCAAAATCAACAATCTCCCCCACCCTGTCCTGCTTCCCCTGTAGATACAGGTAACCGATCAGGGCCTCCAGGGCGGTGGCGTGACGGTATTCCACAATGTCAGCGCCCCTGGGGGGCGTGCCGGACTTGGCGTTGCGGCCCCGGCGGACAACCGCCATCTCTTGTTCGGACAGCTGGTCCTCCAGGGCAAAGAGCGCTTTGGCCTGGGCGCCGGCTCGAACATATTTGACGGCTTCCCGGTGGAGCTGGTTTACTTTAATGAATCCTTGTCCCACCAGGAACTCCCGGATGGCCAGTTCGTAGACGGCATCCCCCACATAGGCCAGGACCAGGCTGGGGAATTCTTCGGGCTTTTTGTTTTTTGCCGGTTCAATCATAAGTTTAAACATTACCCCTGCTTTTTCCAACGGACGCCCTGGGGTGTATCTTCCAGGATAACCCCTAGTTCCTTCAAACCGTCACGGATGGTGTCGGCGGTGGCCCAATCTTTTTTGCTGCGGGCCTCCTGGCGGATCTTAATAATCAGTTGGACCAGACCTTCGGTCAGTTTATCGTCTGCACCTGCTGCATCAAGGATCAACCTGCCGGTCATTTTGTCTTCCTTTAAAATACCCAGCACACTGTTAAAGTCTTTGATCAAGGCATGTGCTTTATCTATCAGTTTTTTGACTTCCGGGGTCACTTTGCCGTCCAGTTTGCCCACAAAGATATTGACTTCTTTGGCCAGTTCAAAGAACACCGAGACAGCCAGGGCGGTGTTAAAGTCGTCATCCATGGCCCTTTCAAATTCCAACCGGAGGGAAGTCAGTTTTTCCTCCAGATTGTCGGCGACAGGCTTTGCTCCTTCTTCATAAACCGGCAGTTCCATGGCTTCGTAAAGCAAGCGAATGGCGGTTTTAATACGGTCCAATCCTTTGCCTGCCACCACAAGTTTTTCATCATCAAAGTCCAGGGGACTGCGGTAGTGGGTGGAAAGCAAATACCAGCGGACCACATCCGGCGGGAATTTGGCCAAAATCTCTCTGACTAAAAAGAAGTTCCCCAGGGACTTGGACATTTTTTCTTGATTGACGGTGATAAACCCGTTATGCATCCAGTAGCGGGCAAATGGCTGCCCGCAGGCGGCTTCGGATTGGGCAATTTCATTTTCGTGGTGAGGGAAGATTAAATCATAACCTCCCCCGTGAATGTCAAAGCCGCTGCCCAAATACTTTTCGGCCATGGCTGAACACTCGATGTGCCAGCCCGGACGTCCCGGTCCCCAGGGACTGTCCCAGCTGGGTTCGCCCGGCTTGGCCGCTTTCCACAGGGCAAAGTCCATGGGGTCCTTCTTCCTGGGGTCCACCTCCACCCTGGCTCCGGCCTGCATGTCCTCAAGACTCCGGCCCGACAGTTTACCGTATGGGGGGAAACTGCGTACAGCAAAATAAACGTTCCCGTCAACAGCGTAGGCATTGCCCTGCGCTTCCAGTTTCTTGATCAGGTCAATGATTTCTTGAATATGTTCGGAAACCTTGGGATGAGTGTCCGCCCGCAGGACATTCAGGGCATCGGCATCCACAAAAAATTCCCGGATATATTTTTGAGCCAACTCCAGCGGGTCCATCTTTTCCTCACGGGCCCGGTTGATGATTTTATCATCAACATCGGTAAAGTTTTGCACAAAATTCACCTGATAATTTTTATAAAGAAAATACCTGCGGACGGTATCAAAAAACACCAGCGGCCGGGCATTGCCAAGATGAATAAAGTTATAGGTCGTGGGTCCGCAAACGTACATGCTGACTTGTCCCTTGTCTTTGGGAATAAACTCTTCCTTTGTTTTGGTCAGGGTATTATAGATTTGCATTATTCTTTCTTTGCCCCCTCCGCTTGATCTCTTAATCTGCAGCATTCCTGTTCTACTTCTTTCAATTTTCCGCTCAAGCCGGTCGACGGTGGCCTGCATTTGACTTAACATATCGGCAATGGGGTCGGGCATCTGGTCATGACGCAAATCGGGCACATAGGCAGCTCCCACCTTTTGACCGTCCCGGATGACGATTCTGCCGGGAACTCCCACCACGGTACAGTTGGGCGGCACCGCCTTAAGAACCACCGATCCGGCACCGATCTTTACATTGTCACCCACCGTGAAGGACCCCAGTACTTTCGCACCGGAACTGATGACCACGTTGTTGCCGATGGTGGGGTGTCGTTTGCCCTTTTCTTTTCCGGTACCGCCGAGGGTAACTCCCTGGTAGATGGTCACATTATCGCCGATCTCGGCGGTTTCCCCAATGACCACCCCGGACCCGTGGTCGATAAAAAGGCCTTCACCGATTTTGGCTCCCGGGTGGATTTCAATGCCGGTGAGAAACCTGGATATCTGCGATATAAACCGGGCCGTCACAAAAAATTTCTTTTTATACAAGGCATGGGCCAGCCGGTGAAAAAGGATTGCGTGCAGGCCCGGATAGCACAACAGGACCTCCAGGGTGCTTTTGGCTGCCGGGTCACGTTCAAATACGGCATGAATTTCTTTCTTAATCCGGGCAAACACGGGCTGACCCTCCTTCTATCTCAAATTACTTCAACCTATAGCTAATATGTTGCTTTACACCAGGTTAGTATCTTTTTCTCTCGCCCTTCGCCTTAAAGGTATTCCTGTGAGGTCCAGTTGTTAGCCTAACGGGTCATCCAAGTGGGTCAAGTTCTTGCAACGCCTTACTTTAGTGCCTACTATAAGCAGGACCCAAAAAGTATACCCAAAAGGCTAGCAACAGGACCCTAAAGAATGCAGAATAAGTCTAAAAACTACCCCATAGCAGCTTCCAGCCTGGCGATGGTGCGTTCCTTACCTATAACAGGTATAATCTGGTGCAGCTCCGGCCCGTGGGTTCTGCCGGTAATGGCTACCCGGAGGGGCTGGAAGATGAATTTACCCTTTAGTCCGGTTTGTTTACCGACAGCTTTAATCAGGCCTTTGACGGACTCCTCTGTTAATTCCGGCGCTTCTGAGAATAACTCAATAGCCGCTTTCATAACCACTGGCATCTGCTCCCAAGTCTGAACATCCCTGGCATCTTCCTCGACGGCAGTCACCTCGTCCAGGAAGAAGATGTCCACATGTTGGGTGATTTCCTGCATATAAGAAATGTAATTTCTGGCGATGGCCACCACCTGTTCCAACCAGGCCAGTTTCTCAGCAGCCGGTTCTCTTTCCAGGTACCCGGCTTCTATTAAATAGGGAACGGCCAGTTGGGTCAGCCGGTCCACAGGGCTCTGGCGAATGTAATGGCCATTCAGCCAGTTCAATTTGTCGATGTCGAACACGGCGGGGTTCTTGGCCACCCGGTCCAAAGAAAACTGCTCTACAATTTCCTGCAGGCTGAAGATTTCCTCCTCGCCGCCCGGGGACCAGCCCAGCAAGGCCAAAAAGTTCACCAGGGCTTCGGGCAAGTAGCCTAAATTTTGGTATTGCTCGATGGAGGTGGCGCCGTGGCGTTTGCTCATTTTGGTGCGGTCTTTGCCCAGAATCAATGAAATGTGGGCAAATTCCGGTTTCTGCCAGCCAAGGGCATCATAAATCAGGATTTGCCTGGGGGTGTTGGAGAGGTGTTCCTCCGCCCGGACCACGTGGGTGATGTTCATCGCATGGTCGTCCGCCACCACCGCAAAATTATAGGTGGGAATACTGTCGGACTTCATGATGATGAAATCACCGATGCCGTTGCTGTCAAACTCAACCAGGCCCCGCACGTGGTCGTGGATGGTAATCATTTGATTTTCCGGCACCTTAAATCGCAGAACGGGCTTCCGGCCCTCGGCTTCAAAGTTCGCTTTATCTTCCGCACAGAGATTACGGCAGCGTCCCAGGTAACGGGGCAGCTCTCCCCGGGCCATCAGCGCTTCCCGCTCGGCGGCCAGTTCCTCTTCACTGCAGTAACAGAGATAAGCATGACCGGTTTCCAGCAGCTTGCGAGCCAGTTCCCGGTAGATTTCCAAACGCTCGGTCTGGCGGTAGGGGCCGTTGGGACCCCCCACTTCAATTCCCTCATCCCAATCAATGCCCAGCCAGCGAAGAGCATTTAGGATGTTTTGTTCGGATTCCCTGGAGGATCTTTCGAGATCGGTATCTTCAATGCGTACCAAAAACTGACCGCCCTGGTTGCGTGCAAACAGCCAGTTAAATAATGCCGACCTGGCTCCTCCGATATGTAAAGGCCCCGTGGGACTTGGGGCGAACCTAACCCGTACTGACAAAAAACTTCCTCCTCTATATTGAATTTTTGTTGACCTCTCAGATGGATATTATACCATCTTTGTGTAAAGGCACACAACTTTTTGCAGCTTCGCTACATTTTGTCGGCAGTTTTGTGTTCTTTTTTATTGTTGAATTATATATTATGATGAAGAATTTTGTGAATTTAGTTTCAAGTTTAGCAGGGGAATTTTAAGTTTCGGCGAATAAATTAAATAATTATTCTTTACATTTAGGAGGGAGCTTTTTCGCATGACCACTCCAAAATTGACCGACTTGATTGACGAGTATAACGAAATTAAGGGAGCCGTCAGCTTTAAACCCGATTATAAAAGGCTTACCGATAAAAATCTGGAACAGGTGGTTTTCTGTGATAAAATTGTGGGGAAGTCCCACTTTTCTGTGGTGCGCAACCAGGACTTTGAGATTATTTTCACCCGCAAAATGGGTGAAAAAGTGTACCAGTCCAGGCTGGATCTCAACACGTACCAACCTCTTTACGACACCCGTCTTCTTTTAAACTGGGGGCCGGATTACTGTGAAATCCGCTGGGATTTTAAACCGGGCTGCTGCGATTTTTCGTTCTAAGTGAATAATCTAGTCAAATGAAAGGCCCTTCCCGTTACGGGAGGGGTCTCTTATTGTTAATCTTACTTTGCTCTTTTTACAACGATTTATTCTGTGCCTTGGCCCAGGAATCCTTGAGGGACACAATGCGGTTAAAGACCAGGGAGCCGTTGGCTGTATCCGGATCCACACAGAAATAGCCCTGCCTCAGGAACTGGTAGCGGCTTCCCGGCGCTGCGTTGGCCAGGCTGGGTTCCACCAGGGAGGCCAGCACTTCCAGCGAGTTGGGGTTGATATTTTGTTTGAAATCGGTATCCTTTTCATCTTCCGGATTGGCTTTGGCAAAGAGGTGATCGTACAGGCGCACTTCCGCTTTGACGGCGTGGTCAGCGGCAACCCAGTGCAGGGTTCCCTTTACTTTGCGGGTTTCGGTGGACATGCCGCTCTTGGTGACCGGGTCGTAGGTGCAGCGCAGTTCGATGATTTCACCGGTTTGCTCATCCTTGATCACTTGCTCACATTTAATAATATAGGCGTGTTTTAACCTTACTTCCTGGCCGGGTGCCAGGCGGAAAAATTTTTTCGGCGGGTCTTCCATAAAATCTTCCCGTTCGATGTAGAGCACCCGGGAAAAGGGGATCTTGCGGGAACCCAGTTCGGGGTTTTCCTGGTTGTATGCCGCCTCCAGCCACTCCACCTGGTCTGCCGAATAGTTCTCAATCACCAGTTTCAGGGGGCGGAGTACCGCCATCACCCGGGGAGCTTTAAAGTTTAAGTCCTCCCGGATACAGTGCTCCAGCATGGCGATATCCACCGTGCTGACCGCCTTGGCCACACCGATGCGTTCACAGAAATCCCGGATGGACTCCGGTGTGTAACCGCGCCTGCGCAGGCCGGAAATGGTGGGCATGCGCGGGTCGTTCCAGCCCTTTACATATCCTTCTTCCACCAGTTGCCGCAGTTTCCGCTTGCTCATCACGGTGTGGCTGAGATTGAGCCGGGCAAATTCGATTTGCTGCGGGCGGGACCGGAAGCCCCCGTCGACATTCTCAATGGCCCAGTCGTACAACGGGCGGTGGTCTTCAAATTCGCAGGTGCAGATGGAGTGGGTGATGCCTTCGATGGCGTCCGAAAGGGGGTGGGCATAGTCGTACATGGGGTAAATACACCACTTGTCCCCCGTGCGGTGATGGCTTGTCCTTTGAATCCGGTAGAGCACGGGGTCCCGCATGTTTAAATTGGGGGAGGCCATATCGATTTTGGCCCGCAGCACCCGGGAGCCGTCCGGAAATTCGCCCGCCTTCATACGCTGGAACAAATCCAGGTTTTCTTCAACGGAACGATTGCGGTAGGGGCTGTCTTTGCCGGGTTGGGTCAACGTGCCCCGGTATTTGCGAATTTCCTCTGCGCTCAGGTCATCCACATAGGCCTTGCCGGCTTTGATTAGCATCACAGCAAACTCGTATAACCGGTCAAAATAGTCCGAGGCGTAAAACAGCCGGTCGTCCCAATCGTAACCAAGCCATTTTACATCTTCTTGTATGGATTCGACGTATTCAACGTCTTCTTTGCTGGGGTTGGTATCGTCAAACCGCAGGTTGCAAAGGCCGCCGTATTCCTGGGCGATGCCAAAATTTAAACAAATGGACTTGGCATGTCCGATATGCAGGTAACCGTTCGGTTCGGGCGGAAACCGGGTATGGACCCACCCCTGGTTCTTTCCTTCTTCCAAATCCTTGTCAATGATATCATGGATAAAACTGGTCAGCTTGGCGTTCATTTTCATGACTCCCTCTACATTTTTATGGAATGGCAAAGCACGTCATAAAATGTTTATTTTTCCACAGATTATCCAAAAATCCTTTTTCTTATAAGCAAAAGCTTTTGGAATCCCAAGCATTTCTCCAAGTAAACGGTCTTTCCGGTGCTCATACAGATCTTTGAAGGGTGCACACGGCGTAGGCGCCAATTCCTTCGCCCCGGCCCGCAAAGCCCAGGTGTTCGGTGGTGGTGGCCTTTACATTGACGGCTCCCAGGTTCACCCCCAATACCTGTGCAAGGTTTTCCCGCATGCTCTGGATATAAGGGGCCAACTTGGGGGCCTGGGCCACTACCACCGCGTCGAGGTTATGTATTGTATAATTCTCCGCAGAAATTTTATCCTTCACCTCTGCCAGCAGCTTTAAACTGGAAATGCCTTTGTAACGGGGGTCGCTGTCCGGGAAATGCCTGCCGATGTCCCCCAGGGCAGCGGCGCCTAAAAGGGCGTCCATGATGGCATGGATGAGGACATCTGCGTCCGAATGTCCCAGCAGCCCGCGTTCGTAGGGAATGGTCACGCCTCCCAGGATCAATTGACGCCCGGGCACCAGCTTATGTACGTCATACCCGATGCCAACTCGCACTATCCCTTCCTCCTTCTTAAAAAGGCTTCGGCCAACACCAGGTCCTCCGGCGTGGTGATCTTTATATTTTCATAGCTGCCGGGCACCAGCTTTACCGGCTGCCCCAGGGCTTCCACCAGGGCACAGTCATCGGTGGCAAAATTCCCCGTCTCTCTGGCCGCCCGGTGAGCTTTCATAATCAGTTGATAACGGAAAACCTGGGGTGTCTGCACCGCCCACAGCCGTTCCCGGGGAGGCGTGTTCAACACCAGACCCCGGTCGTCCACTACTTTGATGGTGTCTTTAACGGGCACTGCCAGAGCCGCCGCTCCGGTGGCCCTGGCTTCCCGGATGACCAGGCTGATTTCTCCGGGCTGTACCAGGGGCCTGGCCCCGTCATGAATAACTGCCAGTTCTGTCGTACCGGGCAGGGCTGCCAGACCGTTATAAACAGAAGTTTGGCGGTGGTCGCCACCGGGCACCACCGCCATGATCTTGCGATATTCCTTGCCGCATAAAACTCTCTCTTCACACAGGTCCTCTTCACCAGGCGCCACCACCAGGACAACGCCTGTGATGTCCGGGCATTCTTCCAGGACCCCGAGGGTGTGCGCTAAGATTGGTTTATCCATCAAGTCTAGATATTGTTTTTTTATATTCGTTCCCATGCGGCTTCCCACACCGGCGGCGGGAATCACCGCCATCACGTTACCCAATTGCATTCACTCCACTTACAACATGGCCGGCTGCTTCCGCCCGCTTGTCGGAATTTTTGGGTTTGGCAAAGATCATGCGTCCTGCTGCGGTCTGCAGCACACTGGTGACCAGCACACTGATGGTTTGGCCAATGTAGCGTTTGCCCCCGTCCACCACAATCATGGTACCGTCATCCAGATAAGCAACGCCCTGACCCATTTCCTTGCCATCCTTGACGACCGTAACGGTCATCTCTTCACCGGGCAGCACCACCGGTTTAATGGCATTGGCCAATTCATTGATGTTGAGCACTTTTACGCCCTGTAATTCCGCTACTTTGTTTAAGTTATAATCGTTGGTGATGATTTTGGCGCCAAGCTTCTGGCCCAGTTTGACCAGCTTGGCATCCACTTCCGGTATATCGTCCAAACCTTTGGTGTTTTCATAAATCTGTACTTTAATGTCGGTGGATTTTTTCATGGCATTCAGGATATCCAATCCCCGGCGGCCCCTGTTTCTCTTCAGCAGGTCCGCTGAATCTGCGATGTGCCTCAGTTCATCCACCACAAAAACCGGTACCAGCAGTACCCCTTCCACAAAGCCGCTTTGACAAAGCTCCGCAATCCGCCCGTCAATGATGACACTGGTGTCTAAAAGTTTCACCTGATTTGCCTTTGTCTCTGTCTTAGCAATTTTTTCTTTACCAAAGCGCGGCAGGCTGGAAAACAAAGAAAGGATTTCCTCTCTTTTCTTCACTGCCACCGACAGGCCCAGGTAGCCCAATAAAAAGGTGCTCACCAGCCAAATGGCTTTACCCACGGGGCCCATCGTCGATAAAATAGAACCCAATAAATTTGCAATTATAAGTCCAAAAATAAGTCCAAGGGAACCCATAATTAAGTCCTGGGTGGGGGTCTTCACCATGTATTGATCCACGACCGTCGTCAGCGAAAGGCCGCCTTTAATGATCCAGGGCGCGCTGATAACCCCGACTAAAACGCCCAGCAATGCTCCCAGGGCAATCACCCCAAGTTCCAATTGCGGCAATGTAGACGGCACGGTGACGAGCCTGTTGGTAACAATATAAAGCCCTACCCAAAACCCCATACTGCCAAACAACAAGATAATCAAACCGTAGATGGTTTTCCGAATCACTTTTGTCACCTCCTTTCACTGGTAAAAATTTCATTTTTGTACTGTTGTAATTATACGTTAACCGCTTTTTTCATTCAATAACAAAAAAGGGCGAATTTTGCAGCACCCGAACAATGGCTTTATTTACTTTTAAAAAAATAACCGGAGTGGATTGTTTAGGCAAAGACGCCGTCAATCAGGGAGCGGGCCTTCTCTTCTTCCAACTCGGCCGCCAAAACAAGTTCACTGATCAGAATCTGCCGGGCGTTTTCCAGCATTTTGCGTTCCCCGGAAGATAAACCCTTTTCTTTATCCCTGGTGAGGAGATTGCGTACCACCTCGGCCACCTCGTAGATATCACCGCTTTTTATCTTTTCCAAATTGGCGCGATACCGCCGGTTCCAGTTGGTGGACATGACGGATGTCTGTCCCTGGAGCACACCCATCACTGTAGGCACTTCTTCCCGGTCGATAATGCCTCGCAATCCAACATCATTGCAGTTGCTGATGGGGATCATCACTTTCATGTCACCTATGGGGAGTCGTAAGATATAGTACTGTCGCTTTTCGCCCAGGACTTCTTTTTCTTCAATGGCCTCGATGACTCCGGCTCCGTGCATTGGATATACGACTTTGTCGCCAATTTTGAACAAGGCCAATCCCTCCCAAGTTATGTTATGAACATTATAGCACAAAATGCCTTGACTGTCAAAAAACATATATTTTAGCATAGGGCCAGAACCCTGTCAATAACCATTTTGTGACATAATGGTCCGTTTGACAAAGCCCCTTCCGCATAGCTATAATTGCTGTAACGGAGAGTAAAAGGAGTGGTCCGGCGGATGAAAGATTTGCTTTGTGATCAGTTTCAAAATACCGTTTCTGAAATGATGCTTTGCCACAGGAGCATTTTAGAGATACTGTCCAAGGTACAGGAATCCGGTGCGCGGGTTCAGCGCTCCGTTGTACATTCTGTGACATCCTGTGGCTGCCAGAAAATTGTTGCCAATAAAAGGTCTTTGCCCAAGGAAGCGACCCTCTTGGATTTAAAAAATCTGTTTGATTCCCATCTTTCCGGCACACTGTGCGATAATTGTCGCGACAGTATCGAGAATGAAATCGGTCGTTCTTTGTTTTATATGGCGGCCCTCTGCAATTTGCTGGATTTAAACCTGTACGACATCTTCATTAAGGAGCATAAACAGTTGGAAATTTTAAGGGAATATAATCTGACATAAGTTTTCTTTATGGCCAAAAACCAATACGAAGAGGCGTGGTTATTCCGACCACGCCTTTATGATTGAATTTTATAGCGGTCCTGCAGTAGCATTTCCCCGTACCGGGTAAGCCCTTCTTTGATGGACCTGGCCCGAACTTCCCCGATTCCTTCCACCTCGTCCAGTTCCTCTATGGAGGCGGCAAGAATGGTGCGCAGGTATTTAAAGGTGGCTACCAGGTTTTCAATAACCGGCAGTGGCAGCCTGGGAATTTTGCGTAACGCCCGGTACCCCCGGGGGGATACACTTTGATCCAGGATGCTGGCGCTACCGGGATATCCCAGGGCCCTGGCGATAAGCACCAAATCCAGCAGGTCCTCGGCAGGCCAGCTGCCGATGACTTTGAGGATGCTTTCCGGGGTTTTTTCCCCCAGGGTGGTGGCATAGTCCTGAATAATTAAAAGACCGTCTTCCTCCACATTGACCACCAGTTCCTCCATCTGCATGGCGATGAGCCGCCCCTCTGTTCCCAGTTCACTGATGTAACGCTCGATTTCTTTCTTAACCCGCAAAACCATCTCGATTCTTTGAATGGCTCTGGTCACATCGAACAGAGTGACAACTTCCTGCAGTTCCATCATTGATAATTCGTTAATCACCCGGTCAGATACCGAGCGGTATTTTTCCAATGTTTGTACCGCCTGGTTGGCCTTGGCCAAAATAACCCCGATATCTCGCAAGAAATACTTGATGGTTCCTTTGTAAATCGTAATGACGCCCCTGCGTTGGGAAATGGAGATCACCGGGACATCACATTGTTTGGCCACCCGCTCGGCGGTTCGATGTCGGATACCGGTTTCACTGGAAGGAATGATTAAGTCTGGAATCAGCTGTGTGTTGGCGGCAATGATTCTCCGGGTATCTTCGCTTAAAATAATGGCGCCGTCCATCTTGGCCAACTCATAGAGACCTGCCGGAGTGAAGTCGGCATTAATGGCAAAACCGCCCTCCGCCAGTTCCATCACCTCCGGGCTGTCGCCCACAACAATCAAAGCCCCTGTTTTGGCCCGCAAAATATTTTCCAACCCTTCCCGCAAAGAGGTTCCCGGGGCCACCAGTCTTAATAGTTTTAGTAATTTATCTTCAATTTTTTCGTCTTTTACCACGTTTCCACCCCTTACCGCCCAATGGCGGCCTCCACTGCCTCTTGAAGTGATTGTACCCCAATATACTCTATTATACCCAATGCTGCCGCTTGTTTGTCCACAGGTGGGCCGATACAACGTTTAAATCCTAATTTCGCCGCTTCCTGCAGGCGTTTATCCATACCGGCAACAGTCCGGATCTCACCGGTCAGCCCCACTTCCCCCGCCAGCACCAGACGGTCCTGCACCGGCGTCTCCTTGAAGCTGGAAGCGACGGCCAGTGCAATGGCCAAATCCGCCGCCGGCTCATCCAATTTTACGCCGCCCACGGCGCTGACATAGGCTTCATGGGCGGAGAGCCGCAGCCCCACCCGCCGTTCCAGCACCGCCATAATGAGGGCCACCCGGTTGTAGTCCACCCCGGAGGTCATTCTTCTGGGGGCGCCAAAGCCACTGGGACAAACCAGCGCCTGTATTTCCACCAGCAACGGGCGAGTACCCTCAAGACTTGGCACCACCGTAGAACCGGCCACCGGTTGTTCCCGCTGATTTAAAAACAATTCCGAAGGGTTGGTCACCTCTGCCAATCCCGCTCCACGCATCTCGAAAATTCCCAGCTCATTGGTGGACCCGAAACGGTTTTTCACCGTCCGCAGGATACGGTAGGTCTGGTGCCGGTCTCCTTCGAAATACAGGACGGTGTCCACCATATGTTCCAGCACCCTTGGCCCCGCCAATGTCCCTTCTTTGGTTACGTGGCCCACCACGAAAACAGGAATCCCCTTCCCTTTGGCCAACCTCATCAGCAGGCCGGTGCATTCCCGCACCTGGGAGACGCTGCCTGGAGCGGAGGCAACATCCGGGTGGTAGACCGTCTGTATGGAATCCAAGATAACCGCCAGAGGGGCTGTTTCTTTGATCACCTTCTCCACCACCGCCATGTCGGTCTCCGCCATCAGCAGCAACTCGGGGTGGAGGGCGCCGGTCCGTTCCGCTCTCATTTTGATCTGCCGCACGGATTCTTCCCCGGAGACATACAAAACCTTTCCTGCGCTACCGGCCATGGCGGAGGCCGCCTGCAGGAGCAGGGTCGATTTGCCGATGCCCGGGTCCCCGCCAACCAAAACAAGGGAACCGGAAACCAGCCCGCCTCCCAACACTCTGTTCAATTCCGCAAGTCCGGTGGAGTATCTTTCCTCCTCTGCGGTGGTAATCTCTGTTACCGGCACAGGCCCGCCGCCGGCAATCCCCCGGGCCGGCTTCTGCTGCACCACCGTGGTTTCTTCCACCAGGGAATTCCACTCCCCGCAGCCGGGGCAGCGGCCCATCCACCTGGCAGTTTGGTGACCACAACTTTGACAAGCGTAGGTCGTCTTATTCCGCAACAAATGAACCTCCGTTATGACATATCTATGGTATATCTAAGTATATCTACAAACTTTTCGTATTTTTCCCCATGGCCTGACATTCGCTGCCCCTTATGTAAATTCCTGCCTCTCACAAGAAATATATTCCACAAAATGTAAATCATTAACCAGTTACCTGTTAAATTTGCGTAAAAAGAGACGGCTTTTGGGGACTGCTTCTAAGTAAGGTGGTGGGACTTCCGTTATCCACCGCTTGCTCCCATGCTCCGCACCGGCAGTCTCGTCCTCGTAGAGGGCACTACGACTCGCTACGGGCGAAATTGAGGTCGCCTTAGACTCGTCCTTGGCTCGGCTAAGGCTGGCGCGGACGTCCTGTCCGCGCCCCCCAATTTCACCCTCCGCTCGTCAAGTGTACCTAAAGGGCACAAGACTGTTACCGGTGCTCCGCAAGTCGCTCGCTATGGATAACGGAAGTCCCGTGCTGATCCGTAATGTTTACATTCTATAATAGACTATTAGGTTTCCCCTTTTCCATCATCTTTCTCTGTTACCATTCTTATTAGCTCGCCTTCCGCACAGCGATTTCCCCGTCCTGGGCATCGATGAGGACCTGGTCGCCCTTGCTGAAGGTGCCCTTGATCAGTTCTTCGGACAGGCGGTCCTCCACCTGGCGCTGGATTTCCCGGCGCAGGGGGCGGGCGCCGTATTCCTCGCTGTAGCCTACCTCGGCCAGCTTATCTTTGGACGCCTCCGTGAAGGTGAGGTAGACTTCATGTTCTTCCATGCGCTTAGCCACTTCCTTCAGCATCAGGCTGACAATCTCCTTGATATGCTCGCGGGTTAAGGAGTGGAAGACAATGTTCTCGTCGATACGGTTTAAAAATTCCGGACGGAAGGTGCGCTTCAGGGCCTCTTCCGAACGTTCCTTCATTTTTTCATATTCCGCTGCTGCCTGGTCCGCGTTGGCGGCGAAACCGACTCGGCCCACCGTCTTGAGGTTGGATAATCCGACGTTGGAGGTCATAATGATGACGGTGTTGCGGAAATCCACCACACGGCCCCTAGAGTCGGTGAGGCGCCCGTCCTCCAGTACCTGGAGCAGGATGTTGAAGACATCCGGGTGGGCCTTTTCAATTTCATCCAGCAGCACCACCGAATAGGGCTTTCTTCTGACGGCCTCGGTCAGTTGGCCCCCTTCATCGTAGCCCACATAGCCGGGAGGCGCGCCCACCAGGCGGGACACCGCGTGTTTTTCCATGTATTCCGACATATCGATGCGGACCATGGCTTCCTCGTCCCCAAACAGGGCCTCGGCCAGCGCCCTGGCCAGTTCGGTTTTGCCGACACCGGTGGGGCCAAGGAAGATAAAGGAACCCACCGGACGCTTGGGATCTTTCAGTCCGGCCCGGGCACGGCGCACGGCGCGGGAAACGGCCTTTACGGCGTCGTTCTGGCCCACCACCCGCTGGTGCAATACAGCTTCCAGGTTCAGCAGTCTTTCGGACTCCTCCTGGGCCAGTTTTTTCACCGGCACGCCGGTCCAACTGGCGACGATATGGGCGATGTCTTCTTCGGTGACCACCAGGTTGTCGCCGCCCTTGGCGTGGTTCCAGTTCTCTCTGGCCTGGTTCAGCTCGCCCAGGATGGTTTGTTCACGGTCCCTGAATTCCGCAGCTTTTTCAAACTCCTGGTTATTGATGGCCGCTTCCTTTTCCTTGCGAATTTCTTCCAGCACCTTTTCTTTGTCTTTTAAATCCGGCGGAGCGGTAAAGGCCTTGATGCGGACCCGGGAAGCGGATTCGTCCACCAGGTCAATGGCTTTGTCCGGTAAAAACCGGTCGGTGATATAGCGGTCGGACAGTTTGGCAGCCGCGTCCAGGGCCTCGTCGGTGATGCGCACCTTATGGTGTGCTTCGTATTTGTCCCGGATGCCTTTGAGAATCTCAAGAGTCTCCTCCACCGTGGGTTCATCCACCTGAATGGGCTGGAACCTTCTCTCCAGGGCGGGATCCTTTTCGATATACTTGCGGTATTCGTCCAGGGTGGTGGCCCCGATGGTCTGAATTTCCCCTCGGGCCAGGGCCGGCTTCAGGATGTTGGCGGCATCAATGGCCCCTTCGGCAGCCCCGGCGCCGATCAAGGTGTGCAGTTCATCAATGAAAACAATGATGTTGCCGGCCTGCCGGATCTCCTCCATAACCTTTTTCAGGCGGTCTTCAAATTCACCCCGGTATTTGGTGCCGGCCACCATCCCCGCCAGGTCGAGGGTGACCACCCGGCGGTTCAACAAGATCTCCGGCACATTACCGCTGATAATCCGCTGGGCCAGGCCCTCGGCAATGGCTGTTTTGCCCACGCCGGGTTCCCCGATCAAAACCGGGTTGTTTTTGGTGCGGCGGGAAAGCACCTGGATGACCCGCTCAATTTCTTTGGCCCTGCCCACCACCGGGTCTAGTTTATCTTCCCTGGCCAGGCGGGTCAGGTCCCGGCTGAACTGGTCCAGGCTGGCGGTCTTGCAGCCGTCGCCGGGGCAGCCGTGGCCGCCCGAGGGCTGCCCGCCTCCCGGAGCACCGCCCAGCATGTTGATAACCTGCTGGCGGGCCCGCTCCAAATCCGCGCCCAGGGCGATTAGAACCTGGGCTGCCACGCCTTCGCCCTCCCGGATCAGGCCCAGCAGCAGGTGCTCGGTGCCCACGTAGTTGTGGCCCAGCTGGCGGGACTCCTCCACCGCCAGCTCCAGCACCCTTTTGGCCCGGGGAGTAGGCGGAATGTCCGCCGGCACCGGCTGGTTGCCGGTCTCCACCATCTGTTCCACCGCTGTTTTTACTTTATCGGCGCTGACATTCATCTGCTCCAGGACCCTGGCGGCAATTCCTTCCCCTTCCCGGATCAGTCCCAGCAAAATGTGTTCGGTGCCAATGTAGGGATATTTTAACCTGCGAGCCTCTTCCTGGGCCAACACCAATACTTTTCGTGCTCTCTCGGTAAATCTCTGAAACATCGGTTTCCCTCCTATCCGTTCGGCAGAGAATTAAGTCTCTCTCGAATTAAGGTTGCTCTGTAGATATCTCTTTGATACGGATTTAACTCCGTTCCCTTCAGTTTGTTTAAAAAGGCCGGCCGGGTCATGATAATTAATTCCATGATCAGTCCCGCCGGGATGTCCGGAATGATCCCCAGGTCGACCCCCAGCCTCAGGTCCGACAAAAGGGCCATGGCATCGCTGGAGGCCATGGTTCTGGCATATTTGAGCAGGCCGTAGGCCCGCCAAACCCGGTCCTCGATTTGATGCTGCTGATCTTTGTACAGCGCCCGGCGGGCTGTTCTCTCCTGGGTCACCAGCTGCATGGCCACCATAATCAGGTTGTCAATGATTTCTTCCTCGGTCAGCCCCAGGGTCACCTGGTTGGACACCTGAAATAAGTTCCCCGTGGCCTGGGTCCCTTCACCATACAATCCCCGGACCGTTAAGCCCAGCTTGGATAAAGTGATCAGAACGGCGTTAATTTGCTGGGTCAACACCAGGGCCGGCAGGTGCAGCATCACCGATGCCCGCAGCCCGGTGCCCACGTTGGTGGGGCAGGATGTCAGGTAGCCCTGTTCCTCGGCAAAGGCGAAATCCAGCGTCTGCTCCAGCCCGTCATCCACGGCGTTGGCCAGATCCCAGCATTCCTTAAGTTGTAAACCGGGCAGCAGGCACTGGATTCTCAGGTGGTCTTCCTCGTTGACCATAATGCTGATGACCTCATCGTTCCGAAGGACAACTCCCCTTTTTTCGGGCTGTTCCAGCAAATCCGGGCTGATCAGGTGTTTCTCCACTAGTATTTGTCTTTCCGTGGGCGACAATTCGGTCATGCGGCATATTTCCAGTTTCCCGACGGTCTCCTGCATGCCCTTTTGGTGAATGGCCGTTTGCACAGCGTAGAGGATCTTGTCTGCATTTTCAGGGCCCAGTAAATGGGGGAAGGGATAACCAACCAAGTTTCTGGCCAGCCTGACTCTGCTGCTGATAATGACATCACTTTCCGGTCCCGAAGCATCCAGCCATTTGCTGTAGGGACTGTTTACGGTTTCCTTTAAGGACATCCCTCTTCACCCCCTATTGAATCTGCTGCTCCAGCTCTTTGATGCGGTCGCGAATTTTGGCAGCCTTTTCAAACTCCTCTTGTTTCACCGCATCCTGGAGCTGGCCCTTTAGAATGCGAATTTCTTTGGAAATTAATGCTTTGCCGCCGGTCCTCCTGGGCACTTTGCCCGTATGGGCACTGCTGCCGTGAATTTTTTTCAACAGGGGCTGCACCCGGTCCCCAAACTGGATGTAGCATTCACTGCAGCCAAACAACCCGCTTTTCGCCACCTGCGCCTCGGAGGCGCCGCATTTATCACAGCGGATCTGGGGCAGCGCATTGGGCTTTATATTGGCGCCGGTAAAATGGTGGTTGATTAAACCGGCCAAAAAGTCATGCAGGTTCAATTGGGGTGCAAAACCAAAACTTTCTGCCTGAAGTTCCCCCGCACAGGTAGGACACAGATGCATTTGTTTTTTGGTATTATTAATGATCTGCGTAAAATGAACCTGGGCCGGTCTTTTCTGACAACGATCACAAAGCATGGGTCCTAAGCCTCCTTCATCTCAGCTCTCCCGGAATACCGCCGCTAACATCGCCCTGAGAAGCTGGGCCCGCAAGTTGTCCCGCCAGGGTAAATCCACCCGCAGGGTGTTGCGGTCCATGGCGGCCCGGAAAATGCGGGCTTCCCTGGCCGTAATAAAATCTTCCTCAGCCAGTCTTTTAATAATTTTCTCTGCCTGGGATTGATTAATGTCGTCTCCCACCAAGCGGTAAATTTGTACAGCCGGGTCGTCATGTTGATCCAGGGGAATCCTGACGATTCGGATATACCCCCCGCCCCCGCGCCGGCTTTCTACCACGTAGCCGCTGTCGGTGGTGAACCGGGTGGACAGTACATAATTGATTTGGGACGGAACGCACTTAAACCGGGCTGCCAACTCATTTCGCTGCAGGTCTACATAGTCGTAAGGGCTGTCCTGAAGCAACTTTTTGATATGACGTTCGATTAACTCGGATATATTTGCCATAACAACCACCCCCTTACATGAATAAAAACAAAATCGATTCTGGGAACCCTGTGTTTTTTAAAATGTTAGACCGGAGGATTCTTTTATTTGACCTTGCCTAACCTTAACATTATCTCACCTGACGCGAAATATCAAACCTGCATAATCATTAGTATTGCTGTTTTTTCTTACTTTTTAAGTTGTTTTCTAATGGTTTTTTTAGATTTTCACAATTTCAATGCTATATAACTCGTTAGTTTGTTTAGCCCGTGCTTTTGACGATAAAGAAATGCCGCCGGTCAATCTTTCAAAACCTGCGGCATCTTTTTTAAAACCCTTCTACTCCCCGGTGTCTCGAGCATGATGCATTCCGTGACCGAATCTGACAGTAACCTGAGCCGTGCAGGAAAAACCTTTCCTGCACGGCGTTTTTCATTTAGGGAAGGTATCTCTACTTGACGTTCATGGTCAGTTGTCCTGCCTGGACATCGATCTCGACCGTATCTCCTGGTTTTGCTTCGCCTTTGACCATCAGGCGGCTCAGGGGGGTCTCAACCTCTTGCTGAATGAGACGTTTCAGGGGTCTGGCCCCGTAGCTGGGTTCATAGCCCTTGTTGGCCAGGTAGGTCAGGGCGTTTTCGGACCAGGTCATTTCCAGCCGGGCGGTTTCCTTCAGCCGCTTGGCCAGTTTTTCCAGCATCAAGACCGTGATTTCCTTCATGTGTTTGAGATCCAGGGCATGGAAGACCACCGTTTCATCCACCCGGTTTAAAAATTCCGGGCGGAAATGCTGCTGCAGCAATGTCATCACCGCAGCTTTCATGCTGTCATAATCCTGCACGCCCCGTCTCTGGAATTCCAGGATCTCATGACTGCCGATGTTGGACGTCATAATGATAACGGTGTTTTTGAAATTGATGGTGCGTCCCTGCCCGTCCGTCAGTCTGCCGTCATCCAGAATCTGCAGCATCACGTTAAAGACGTCGTTGTGGGCTTTCTCGATTTCATCAAACAGGATCACCGAGTAAGGCTTACGGCGCACCGCCTCGGTCAGCTGGCCCCCCTCGTCATACCCCACATAACCGGGAGGCGCCCCGATCAGGCGGGCCACGGTGTGCTTCTCCATGTATTCCGACATGTCGATGCGGATCATGTTGCGCTCGTCATCAAACAACGCCTGGGCCAGGGCCCTGGCCAGCTCTGTCTTGCCCACGCCGGTGGGTCCCAGGAAGATAAAGCTGCCAATGGGACGGTTGGGGTCTTTGATCCCCGCCCGGGCCCGCAGCACCGCATCGGCCACCGCCTGTACGGCCTGGTCCTGACCGATCACCCGGCGGTGCAGCACTTCGTCCAGGTGAATGAGCTTTTCCTTTTCCCCTTCCATCAGTTTGTTCAAGGGAATGCCGGTCCAGCGGCTGACAACCCTGGCGATGTCTTCTTCATCCACTTCTTCCTTCAGCAGCATGTTGTTCTTTTGCTTGCCGGCCAGCAATTCTTCCTCTGCCTTTAACCGGCGTTCCAGGTCCGGCAGTTTGCCATAGGTCAGCTCTGCCATACGGTTTAAATCGTAATCACGCTCAGCCCTCTCAATGGCCAGCTTGGTGTCTTCAATCTCTTTCTTAAGCTGCCGCACCCGGGAAATGGCCTGCTTTTCCACCTGCCACTGGGTTTTCATGACATCGGCCTCGGCCTTTAATTCAGCCAGCTGCTCCTGCAATTTTTGCAGGCGCTCCTGGGAAACGGCATCCTTTTCCTTCTTCAAGGCCGCTTCTTCAATCTCCAGCCGCATGACGCGACGGGTGATTTCGTCCAGGGCGGTGGGCATGCTGTCAATTTCCGTCCGCAGGCGAGCTGCGGCCTCGTCCATTAAATCAATGGCTTTGTCCGGCAGAAAACGGTCTGAGATATACCGGTCGGACAGGGTGGCGGCGGCCACCAGGGCGCTGTCTTGAATGCGCACCCCGTGGTGTACTTCGTACCGTTCCTTCAGTCCCCGCAGGATGGAAATGGTGTCTTCGATGGAGGGCGGGTTTACCAGCACCGGCTGGAAGCGACGTTCCAGTGCGGCATCCTTTTCCACATGCTTCCGGTATTCGTCCAGGGTGGTGGCGCCAATGGCCCTCAGTTCCCCCCGGGCCAGCATCGGCTTTAATAAGTTCCCCGCATCCATAGCGCCTTCGGCTGCTCCGGCTCCCACCACGGTATGCAGTTCGTCGATAAACAGGATAACCTGCCCATTAGATTTTTGCACTTCTTTCAGGACGGCTTTCAGCCGCTCCTCAAACTCACCCCGGTATTTAGCCCCGGCAATTAAGGCTCCCATATCCAGGGCAATCACGATTTTATTTTTTAATCCTTCCGGCACATCACCGGCCACGATGCGTCTGGCCAAACCTTCTACAATGGCGGTCTTGCCGACGCCGGGCTCACCGATCAGTACCGGGTTATTTTTGGTGCGGCGGGAGAGAATCTCAATGGTCCGTCGGATTTCATCATCCCGGCCGATCACAGGGTCCAGTTTGCCTTCCCGGGCCAGTTTGGTCAGATCCCGGCCGTACTTTTCCAGGGCTTCGTAAGTCTCCTCGGGATTTTCACCGGTCACCTGCTGGTTTCCCCGAATGGCCCGTAATGAAGTTAACATGGCTTCTCTGGTTAAACCTACCCGGCGGAATATATCTTTAATTTCACTTTCTCCTTCTTCCACCAGGGCCAGCAGCAGGTGTTCCACGCTGACATACTGGTCCTTCATCTCCCGGGCTTCCTGCTCCGCCCGGGGAAAAACTCTGGCCAGGCCGCTGCCCAACCTTAACGGACCATCATAGCCGTGCACCGCCGGCGTTTTGCGCAGCAGGTCCTCCAGTTGGGACTGCAGGTTTGCCACATTGACACCGGCATGTTCCAGAAAACGGGGCGCCATGCCCCCTTCCTGAGTCAGCAGTGCCAGCAGCAAGTGTTTGCCGGTGATTTCCTGGTGGTGCCGTTGGGCCGCCAGATCTTGGGCAGCCGACACAGCCTCCCGTGATTTTTGGGTATAACGGTTAAAATCCATCTACTTACCCCGTTGGTTCACCGCCGGGGTATTCACCTCCTCCGTCTCAATCTTTCAATTTCCTGTTCCAACTCTTCTATGCGATCCAACAAATCTACAATAATGCAGGCCCCGGGCAAATTCACCCCCAGGGAACGGCGCAGCCTGATAATTTTATGCAGCTTACTAATTTCATCTGCCCGTACGCAGCCGTTGCGAATCTCCACAACCCCCAGTTCCCCCAGTCGCTGCACCAGTTCAGGATGCAGCCCAAGGCTGTTTATATCCACCCATCCCGGCCCCTCCTGGGGATAAAGGGTGTGGCGATATATCTCTAAATAATATTTACAAACCATGGTCACACCCCTTTCCTCAGGTCAGCCAGTTTCCTGTACAAATCTTTTTCCGCATCACTCAGATGGGCCGGCAGGTCGATCAACACTTTGATATACTGGTCCCCCCGGCCGCCATCTTTTTTGGGCCAACCTCTGCCGCGCAAGCGCAGTCTTTTGCCATAACACATCATGGGCGGAATACGAACGGTAACCGGACCGTCCAGTGTGGCAGCAGTTATTTGATCTCCCAGCACGGCCTGGTCCGGGGTAATGATAACCTCCGATTCCAGATCATCTCCCTGCAGAATAAACTGGCTATGGGGTAAGAGGTGAATTCTTAGATATAAATCTCCTCTTTCGCCGCCGTTTAATCCTTCGCCGCCCTGACCCTTCAAACGGATACGGGTGCCGTCCTGAATGCCGGGCGGAATTTTGACCGCCAATGTTTTAGCGGTAGAGGTACTTCCTGTACCCCCGCAGTAGCTGCATAAACCCGTCTCCAGAATTCCTGCACCATGGCACGCGGCACAGATTTCCCGGGATGTAAGCTGAAGGGTTTTCTCTCCGCCCCGGTAAGCCTCCTCCAGGGTTAACTGTAGATCACTTTCCACATCCTGCCCGCGCACACTGGCCCGTCGCACCCCTGACCTGACTCCGGCCGCCCTGGCCCCGCCAAAGAGGATGTCAAAAAAGTCACTGAATCCCCCCTGGTAACCATAGTCCCCGTCACCGGAAGAATAAAAATGAAAACCTTCCATATCCGGTGGCGGCTGCCACTCCTGGCCGTTGCGCCAGTCAGCACCAAGCCGGTCATACTTGGCCCGTTTTTCCGGGTCACTCAATACCTCGTAGGCTTCATTGATTTCTTTAAATTTTTCCTCCGCAGCCTGCTTTTCATTTCCTGTATGCAAATCCGGGTGATACTTACGGGCCAGCTTGCGATAAGCGGACTTAATATCCTTATCGCTGGCCTTGCGGTCAACACCCAGTATTTCGTAATAATCCCGGTACGTTGCCATTTGATTTACTCACCACCCTGTGGACCATGGCTGCCGGAGACCGGCACCCTGGCCGGTCTAGCAGTTCTCCTGTAACCTCGGCATACCTCTTACTTCTCCTCAAACTCTGCATCCACCACATCATCATGGTTAGGACCCCCTTGAGCGCCACAGCCGCCGGATGAGCAGGTGGATTGCTTGCCGGCAGTCTGGGCCAGAGAGCCGGCCGCCTGTTGCAGATCACTGTACAGGGAGCGTATGCGATCAATACCGGCATTTTCCTTCAGGGCCGCCTGCAAGTCTCCTACCAGTTGTTCAAGGCGGGCCTTTTCGTGCACCGGCAGCTTGTCGGCCACTTCCTTCATTTGTCTTTTCACCTGGTAAACCAGAGTATCTGCCTCATTGCGGACCTCCGCTTCCTGGCGACGTCTTTTATCTTCGGCAGCATTGGCTTCGGCTTCTCGGACCATACGGTCGATTTCGGACTTATCCAGGCTGGTGGAACCGGAGATGGTTACACTTTGTTCCTTGCCGGAAGCTTTATCCCTGGCACTTACTTTTAAAATGCCGTTGGCATCAATATCAAAGGTAACTTCAATTTGCGGTACGCCACGGGGTGCCGGGGGAATTCCGTCCAGTTT
>JBFMCH010000010.1:0-25061 GCA_040754595.1 Bacillota bacterium
GTTGTTCCTTTAGCATAAAGTAAAATGGGTTAATTGGTGTATACACCCAAATAATTACAAAATTATACAATTATATCTTCCAATTATTACCTTTTAATTTATGCGAAAGTTTTATGCAACGCTAGTGTCCTTATACAGAATAAAACAACGGGAGAGCGTAAACTCTCCCGCTGCGGTGAGGGCTCAACCGGTACCTATGCTGGAAGAAGCTGTGCCGGTTTCCCTTCCGTTCAGATTAACCTCTTTGCTGGGGCTGCTCAAGAGGAGCGGCGTTGATGATTTGGGAGATGTTGCCACTGGCCAGAGCCTGCTCAGCAAAGGCAACCATTTTCTTGGTCATGTTACCACCAACATAACCATTTACCCGGCTGGGCAGAGAACCTTTGTCAATTTGGGCGTAGTTGGAAAGACCTAACTCACTGGCGATTTCATACTTCATTTGGTCCAGAGCGTTGCTGGCGCCGGGGGTTACAGGTTGGTTAGTGTTACGTTCACCCATTTTAAATTCCCTCCTTGAGTTTTGTTTTATTGTGTGGGTCTATCTTTATTATGATCAAAGAGGGATTTTAAATACGAGATAAATTATGACAGTAATTATAGGATCAGGGAAGGTTTCCATTTCAAAAAAATAACTTACAAACCATATTTAGATTTTGTTTGTTATTTCACTTTGAATGGTGTTTACTATCAGTCAGAAAAGATTGCATTTAGTATCCAGCTTGTGACCCCTGTTATAATTGCCCCCGCAAAAGCCCCACCAAAACTGTAAACGTGAAACCCGGGAACCAACCAGGAGACCAGACCAAAGGTGACAGCATTAATTACCAGGATAAATAACCCCAGGGTCAGCACGGTCATGGGAAAAGTAAGAAAGACCAGGATTGGCCTGATAAAAGTATTGACAAAGCCCAACACCAGAGCGGCCAATAGAGCCGAAGCAAAACCGTCAATTTGAATGCTGTCGATAAGATAGTCCGCCGCCAGCAAAGCAGCGCTGTTTAATAGCAAGCTGAGGACCCAACCCATTTTTATTCACCTCCGCTTTCATCATAATTTGTCCGGGGATTTCATGTCAATGCAACAGCCAGAAGGATAATCACAACTTAAGGAGAAAAAATAAACTTTGGGGAAATAACATTGTTTTTGGAAGGGGGCTGGCCGTCCTTGGCTTCTTTACAGGAATGCCTTAAAAAATGGGAAAAGAGTACCATTATTTACCTTCATTATATCCAGGGCATGTCGTCCAATGAGTACAACAACGGCTTTGCGGACGGTCTGGAAATGGCCTTAAAGTCTTTTCAGGAGCATGTAAAAGAGTGTCCTGATTATCAAATTACCGGGGAGGTGGAAGTGGAATGAATTTAAATATTTATCCGGTCGTAAAAGTCCTCAACGGGCAGTGCGATGAAATTTCCTGCTTTGATACAGAAGAAGCTGCCACGGAATATGCCGAGCAGACAGTGAGAAGCGAACTCTATGATGTTGTGTCCATCTTTCGTGTTATTTTAAATAACCCCAACGTCCAGTTAACGATCAAGGAGTTTAGAAGGGGCACCTGCGGCTAGTTTCAAAGTTCGAGGTTAGAGGTCGAAGTTCGAAAAGAGGGGGAGAGGCAGATGGGTGAAATTGTAGATTTGATTACAGAGGATATGGAAACTCAGGGTAATATCGAGTTTGCTATTGAAGACCAGGATTTCTTTAATCATGAATTAAAAGAATATACCGTCTTTTATAAAATTGTTGGCGAGTCCAGAATAAAACTGTTTAGAAATAACCGCATGGAGCTGGTGTTTGTTCGATTAAACGATGATTGGATGCGCCAGGCAAAACTGGACATCACCGGCGCTGCGTCGCCCCTGGAGATTCGGCTGAAGTGGGATAACGGGTCGGTGGATGAACTTTTTGTAAGAAAGCCCGGCCAAGACGAATTTCAAAGGACTGCCTCCATACAAATTGACAACTAATTTTTTTGCCAAATTTAAGGATGAATTGAAGGAATTTGGAACTCCCTGGCGAAAAAAGTAGAGATAAAATGGGAATTTTTTGGGGGTTGTGTTAGTCAAATGAAAAAAGTACTGTTTCCGCTACTGGGTGCGATGTATTTGGGGCTAACAACCATCGGCAGCAGAGTCTACCGTTTTCTTTACGAGGAAGAAACAAAACAGGGGATCAGTATTGAAATGTGCCGTCCCTGGGAACGCCGGCGGGGAAACTATCCCTACCAGAACTCGTTACGTTAAAAAGCAGCCATAAACCAGGCTGCTTTTTCTTTATGCTTTTTCCAGTTCGGATAATTTATCCGAGGGACCAAAGACAATCAGTTCATCACCGGGAAGCAGAATGTCATCCGGGCCGGGACTGGTAACGGCATGGTCGCCCCGGTTGATTACCAAAAGCTGGCAGCCGTATTTTTCCCGCAGGCCGGATTCCTTAAGGGCTTTGTTGGCCAGGGATGAGTGACTGCTCACCGTTAATTCTTCCAACTGGAAATAAACATTATGGCGTTCAAAAAGGGTTTGTACAAAGGCAACACTGGCCGGCTTGATGGCTGACATGGCCATCCGCCTGCCTCCCAGGGTGGAGGGGGCAATCACACTGTCGGCGCCGGCCCGTTCACAGAAGTTGGTGGCAAAGTGCTTTTGATAGAGAAATTAAACGAAATATTCCTACGCAATTTAACAAAGGTGTTATATAATTAGACTTTGGGTAAAATTATTTTGTACAGCCCTGGAGGAGGAGCTTATGACAGCGTTAAATGAAATAAGAAATATTGCCATTATCGCCCACGTAGACCATGGCAAAACCACCCTGGTAGACGGTATGCTGAAGCAAAGCGGCATTTTTCGGGAGAACCAGGTTGTCCAGGAAAGAGTCATGGATTCCAACGACCTGGAAAAAGAGCGGGGCATTACCATCCTGGCGAAAAATACTTCCGTTCGCTATCAGGGATACAAAATAAACATTGTGGACACTCCCGGTCACTCGGATTTTGGCGGTGAGGTGGAGCGGGTCTTAAAAATGGTGGATGGCGTCCTGCTGCTGGTGGATGCCTCGGAAGGGCCGATGCCGCAAACCCGCTTTGTCCTGCGCAAGGCTTTGGAACTGAATTTGGTGCCGGTGGTGGTGGTGAACAAGATTGACCGCCCGGATGCTCGGATCAATGAAGTGGTGGATGAAGTTTACGAGTTATTCTTTGAGCTGGGGGCCAATGATGAACAATTGGAATTCCCGGTGGTGTACGCGGTTGCCCGCCAGGGCACAGCCACCATGGACCCGGATGTGCCGGGCAGCGACTTGAAGCCGCTGTTTGAGACCATTATCAGCCATTTTCCGGCCCCCCATGGGGACCCGGAGGCGCCTCTGCAAATGCTGGTGAACAATACGGAATACGACTCTTATATTGGCCGCATTGCCGTCGGTAGAATTTCCCAGGGCAGCATTGCCGGCGGTCAAACGGTGGCGGTCATCGACCATAAGGGCAATCTCAAGAACTACCGCGTCGGGCGGGTTTACGTCTTTGAAGGATTGGAACGGCTGGAGGTACCCCGGGCGTCCTGCGGGGAAATCGCGGTGGTATCCGGCCTGGAAGATATTAAAATTGGGGAAACCATTGCCGACAAGGACAACCCGGTGGCGCTGCCGGCCATTACGGTGGATGAGCCAACCCTGGAAATGACCTTTATGGTCAACGACAGTCCCTTCGCGGGCCAGGAAGGGGATCATATCACCTCCCGCAAACTGAGGGCCAGGCTGTACAAGGAGATGGAAAAAAATGTAAGCCTGCGGGTGCAGGATACCGACTCGCCGGATGTCTGGAAGGTGGCCGGCCGGGGAGAACTGCACTTGTCCATTTTGATTGAAACCATGCGGCGGGAAGGCTTTGAACTGCAGGTCTCCAAGCCGGAGGTCATCTACAAACGGGGGGACAACGGGGAACTGCTGGAGCCCATGGAAATGCTGCTGGTGGATATTCCGGAGGATAAAATGGGACCGGTAATGGAGATTTTGGGCAACCGGAAGGGTGAAATGATCAATATGGGGCCCAACGGTCCGGGGCAATTACGCCTGGAGTTCAAAGTCCCTGCCCGGGGGTTGATCGGCTTCCGTTCCCAACTGCTGTCGGAAACCCGGGGGCACGCGGTGATGAACCATACCTTTCTGGGTTATGAACCCTATAAAGGAGATATCAAACGGCGCTACCAGGGTGTGTTGATTGCCTTTGAGTCCGGAGATGCCACCTTCTACGGACTGCACTCCGCACAGGACAGGGGCACCCTGTTTGTGACCCCCGGCACCAAAGTCTACGAGGGTATGGTGGTGGGGGAGCATGTACGGGAGCAGGATATTGAAGTGAACGTTTGCAAGAAAAAGCAATTGACCAACTTCCGTTCCAGCACCGCCGAGGCCACCGTTAAACTGGAGGAACCCCGCATCATGAGCCTGGAAGAGGCCCTGGAATACCTGAGTGATGATGAACTCCTGGAGGTGACCCCCAAGAGCCTCCGGATCCGGAAAAAACTTCTGGATAAAAACGAAAGGTCCCGGGCGAAAAAACTGGCCTCCATTGAGAAGTGAGAAGTGGGAAGTTAGAGGTGAGAAAGGGTTTAAGAGAAAAATTTTTACTTAAAATACGAAAGGGCAGCCTCTTGTTTAAGGGCTGCCTTTCTCTGTTATTGCTAATATTTCTGGGCCAGGCCGCTGTCAAGGATATTCAGGTCTTTATCCAACCTGGTATAGGCAGTGAAGGGGTGGCGTCCCCGGTACCGGTAGCGTAAATCCGTCCAGCTTACCAAATAACCGGCACCCGTTTCCTTTACGGTGGCCAGGGGATGCCGGGCAAAATTTGTAAAGACACGACCGGCGGGGCTTTTGGCTGCGGCCTCTGCCGCCGGACCTTTATTGGTAAAGAACCGGCTCTCTTCCACAACCCTGCCTTTATGATTATTTAGCCACGGATAGACAAAAATGTCAAATAACAGGCGTTCCGGCAGGGAATGCAGCAGGGTCGGAGAAATACTACAGTAACGGAGCCGGAAATCAGAAAAAGAGACTGACACAACTAGGGGGCTTGGAATTGCGACTAAACCGTAAACTGGAACACATTGAACTGTCCTTGGGGCAAAGCAGCGTCGAAGGCGCCACGGGATTTAATGATATAACACTGGTGCACAACCCGCTGCCCCAGCTTGACTGGGAGGATGTGGATGCCTCCTGCGTATTCCTGGGCAAACAACTGAAGGCGCCCCTGTTAATTAACGCCATGACCGGAGGGCATCCCCAACTTGAGAGTATCAACCACGGCCTGGCCAGGGCGGCAGCGGCCGCCGGGGTGGCCCTGGCGGTGGGGTCCCAGCGGGCGGCCCTGGAGGATCATTCTACCCGGTCCAGCTTTACTGTTGTCCGGGAAGCCAATCCGGACGGAGTCATCCTGGCCAACCTGGGTGCCAACTGTTCCCTGTCCGAGGCCCGAGAGGCCATCGCCATGATCCGGGCAGACGGCATCCAGCTGCATCTCAATGCTCCCCAGGAACTGGCCATGACCGAAGGAGACAGAAGGTTCCGGGGTCTGTTGGAAAACATCGGACACCTGGCCGGGCAGTTGGAGGTCCCCGTGATTGTCAAGGAAGTGGGTTTTGGCATGCCCCGGGAAAGTATCCGACGTATTGCCGGGGCCGGTGTTACGCTCATTGATGTGGGCGGCGCCGGGGGAACGGATTTTATGGCCATTGAACAGGCCCGCTCGGGCAGAGATGCAGGCTTCAGCTGGGGCATCCCAACTGCCGTCAGCCTGCTGGAGGGTCTGGCGGAGGAAAATGAAGAGGTTTGTTTGATTGCGTCCGGCGGCATTCAACATGCCCTGGACTGCGTTAAGGCCTTATCCCTGGGCTGCTTCCTGGTGGGCATGGCCCGCCCGCTGCTGAAAATTTTAATCCATGGTTCCGTAGAGGAACTAACCCTTTATTTGGACAGACTCATTGAAGATATCCGCCGGGTTATGCTCATGCTGGGCGCAAAGACCGTCCGGGATTTAAAGAACGCCCCTGTTATTATAGAAGGACAAACCTATCACTGGATGTGCCGCAGGGGCATCGACGTTAGTCACTATGCCAGGCGGCAGGGCCTACTCTGAAAATCAAATAGCATTTTCTTACAGCGGATTGAAAATTTACCTGCATAATTAAACCGGCCTACCATATTATTTGGTAGATGGAAGCTTGGGGGACGGGCCGGTGAGAAATTCGGTATTTTTAATTGTAAAACCCAGACAACTGCTAAGACTGTTGGTTGTGCTGGCATGCTTGATTACCATCATTAACGTGGTGCGAGAGAACATAAAACCGCCCGGTATTGATCTGCAGCCCCACAGCGAGCCGCCGGAAATTGAGCGGGGGGAGTTCTTAAGCTGGGAAGAGGTGGATAAGATTTTCCACCGCTATACCAATGCCACCGTGGTGGATGTGGACACCAGTTTAAGTTTCCGGGTGCAGCGCCGGGGAGGAACCTATCATGCGGATGTGGAGCCGCTGACCACCAGGGACACCGCCATTCTAAAGGTGATTTATAACGGCCAGTGGAGTTGGAAGCGGAAGGCGGTGGTGGTGGAAGTGGGAGGACGCCGGATTGCCGCTTCCATGAACGGGATGCCCCACGGGTCCGGCGCCATTCGGGGCAACGACTTTGAAGGTCATTTTTGTATCCATTTCCGGGACAGTAAGGTCCACCAGTCCGGCAAAGAAAAACTGGCCCATCAAATGATGGTCTGGAAGGCGGCCGGCAAGTTCAGACAAATGATTACTGCCATGGGCCCGGAAGAAGTGATTGAGGTCCTGATTACCGCCTTGGACCAACAGGATGTTACGCTGGCCCTTAAAACCCTGCATAAACCCACGGACAACCGCCGGGCTGACCTGGAATCCATCGCCGCCCAAATTTCCCGTATTAAGGTGCAGCGCATACGGTCCGAAGGGGGAAGCCCTGAAACTTTCTGGGTGTACCTGACCATCCGGTACCAGGAAAGTTCCAAGGACAGCGAAAAAAAGATTGTGCTGCAGGTGGTGAATGAAGGGAAAGCGGGGTACAAAGTGATCAGTGATGGCCTGGAAGAAATTTTAAACCGCAAAACCTCGGTTGAAATAACCGATACCCACATTTTTGATGAAACCGATGATTGCAATTAGGCAAAACCCCTGAGAAAAAAGCCAGGGGTTTGCCTTTGTATTTTTTGCCCGGCCAGCAAAAATATGGAGCCAAACCGAAGTCACAGGTTATCTGTACTGGCACATAAAGTCATTTCTCTTAGTAAACTAAAGAAGCAAAGGAATATATTGTTTACCCGGTTATCCGGGTATTGGGACAGCAGGTTCTTTTATGGATTGCCTACCGGAATTTTCAGAATGCCGGGTTGATCAATGACATTCTTGCCACCATTTTCTTAAAGGGCAAAATCACTCTTTGTTGAATACACATAGGGTAAGCATGACACGAAAGGAGCTTTTGTCAAGTGCGATCTCATCTGTATCCTGCTTTTACGATGGAGCCCGAGGATTTTGAGCGGGCGCTCCCTGCGGCCATTAAATTTTCCCAAAATCATGATATCCCCTGCCGGGTACTGAGGCAAGGTGACCTTTATACCCTTTGCTTTGAAGATAAAGCAGTTTCCAGGGGTATTGTCTACAGTCACCGTTATGAAGAGGAATTGGACCGCAAGTTTCGCAAGTACGCCATTTACGACGTTGTTTACCTGACCAAAGAGGAGTTCGCAAAGGGACTCAGCTGCGACCAAAGTGAATAAAACAGGCAAAACCAGGTGTGCACCTGGTTTTGCTTTTTACCGGAATTTATTTTGCATTGGCACGGTGTTGTTCCGCCATCATCCTGTAATGGCGGGCCGATTCGCGCAGACCGCTTCGTTCTTCGTCCGAAAGGGAGCGTATGACCCGGGCCGGCGAACCAACGGCCAAAACGCCGGGAGGGATCTCTTGCCCCTCTTTCACCACTGAACCCGCCCCAATCAATGCCTCCGGACCGATTTTTGCGCCGGTGAGAATGATGGCGCCCATCCCGATTAAACACCCGTCACCAATGGTGCAACCGTGAAGAATAGCCCCGTGCCCCACGGTTACTTCCTCGCCGATGACCAGAGGGACGCCTTCGTTCTGATGCAGCAAACAACCGTCCTGGATATTGGTGCCGCGGCCGATGCTCACCCTGTCAACATCCCCGCGGACAACGGAATTATACCAAATACTCACGTTCTCTTGCAGATCAACCCGACCCACCACCACCGCGCCGGGAGCGATATACGCAGAGGCATGTATCTTTGGTGAATGCTCCAGATAGGGAAGTATCAACGTATGTACCTCCTTTTACGTTGTGCTTCTTATAAACAGGTCACGCTCTTCATCATGAAGTTATCCCAACCATGATGGTTGGGATAACTTTATAGTTGAATATAGATACTCTTTTCTGTTTCGTTGTAGGTGGCGGGGAATTTACCTTTCTTGTCGATGCCAAAATACTGCAGAAAGCCCTTTGCGCCAATGCGGGTTTTATTTAAGATCAGGCCACTGTCAGGTGAGGCTGCAGTAATTCTGATCACTTTGCTGTCTCTATCAAAAGCAAGTTCCACGTGATCAGCATTTAACTTTGCTACCAGGTTTCGGTTTAGGGTGATGTGGTTTTTAGAGACTGAGACGTAATTTTCTGAACGGGGGTAATACACTTCAAATGTCATTTTAGGGTAACCTCCTATTTTTTTGTTGATTATACTGCGATTAACAGAAAATGTCAATTGGAAGAATGTTATCTTTTGTAGTTTTGGGAATTTTTATTAAATAGTTTACTGTTAAACCATAGTATTTTAGGATTAAGGTTCATATTTAACTTTACGTTAAGATGCCATTAACAGGTCTGTGGAGCGCCGGTAAATTACCCGCCCCGCATGGAATTGCATTGTCAACGGCAGGACTGTGCATTAGAATGAAAGTGGAAGAAGGGTGATTTAAAATGAAGCTTCGCAGGTGTCTTATTTTTGTTATTATACCGGTATTGTTATGGCAGTCTATGTATCTGCCTTTGGCCTCCGCGGGCACCGGCGAGGTTTTAAAGCAGCACCGGCTTTTAAAACAAAGGGAGCAGCAGATCGTGGCCGAACTGGTAAAGATGGAACTGGCTCTCGACCGGACGGACAGGGAATATGCCCGGGTTCAAGCCAGTCTTTTGCAGACCAGATCAAACATTCCGGCGGCCAGGGAACAGCTCGCCAGGTCCAAAGAGATTTTGAAGCATGCCCGGCAGAGGCTGAACCTGTGGCTAAGACACCTCTACATGGAAGGCCGTACCCATTATCTAATGATTCTCTTAGGGGCGGTTAACCTGGGGGACTTTTTAAACAGGCTGGCTCTGGTGGGAATGCTGGTATCCCGGGGGGTTGCGGATTTAAATAAAACCCTGGAGGCGGTGGAAGAGGTTAAAGAGAGGGCTGCAGAACTTGACAAACTGGAACGGCAGTTGGTCAACCAGCAAAAGGAACTGGCCGGTGCGTTAGCACAAATGAAATCACTCCGGTTGGCCAAGCAGCAACTTCTGGCGACCACCAGGCGGGAACTGGGCGAAAACCATGGCAAAGTGTTGACCGTGGTGGGTGGTTTGCACAACACCTTAAAACCCCTGGAAACCCTGCTGGCCAGGTTTAAAGACGCCCCCTGGGATCAATACCGCCCCGACCGCCTACACTGGCTGGGGACCAGGGTTAAGGCCGAATACAGCGCCAGCACCATATCAAAACTGCTGTTTAGCGGCACAAGTTTGGGGCACCCGGTGGAGGCCATTTTTGCCAATCAGTTGTTAATTATCAAGGGGACCAACCAGGAACAAATGGATTTTGCCATTGCCGGAGAACTGACGGTTGCCGGAGGAAATGTACGCTATAAAATCAAGTCGATCCAGGTGGGAGACATGGCTTTCGATAGGGAACTGGTGGACATGATTGCCGGGGAAGAAGGGTTGATCTACCCGGTGGGCCTCCTAATGGGCTGGCGTTTGCAGGATATCCAAATTGACGAAGGCAAAGCTGTTTTTGAGCTTGTCCCGGCATAAAACAACCCTGCCTGATCGGAGGGCAGGGTCGGTTACCGGTTAGGAAATTTTTTGGATCGGGTCCACCACCTTACGGCGGGAAGACTGTTCGTCGGCATAATCGCTGGAGATCAGGTACAGGCTTACCCAAAGGTCGTGCTCGTTGGGCTTGCCTTCTAATTCTCTGGCCACTTCTTTAAATTTCTTTTCTACCCTGTCCTTAAAGCCGGAGAATTCCGCCAGCATATCAATGACGTCCCGCTGATTGTAGGCGGCCCCTTCCTTTAATACCTTTGCCAAAATTTACACCCCCTGTAAATACTTTCCGCAATATGCAAGATTATTATACTTCTTACAAGTTATTTCTGTTAAGGGGTATAAATTGTCAAATCATTCCCTACTTTGTAAAACAGGACCGGGTATGTCCAACCGTTAAATGAAGAAAGGGCCTGTATAAGGCCCCCCTACGTTACTAATTTGGATACGAGAAAACCGGTTGGGCAGTTACTGTTGTTGATTATACTGCCAGAAGGGCTGTGTGGCTTGACCGCCAAAGGCCCCGAGCTGCCCGCTGAGGTAACTGGCCTGTGCGGCGCTGAGTCCATAGGTGCCAAGGTTCTGACCAAGGTTTTGGTAGTTTTGGCCGGACTGGCCTGGACTGATATATTGCCCCATCGAACCCTGGCCACCGGCGAACTGGCTGCCACCGGTTTGACCGGCTTGTCCGTAACCGCCACCGAAACCGCCGCTCACATATTGACTCATGTTGCCAACACTGCCCATGGCCTGCGGAGTGACGGAAGCGCTGATGATGTTGCCCTGGCTGCCGGTTTGACCGGTCTGACCGGTTTGACCGAATTGTCCGAAACCCTGTTGGTTTTGCTGGTTATAAGCGCTGAAAGCACCGACGTTACCGCCGGTCTGGCCATATTGCTGGCCGCCAAAGCCGCCAAACTGCTGGCCCTGGGTGAACTGGCCAGGATACTGGGTGGTGTACTGGCCGAATTGAGCGGGCTGATAGGCCTGGGCGCCGGCAACCTGGCTTACTTCCTGGCTCATATGCCGGGCAGTCTGAGTAACCTGCTGCAGCTGCTGGGCGGCATTGGCCTCGCGCTGGGCCATCTGCTGCAGCTGCTGGCTGTTTTGTTGCTCCGACTGCTGCAGCCGGCTGCAGATTTGTTCAATCTGATTGATGTCATTGCGCAGGTGGCTGATACGGTCTTGCAGTTGCTGAATACTTTGGTTCATACCGCGACCTCCTATAGGAATATTCAGGCTAAAGCCTATCAATATTCTTTTCCAAAGATCAAAACATATACCTGATTTTTGAAAGAAGGCCAAAAATTATTGTCTTATTTCAAAGGTAGCGCAGTTGGTGTCCTGGCATTCGTCCGCGCTTCTGCCGGTCACTTTAATGGCATTCGCTTCACAGAGGTTACCGTTTACCCAGTACTTGCAGCTTTCTACGATGCAGACCACTGCGGGGGTGATTTGCTGCCCTCCTTTGAAGGGGCCGGAAATCAGGCCTCCCCAGTTTACATTGTCCAGGGAACCCAGGTAACTGGTCAGGCCGCTCCTTTTGTAAAAGGTTTTACATTTCGTATGGGCGTCTTTTTCTGCCATGCGACCTTCTTCTTCGTACAAAATATCAATGTTGGCAGCGCCACAGAGGTCGCCCGGCAGCCAGTGGGTGCAGGTATTGACTTCGCATACGACTCTGGGACTTTTGTGGGGCATCTTAATCACCTCATTTTATTTTGGGTTATAGTGTGCCCCGATTATTTTTGAATATAAGCATTCCTAAACAAAGGGATGCCAAAAGGATTTATTTCAACTCCCTGAAGATTTTTGGCCACACCAAAACAATCCTGACCGTAGGTAAGGAAAACCATCGGCGTATCCTGCAGCACGATCTGCTGGGCATGATAGTACAGCCTCTGTCTGATTTTTTCATCGTGCTCCTGCTGGGCAGCGCTGATCAGGCGATCTACTTCACTGTTTTTGTAATGGGTTAGATTGGTTTGGGAAACGGCATCCGAGGCCAGCAGCGTGTATAAAAAGTTGTCCGGGTCCAGATTGTCCCCCACCCAGCCAAACAAAAAGGCATCTCCTTCTTGTTTGCGCAGGGCGGATTTAAATTCGTGCCAGGGATAGGATTTTACCGTTACCCGGATGTTGGCCTCAGCCAGCTGCTTTTTAATGATACCGGCCAGTTCCGTTCCTCCCAGGGGATTGTAAGGTCTTACGGTATTATATGTGATTAGTGTAATATCCAGGCCGTCCGGGTAACCATAATTTTTCAAAAGACTTCTGGCTCTTTGCGCTCCACCGGAGTAGGGTTCAAGTTCCCTGTTATAGCCCAGGATTTTAGGCGGCAGAATACTGTTAGCAGCCAGCGAGGGGTCGCCGAACAGTTCTTGGGCAATGGCGCCCCTGTCAATGGCCATGCACACCGCCCGCCGTGCTCTGGAGCTGTTGAAGGGGGGCCGGTTATTAAACATTCCCAGGTAGCCAAGGGATGGCGAGGGCCGGCAAATGACAGACACTTTTTCTGCATTTATGTGCTCCGCTTGCCGGGCCGCCAAATCCGCAATACCTGAGGCACCGGAATTTAATGAGTTCAGTCGCTGCTCCTGGCTGCCCGGAGAAAAGGCAACGGATTGAATCCTGGGCTTTTGGCCCCAGTAGCGCCCGTTGGCCACCAGTACCGGGGTATTATCACGCCATTCTGCCAGATAATAGGGACCGGTGCCAACCGGATTTTTATTAAACTCTTCACCAAATTTTTTCACTGCGGCAGGACTTATGATAGGGGCCGCCCAGGGCATGGCGAGATTTCTGAGAAAAGGGGAATAGGGTGAGCGCAAGTTAAATTTAATGGTATAATCATCAAGTATTTCCATTGATTTCACCATACCGAAGGTAAAGCTGCCATAGATCATGTTATCCTTTTTGTGAGGGGGAAGCTGCCTTTCCACCGAGAGCTTGACGGCCTCGGCAGTAAAGGGGGTGGTATCGTGGAAATACACGTCCCGTCTTAAATAAAAGGTCCAGTAAAGGCCGTCCGGAGAGACCTCCCAGTTTGTGGCCAGGCAGGGTTCGATCTCGGTTGAATTGGGTTTAAAACGTACCAGACCTTCAAAAATATTGGCCAGGACCTTTGCTTCGGATAAATTGTTGGCCTCTGCGGGGTCCAGGCTTTTAACAGGCTCTGCGACAGCATAGGTAAGGTCAATTTGTCCGGGAACTTCCTTTTTTTCACCCGCAGCCGGCAGATGTTCTTTGTTATGGTTGATGACCACCGAAAAAAAGCTTAGAAATAAAAGTAAAAAGGCTATTTGATAAAGCTTGTTGCGCATTGTTTCTACCCCCGTTATCTGAGTTTGGCCTATTTGAATAATTCTTCCATTTAATGTAAAATCCTTCAATGTAAAATGGGTTTATTGAAGACTTAGGAGAAGTAAGACACAAGAATAATATAAAAGGAGAGTTTTTATGTCAGTTAAGTTTGGCTCCGCCGGGGCTCCGGAATCCTTTTATGCCCAGGGGTTTAAAAGTTCGCTGGACATGCCGGCCTGGTTGGCGGATATGGGGTTAACGGCCTATGAATACCAGTGCAGTCGCGGTGTGAAAATTAAAGAGGAGATGGCCAGGGAATTAGGGGAGCGGGCACGGCGACATGGGGTCGCATTGTCCATCCATGCGCCTTACTATATTAACCTCAGCACAGAAGAACCTGAAAAGAAGGTTAAAACAAAAGGATATATCCTGGATTCCCTCCGGGTGGCCCGCTGGATGGGAGCCACCACGGTGGTATTTCATCCCGGTGGCGGACCGGGGACCGATCGAAGGGGGACCTTTGACCGGGCAAAAACCTTGTTTAAAGAAATCCTCAGGGATGCAGCGGAGGAAGGGCTGGACGATATTTTACTGGCCCCGGAAACCATGGGCAAACTGAATCAAATCGGTTCCCTGGATGAAATACTGGAATTATGCACCATGGCAGAGAAGGTGGTGCCGTGTGTTGATTTTGGCCACTTGAATGCGGTAACTCAGGGAAACCTTAAAAGCAAGGAGGATTTCGCCAGGGTTCTGGACAAGATTGCCGTCACCCTGGGAAAGGAAGCGCTTGCCGGTTTGCATATTCATTTTAGCCCCATTGAATTTACCAAAGCCGGCGAGAAAAAACACTGGACACTGAAGGAAAGCTACCTTTACGGCCCCGATTTTACCCCTCTGGCAGAACTTATTTGGGAGCGGTCCCTGGAGCCCGTAATCATCTGTGAGTCGGCCGGCACACAGGCGGAAGATGCCCTTGTTTTTAAACAAATTTATGAAAAATTGAACCCCAATAAATAAAGACGCCGGTTGGCGTCTTTATTTATTACTTGGTAATTATGTTTTGTGTAAATTATAGATAACTTGTAGGACAATATTTGTTTTTCTACCCATACAAAATAACTTAAGTACCAGGTACCTTTTTGCCTGATTGGGTAATTAGTGGATTTCCACGTTCTCCCCGCCGGCCTGACGTAAGGTCCGGGCGGCTTGTTCAGCCTTGTCATCATCGGCTTTTACCGAGACCAGCATCTTGCCCTGGCGAATGCGTTGTTCAAATTCGCGACCCTTTTCCGCAGGAATACCATAGTCGGCCAATCCTCCGGCAATACCGCCGGTGGCGGCGCCGGATAACATGGCAGCAATAGGACCGGCAGCGATCAGGGGACCAAAACCAGGAATGGCCAGAGCCCCGGCACCCAGGGCGAGACCGGCCAACCCACCAATGGTAGCACCGCCGGTGGCGCCGTCAGCTATACGGTCCCCACCGGTGAAATTGGTAATCATGGGATCTTCAGGTCTCTTTTCTTCACCCTTGGCCACCGCAGAGATTTCCTTGTCAAATCCCTGTTGGCGCAACTCGTTTATGGCTCTTTCTGCCTGTTCACGGAAGGAAAAAAATCCGGTAATTGTTTTCAATTGATCTGCCTCCTTTTAGATTTATTGACCGTTCAAATTTAGATTGCCCATCCATAAACGTCTCATTCCTGCCAAAAAAACTTGGCTTTGCAATAATTTTATTGTCTTGGAAAAAAACAGTTTATTTTTAACCGGAGTTTGGTATAATATGTTTTGTGTTCAGGGAAAATGATCGAAAGAAATAACAAAAATGGAAGGAGAACTGAGAATGCTACCGACTCCCAAGAAATATTTCGTTACAGCCGGGTCTTCTGAAGGCAGAAGCAAGTTAACGGCATTTGACAACGCTTTATTAAAAGCCCGTATAGGCAACGTTAACCTTTTAAGGGTGTCCAGCATTCTGCCTCCGGGCTGCGAGCATGACCCCGACCTGGTACTGCCTCCCGGTTCCCTGGTCCCCACTGCGTACGGTTATATTGTAAGTGACGTGCCCGGGGAAGTGATTTCCGCCTGTGTAGGTGTGGGCATCAACTCCAGTGACACCTTTGGCGTGATTATGGAGTTTTCCGGCAAGTGCAGCAAAGAGGAAGCTGAACAAGCCATTACCAATATGGTGAAGGAAGCCTTTGAAACCCGTGGGATGGAACTAAAGGAGATAAAAATCGCTTCTACGGAACATAAGGTGGAAAAAATCGGCTGCGCCCTGGCTGCAGTTCCCCTTTGGTATTAAAAGAAGGAGGTTTTGGCATCCATGGAATTATGGTATTCAGAAAGAGGAATTGTTCCCGGTCTTGCTTTAAGTGTGGAGGTTAGCAAGGTACTGCACGAAGAGCAAACAGAATTCCAACACCTGGCCATCGTAGACACCCCGCTCTATGGCCGTATGTTGTGGTTGGACAACATTATCATGACCAATATCAAAGACGAGTTTGTTTATCATGAAATGATCAGCCATGTGGCTTTAAATACCCATCCCAATCCGAAAAAAGTGCTGGTTATCGGCGGCGGCGACGGTGGCGCCATCCGTGAAATCATCAAGCACCCCAGTGTAGAAAAGGCTGTACTGGTGGAGATCGACCGCCGGGTGGTGGAAACCAGTAAAGAATACCTGCCGGAAATCGCCGGTGCCCTGGACGACCCCAAAGTAGAAGTGCTCTATGAAGACGGCATTAAATATGCAAAAGAACATAAGAATGAATTTGACGTTATCCTTGTGGATTCCACCGATCCCATTGGCCCCGCCGTAGGCCTGTTTGAGGGAGATTTTTATAAGAACTGCTATGAAGCCCTGAAGGAAGACGGTATCTTTGTGGCCCAAACCGAATCGCCTTACTATAATGAAAAATTAATTCCCAAGGTGCAAAAGGACATCCGCTCCCTTTATCCCATTACCAAGCTCTACCTGGCCTTTATTCCCACTTATCCGGGCGGTTGCTGGAGTTTTACCATGGGGTCCAAGAAACATGACCCGGAGACTGTGGATTTCAGCACCCGGCCAAACTATCCCGCCCGCTACTATAACCACGGCATTCACAAAGCCGCCTTTGTGCTGCCCAATTTTGTGCATGAATTAATCAATAAATAATCGGAGGGTAACCATGTTTGACCTTCTGGACAATAACAGCGGCTTCATGGGCGCTTCCCAGGACTACGACCGTTCCCACATAGTCCTGGTGGGAGCGCCGATGGATTTTACCGTCAGCTTTCGCCCGGGAACCCGTCAGGGCCCCCAGTCCATCCGGCAGGTCTCCATCGGCCTGGAAGAATACAGCGTCATGCTGGACCGGGACCTGGCCGATTACACCTATTTTGATGCCGGGGATGTTTCCCTTCCCTTCGGTCATGTGGCGGAGAGTTTGCAACGTATCGGCCAAGTTGTGGGCCACATCCTGAAGGATGATAAATTCCCCCTGGTAATGGGGGGAGAGCATTTAATCAGCCTGCCGGTCATTAAACAGGTGGCCGCGAAATACCACGGGCTGAAAATTCTCCACTTCGATGCCCATGCGGACCTGCGGGAGGATTATATGGGCCAGCCCCTTTCCCATGCCTCGGTCATTCGACGGGCGGTGGATCTGGTGGGAGGAAAGAATATTTACCAATTCGGCATTCGTTCCGGCACCAGGGATGAGTTTGCCTACGCCAAAGAGAACACCAACATGTTCGTGGGGAGGGTGCTGGAACCTTTAAAAAAGGCACTGCCTGAGCTGGCAGGACACCCGGTGCATATTACCCTGGACATTGATGTGGTGGATCCTGCCTTTGCCCCGGGCACCGGCACCGCCGAGCCGGGCGGCTGTTCTGCGGCCGAAATACTGGAAGCCCTTTATATAATGAAGGATTTGCATGTGGTGGGTTTTGACCTGGTGGAAATTAGCCCGGTTTATGATCCCTCTCAACGAACCGCCATTTTAGGCTCCAAACTGGTTAGGGAAGCCATTCTGGCCTTTGGCAAAGGGTCAACGTAAAGCCGAGGTTAAAATTTCCTAATGAAGCGTAAAAAATCTATTTGACTTCTGAAGTTAGTTTTTGTATACTTATCAATGTCAGCGGCGAACGCTGGTGATTGGAGCTGTGGTGTAGTGGCCTAACATGCCTGCCTGTCACGCAGGAGATCGCGGGTTCGACTCCCGTCAGCTCCGCCACATATTTGCCTCGATAGCTCAGTTGGTAGAGCAGCGGACTGAAAATCCGCGTGTCGCTGGTTCGATTCCGGCTCGAGGCACCATACTTTCATCTTACGTGCGGAAGTGGCTCAGTGGTAGAGCATCGCCTTGCCAAGGCGAGGGTCGCGGGTTCGAATCCCGTCTTCCGCTCCATTGTTGTCTGGCGGCATAGCCAAGTGGTAAGGCAGAGGACTGCAAATCCTTTATCCCCCAGTTCGAATCTGGGTGCCGCCTCCAGTGGCAAGAACTCCTAAAGGGTTGTTTAGGAGTTCTTGCTTTTTATGTTATGTCAAAATAATGACAAAAAGTTTGCATATAAAAGAGGAAAATGGACCATCTTGTGTCGAAGTGATATTTATCACAAATCTATGCGTTTTTTAGGGGTGTTAGAGGGATGCTGGAGACCTGTAAGCGGTGCCGGTACGGAGTTGAAATCATTCGCGGTGATTATAAGTGTGAAAAGCAAGAAATAAAGATTCCCAGGGATGAGGCCCTGTATCCTTTTAGACGTTGCAGCTTGTTTGTATTTAAAAACAGTTTAATCAAAATAAAGAGACTCCAACAAAATGCCGAACTCCCCAGGCGGGCCACACCTGAAAGTGCCGGTTTTGACCTGCATACCCTGGAAGATTTCTCCCTTAATCCCGGGGAGCACAAAGCCGTGCGGACAGGCTTGGCCTTTGAGATCCCTCCGGGATACGCCATGCTTATTTACCCTCGCAGCGGCATGGCCAAAAACCATGGCATAACTCTGAGCAATGCAGTGGGTGTAGTGGATTCTGATTACCGTGGGGAGGTTATGGTCCTGCTGCACAATGCGGGGGAGCATAAAGTATCCTTTGAGGCCGGGGACAGAATCGCCCAGGCCATTATCCACACACTTCCCGATATTGAACTGGTTGAATGTGAGGAATTAAACGAGACAGAGAGAGGGAAGGGTGGTTTTGGCAGCACTGGTATATAATTTGCCAAGAATCTGACAAAAAACCTCTTGCTAAACCAATTGACATATGGTACAATTTATAACTGTCGGCAGTGCCTCGATAGCTCAGTTGGTAGAGCAGCGGACTGAAAATCCGCGTGTCGCTGGTTCGATTCCGGCTCGAGGCACCATATTTTTCATCATTAAGTGTGCGGAAGTGGCTCAGTGGTAGAGCATCGCCTTGCCAAGGCGAGGGTCGCGGGTTCGAATCCCGTCTTCCGCTCCATTGTTATCTGGCGGCATAGCCAAGTGGTAAGGCAGAGGACTGCAAATCCTTTATTCCCCAGTTCGAATCTGGGTGCCGCCTCCATAATGATAAGAATTCAAGTCACCTGCGGGGGCAGCAGGTGATTTTTTGTTTTTATACCCTGTCTTGCCTATAAAAAATCTCGGTGTCTATAACACCGAGATTTAACGTCTTTTTCTTTTGGAAGATCTGGTCTTCTGGGCGGTAATTCTGGGTTGATTGAAAACATCAGGCAGGTAAGTGGGTGCTGCTGCCACAACGGAATCGCTGATTTCTTCTAAAACCTTGGTAACAATTTTTTTCTGCTCAGAGTTATCAACGATGTCGATGGTAGAATGTATAATAGGAAGAGAAACTTTCGCCCTGGGTTTGGCCTCTTCAAAAACCATGGCCGGTTCCGGAACGGAGCTAACCTGTTCGGATTCTGAATTGGTACAGGACTTGCTGATTGTAGAATAGTTAGCCAGGGTTAAAGCCGAGATCTGATAATTTAGTGAATTTGCCTGTGCCAGGGTTTCTTCCAGGGCCAAAACCTCTTCGGGAGTACCTTCCACTCCCAGCGCTTTAATAGCGTCCTCCTGCATTAAGCGAACCCACTCAGCCACAACATCCAAGCATTCCTGCAGTTCCTTAAAGCTTTTCCGGATTTCAGCTCCGATTTGTTTTTCCAGTTCTTCCTGGCGAATGGAGAGATTTAAAACCTCATTTCTTTGGGATCTGGTTAATGATGACAACGGTTTGTCCAGACCGTTTATCCTATCTACAATTTGGCGATATTCCCTAAACACTGCAATACCCCCTACGCTGTTTCCCTTTTTATTCGCTAAGCAGCCAGGAATTTCCTTCCAGTTGTTAAAAAATAAGTTAAAATTTTCCAATAGCTGCATAGGTTTTAAGTTTACCTTTTATCGGTGGTACAGGAGTGGTATACTCTATAATAAAAAATTGCAGGGACGTGATAAAGTGGAATCCATGTTGTCCTTCTACGGCAACCTATCCAAAACACAATTGTTGTTTATGTTTATCGCCGTTACAGTGGCGCTGGCCGCCGTTATTATCGGCTTTAACCGGAAATACGGTGATAAATGAATCCATAACTTGGATATTGACTTGTCCTCTTTACCTGTGCTATATTTATATTCGTCGGCGCGAGATGCGTGCGGAAGTGGCTCAGTGGTAGAGCATCGCCTTGCCAAGGCGAGGGTCGCGGGTTCGAATCCCGTCTTCCGCTCCACTTTATGGAGCTGTGGTGTAGTGGCCTAACATGCCTGCCTGTCACGCAGGAGATCGCGGGTTCGACTCCCGTCAGCTCCGCCATACTTTTTCATAATAATCTTGAAGTATTGACAAAAACATAGCAAGGTTGTTATACTAATTAAGCTAAAGCTGAATAACCTGCCCGGGTGGCGGAACAGGCAGACGCACAGGACTTAAAATCCTGCGGTGGCAACACCGTGCCGGTTCGACCCCGGCCCCGGGCACCAATAAAATCAAGGCTTAAAGCCGAAACACCCTCCTTAACCAGGAGGGTGTTTTTGTGTCTATGTCGCCAAATGTCGCCAAAATTAATTTCATACTATCCAATGCGACACCTAAATGGGCAGAAAAGAAGTAACATAACCCTTGTCAGATCAAAAACATATACTTTGCTGTAGAAAACAATCCAAATAGATAATACCAGACTACCTCTCTGCAAATAATAAGCCTGTAAGGATACCACGGTTACCAAATAAAAATTAAAAAACTTTCGGTGAGGGTTTAGAAATGCTCAAATATATAAGTGTCATCTTTCTAGTATAACGTTTCCTAAATAACCTTAGTATTTATTCTCTATTTCGTCAGGAATACGGGTTAGGATCAGCTGCCAGGTAAAGTAAAGCTATTAAGGAAACTAACTACTAGTATGCCTTAGCTTACTATACCAGACACCGGTTTACTCTCAAGGGAAAGAGGATTTCTCCATATGAAAAGATAGAGCAGGGCGTTAATGCTGATGACATTTATAATCATTTCAAAGGGATGGACAGGTCCTACGACGGCCCCCTTCCCTGGGAAAACGATACAAAATTTATAAAAAGAATAACTAAGTACAATGCCACCATTAAAATGGCTGCCTATAAAGCCACGTTACACGACCCGCTTCCCGGAGAAGGATTTAATATCGGACTGGCTGCCAGGCAAAATCTTTTCTCAAAACAATACCATTGGACCCTATACAAGCTACAAAGGGTACCAGACCGGACCTACCTATGCGGGATGTAACGTGACAAGGACTGTGGGCGGGGGAGTCTGTAAAATTGCTTCTTTACTCTACAATGTAGCCACCTTGAGTGACTTAAAAGTGATTATGCGCAGCCCCCATTCCATGACCGTACCCTATGTATCCCCAGGGCAGGATGCCACTGTCTTTTATGGTGTGAAAGATTTCCGTTTTATTAATGATACCGAAGGGCCTGTGGTGATTTGATCCCAGAAGGTTGGCGACACTGTTTATATGGCTCTGTACGGGGTGAAAGAGCCGCCGAAAGTTACCTGGTACCACCGGGTTACCAAAAGAGCCAAATACTGGACGGTTCGTCGACTAAACCGTAACCTGGCACCCGGTGAGGAAAAAGTTGTGATGCCGGGGCAGGAAGGGTTAATTGTAAAATCATTGTAAAGGTGGAATACCCGGACGGTACAGTAACTTCTAAAAGACGAGGAACCAGCTGGTATAGCGCGAGCCCGTGTATCATTCAACACGGGCCCCGTAAGATGTAACCTTTATTTTTATAACCAATACCGTTTGCAGGCTGAGGAGTGTGGGAGGCCCAAAAAGCCTCCCGGGTGGCATAACAAGGTCAGGAATGAAAGGGAAAGGATTTATATCCTGGATGGCAGAGTAAGAGTGGGTTACTCCAGGATTTTTCTTAATATATTCTTTCATCTCCGTTAGGGCTTCGTAAAGATAATTTACGTCACTTTGCCAGTTGACAAAGGTAACCAACAGGAGCAAGTTAAATACATCGGACATTTCCACTTGAATATGAACCTTTTCCCTGAGCCAGCTTTCAGCCCAGAGACCACTCACCTTGAGGTTTCTTAAGGAGATATTTATCTTGGTTGGGTCCAGTCCAAAAACCCCCGGTCTCCCAATCATCTCCTCCCCAAAAACATTGAATTCCTCAATGTCCTTTATTTTCTTTCTCAAGATCCAGGACAGTTCCAGGACGTTTTCCGCCAACTGCCTGCCGTGACCGGCCATTTGGCCCTTGCCCCATCCAGGGAGGCCAGTAAAAGGTAAGATGTGCTGGTACTCTGCAGAAGCTGGAGACTTGCCTCTAACCTTTGCCTGTTCAGTTGTTCTCCCTTGACATGCAGCATGGAGGCCTGGGTAAAGGAAGTCAACATTTTATGGGTTCCCTGCACACAGGCATCAGCACCGGCTTCCAGGGCTGAAATGGGTAAATTGTTATTTCCTACATGATCAAGTAAAGGGATAGGAATAATAACCATGACTGCGAGGTGAGAGCTTGCTGCGAATCATTGTTTTCATTGTTTCTTTACTGGTCCTCCCCGGGTTCTGCTGGGCAGGGGAGATGCTGGGGCAGGTTGTCATTGACCCGGGGCACGGCGGCTATGACCCTGGAGCAAGCCGTAAAGGGGTTCTGGAAAAACACATTAATTTGCAAATCTCATTGGAAATAAAGAAACTGCTTCAAGGGAACAAAGTAGACGTGATTTTAACCCGGGATGGAGATTACAACCACGCTATTCCCGGATTACACGGGAGGGACGCCAAAAGGTACGATTTTGAACGGCGAATAGAGCTGGCCAAAAACGCTAAGGCAGATGCGATGGTCAGCATTCATGTGAATGTGGGGAGGCGCAAGTGTTCCGGCCCGGAAGCCTTTTATTTTAAAAAGTCCGCCCAGGGCAAATTGCTGGCGGAATGTATCCAGAAAGAACTTCACCAAATTCCCGGGGTTAATCATCGTGTAATAAAAACAGGTAGATATTATTTGCTTACGCATACCGACATGCCCTGTATCATTGTGGAAACAGGGTTCCTAAATAACCCGGAGGAACGGGAAAAACTCATAGATAAAAAATACCAGCAGACACTGGCCAGGGCCATTACAAAAGGAATTATTGGTTATCTTAAAGTGAAGGATGCTCCGCCTGCGGGGGATATAAAAGTCCCGGACTATCTTCGAACCTATTTAACAAATCTACACAAGAAGGTGACTCAATAGATGAAGAAGCTGCAGCGATGGGGAGTCATTCTATTTGCCTTAGTCTTGATTGCGGCCTTGGGGTACCGGGGGCTAAAAAATGTTGTATTCGACGCAACAGAGACCGTCTCGACCAGGCAGCCGGTGCTGGCCATTGTTATTGATGATTTTGGCGGGGCAGATAACCACGGAGTAGCGGAGTTACTGGCATTGAATAAGCCCATTACAGTGGCGGTTATGCCCAACCTGGTTCATTCCGTTGAGCAGAGCAAAGAGGCTTATAAAAGAGGACATGAAGTGATTTTACACCAACCGATGGAACCTCTGCGGGGCAAGGCCTACTGGCTGGGCCCGGGTGCCATCAAGTCAAGCATGAGTCAGGAGGAAATAAAAAAGACCTTTACTGAAAATCTAAAGACAGTTCCCCATGCCAGGGGTTTTAATAACCATACCGGCTCTAAAATAACCAGCAGCAAAGAAAAAGTCACCCCTATGTTGGAAATTGCCAAGAGCAAGGGGTTGTATGTTCTGGACAGCCGGACCTCCCAGCATTCCCAGATCATACCTGTAGCCAGGTCCATGCAAGTTCCTTGGATAAAAAGAGATATTTTCTTGGATAATATAAAAAGCAAAGGTCACATCAAAAAACAAATTATGAAGGCCTGCGAAGTGGCTAAAAAGCAAGGTTATGCCGTGGCCATCGGGCATGTGGGCCAGGGCGGGAGGGTAACTGCCAGTGCGGTTAAGGAAGCTATCCCTTTGATTGAAAAAGAGGGGGTTAAACTGGTACCCCTTTCGGAGATTGTGAAATTAAAGAATGGTAACGGAAAGGTATAAAGGAGGTCTAAGGAATCCTGCGGCGGTTGGTAGGAATATCAACACCTTTTATATTTCCTGACAATGGAACCTTTTATTGACATGATGTCTATGACGGCGGGCTTGCCGGGGGAAATGTTTCCCTGGATGACCACCAACCCGGACACTTTTCACAGGTTTAGCCGGGGATGGATGTGGTGCTGGGCGGGGATTTATTGGCAAAAGGTTTATTTGGCGGTGAAGCACTAAACAGATCGTTCTGAAGAAAAAGGAGGCGATTTTATGGAGTTGGCAAAATGGATAAACCTCATCTTTGCGGTTATCGCATGGGGAGCGGTGCTTCTTTTGGTTAAACCCCAGCGCATAAAAGAACTGTTGCCCGTGGGGTTGCTTGCGGCAATCGTCTTGTTGGCAGGTAATTTGGCTTTTAGCACCCTGGGCCTGTGGGCCTGATTCGCTTTATCAATCGTTGATTCCAGTTGCAGGCATACCCTTTTTCAACCTGGTCTGGGGTATTGCCGATGGAATTCTGGTAATGAATTATATGAGAAAGGATTTTGCAGCTAAGCTGCCGATTCTGTTGTTGTTTACCATTGTGGCGGAGGTGTTTACTTATATTGCCTTGCAGGTTGGAAATCTTTCCTTCCTGGGAAACTATAATATGGCGATTGATTTTGCTGCGAACTTTGTATTCTTGATATTTTTTGTGACTGTTTCGGAAGGGTTGTTTGGGAGAAGAATTCATCATGGATAATGTTATTAGGCAGGTATGCGTTTTTCTCCATATCAATCAACACTGTTAGCTCATTCTTAATCCACCCCGGTAGGGTAGCGGTGCAAGCCAGAGAATGACCTCTTAGAATCGGTTCTGGGAGGTCGTTTTTTTACTCAGTAAAATAAAAATTTATTGTCAATGTTGTGTACAGTAAAAATTCCAAGAGAGAACCACAGCCTAAATATGTTATAATTTACCAAAGGGAAAATGGGGCAGAATTTCATCATTCATGAAAGGAGAATTGTTTGTGAATCATTTAATTAGTATTTGGAATCAAATGAATCCAAGGCAGAAAGATTGTATTATTCATGAAATCCTTTTTGATGAAAAAGCCATAAAAAAAGACACATATTTTTATCATGTTTGT
>JBFMCH010000011.1:0-3373 GCA_040754595.1 Bacillota bacterium
ATAAAAACAATATTTGTATACGTGATAATTAAACTTGTCAAAAAAATAATTCCGGTATATAGTTGACTTTGACCAGCCGGTATCCATAATAAACGATTAAAATCATCTCGGAAATAGGCAAAACCCGATTTGATGACGGTCTTTTTTTCGCATGGCACCCTTTCCGGAGGCCAGCAACAAATGCTCGCAATGGGACGGGCTCTGATGGCTTATCTCGGTGTGGTGAAGGCTGTGTGAGTTTGGTGTGTTAATAGACCAACCCATGGAAAAAGGAAAGTATATTTTTAAGCTTTACTGAAACGGATAAATATTACGGAGGTTATCAAATTCTCATAACAATTATCAGTAGTTTACCTGAAAATGAAAAAGCCACTCGCTGGAAAACAGAGGGGCTTTTTTTAATTTATAATGCAGGATTTGTCAATATATTGCCGAAAAAGGAAAACATGTTTAATAAACAAATAAAATTTACTCCCAACCTGGAAAAAAGAATTTGGTGAAGTTCTGCAAAATAAACCTACAACCGATGGAGTGAAGTTCTAATGAAAACTGCTCTGCTTGGTGGTTGTACAACATTACATCAATGTGAGGAAACGTTAAATAAACTGGTGGAGCCAGGTGAGCTGTTAGGAAAGATCCCTATAACAGCAGTGGACTGGCACGTGATTACCAATGCTTTTAAAAAAATTCTTGCAAAATGCGGTGAGAGTGATGGTACCTCAAAAATATGGGCCAATTATCCTACCTGTGCGGCACTTTACCTGATACAAGCAGGGATCTGGCTTTACGAGAAGGGCGAATTCTGGCCCAAGGTATACGAAAATATAAATATCACCCAAAGAACTTATCTAACTTGGGCCCAACGCTTCATTGCATTTTTAGAAAAAAACAAACTTCCCACCTTTTCTGATACCGGGGGTTACCGTTACCTTACCCCCATCCTCGGGCACGGAGGCATCCCCACTTATTGTCTGCCTGATTTTTTTAAATATGTTTTGTCCCGGGCGATTCACAGCACAGAAGTGAGCGGAGACGACATCCTGAACGATTTAGCTGATACCACTCGTTTCTTTGTTGATAAACCTGTCCAGCGATTCTTAACAAAGGGCGGAGATTATGCTTTCGACTTTGTCCACCGCTGCATGGATATGGCCCAAGAATTCCGCTCCCGCCAATTGGTTGCCCCGGAGCACGTCGGTCTACCAGCGCGCATTGTAAATCATTACATTGATTGGGCACAAAAAGAGGTTGCCGTCGGCAGCGAAAGCGATGGGCATTATCTCCGCAGCCCCTCCCTGCAGTACCAACCCTATGAGCTGGGCATTGTAATTAACTTACCAGCCCAAAGCCTAAAAGGATGGGTCCAGACTGCGGAATGGAAAATCATCTCCGACAAAGGGTTTCTTAAAAGAGTTAGGCACCCCATCCGGTATATTGGTAGCAAGTCGGAAATCCCGGAACAAGAACTCCCCCTTTTTCCGGCAGAGGAGTATCGAATAACTTTTCTTGCAGACAACACGGAGTTACGAACCTGGGTGTTACCTATCCCCAAAAATAAGCCTTTCCGGGCCTTTCACCCGGATAACGGCAGGCTCATCCGGACCGAAGGTATAAGCGGCGAGGAGACCTGGCTGGTTTTACAGCACGGCTGGACCGTACAAACCGGGGAAGTTAAAGTAATTGAGGAGTTTCCCCCCCTGGGTACCCCCTGGAGGGACTACCGGGGCATGCTTGTCCAATTCAGTAGATCTCCTCAACTTACCTTACGGGGACCCAAAGGGGAAACCCTGACTATGCCCGTTTTAAACAAACTGGTGAAGCCCCGGCTGGTGGGGGGGGAAGTCTTTGCCCAAAACGAAATGTTCGACTGTCAAATCTACTCCAATGAACTACCCTATATCCGTTTTCCCCACCCCGTCGACGGTCAGCCCGCCAGAAACTGGTGGGACAAGTGGTCCGTATCGGTTGATTACAATGGGGAAACAGGGCTATCCCATTTGTTCCAGGTTTCCGACTACCAGGAGCAACTCTCAATAAAAGAGCACTACTTTTTACTTCCTTTAGGCTCTCCGAACCTCCTCCACAAAAAGGTTGGTCGCATCAAGTTAAAAATCAAGGGTCCTATTGGGTATGATGCAATTCTTCAATTCATCGCCTTCCCCCCCATAAACTTCCGGTTACTCGGGAATAACCTCTGGCCTGTAGGTATGACAGGTAGCCCGAATATCAAGTTTCTTTGGACAATGCCCAAGCAGTACGGATTAAGCCTTTCAGCTGCTAGCAGCCGGGCCCTGAATGAAAAAGATACAGATCGGGGCTATAGGCAAACCACAGGCGAGCTACTGGCCAGTGCTTTGAACATTGCAGGGGAGTTACATTGTGGCCCTTCCGAGTCCTACGGCTTCGTAAAAGATGCCCGACAGGTTCGGTGGGGCTGGGTTGGGCTAGATCAAAGGGGAACGGTCCAGTGGGAGACCTCCGTACGTAAGATTAATTTGTTGGATTGGGAAAACAACCCGGATACGACTTTAGTTATCCAGTTTACCAATGAGATCAGTTCAGCTTACCGGGGAGAAATAACTCTTCGGGACGTTACCCGCAAGGAGCTATACACCGTGGTATTTGATCTTTCTAAAACCAAGTACCACAAGTTTACCCTGTCTCGGTGGCATGATGCCGTGGCTGCATCACCGTCTCCTACCCTTCGCTTCTTAATCCGCATTTTTGAAGGAAACACGTTGCTCACTGAGTTTTGCCCGGCGGAAGTTGTTAAGAAATGGGAAGTCACCAACCTCCAGGTATTACCCGAAGACATGAGGGGCTGTAGTTTCTCAACGTGCAATGTCTTTTGGGAAGAAAGCTTTCGTATTATCGGAAAAACGCTCAGAGTATGGTCGGTCTGGCGCCCCTGGGAGGAGCCACGGACCTTCGAAATCGGCGATAACGACCGTGCAATTGGGATTGAACTATCATCTGATGATCTAAAACCCGGCATCTATCGTTTTGAAATCGCTCAGTCACCGGTCGTGGACGAGTTTTCTGAAGACCCGGTGGTAGGCTCCTTTCCCGTGGACACTCACGTCTGTGACGTAAAAGTAAAAACCACTGAATGGCACCAGTACCTGTTGAAATTACCTGAAGATGTCAGTGGGGATTTAGAAAAGTACCTGGCGACAACTTACCCGAATAAAACTTTCAATAATTACAATCACCATTTCCAGCGGGATCAAATTAATATCAAGCACGCTAGGAGGGTGTTGAAAAAACCCCTTTAAAACCCTAATTTTACTTCTTTCAAAAAATAAAATTTACATTAATTAACAGTAGTGACCCACTTTTTTTAGATTTTAAGACGAAAACTAATATTTTTTGA
>JBFMCH010000012.1:0-2336 GCA_040754595.1 Bacillota bacterium
CGGATATTGTAGATGAACAGGGAAATTCATTGGAACCTGAAAAAGAAGGTCACCTGGTTATCAGAAAACCATGGCCTTATATGTGCCGGACAATTTATAACAACCCGGAAATTTACCGGGATAGGTACTGGAGTAAAATAAAAGGTGTGTATTATACCGGAGACCTGGCTAAAAGGGATGGGGAGGGTTATATCAGTATTATCAGGAGAATTGGTTATTAGTTGGTGGGTTGTTTTTAAAACAGCAGGATTCTAAACAGTGATGATTGATGATATAATTAACTATAACAGATGGCCATAGCCATCTTAGTTGACTGGTTTTGTATGATATATAACAGGCCATGGAGGCGTTGTTTTCTCTTGGAAGAGAGAGCGCTTTTGTGGCTTTTTGTTATCCAATCTTTCAGCAGTACAGTATGACAACCGCCAGCAGTCGCCGCTGGGATTCGAATGGCGCCACAGGCATTACGAGATTCTTGAATTGTTGGTGGTAAGCAAGGAGAAGGCGGGACGCGTGAGTTTTCTGGTGCTGACAAACGGCGGCGTTTTTAACCTGGTGTTTTTGCGGGAAGGCGGGGACTCCATTGTTTGCAGGAGCAGGTGGATTTTAAAATTCCGGGTTGGGGCAAAGGAGAGAGCTCTGCGCCGGTGACGAAAGGTGGTGAAAGGTTGTGGATTATGTGTCCATTGATACGTTTAAAAAGGCGTGCGTCATGAGTTGTGCGGGCCTTATCAGCTATGTGCTGGCTATAGCGGAGAAAATGGGCAGGGAGGAAGCGTTGCGGATCCTTGCCCGGCTTCATGCCGGTATGGCTGATATGGTTAAAGAAAACCTGTCCAGCATGGGCATAGAGGGTAGTGATGCCAGAGCCGGGGCAAAGCTTCTGGATATGATAATGGGAGAGCATATGCCCGGCTTGTTCGAAATAATGGAGCGCAGCCGGGTTATAGATACACCGCAGCAGGTGGTGACCAGGCAAAAAGGTTTCTGTCATGTGCTGGAAGCTTGTCAAATGCTGGGGTTATCTGTCAGCGATTTTTGTCCCATTCTTCATGAGGAAGGATTTTCTCCCATTGTTCAGGTTTTGAACCCTGGTTTGCGTGTCAGAGTGGGCAAGCTCAGACCGGAAGCAGATTACTGTGAGTTAATAGTAGAATTATTGCCGGGGACGGTTACTACCAGCGGGTGACATTTTCGTAGTGGCATTTCCGGGCCGTTGCATTTTTCACCCCGGGCCAGCTTTTGGTAAGCGGGCGGCATGCCGGCGGGCGGGTCGGCCTGGGCTCCGAGATAAGATATTGGATAATGACTCCCCGCCGTAAATGTGGTTTTCCAGGATGCCATGCGCCAGAAAAGTAGCTTTGTCCGGCCGTTCTATTTCCACCCATTTACTGCGGCCGAGTTCCCAGCAATTTTATTCCCCCTAATCTTCTACGCCAAAAACATGCCAGAGAAAACAAAAAAACATGCCAGGACCGGAGGACATGGCTTTTGTAGGGCATCTTAATTTTATGAGGTGCATATTGCAACCGTTCTTTATGACCAGTCAGGGGCTTTTATGTTGTAACGCTTCAGTTTACGCCACAAGGTGGTTTTATTGATGCCCAATTCGCGTGCTGTGGCCAGCCTGTGCCAGTTGTTGCGTTTCAGCGAATCATAGATAGACCGGGCTTCTATTTCAGCCAGGGTGGCGCCGGCGGGGAGCGCCTGCTGGCGCGGAGCCGCATGCAAATAGCCGGGCAGGTGTTTAGGGGCGATCAGACCGCCTTTGCACATTATGAAGGCGTGTTCGATGATGTTTTCCAGTTCCCGGATATTGCCCGGGAAGTCATGGTGGAACAGAATGTACTGGGCCCCTTCTGTAAGCCCGATAATGGATTTTCTCTGCAGGGTGTTGAAACGGTTGATGAAGTGTTCGATCAGTAGGGGAATATCCTCACCCGGTAAAGCTCTTTCCGCAGCTCTTCCACCAGGGTCAGGTCACGGAAGGTTTCCGCTCCTCCGATTACCCGGTTCCGCCCGTCTTTGAGAACGGCCGTGCTGATGCTGATCGGCACTTTTTTGCCGGAAGCGTTTAATATGTAAATGGCTTTGTTTACTACGGGGCAGTCCGTCTCAATGGTAGTCCTTAGTGCACTGTCTGTTTCGCAGATGCTGGCCTGGAAAACCTCCCGACAGAACCTGCCCAGCGCCAGAAATCCGGCGCCGGTTACTTTCCATGACCCATGCAACATGGTACGCAAGGAGGGGATTGTCGAGGAGCCCCGCTATTGTCTTCAACAAGCTGTGCTGGATTTCCGGGAGATGTGGCCCAACCGGCAGTATAATTACTGCTG
>JBFMCH010000013.1:0-21880 GCA_040754595.1 Bacillota bacterium
TGGGTGAAGGGTACCACAGACATGACGGTAACCTGTAACTGAATACCGAGACGGGCCAGTTTCACAATATAATCGCCGGCATGAAGGGAGTTTTTTGAACCGTCTGACGCCAACAAAACTTTCATCTATACCACATCCATATCCTTATAAAATTAATTGTTTTCACATTATCACTATCACAAAATCTTTGCAACTTGCAACTTACGGAAAACAACTATTGACAAAGAAATTTAATAATAAATGGCTGTTTTCGGCCAAGTTACTTGTGGGTAAAAAACCGGAAAATCCTGCCCAGATATACATGCACTGCCAAGACTATAAGCGAAGTATGCGCAAACATGGGCATTGTCTCCGGACAGTTTCTATGAAACGCCAATCCTCCATCATCCCTATTTACCGGTGGTACTGCCCGGAATATGGAAAAACAACTTAATTCTTCCAGAACTTCTTATCCCCTGAGCTCGATTTGCCACTACCGTACGGGAAGTTGCGGTTAAACGTAAAACGCAAGGCCAAAGTTTTGGTCGGATCGCACAAACTGTGTTTTATGCTGGGAGAGTTTTAAAAAACTTTCGATATTCTATTTCTTCTCAATGGTTGGGTATATAATAAGGTGAGACAAACAAGGTCTCACCTTAACTTTTTGGAGGGATACCAATTGAAAGAGTACAGGGTTTTATCTCCCACTGCCATACTGGGTTACGGTTTTCCCGAGGAGTCCTTTCGGGCAGGTCTGGAAAGGGAGCCGCACCTGATTGCCGTTGATGCGGGGTCCACCGACCCGGGACCCTATTACCTGGGGGCCGGGGTCTCCTTTACCGACCGGGCTGCAGTGAAGAGAGATTTAGAATTGATGATCGAAGCTGGCCTGCAGCGGAACATTCCTGTGGTGATCGGTACCGCCGGCGGCTGCGGCGCCGAAGCCCATCTTGAATGGAATAAGGAAATCATTATTGAATTGGCCCGGGAAAAGGGCTGGCAGTTCCCCCTGGGCATCATCCATGCCGAGTTGAGCAAAGAGCTGGTGCTGCAGGCCTTTTGGGAGAAAAAAATATCCCCTTTACATCCGGCCCCTAAACTGACGGAAGAAGAGATTAATAACGCAGGAAGAATTGTGGCCCAGATGGGTCCGGAACCTGTCATGGACGTTTTAGAGAAGGGGGCCAGGGTGGTACTGGCGGGCAGGTCCTACGACCCGGCGGTTTTTAGCGCTTCAGCTTTACTTGCGGGCTATGACAAAGGGCTGGCCATTCATATGGGGAAGATACTGGAATGCGGTGCTATTGCGGCCTCGCCGGGCAGTGGAAGCGATTGTTTACTGGGCACCCTGAGAGAGGGCAATTTTCTCGTTGAGCCCTTGAACCCGAACCGGCGCTGCACACCCACTTCGGTGGCGGCCCATACGCTGTATGAAAAGACCAATCCCTACATTCTGCCCGGTCCTGGAGGAACCTTGGACCTCAGGGAAACGACCTTTACGCAGGAAACGGCAACGGCCGTTAAGATTACCGGCAGCAAATTTGTTCCCAGCAAAACCTATGCGGTCAAGCTGGAAGGGGCCAAACGCGTGGGTTACCGTACGGTATCCGTTGCCGGGTGCCGGGACCCCATTATGATCTCGCAAATTGACCATATTGTGGAGGCCGTACGGGACAGGGTAAAGGACAATTTTAAACGCTATGGCTATGAATATTTCCTGCATTTCACTATCTACGGCAAGAATGGTGTCATGGGCAAACTTGAGCCCGAACCGTCCATACGTTCCCATGAGCTGGGCATTGTTATCGAAGCGGTGGCGGAAACCCAGGACATTGCCAACACCATTTGCAGCTTTGCACGCTCCACCATGCTGCATTATGGTTACCCGGGACGGGTGGCCACGGCGGGGAATTTGGCATTTCCTTACTCACCTTCGGACTTTAAAGCAGGCGCCGTCTACAATTTTAACATTTATCATCTGCTGGAAGTTGACAACCCGTTAGCCCTGTTTCCGTCAGAAATCATACCGGTAGGGGAGGAGAGTTAAATGCCTGTTATAAAATTGCCGGAAATCGCTTCTGTAATCAGAAGTAAGAACTCCGGTCCTTACGAATTAACCCTTGATATCATTTTTAAGGATCAAAAATCCTTTGAGGCTGCCTGTCGTTCTCAAATCGTTAACCAAAGCACTATTGCAAAACTCTATGGCATTCAGGAAGATGAGGTGATTGGCATTGTAGAGTTTTCCCCCGCCTATGCCATTAAAGCCACTATTATCCGGCCATATCCTTCCGGTGCCCTGGGGGAAACCGATGTCTACGGGGCCCAGCAGCATGCCCCGTTGCTGGATTTGGAACTGGAAATGGACTAAAGGAGTATCTCTTTCGGCAAAATCTACAATATTTCGAGGTTTGTCCCAAAACCGGCAGATAATTAATAAAATCGTAAGAATTTACACCTATTTAGCTTATTTACAAATTTAGTTTATAGACTATATACTATATAATAAATACAAAAATATAAACGAGGGGAGATAAAGCTTTGTTTTGTAATGATGATCAACCTATGTTTAACATAGGGGTTATTGCCGAACTTTTAAAGGTGCATCCAGAAACTCTGCGTATTTGGGAAAAGCATAGTCTGGTTGAGCCGTCACGCCGTAATAAGCAGCGTTTATATAGCAACAATGACGTAAAACGGCTTCAGTTTATTCATTTCCTGATTAATGAAAAAGGGCTGAACATTGCCGGTGTGCTTCAAATTATCAGCATGTATCCCTGCTGGAGCACCAAAAACTGCAGCGGTGGCGGAAACACTGCCAAAGGGGAACATGTGAATATAAACAAACCTTGCTGGAAAGGACAGGGTACATACTGCTTTGTTCTGGAAGACAAGGCAGACCACTGCAGCGCGTGCCTGCACTACAACAACGATTGTCAGGGCAAATAAGAAAAGGTCGCTTAAAGCGACCTTTTATATTTTTCTGATCAGTCCCACCACCTTGCCAAGGATTTTTACATCCCGCACATAAATAGGTGCCATGTGACTGTTTTCCGGCTGTAGCCGAATCCCGGTTTTTTCTTTATAAAATGTTTTAACCGTTGCCTCATCCTCCAGCAGGGCTGCGGCGATTTCGCCGTTATTGACAGATTCCTGCCTTCTTACCAGTACCAGGTCTCCCGGTAGAATGCCTGCTTCAATCATACTTTCTCCACGGACCGTCAGCATAAAGAATTCTCCGTACCCGGTAAAACTTCTGGGAAGGGTCACCCTGTCATCATAATTTTCCACCGCCAGCAGGGGAAGGCCGGCAGCCACCTCTCCCAGGACCGGGATGCTCACCAGTTCTTCCTGGTTAAACAGCTGAGTGTCTGCTGCATCCGAGGCAGCACCATCCCTGCCGTTGTCCAAACCAATCACTTCAATGGCCCGGGGCTTGGTTGGGTCCCTGCGTAAATAACCTTTTTGCTCCAGCCTTTTTAAGTAAGAGTGGACGGTAGAACTGGAGGACAAACCCACGGCCTCACCGATTTCGCGAACGGAGGGAGGATACCCCTTTGATTTTACATTTTCTATAATCACATTCAGGACAGCTTCTTCCCGGTGATTTAACATTGGGCGGTTCACAACCTTTCTTTACTCAAAAAGATAAACGTGATTTGGTATATTATAACATTGATTTGTATGCTGTGCAAAACATTTGTTCGCAAGAAATAATGAAATTTTTAGCAGGTTTTTGTAGCTGCCGGGCGAATAAAAGAAGGAGGCAGCAGCTTGTGTGATCGCCCGAAGGGGATTGGGATATAACTAAGAAAAAGTCCCGAGTTTTTTAGTAGATAAGTTTATCAAGAAAAAAGATGGATTTAGACAATTAAATAACTGGCAGCAGTGGTCTGCCGTTAAGAAAGCGATACTAAAAAATCTCAAAAAGAAGGGAGTGAACAGCCTGGTTTCCTGGCATGTTTACCGGAAAGAACTGTTAGGTGTAGGGTAACCACTATTCTCATAAGTTTGCGGTATGGCAGCAGTACACGCTGTGAAAGGCTGCTGTCATAAGTTAACTACCGAGGCAAGGGTAACACCCTTTCCGGGCAGGATGGTTGCCGTAAGGTAGACGGCGGAGAACCGAAAGGTGAACCACCCGGAATATGGACGAGAGTCCATAGCTAAGCAGTTGAATCCTGTGACACTGCCTCCCGTAAGTCGGCGGGAGAGAAAACTAAATAAATCTCATTTGTTTAGTTTTCAGAAACCAGGTTACCAGCCATTAAGACCATTGATTGTAGCGTCATTATTTCAGAAGTGGCCCGCCTGTGCCAGGAAGCAAACTACAAACTCGAAGAAGACGTAATAAACTCCTTTAAAAAATCCTGCGAAACCGAAGTTTCACAAAGCGGTAAGGAAATTCTTAATTTACTGGTGGAAAATGCCGGCATCGCCGCGGTCGAATCCATCCCCATGTGCCAGGATACCGGGTTTGCGGTGGTTTTTCTGGAACTGGGGCAGGACGTACATATCGTCAACGGCGATCTTTACGAGGCTGTGAATGAGGGTGTCAGGAAAGGCTATCAGGAAGGGTTTTTAAGAAAATCCATTGTCGGTCACCCGCTGGAAAGGGTCAATACCGGTGACAATACACCGGCAGTCATTCATACCAAAATTGTTCCCGGAGAGCATTTGAAGATTACCGTGGCGCCCAAAGGCGGGGGCAGTGAAAATATGAGCGCCCTGAAGATGCTGAAACCCGCCGAAGGAGTGGAAGGTGTCAAGAATTTTATTTTGGATACCGTTAAGAACGCCGGACCCAACCCCTGTCCTCCTCTAATCATTGGCGTAGGAATTGGCGGTACCATGGAAAAGTGCGCCCAGCTGGCCAAGGAAGCCTTGTTACGACCGGTGGGAGAACCGCACCCGCTGCCGGACATTGCCCGGCTGGAAGAAGAATTGTTGGAGAAGATAAACAAACTGGGTATCGGTCCTTCCGGCCTGGGCGGCAGAACAACCGCTCTGGCTGTTCATATCGAAATTTTTGGTGCCCATATTGCCTGTCTGCCGGTGGCGGTAAACATTAACTGTCATGCTGCCCGTCATAAATCTGTTGTCATATAGGAGGATTTAACGTGACCCAAGTTCGTTTAACCACACCGCTTACCGATGAAACAGTGGCCAATCTCCGTATTGGTCAACAGGTTTTGATAAACGGGGTTATTTATACCGGTCGTGATGCGGCTCATAAAAGGTTGGTTGAATTGCTGGATCAAGGAAAAGAGCTGCCGGTGGACCTTCAGGGACAAATTATTTACTATGTCGGACCTTCCCCGGCGCCTCCGGGCCGGGTGATCGGCTCAGCAGGTCCTACCACTGCAGGTCGTATGGATGCGTATGCCCCCAGACTCATTGAAATCGGCCTCAAGGGCATGATCGGCAAAGGCGCCAGGTCCGAAGCGGTGATCGAGGCCATGAAGAAGCACGGCGCGGTTTATTTTGCTGCCATTGGTGGCGCAGCAGCGCTGATCTCCAAATGCATTGAACAGGCAGAGGTTGTAGCCTATCCGGATTTAGGAGCGGAAGCCATTCATAAATTTGTGGTTAAGGATTTTCCGGCTATTGTGGTAAATGATGCCTGTGGCGGCGACCTTTATCAAGAGGGAAGAAAAATCTATGCGGAGGAGTAATCTTTGCCCCAGGGTTACTCTTACCGTAAAGAATCCGGTTGATTGATTGTTGAACAGGTAAAGGCTTCTGCGGCAGGGTAAAATGTAGGTTTATAGTTTCTGCTAATTAACTTGAGTCTTTTCTTAAATGATTATTGTATACAGTATACAAAAAGAAACGGAGGAATTGTTATGGGTTTACCTGTACGTGATTTGAAAGGGGATAGATTGATGGAGAAGCTTAAATTATGATATAATTTTCCTTGTATCATTATGGAGGGGTTCTGATGTCGCAAGTGAGCACGGTACAGTCCGAAAATAACGGATTAGCCAACTATCATTTCTTTGTTCGGAAACTTCACTCTTTTCTTGGCCTATTTCCTATCAGTTTGTTTCTCATGAATCATTTATTCGTGAATTCACTTGCGGCCCTTAGCCCGTCGTTGTATGACACCGCCGTGAGCCGTCTGCAAAACATCCCTTATTTGGATGTCGTTGAAATTTTATTGATTGCATTGCCCCTTGCCATTCATGCCCTGTACGGTCTATATATTGTTTATGTTGCCAAAAACAACCTTTCCCGCTACTCATACACCGGGAACTGGATGTTTTACCTACAGAGGGTTACGGCGTTGATTACTTTTGTTTTTGTCATCGTGCACGTTTGGCAGCTGCGAGTTGCTCATTCTTTGTATGGCCTGGAAATCACTTATGCCACAATGCAAAGCCTGCTGGTAAACCCCTTGTGGTTGACCTTTTATGCTATCAGTTTGGTGGCTGCTGCCTTCCATTTTGCCAACGGTCTGTGGAACTTCTCCGTGAGTTGGGGCATTATGGTAGGGGAGCAGGCGCAAAAGGTTGTCTGGAAACTATGCATGGTTTTGTTTTTCATCGCTTCTGCAGTTGGTTTGGCGGCAATTTGGGCCTTTATCCAGTAATCCGGGAGGTTTAAAATATGCAAGGCAATATTATCGTTGTCGGCGGAGGTCTGGCAGGTCTGATGGCAACCATAAAGGCTGCGGAAATGGGCGTCAATGTCCGGCTCTTTTCCCTGGTGCCGGTCAAAAGATCCCACTCGGTCTGTGCCCAGGGGGGGATTAACGGGGCCGTCAACACCAAGGGCGAGGGTGACTCACCGCTGATCCATTTTGATGACACCGTCTACGGCGGGGACTTTCTGGCCAACCAGCGCCAGGTGCTGGACATGTGCCAGGCGGCCCCGGCTATTATTAACCTAATGGACCGGATGGGAGTTATGTTTAACCGAACTCCCGAGGGACTGCTGGATTTCCGCCGCTTTGGCGGCAGCAAGCACCACCGGACCGCCTTTGCCGGGGCGACCACCGGGCAACAATTGCTCTATGCTCTGGATGAACAGGTGCGCCGCTGGGAGGTGGCCGGCTTGGTGGAGAAACACGAGGGCTGGGATTTATTGTCGGTGGTCCTTGATGATCATCATATTTGTCGCGGCATTGTGGCCCAGGACTTAAAGTCCATGGAAATCCGGTCCTTTGCCGCCGAGGCGGTCATCCTGGCCACCGGAGGCTGCGGTATGATCTTTGGCAAGAGCACCAATTCCACCATTAACACCGGTGCCGCAGCAGGTGCAGTCTACCAGCAGGGCGTCTATTATGCCAACGGGGAAATGATTCAAATCCACCCCACCGCCATTCCCGGGGATGACAAGCTCCGGCTTATGAGCGAGTCGGCCAGGGGGGAAGGGGGCCGGGTTTGGACCTACAAGGACGGCAAACCCTGGTATTTCCTGGAGGAGTGGTACCCAGCCTACGGCAACCTGGTTCCCAGGGATATCGCCACCCGGGCCATTTACAAGGTTTGTTACGAACTGAAACTGGGCATTGACGGCCAGAATATGGTGTACCTGGACGTCTCTCATATCGACAGAAACATCCTAGACAAAAAGCTGGCAGGCATTCTGGAGATCTACGAACGATTTGTGGGAGATGACCCGCGGAAAGTCCCCATGCGGATCTTCCCGGCGGTTCACTACTCCATGGGCGGCCTGTGGGTGGATTATGCGCAAATGACCAACATCCCCGGCCTGTTTGCCTGCGGGGAGTGCGAGTACCAGTACCACGGGGCCAACCGCCTGGGCGCCAACTCCCTCTTGTCGGCCATTTACGGCGGTATGATCACCGGACCCAATGCCGTGAACTATAGCAAGTCGTTAAATAAGAGTTCTCAGGATTTGCCTCAATCGGTTTTTGAACGGGAAGTCAAGCGTCAGCAATCCTTTATGGATAAGATCTATCAAATGGATGGCAGCGAAAACATCTATAAACTGCACGAAGAGTTAGGAAGCTGGATGACCGAAAATGTCACGGTGGTCCGTTACAACAAAAAACTTCAGGAAACCGATGTCAAAATTCAAGAACTCATCCAGAGATGGCACAGGATTAAGCGGGCCGATCAAGGCGCCTGGGCCAACCAGGAAGCTGCCTTTACCCGCCACCTGTGGCACATGCTGCAACTGGCCAGGGTGATCACCCTGGGAGCCCTGGCCCGGGATGAGAGTAGGGGAGCTCACTATAAGCCGGATTTTCCCGAGAGGGACGATGCCAACTGGTTAAAGACGACCAAAGCCAGGTTTACTCCCGAACGTCCTGAATTAAGCTATGAAGAAGTGGACATATCCTTACTTACACCTCGTCCCCGGCGCTATGATGTTGATAAGGAGGCGGTGGGCAAGTGAGCAATCGGTATGTATCCTTAAAAATTAAACGGCAGACGGACCCTCACAAGCCCGCCTGTTGGGAAGAGTTTAAGATTCCCTATAAGGATAAGATGAACATAATTTCTCTCTTGATGGAGATCCAAAAGAACCCTGTCAATGCCAATGGGGAGCCCACCACTCCGGTGGCCTGGGAATGCAACTGCCTGGAGGAAGTATGCGGCGCCTGCACCATGGTGATTAACGGTAAGGCCCGGCAGGCCTGCTCCGCCCTGGTGGATCAACTGGCGCAGCCCATTGTGCTAGAACCGCTGAGCAAGTTTCCGGTGGTCCGGGATTTAATGGTGGACAGGACGGTCATGTTTGAGAACTTAAAGAAAGTAAAAGCCTGGATTCCCATTGACGGCACCTATGACCTGGGGCCCGGTCCCCGCATGGCCCAAAGGGTTCAGGAAGAATCCTACCCCATCTCCCGCTGCATGACCTGCGGCTGCTGTATGGAAGCATGTCCCAACGTCAATAATAGAAATAAGTTCATGGGGCCGGCGCCCCTGGCCCAGGTGAAACTGTTTAATTCACACCCCACCGGGGCCATGAACCGGGAAGAGCGACTGGATGCCATTATGGAAGTGGGAGGCATCACCGACTGCGGCAACGCGCAAAACTGCATCAAGGTATGTCCCAAACAAATTCCCCTGACCAAATCCATCGCCCAATTAAACAGAGACACCACCCTGCATGGGATCAAAAGATGGTTAGGCCGGTAAAACCGGCAACCTTATACCGTAAATATCACTGCACTGTTATGTGATAATTAATCAATATGGGAGGAAACCGTATCATGAAAAGAAAGAAAATTACCATTGTCGGGGCAGGAAACGTGGGAGCCACCTGTGCCCACTGGGCTGCCGCCAAGGAATTGGGGGATATTGTACTGATCGATGTGGCAGAGGGCATTCCCCAGGGAAAAGCTCTGGACCTGATGGAAGCAGCGCCGGTGGAGGGGTATGACAGCATTATCATCGGCACCAACGATTATGCCGACACCGCAGATTCGGATGTGGTGGTCATCACTGCGGGCATGGCACGCAAGCCGGGCATGAGCCGGGATGATCTCTTAAATATTAACGCAGGCATCGTGCGTAACGTAACCGAGCAGATTGTAAAATATTCCCCCGATGCCTACATACTGGTGGTTACCAATCCGGTGGACGTCAGCGCCTATATCGCCTATAAGGCCAGCGGTCTTACCCCCAACCGGGTATTTGGCCTGTCAGGGGTGCTGGATTCCGCCCGTTTCCGCACCTTTATCGCCAGGGAACTTAATGTTTCCTTTGAAGATGTGACTTCCTTCGTGCTGGGGGGGCACGGCGACGACATGGTGCCCATGGTCCGCTACACCTATGTGGGCGGCATCCCGGTAGAAAAGCTTATTCCCGCAGACCGTTTGGAGGCCATGGTGGACCGGGCCAGAAAGGGTGGCGCCGAAATCGTCAACTACCTGAAGACCGGTAGCGCCTACTATGCGCCCAGCGCTTCCGTCATGCAGATGGCCGAGTGCATCTTAAAGGATAAAAAGCGCATATTACCCGTCTCTGCCTACCTGCAGGGTGAATATGGCGAATCGGACGTGTTTGCCGGCGTCCCTGCCATCATCGGAGGCAACGGGGTAGAAAAGGTCATTGAACTGGATTTAAATGATGAAGAGATGGCTGCCCTTAAGGCATCCATTCACTCCGTACGAAACAATATTGCCAAGCTGGGATAAAAGTTTATGTTTTTACCCTAAAAATAGTTAGGCCAGTCCTAACTATTTTTTTCTTTTAACCTATTCTTAACTATGCATTCAGTAAACTTTAACAAATCCTCTATACAATTTAGGTAATATTAAAAACAGAGTAGGGGATTTTAATTGGCAAAGATACTTGTGGTAGACGATGAAACCAATATCTTGGAATTGATAAAGTTTAACCTGGAAAAGGACGGGCACCAGGTGATTACAACCACCAGCGGCGAAGAAGGATTGCGTTTGGCCAAGATAGAACAGCCGGACTTAATCATTCTGGACGTCATGCTGCCGGAACCCGATGGTTTGGAGGTGTGCAGAAGGCTGCGCAGTGACCAGGCCACTTCCATGGTGCCGGTGCTGATGGTCTCCGCCCGGGGCGATACCCTGGACAGGGTGATGGGTCTGGAAATGGGGGCGGACGACTATATCCCAAAGCCCTTCAGCCCCAGGGAACTGTCGGCCAGGGTGAAAGCGGCCCTGCGCCGGACCAAACATAAAAAACCTGCCCTGATGACCAGCCGGGAGCTGAAGTCCGGCGGCATTGTCCTGGATATTGAAAAGTTTCAAGTTCAGGTGGCGGGGGAATTTGTCAGCTTTACCCCCAAGGAATTTAAGCTGCTAAAAATCTTGATGTCTCACCCGGGCAAAGTCTTTACCCGGGAGCAGCTGCTGGACAGGGTCTGGGGATTTGACTTTAATGTGGATACCAGAACGGTGGATGTTCATGTCCGGTATGTGCGGCAAAAAATCGAACCGGATCCGGCCAATCCCACGTATATTAAAACTGTGCGCGGGGTGGGATATAAATTTTCTGAGAATGTCAGCAGTTAGCCCGATAGAAATATGCTTGTGGAGAAATCCACAGGCTTTTTATTTGCTCAAGACTGTGGCGGTGATGAATAAATACGCAAAAGATGTCGATAATCTCTAAATACCTGTTATAATATAGAAAGACAGATTGTACCAGAAGCCTAGGAGAGTTCGGCATGCATCAATACAAAACTTCTTCATTTTTAAAAACCATACCGGGCATCCTTTTAATGTTCTCCATTGCCGTTTTTACCATGGGGGGAGAGGATATCGGAATTCCCTGGCCCGGTTTAGAGGCTTATTTTCGAGCAAACCCAATCACCCAAAATATTTTGATTGATATTTTCCGCCTCAACTACATCCTGTTGTCCATCCTGATCGGTATGTTGATCGGAAATCTATTCCGGCTGCCCGATTGGGTTTTAGCGGGTGTTTCCACATCCCGGCTGTTTATCAAACTGGGGGTTATTCTCCTGGGGTCATTGTATAGTTTTGTTGATGTCGCCCAGTTGGGACTCACGGCCATCGTATTAGTTCTAACGTTTGTTGTAATGACGCTGGTTTTTACCCTGTGGCTGGGAAAAAGGGCCGGCATGGAACCGGCTTCTGCAGCGGTGCTGGCGGCAGGCACTGCGGTGTGCGGGGTTTCCGCCATTGTTGCCACAGCGCCGGCTGTCAGAGCCCGGACAACCGACGTGGTATTCTCCATCGCCACCATCCTTTCCTTTGGCGTGGTTTCCATTTTTCTGTTCCCTCTGATCGGCAACCTTTTGAACCTGAGCCCCCACCAGTTTGGCGTGTGGTCGGGAACAGGGATCCTCAGTTCGGGACAAGTCCTGGCGGTTTGTCTTATCTTTGACCCCGGGACGGCCAACCACGCCTCGGTCAGTTTGAAAACCGGTGAGATTTATAATTTGGCCAGGGTGCTGTTCCTGCCCTTTGTGGTACTGGCGCTGGCCGCCCTTACCAGCCGTTCTGCCCGGCTGCCGGACGATCATATCAATATTCACACCGGCTTATGGAGTAAGTTTCCTGTCTTTGTCATTGGCTTTTTAATCATGGTTTTTCTTACTTCTTTCGGGTTGCTGGGACAGACCTCACCTCCTTCACCGGAGCTGATCACCATACGTAAATTATACAATTGGTTTTTTGCCATCGGTTTAACAGGGCTTGGCATGCAAATCTCTTTTTCTGAGCTGCGTAAAGCAGGAGGCAAGCCTTTAATGGTGGGTTCGGCCGCCGCATTGTTTAAAGCGGTGCTGGCACTGATTGTGGTACTCCTTTTTATTCCAGAAAAACCTTAATATGTCGGGGTGATAATATGCCAAGACAAAGGAAATCCAGCCAACCGGATGATTATGAACACAGGATGTATACGCCCTTTGCCACGGAAAGAATGGAAGATTACGTCGCCCTTTCACTGGCGCTGTTGATCGTGATCATGGTTTTAATTATTCACCAGTAAAATAAAAAGCTACCCTTATCGACAGCCGGTAAGGGTAGCTTTTTTATGACAGAGAATGACCCGTGGGGATAACGTCATTTTGCAGCACAACCAGGGTTCCCACATAGATTCCATCGTCATCATAGACAGGGGTGACTTCGCAGGCAAGTCCACGGGATAGCTCGATTCTTTTTGTTATCCCGGAATCAATATTGTTGTAAATAAAGGTGGCCAATTCACGATCAATCACTTCGATGCTGGTGCCGGGAATTAAATTTTTCAAGTAACACTTGGCCATAAAATTGGCCAGGTAAATTTCATGGTTCTTGTCCACAAAAATAATTCCCTGGGACAGGGCCTCTAATAATTTGTTCAGGACTTGATGATAAACAGTTTCTTCCTTCACATCGGTTCTTATCACACTTAATGAACCTAAAATTTTATTGTTTTTAATAATGGGGGAGTGTATTACTTTAAGCAGTTTGTCCCTGAACTTCAGTGTTAGGGTCGTGGCCCTTTCATTTTCCCCCTGAAAATCATCGGTATTGCCGAAGATTTCTTTTAATTTAATGTTTCTTAAGGTATCTTTTCTATCGGCAAAAATGTGATGGGCTGTTTCATTGGCAAATATGATACGCCCTGAATTATTTGCAATGATGACACCTTCATTAATTTGGTTAAAGATGGCAAAATCAATATTTTCAAAGTATGTTTTGGCGGTATTGACGCCCCAAAATTCAACCAGCAGTTCGTAGAGACAGATATAAAGGGCAAAGACCAAAAACAAAATGGCAATGGCACGGTATAATTCAAAGTTATTGGCTTCAAAGAAGAAATACAACCTCCAAGGACTGTAACCGGCATCCGAGGCCACAATGTTATATCTTAAAGTATCATAGTAAAAAGTCTCCTGCTGGGGGTCAAAAGCATTTGCTTTTATCTTCTCGAAGGGCCAAATGACCGGATTGCCGGAAGGATCAAAAACAGCAATGCGGAAGTTCTGGTTCATAGATTCCTGAATGATTTCATTTTGATATTGGTCAAGTCGGAAGTTAACGGCTAAAAATATTTTTTGATCTTCAAACTTCTTCTGTAAAGGCACGATCATGGTGATCACTTCAAGCTTGGATAAAGAATCTACGTGGACGCCGGAGACTAAAACTTGGTAATTGCCAAGTTGTGTGGGCTGTCTCACAAATTTTGCGATGTCTGGGTCCTGGCTGTTTTGGGAAGCAGAGGTTAGTATCGTGCCGTCTTCCTTTAGCAAATAAAGATTGGTCATCCGGTAATCAAAAGAGACAATCTGTTTGAATAAACGCTCGGTTTCCGGTTCGTTCTCAAGTTTTTTTGCGATATTAACAGTTACAGTCTTTAAATTATCCTGAAATACCTCAGTTTTTTTTATGGTGATCTGCTTAATGCCGGTTTCGTATTGGTTAATCAGGTTTTTGGTATGGCGGAATTCCATAATGCCAAACAAAATAAAGATGCTGATAAAAAAGATGGTTGCAAAGGTAGGAAAAGCAGTTTTAATTTGGGGGGATTTTTTCATTTCTACCCTCCGGGTGTAAAGCTTATTTTATGATGCCTCTCTTTACTGCAACGGTAAGAGCTTCTTCCACAGAGTGAACATGGAGCTTGGCAAAAATATCCCTTAATCTTCTTCTAAAGGTGGAGAGACTGATGTAAAGGTCTGCGGCGATTTCCTTTTGATTCTTTCCACTGGCAAGCAGCTGCAGCATGTGTATTTCTTTTTCGGTCAGTCCGGTGTCGGAGAGATTCAACAATGAATCGGTATTCAAGCCGGGGTAGAGGTAAGAACCGCCCCTGTGCGTCATTAAAACAGCGGACTTGATCTCATCGAAGAAAGCATATTTAGGAACAAACCCCTTGACACCGCATTCCATAGCTTTTTTTATAAAGATTGGATCATCATAGGTGGTGAGGGCCACATGCTTGATACGCAGGTATTTTTGTTTTATTTTACCGGCCAAATCAAGGCCATCGCCGTCGGGAAGACCGATGTCCAACAGGATGACATCGATATCGCCGGACAGCTTGGCCAAAGCCTCTTCACAGGAGCCGGCCTCCGCCACCACTGTCATATTGTCTTCCAGTTCCAGCAGCTTTTTTAAGCCCTCCCGGAAGACGTTATGGTCCTCAATCAGCATAATCTTGATTTTCTCCATTTTTTTGGCCTCCTGGTAGTATCGGAACGGTTAAAGTAACACAAAAACCTGTTTCACAATAACCAAAAACAATATCGCCGCCAATCAGACCGGCCCGTTCCTTCATGCCCCACAATCCTTTGCCCGCCACGAAATCTCCCTCAGTTCCCCCGTTATCCATAATTTCAATTTTGAGGGTGTCCTGCTGTTTGGTAAAATTAATGTCCACTTCCGTGGCTTTGGCATGTTTTACAATATTACTGAGAGCTTCCTGAATGATTCGGTAAATAATAATTTCGTCCTTCTTTTTAACGCGCAGGGCTCTGTCCTGGTAAAATATATACACCTTTATTTTATTCAGTTTTTCAAAGGTATGAATATAAGATTCCAGCGCAGAAATAAGGCCCACTTTATCAATCAAATAAGGGTGGATGTCATTCATAATGCCCCGCATCTCAATGGCAGCGTTTTGGCAGTGGTTGCGCAGGTCGATTAAACCCTGCAGCAAATCCTCACCTTTTAAATCGCCGTCTTTATGCAGCCGGAGGTTATAGTCCAGGGAATGAATGATGGTTGACATATAGCGGGCAATCCAATCGTGGATCTCGATGGAGATTCTTTTTCTTTCTTTTTCCAACGTATCCAGTAAAAGTGGTTTATCCTTTTGTTCGTTGGCCATTCTGGCGATCATCATAACCCCGATTAGTTTATTAAATAAAAATATAGGAATGTAGTCCACGGTTAAGTGAATGGGGCGCCCATCATTATGGAAGACAGCCTTGTGTCTCAAAAGTTCCCTTTGGTTTAACAGAGAATGCAGCAAAGGTTGGGTGATATTTTGCAAACGAGGAAACAATTCCGGAAATTGATCTACGTTTTTTTCCAGGACCGTCTCCGGAAGTAAACCAAATAAATCCTGGGCAGATTTATTGACATATTTAACATCCCCGGAGTGATCAACAAAGATGAAAGCATTGTCGGTATATTCAGCTGATTCACTCACATAGATGCACTTGGTCAGGGAAGGCTTCAACATCATGTATAAAACGTAGGGTAGAAGCAGCAAGGAGGTAAACAAAATAATGAGTAATAAAATAATTTTACTGTCTATGTTGAAAAGGGTTGTTTCAAAATAATTATCCAGTTCCTTATCGTAGGATTGGCTTAAATGCTTAAGTTTTACGTTCATTTGCCGGGTAAAGTCCTGGTTGCGTAAATAAAGATCTTGAATTTCTTTTTCTGAATACGTTTTTGTTTGTACGGTTGGTATGACTTCCGAGGCCGCAAAAGACATGTACCTTTTGCTCAACTCAATTAAATCGATGATGTTCTGATTTCTTGATAGGTTGTCGGAATCATAAAGATCGGTCTGTTTTTTTATAATGATGGCGCTGTGCTTATAGAAGTTCTCCAAAGACTGCGGGTCCGACAATAAAATATAATCCTGAAGGCCGGAGGTCATGGCCTCAATATTATTCACTGATTTTTTAAATTCAGTTAATTCTTCCCGGGAATCCCCAATTCTGTTGATTTGCTGATAAGTATACAGGAAGTTTTGAAAGAGTAAAACAGAACATATGCAAACAATAATAAATAATACCAAGGCTAATTTGGCAAGGTTTTTATTAATTGACATGTCTTCACCATACCGTGAAAGATTTGGTAAAAAATATAAAGAACCTCATGAAAAGTTATGATGCAACGTATAAATTATAATATTTTAACGGTATATAGTAAATTCCTTTTTGTATTTTCATTTTTCTCAGGCTTTCTATGCTTAATCCGGTTTATAAATGTCATATAAACGACCATGAAAAGGTAATGAGTATTACAACAAAAGAATCAGGCACATGACACTTTTGTGTCATTGCTTGAGAGCTAAATGTCAATGTAACTTCAATTCGTTGACCGGTAATTTAAAAAATATTAAGATTTGGTTAAGTTAATCAATTGAGAAATAAAGTTTCCAAGGCGGAAAGTAACATTTTTAACAATCAAAAAGTGATTGAGGAGGTAATGTTGTGGATAAAATTCACATTCATGTCTCCCGCAGGAAAAAAGAAAAGCTTGTGAAATGGTATGGCTGGATTGTTATATTCATTATCTGCATGACACCTTTGGTGATTATATTACTCCCCAAGTTAATGCTTAATGTAAATAGAATTAACACATTATTAAGGGAGTCCTGTGTTCCGGAGACAGATTGTTTAACAGGCACTGTAAACAAAGTGCATTGGAAGAAAACTAATGATGGAGACATCGGTTGCATAGAAGGCGATATAGAAATCGCCACTACGAGCAAAGATGTGGTTAAATGCAGTTTCAAAAAATATGTTGGCCCGAAGTTTAATGAAACCATTGCTATCAACTGCAATGACCAAATTTATCTTACCGGGACATTTGAGGACCAATTATTCCTGATCAGGAATGTCCAAAATAACACAAATCATCAAGTGTATACTACGGAACCAATGGTTTCGGTGTACTAATCGTTTTAAAGTTTTATCGTGAAAGGGGGTAGGGAACCGGAGCAGGTCTTAAGATAATCCCTACTAAGTCAATGGTTCCTTAAATTTAACAATTTGCATGGAGGTGTGTTATCTTGGCGCAAACACAAATCAGTCAGGCGCAAAGTCAAAGCTTAAGTGCACAAATTGCCAAGGCGATTCCCGGACTCATTCTTGTCGTGTTGGTAGCAATTGCTGCATCCTGGGCAGAAGGGTATATCAAAGGCAATTTTAAAAAGGTTTATGAGATTGCTCACCTGAACTACGTTTTATTAGCAATTATTTTTGGTATGGTAATCCGCAATACAGTAGGCGTTCCTTCTCTTCTCGAACCCGGCCTTAAATATTCCACCATTTTAACCAAAACCGGTATCGTCGTCATGGGTACCAAATACACCCTGGCCTCCCTCGTAAAAGTAGGTACCACCAGTATGATTTTTATCGCTGTAACCCTGTTTGGCACTGTAGCCTTAATGTTCTGGCTCCGCAAGCGATATGAGATGACTGACTCTCTGGCCGGTTGCTTGGCCTCCGGGTTTTCGGTCTGCGGTGTTTCCGCTACTGTAGCCACCGGTCCTGCTGTAAAAGCAAAGGGTCAAGAAATGTGCTATACCATCGCAACCATTTTGATCTTTGGTCTGCTGGCTCTGTTTACCTTCCCGGCTTTAGGCCATCTGTTTGGTTTAACTGAAAACCAGTTTGGCGCGTGGGTTGGTGTTGGTATCGTTAACTCCGCTCAGGTACTGGCTGCCGGTATGGCATACGGTGAACAAGCCGGATTAATGGCCGGTATTTACAATATGGGCCGTGTGGTACTGCTGCCCTTTGTAGTACTCTACGTTGTTATGCTGGTTCTGAAGAATGACAGCAAAGCTGCCGGTGAAATTAACAAGAGTCAGTTTGTAATGGACAAATTCCCTGTATTTATCGTGGCCTTCCTGATCGCCGTTTTAGCCAACACCGCTGGTATGTTCAGCAAAGAAGAAGTCAAGATGGCCAACACCTTCATGACTTGGGCCTTCACCTTAGGTTTTGCCAGCATCGGTTTAACCACCAAGTTCTCCGATATGAAAGCTGCCGGTAAAGACGGTATCGTTCTGGGCTTCATCGTAGGATTTGCTAAAGCGGCCTTTGCCCTGGTAGTAGTGAAGTTTTTCTTACCTCTATAATAAACGTTTAATCACTATGAATGTGGGAGGTGCATGTTCATGACCGAAAAAAACAGTTGTGCGGTAGAAGATTCAAGAGCTGCTGACCGTAAGGTTAGAATGCAAGATTATATGGTTATAGGTTTGGGATTGGTGTTGTTGGTCCTGGCCAAAGTCATGGCGTAAAGCGAACAGCAAAATAATAATTCTAGCTTTCAAATGGCAGGGTCAGGTCTAACAGAGTCCTTACCCTGCCATACTATATTGGGGATAAATTAATAGGGGAGATAAATATGTACAAGAATATTTTGGTGGCTGCACACGGGGAAGAAAATGAAGGTTTCTTACGGAAAGTATCTGAGTTTATTATGGTAACAAAACCGCGTGTTACGGTGCTGCATGTGTCGGAAACAGGATTAACCCATTATGGGTATGTGGATCAACTGGCAAGCGGCATCACCAAGGAGCAGTTTATCAATTATATCTATACAATGGCGGATGAACAGCAAAAGCAGATTTTTAACAAATTTAAGGAACTGGCTGAAACTACAGGCAGCCAGTTCGCGTGGAAGGTGAGGGAGGGGAACCCCCCTAAAGAAATTATTCAGGAACTGAACACCGGTAACTATGACCTGTTGATCCTAGGCACCAAACCAAAATCACCTGGCAATACATCCGGCAAGGTCAAAGAAAAAATGCTAAACGAGTTATCCACCTCGCTGTTGATCATCAAGTAAGATGATACCTTAAGAGAAAAGATTTTTATCAATATTTTGTCACCACACCGTTTCCCCCTTGTTTCCGTTGGCATTTATGCTAATATATTCACAAAGCATAATTTTGACTGGGAAACAGGGGTGTGTGGGAATGAAAATACCAAGCAATCCCACGATAAAAGAGTTTCTGGCCTATATGTCGAAAGTCATTCCTTGTCTCCTGCTTTTTGCGTTGTTTTATTGCATTGTCCATTGTTACAATCATAAAAATACCCTGGTTTTAATTCCGCTGACTGCCAGTATTTTCGTGCTGTATACCTTCTTTGGGGAATCAACGGATGAGCCCGATTGAGGAAAGGGAATAAAAGGGGGTTTCCCATGAACGGCCAAATTCTACTTGTTACAGATGGTTCACCTTCTGCCGATGCAGCCGGTAAGACGGCAATTGAAATGGCACAATCCATGAAGCTGCCGTTAAGGGCTGTATTCATCCTGGATGAAGGGTGGAGGAATTTGCTTGGAGATGAATGGATCAATACTTCGTCCACTCGCATGAGATTTTTCCACTGGTTCGAAGATGGCTTAAAAAGTCATGCTGAAACGGTTCTGGCTGAGTTCAGGCAGCAGGTTAATGATAAAGGAATCCCTGTGGAAACTGAGATTAAAATCGGCAAAACGGAAAAAGTAATTGTAGAATGCACCGTTAACCCGGAAACTTCTCTGCTGGTGCTGCCAAATCCAAATGCTGTCGCACCGGCGGCCGCTGCCGGACTAAGATTTAACCTCAATTCTCTTTCCCAAAAAGTTAAATGCCCGGTTTTTATCGGCCCAAGATAAATGATGACCTAATAAGTAACCAAAAACAAAGCCACCGATAAAAGGTGGCTAAAAATTTCTTATCTGCAGGTTGCCTTCGTCATCCAGTTTGGCAACAATGCTCTTCATTTCTTTTTCCAGTATCCGGGTCATTTTCCCTACTCGAACCGAGATCCCTTCGTAAGCATGGTCAATTTTTATTTTCTTGTCTTTGGGCACTATGACAAGAGACTTCGCTCCCGTTAGAGAACCGATTTCTTTAATATAGACATCGTCTGCGGCCTGAATGATGCCTCCGCGGACAATTCCGTCAACCTTAACATTACCGTCCGCAACGATGTGGGTATTGAAACAACCACCAGTTACCACAACATCTCCGGAACTTTTAATCACTGAATTCAGAGCAACCTTGATATTTACAACACTTCGCTTATTCACCAGACTGTCTACATAATAAAAGAAATTGTTGAGTTCATGCAGGGTGTTTTGAAAATCATTGGCCGTCTGGTATTGAAGAATATTTATACCGCTTAGCCGGTTTACTACCTTTTGCAGGGTATGCTCGTAGCTGCCCAAGAGCTTTAAATCCAGTTCTTTGAGCTTTTTGCTGATTTTGTCCAGTAAACCGCCCAGATGCGTGAATTTCTTCTCGATAAGAAGAATAAGAACATTGCCGAAGATGATCTTGTTATTGGGAGGAAGCTTTTCGACCATTAGATTGGCAGAAATAAACAAGTCTTCAAGGATTTTCAACAACTCGAGAAGCAAGGGCTTTATCGTATTGCACAGCACAACAAAGCCGCCGCTTACAATTTCGGCATTTATAATATTGCCCTTGATGGTTACGTCTCCACCGGCCGTAATTTTACACTTGGTTATGATATTGGCCACCGTAATATTGCCGCTGGCACTTACGTTCATATCATCGTCCACAGAACCCATTACATTGACATCGCCTTTAAAACGAATGTTGCCTGTTTTGACATTTACGTCGCCAGGTATTGTCAGCACGGGTTCGATGGAGAAAATCCAATTATTACCGGACTTTCGAACCTTGGGTTGTCCTTCACTGGCGGCCACGGCTTTTAATCCGTCTTCAACAATTTCAACTCCCGGGCCTGCAAGCAGATTAATTCTTTTGGGTTCTCTGGCTTTACAAGCCTGGTTGGTAACAGTCATTCCGGGGGTGCCTTCTTGACCGGCCATCTTTCTGGCTAGAGTTTCACCAACGGACACGGAGGTGATTTTGCCAAGTTCTTTGTAATCGATGGTACCAGTGTTATCTTCCAGAGGAGTGGCAGTTTGTCCAAACAGAAGTTCAACCATATCATCACTGGACCGACCGGGGGGAAGACCCTTGGCAACCAAGGTCATACCATCCTGGGGGTTCTTTGCCAGGCTGTCAATGGCGCCTGAATCTATGCCATAGATTACGCCGCTTTTGTTTAACAGACTAATAAGTGAGTCGGATGTCTCCTTTAATATAACTTCTTTCTTTTGCTTGGCCTTTAAAACGAGGTGAGAAGCAGGTTCACAATCTACCAGTTCATAGGTATTGCAATACTCGTTCTTTATTTCAATAAAGGCTGACATTTTATCCGGGGAGATATGAATCTTCACAAAGCCCGGGTCATTGTGGCTTAAGGGGACGGTCTCAATCCGATCTTTCTCTGAAACCTCCGAAGTATCAGAGATAGGATTACCGTTCACCAGGATTTGAATCTCCATACAGGGGGTGATGGTGGCTTTACGACCCCCTTCTTTGGGGTCCTTAACATAAATTTTACCACCGTCAACCCAGGCCACACCCTCGTTATTTGTAACAGGAGAAGGGTTCTTTATAGCAGGGGTTCGGTTATCATTTTTTTGTTCCACTTTTTGTTCCATTAGTAAACCCCCTTAGAACATTGTTATTGTGTCGATACCAAAGATTGTAAAGTGATTAACTGTTATTAATATTTTCGGTAATTTTTACCTTAACTAAATAGGTATTAACACGGAATTGTTTTTTTTAATAAATCCATTTGTTAATATGTGTTAAGTTGGGTATGGGTTGACAAAATGGAATAGGCTGGGAAATAAATCAACCACCCGGGCTTGCCCCAGATGGTTGAGTATCCACAGTGCTCCCCTTATAATGATAGTTACCACACCAAC
>JBFMCH010000014.1:0-5890 GCA_040754595.1 Bacillota bacterium
TGACCCATGTGCTAGGGTTAATTTACCCGACCGTATACAGGTTTCTAGTTGGCGTATATCCGTCGGTCGGGTTACCCCATTATTAGCACATGGAGTCAAGACCGGCGGTGGGTTTAATACAAAAAAATTGAACGTATTAGCGACAACTATCTTGACAAACACCGGCCTCCAAGGCTAACCCATCGGAACCACCTTCGTGAAAGCGAAGAAAGAGATCGACCGCTATTCGGAACTTCCAAGGGCCCTTGCCTTGATTTAGAACTTCAAATGTAACCTCTATGATAACGCCGCTCTGGCCCACACCAGTACACTAGTCTGGTGCCCGGCAGCCGGGTTTTGGACCTACTATGAAAGGAAAATTATATTTTTAAAATCGAGTAGGAGGGGGGCACTATCCTCCTTCCTTCACCTCAAACCACTGAGCCTCAGCTTCTATCCTCATTCCCTCCTTTTTGGTATTGCGAAATCTAATTTTAAATACAGCGCCTTTTTCACTATGTGTTTGTATCCATTTAGCATCGAAGCCCTTGACGATGCCAACCGGCTCCTCTTTAGAGCTACATAACCTAACGATATCCTCTTCAATTTTTACCCTAAGAACCTGGTTATTTTTTAAATTTTCCGGATCATCAAGCACCACTTGTCGCAGTTCCCGCTTTTCCGTTTTGGCCTCTGGCTTTGCCAATTTTGGTCCGTTATTAGTTTTGGTTTTGATACTTAGGAGATTAAGTTCATTTTGCAAGCGGGAACGATCCCAGAGTTCCACCCCTAGCTTCTTGGCCTCCTCTTTAGCCTGCCTGGTAAAAAATGTTGTTGCAATGACCAGAGCTGCCTGGCAATCATAATTTTTCATACCCGCATAAGCATCCCGTACCGCTACAGCTCCAACCCCACTGGATGGTTGGTAGCGCTTCGCTTGCACGGCAATCTTTCTTTTATCTATTTCTACAATAAGGTCTACACCATGATCACCACTACTTTTCGTAACGCGGGTTTTAGCTCCTCTTTGACTAAAGAACCAACCTAGAAATTTTTCAAACTCAAGACCAGATAAGAGATCTAAGTGATTGACGGTTAATGCCCCGGTGAGTTCTTCGTTTTCGATAGTTACTTTAGTTTGTTCCAACCTGTAAGCATGTTCCACTTCCTTATAAATATCTATTCTTTTAAGTAAGGAAGAGAGTAACCGTTTTTGTTTTACAGCATCATGCACATGGCCCAATTCACCAATACCTGCAACTAGCTGCTCTTGAGTAGCTTTGGGCCCTTTCTCTGCCGCCCAGGCAATTAATTTTTCAGCTAAGCTTTTACTCATTTGAAAGACCTCTTTATTCTCTCAAATAATGAGATATCTTTTCTGGCTAATAATTTACCATCCTTTGATATAACAAACAGCATTCCACCTAGTAAACCATAACCAATAACCACAAGGGTATCGGCATTATGCCCTACTTTCCATTTCTTCCAGCCAGCCACTTTACTGTCATGGCCTTTAACATGGCGAACTGCCCCATCTGATGGTTCGACATTTACCATATCCCGGCAAGCCGGGCACATTCCATCCTCAAGGCAGCTATGGCAATATTGCTGTCCGCAATTTCTGCAGGTTGACGTCTTGGTACAAGAACAAAACATCTCCCCGCAGCCGGAACACCTGATAACATGATCCTGGCATACCCACTGGGAGCACCTGCTGCATTGGATAATGTGGGATAAACAAAAAACCTTGTCACAGGTTACACATTTCTTGGTATGGTCCGGGCATCCTTTGGTCTGGCAGGTGGTACAGGTTATGACATCCCGAGGGCAAATTATTTTTTCACACTTGTAACAGGTTTCCTGGTCGTTCTGGCACATGTGGCTTCCACAAATGGCACAGCGCTTTAGTTCATCTATACGGTATTCCTTATTACATTTAATACAAGTTGCCCGGTGTTCGGCACAGGCCAGATGACCATTTACAGTTTTGGCCACGTGGTCACCACAAAAAGGTTGGTGACAATAGCTACATTCTTTGGCATGATCTCTTAACAGGATTTTATTACAATTAGCTTCATTACAACCAATCGAACAGTCATCGCAAATCAGGCTATCGCAGCAGGAACACTTCTTTGTGTGGGTAACGCATAAATCTTTCTCACAGGACTGGCAAATATTAATGCAGGATAAGCAGAGGTATTCTCCACAATGATGACAAGGATATAAATGATCTTTACATACAACCTTTCCACATTTGGAACAGGATGTCTTACAATCAGCACAAACCAAATCTCCACATATCGCGCACCTTGCCTGGGATTCAGAGCAAGATACGCAGAAAATAGCACCGCAGCTTACACACCGATCGGCACATTCCTTGCACACATAGTGTCCATTGACACAAGACCACCCCTCTAATACCTCTTTACCACACTCATGGCATATCGGATGGGCTACTCTATTGGTGGCAGGATTTAACAAGACAGGTATGATAGAGCCATTTTCCAGCTCAATTTCTAATTGATACTCTGGTATATAAATTACCAGCACACTTAATAAAGTGACCTCTACATTGATCTGGTACTGTTTTTGTAACTGTTTAAGCCCTTGCTCAAATCTCTGATGCGCACCCTCCGGGGACTTACCTTCCTCACTCTCCATTTTTAAACGGTGTTGCAAAGCGGCAGCCTTTTCCGAAACGGAACGCATGGTTTGTTGACGAAGGAAGGCTAAATTACCCTGTATTTTCGAATCAACCCAGGCATAGGCATGGGTTAAAGCCAGGTCATATAACTGTAAGCTTAACGGAAGCTGTCCCTTATCGTGATATAAATTTGTTTCGATGATCTCCGGAATAAGGGGCTCAAATGTTTTGCCATCCTCGGGGTCAACCAGTACATGGAATAACTCATCCTGCTTCCGGACCGGGTTTAGGATTTCAACCAGAAAGGTAAACTGAAAGAATGGTTTTAACTTTTGGTCATTAATTAGTACCTTATGTAATCTACTCCCCACGATAAGATGGTGGCAGTCATGTCTTGCCGGGCAAATTGGACAGCACTTATCGTAGTTACACTCACCATACTGGGGGCATTTGTCGCAACACCTAGAAGTATTTTGCCATTTTTGGGCTACAAAGTCCTCCACTTGATCCTGGGATTGTTTAAAAAGAAGTACAGCGGCACTCCCTCTGGTTGCCGCTTCATCAAAGATGCGCTTTAATGCTCTGCTCCCGGGAGCAAGTAATTCTATGTTTTCATTCTCAGCAGCCACCGCCGAGGAATAGGTGAATCTTCTTTTTGCTCCATCTTTGGTTACGACCTCAAAATAAGTTTCCTGAAGATCAACCACATTGGCTCCCAGCTGTGTGAAATAGTTTACCAGGAAACCGTGCAGGGGGGTTGTTTCATAGGCGAATTTAACAACCATTAACCTAACACCCCCTTAGTAAATTGTTTTGCCAATATTTGCTTTTCAGCCGCTTTTTCAGCATCTTTGGCCAGTTCCATTAACTGCTTTTTAATATCCACTTTGTTTTTTGACCGGAGGACAATCTCCATGATTAATTCTTCTAAGTCCTCGTCACCTGACTTCAATTCACCCAACACGACCTCCAGCCCACCGATAGCCTCCTGAAATAATCTTAACTTTTTAAAGAGAATATTAATCACGTATTCATCAATAGTATCTTCAAGTGCCAGGTTAAACACTGTTACTTCCCGTTCTTGGCCAAACCTGTGTACCCGACCAATCCGCTGTTCTATTTTCATAGGATTCCAATGTAAATCAAAATTTACGAGAATATTACAATTTTGCAAGTTTAAACCCTCAGCCGCTGCGTCGGTAGCAATAATGTACTGGATACGTGCGGCCCGAAATTCTCGGATGACCTCGTCCCGCTTTTGTCGCGAACTTTTGCCGCTACCAACCCCTAAATAGAGGGCCACTTTTTTGTCCTTTTCCTTAAGGATAGTCTCCAGATAGTAGGCTGTTTCCCTGCGCAAAGTAAAAATAATGGCCTGATCATTGGGTATGCCGTCCAGTATTTGTAATAGCAGCTGGCTTTTGGACGGTGTCTTAATGGATTTGGCTAATTCTATTAGTGGAACCAACTCCCTCCTTTCATTGGGGTGTTTGAGAGACCGGTTCTCTAATGCCACAATTAACGCCCGGGGGCTTGATGAAAGTGATTGCTGCAGGCTCATTACTTCCCTAAGCAGAAGATACCTTCGTTGCCCTTCTTGCTCCCCGCCATAGATTTTGGCCATATGACCGGTGACTTCATCAATCAATTTATATTCAATCTCATAACCCTTTATCGGGCAGGTTTGTACATGTCGTTGGACAAAGGGTATACCGGATTCTTCTCGTCTGGTCCTGCACATAACCCTGGTTAGATGACTCCTAAGTTGTGGTGCTGTATCCTCCCGCAACACCCTTCCCTTTGGATAATCCTTGGCATAGACCCTGAGAAAAGCGTTTAAGGAACCAAGCAACCCCGGATATAGCAAATCGATCAAGCTGTACAGGTCTGTTAATTTGTTTTGGAGCGGGGTTGCAGTAAGCAAAAGCATGTGACGTTTAGATATGGCAGCCACCGCCTGGCGACGTTTAGAAGAAGGGTTGGCCAATAAATGGGCTTCATCCACCACAATCATGTCCCATTCCCTGGAGGCAATGGCTTTAATGTTATGGCTAAGTTTGGCGATGGAGCAAACCAGTTTGTCTGTTTTGATGTAACCGGGAAATGAATCATCTTCCGGCGATAGAAATCTCTCTCCAAATTTTTGCAACATTTCATCCTTCCACTGAGTAACCAGGGAGGCGGGACAACATATTAGAATAGACCGAATCCTGTCCCGTACTAATAATTCTTTTAAGATTAACCCTGTTTCAATAGTTTTCCCGAGACCAACTTCGTCCGCCAGCAGCGCTAAACCATGCATTTCATTCAGAACCCTAAGTGCTGTCGCCATTTGGAAGTTATGAAAATCAATTTTAGTGCGCATGAGGTCCTCGATAACTAGCTTATCGATTACCCCCATGCGCTGAAGTTTGTGTGATTCTAATCCCAGTAGATACCACTCTACACTGGTTGAATTATTGATTAGTTTTTTCCTAATGGAGAAAGGGTCCTTATACCGAGTATCAACATCAATTTTCAAGATTTCATTGTTCATTTTCTTACCACCTGGAGAAAAATCTTTAGGAAAACTTATGCAGTATACTCTGCCACAAGAACATCACTTAAGTTCTATTATTGCTCCTTATAGCAGCTTGTAAGTGCCGATTAAAAACTAAACCTTACTCCTGCGGTAACCGGCCGCTTGCGCATCTTCCTCGGTGAAGAACCAGGCCTCTAGGTTAGCCTTATCATAATACCGCCCGCCGGGAACATGATAAATCTTTTCACCCTTGCTGTTGATATTTCCTTTAATGGTCTCCCCATGAGGACCAGGACCCTTGCCTGCCGCACCGGCCGGAACAGTATGAGCAGCCTGTCCCTGGTCCTGGGAGTGCTGGCCGCCGCTGCCCCAGAGGCCGTGGTCGCCTTCTCTTGCTTCCCGCTGCAGCTTCACAAATAAATCAGCGTATTTTACATTATGCGGAATGGTCATCACCTGGGCGTAACCGTCCAGCAAAAAGAAGAAAGCTGGGAATAATATCCTCAGCTATCTCCGGCAGAACCCCACTGGGCGCTCCGGTTGCTCTCCAGCAGAGCCGTATCCTCCCGTGGGTAAGAGCCATTAAAAACATAACCAAAAACTAAACTAAAAATTCCATTGTCGAGTAGAAGTGCGTCTCTCTAACTTTAGAAGCAGGTTTGTTTTCACCGTTTCTCCCCGTTTCCTCTGGGAGTGCCACAATATTTGCTCCATGGCTAAATTGAACACACAACCCTCACAGAACC
>JBFMCH010000015.1:0-46383 GCA_040754595.1 Bacillota bacterium
GAGGAAATTCTTTAGAGGGCCTCGGGCTGATTAAGCAGCATGAACTACCCTTGGCGGCCTCTCTTATGGTCTGGGCCGTTGACTTAAGGGTCGTGCAGAGGTGGGGAGATATTTTAATGTTTAATTTAGAATGATGCATGGTGTACCTGGTGTTGGCAGGGCAGTTCTGACATTTTTCATGCTGGCGCTTCATGAACTCCAATTGCCGGGAAGTGGGGCGGATATAACCCTTTTCACAGTGTTCAAAGAAGTCTTTAATCCCCAGCGGGTCGTCCTCCACAGGGCAATTGCAAACTATTTCCACAGAAGCCGGTTCGGTATTCATATGAGAAGTGACCAGCTCACAGACCGTCATGCTAAGGGTTCCCTTTGCCTTTAACGGGCAGGAGCCGTTTTCACACGATGCAAAATCCTTTTCACCACAGGACTTGCGAATACCAACAACCTCTCTGAAATGATTCACCTGTATCATAATCAATGACCTCCATTGATTGTAGGTCTACAAAAATATCACGTTTTCAATTAAAATAATGTATCTTCTGTCCGAATTGTACCTCTTAAAAAATTTGCAGTTTTGAGAAGAAGGTTCACACTTCGGATTATAATTCCGAGTTTAAGTACAATGTCTTTGCAACGGATATTGGTTTTTAGACTAATTAATGGGTGTTGTGACGTCATCTAACAAGGTATTCCCGTAACTTGCCAACTTGAATGTGGTTGGGACGCTACGGGAATACCCAGAACATTATCGGAAATGGACTTTGGAATAAGGTGTTTTTTTAAATCAGACATACTTATAATTCGAGGAAAAGCGCCAGATATACATGTGGCCTGATAATTCCCAGCACCACGACGGCGGTCTGGCATTACTTCGAAAACTGTCAACTGGAACCGGGTGCAAGCTTATAACGATTGACCCACATTGACCGAGGATTACTTTTTCACCGGGTTTAAGAATTTGGTACTCCCCCTGGTAGTGGGGTTCTTCAAAAACACAGATATACAGGTCGCCGGTGTCTACGGATGTAACCCTGGGCATATTGGCAAAGCTGTTTATGGCTGTGTCTGGCACTAAATCATAGGAAAAATTGTCATGATAAAGTTTAGCGGTTTTTGTTATATGCTTACTACGGAAAAATCCCGCTATAGTTTTCCTGATCTGGCTTACCAAATGGCAAATACCTATTCCTGAGTAATGTTCGCTGGAATGTGAATGGATTGACATATTATATGCTCCTTTCACCAAAAATAAAATAGACCGGCAGCCCCAATTGTGAGGCGTCCGGTCTATCGTTGTTCGATTCGACCTTGCATATATTTGTTTATTTTGATTAAATATTAGCATTAAATAACACCTACGTCAACCACTGAAAGCCAGTCCCAAAAAAAATATCTCAAAGCCACTTCCTTACTTGTTCTGTTGTTCATGTGCTAAGGTAATCATTGCGTTCTCTTCTTGTAGTATCCCTGGTATTATTCTTTAGTTTAGGGGGATAAAATTATGTTTAGTTTCTGGCCGAAGAACTTTCGATTTCAGATGGTTATTCTAGTATCTGTTCTTCTTGTTCCGGTAATGATAATGGCCTTTGACATTACATTTCTTTCCAGGACAGATGATGTTTTGGTGCAGGATCTGGAGAATAAACTTACCCGTATTGTTGACAGAATGAGCAACCAAATACAAAATCAAGTAACGATCCAATTAAAGGAGAATCCCGAACTGGATGTTTCTTCTGCCTTAAGAAAATCCTTTGAGGAAGGCGCAGAACCGATAGTCGACATTAACAAGAGAGTTAGGCTGGGTTTATATATTGTAGAACAAGATAAAATTTACATTCAAGGTTACCTACATGAAAACCCCCCGCCGGGAGGCGAGAGCCCGAGCACCCGCTTGCAGCGTATCTATAATGAAACAGCTGACGGCATTAAAGCCGTACTGGCAGGGGGAGTCCCCATTACCAAATTGGGGAAAACCTGGGACGATAGGTTTCTGGAATACCTGGCCCCTATCCGCGTTAATTCCCAATTGGTTGCGGTAGTCTGGGCACAGGAGCGAATGCATCCGATTTTTGCGGAAAGTGCTAATGCCCGCCAAATAATATTGATATTTACACTGGTAATATTTGTCTTTGGAGTTGGCACTACCTTGGTCTCCATAGTATCATGGGTTAGGAAAGTAAGACATATTAGAGACGGGCTGATAAAGCTGGAAAGTAATTTAAACAGCCCATTACCGGATATGCCTGGAGAAATGGGACAGATTACAAGGGCTATTAACAAGATGGCAGCCAGCCTTACGGAAAAAGAACTAATGGCGGAAGAACTCCGCCGTGCTGAGTACCTATCCGCTCTGGGCAGGTTTGTTACAGATATTGCCCATGAATTGCGTAGCCCGGTTAGCATTATACAGACTACGGTTGAGTTAATGGAACCACAGGTAAGAAACCAGTTGGAATTAAAAGAGTGTCTGGCTATGATTCAGAAACAGCTAGACCGCCATAACCTCCTTACCACAGAGTTGTTAAACTTTGGCAGCCCAACCCGGGTTAAAAGGGAGATTTTTGACCTTCGGGAACTGGTGAGTGCAGTAACATCAACGGTCAAACAACTTTTTCGAAAAAACAAGATTGTCTTAAGCATTATTCATTCCGAAGAGTTACCTTTTGTTAAAGGTGATCAGGAAAAGTTGACCCAGACCTTCATGAACCTCATTATCAATGCAATACAGGCTATGCCTCATGGAGGTACCCTTACAATAGAAACATTTGTTAAGGGGGATGCGGTTTGTGTATCATTCACTGATACAGGAGAGGGAATCAAACAGGAGGACTTAACTGAGATATTCAAACCATTTTTTTCAAGAAAAACCGGAGGCAGTGGGCTTGGGTTAGCCATTAGCAAAAAAATTGTGGAGAGCCACGGCGGAACAATTAGTGTAGAAAGCTTGACAGGAAAAGGAGCAAGTTTTACTATTTGTTTACCTGCGAATGGTTAGGGTTTTGGTCATTATTTAACTTTGTAAAATCTGAACGTAACATATTGTGCAATAAAGAGCAAGAAATAGAAGGTGAATTTTGGAGGAAAAACTAAAATTACGAATAGGGAGGTATGGTTTAATGTCTAAGACTATAATTTTAATTATTGATGACGAACTTGAAATGCACTGGGCACTAGAAAAAGCGCTGCAACAGGAGGGCTATGAGATACTTAAGGCAGCCAGCGGTACTGAGGGGCTGCAGATACTTGCTTCACAGGAGGTTTCTATAGTTCTGCTGGATTACAAAATGCCCGGGATGACAGGGTTGGAGGCTCTGGAACAGATTAGAAAGCAGTGGCCGGACTTGCCGGTGATTTTCATGACCGGATACAGTAGCATTCCTACCGCGACTGACTCTATAGCCAAGGGGACTACGGCTTATGTATCAAAACCTTTTCGCCTGGATGACATCAAGGAAACTATCAAAAGGGTGCTCAGTACTGTGAAATAAAGGTTGCACCAACATTTGTTAAAATAAAACGATTTTAATTGATTGACAAAAAAATAGGTATGTGTTACTTTTCCGTCAAGAATAAAAATGTAGGCCGAATCGAACAACGATAGGCGATTGCCTTTGCCAGTGCAAAGGTAATCGTCCTATTATTTTTGTTCCAAATGTAACGAAAAACCGGTTTGTTATTTCTATAATACCCAATATTGGTTCCACTACTTCTTTTTCTATAAAGTCAAAGTAGCTAAGGGGGGTTCCAGCATGTCAGATGAACGGACTACTCGAGGCCTAAGCAATAAGGAAAAGCAATTAGTCTTATTTATCCGTGAGTTTGGTTGGGGTGATATGAAGATACGCGTAGAAAATGGTGAACCTGTTCTTATATATGAAGCCGTAAAAACAATTAGACTTGATGACAAACCGCTAAACCTAAAGAATACACGTCAAAGAAATGATGGAGACGCTACTATAAAAAAAACATAATAACTACAACCTTATATCATTTAACCAATTGACAATAAAACACTTTTTTGTTACCTTTCATAGCATAATTAAATAACTCATGGTGGCCGAATCGAACAACGATAGGCCGGTTAATCTTGCAAGCCATTTAGCAAGATTAACCGGCCTATTATTTTTTGTACCCTGCAGTGAAAATAATTGGGTACTGGATAAACAGGTAATGCCACCGGAATGACCAGACAAAACGGCTTGTCTAGTTAATTCGCTAACAAGCCATAGAGGCTAAATTAACTGATAAGGGCCTATAGCACTTTGATAAAAAAATAAGGAGGGATGCCTATGATGTTTTTCCGGAATTAATTACTCGTGTTAATGGTAATGAGCACACCTATGTCAAGCTTATCAAGAACTATAGGGAAGAAGGTAAAGTTAAACAAAGGGTTGTCGCTAACCTGGGCAATGTGGCCATGATGAATAATAGGGCAAGGACTTTCAGAAAAGGGGAGGTGGTTACGAAGAGCTTATTATGTATTAAAAAATGATATTTGTCGGAATCTAGTAGTTTAAATTTAATAAGTGATAGTAATCACAAAGACAAGTTTTAAAAAGGAGGTTGATTTAATGGCTGCTTTATATCGAACAATTATGGTTTCGACATGTGTAATATTCGTATCTTACTGGTTTTATTGTATATTTAGCGGCAAGATGGTTGGCAAATAAATAATTCATGTAAGGAGGTTGGAATATGGAATTCTTGAATGATTTCTGGCAGTGGTCTGCTGTGTTGTCCAAGGAAAAGCCTATGCAGTTCGGACTTTTAACTGTTGTAACTATGGCCGGAATAGGGGCAGTACTTGCTGGTTGTGCAGAATTAGTTTTTAAAGCTCTGAAAATTGACCTTGGTAAATATAAAGAAGGTGGCGGCATGCATTAAAATTTTTTGTTTAAAATTTTTTGTTTATAAATTGGAGGTGGGAACTTATGTATATGCCAATATCTGGCGTGGAAATGGCTATCTGGCCACTACTGTTAATTGGATTTTGTGTAGGTGTAATTGGCGGTTATTTTGGAATCGGTGGCGCTTTTATGGTAACTCCGGCCCTTAATATATTTGGTTTTCCAATGGCTTATGCGGTTGGTACCGATATGGCACATGTGGCAGGTAAGTCCGTTGTATCAACCTTTAGGCACTGGCGTTTTGGTCATGTAAGTGTATTAATTGCTATACTAATGATTATTGGAACCTTTGCGGGTATCGAAGTGGGTGCCCAGTTAATTATGTGGTTAACTAGCAAAGGTATTGAAGGTCCGGTGGTGCGGTGGGTTTACATTGTTATTCTCGGTGGTCTGGCTGTTTATATTCTTAATGAATATTTTAAGGCCCGTAAAAAAGAAATAGTGACAGGCAAAAAGTATACCGACGTCGTAGGAACAAAACTCTCAGATTATGTCCAGAAAACCCTGAATGTGGCGCCGGTAGTTCACTGCAAGGTGGCAAACCTTAAAATATCTATTTGGGCAGTTATATTTGTGGGTTGCATTACCGGTGTTGTAGCAGGTTTTCTGGGTGTGGGCGGCGGTTTCCTGAGGGTACCGGCATTATTGTATGTCATTGGTGTACCTACCAAGGTGGCTGTTGGTACTGACTTGTTTGAGGTAATGATTTCCGGTGCTTATGGTGGTTTCAGTTATGCCGTAAAGGGTAAGGTTGAACTGGCTGGAGCCGTAATCATGCTTTTAGGAGCCGCGGTTGGCGCCCAGTTTGGCACACTGACTACCAAGTATGTTCATGGCTTATTTATAAGATTTTTATTTGGTATAACCGTAGCACTGGCCTGCATTTCAGTTACTCTGCGTCAAATCGGTTGGCTTTTTGAGCGCACCTATAAAAAGCCTGTATCCGCTTTTCTGAAAGATGCAGGTTTTAAGGCAGATCAAATTAAGCAAATGATGGTTAAAAAGGATGTTATGCATCAATATGTAGTTACGGAAATGGGTAAGCCAGAATGGTACTCCGCTTTTATCAAGTTCTGGTGGTTGAGGGAACTGAGTCAGTGGATTATGTTAGGCTCTGCAGTAGGTCTCAGCGCTTACATCTTATATCTCTGCTTCCAGGGAATGGCTAAAGAGCGAAGTGAAAAGCGCAAATCATCTAATACATCTGCAACTGTATAAGTAGCATGGAGGCACCCCGGCTGTATACCGGGGTGCCCTAAAAAGATTTATCCAGTGTATTTAACATTAATTTTCCGGAGGTGATCTAATGTTAGCATTTATCCGTAAAACAGGCCTTTTAGAACGGCCTACCTGCCCGGAATGTGGGTCTCAAAACACCTCCACCGCAAGATTGGTCAAGTTGGCGGCCGGATTTGGTGTAGGAATTATATTATCTGTTTTTTGCTATCTCTTTGGATTTATCTATCCACTAGGGCGTTTAATGATTCCCTTCTTGTTATTTTTTGGCTTGATACTGGCTGTAACCCCATCCTTGGGTAAGTATTGTTGTCTGGCCTGTGATGCCTACTGGGATCCCGAAAATCCCAAAGTTGTTTGGCGTCCAAGGCCTCCCGGAATATAGATATTACCATACACACAACCTTTGCCTGTATTCCTGGCCAACCTTGGGTATATTAATAATTTTTTTATATTATATTGGGAATTAACACTTGCCATAGGCTCTGCATATTAGTCCAGATGTAAAATAAAACCCCGGAACCACTGAGGAAACCTCAGAAGTTCCGGGGTTTTTGCTTTTTAAGCGGTGTTTCGCCCGGCGGGGCGGCTGCTGTTGTAGGATTCTACAATGATTTGGCTGTCTTCGGAAAGGTAGGCAATCTCCGGGTAGGCTGCCTGGCTTTGGGAATCCGGCGGGGCGCAGGCGATGGAGGTGCCGATTCTTAACTGGGAGGGGGAGAGGCGGTGGGCCACCACCCGGGCGGTTTGATCGCCGTTGGCCCCGGCATGAACCACGCCCCGGCAGCAGCCCATGACCAGAACATTGCCGTAGGCTACCACTTCGGCGCCGGCGTGTATGTCGCCCAGCACAACCACATGACCGGGATAGTTGATCCGCTGGCCGGAACGCAAACTTCTTTTCACCAGTAGGGTATCCGATTTGGTTGTAGACTTTGTTGTCCTCTGCGTTTGTTCCGGTTGGTTTACTGCCTGCTTCTCGGCGGAAGGGGTGGCAGCCGGTGTGCTGTTGACCTTTGCTTTTATTTCCGGTTGGTGGATTAACCCGTACTGCTGGCAGATTTCTTCCAGCACCCGTCTTTGATCATTTTCGACAGGTTCCTGGTAAAAGGCGAATTTCGCCCCTTTAAAGAATCCCCGGGCAGCTTCCATCTTTTTATATAAATTCTGTTTGATATCCTCAAAGTCCCGCTCCTGGTCAACCAGGATTAACAGCCCGTGCCGGGTTCCTTTGATACTGACCGCGTCACTCATGAAAGTCACCTTCCAATTTTTACATGTTAGGTAGATTATTCGACCACAGGTGAGAAAATCCTTCTTAGTAAACCGGAAAAAATCGTAAAACAAGAGTAATTTGTCTTTCCAGGAAGAGACTTGCCGAAGGCCCGCCAAATTTACAGAAAGCATTTTTTACAGGCTGATTTTATCCGCCTGTAAAAGAGTAGGGGAAGCCAGGTAATGATAAAGGCGGCTAGCGGTGAGGCCTATCAACAGGGTGTTTATCAAGTGCACCAGGCCGGCAAAAAGTTTAAACAACAGTACCGCCAGCCAGAGCTGATTTCCCGCCAACGGGACCAGCCAATGGGTAACCCGGTAGGTCCAAAACTGTCGCTGGTCATACCGATGTATAACGAAGAAGCAAACGCAGAAAAGGTCGTAAGAGAACTCCGACATGAACTGAAAAGGGAACAAATCGATTATGAACTGGTTTTGGTGGACAACGGATCAACGGACAATACCGGCTTGATCCTGGCCAAACTGGCTCGAAGCAATCCATCCTGCAAAGTGGTCAAAGTGCCGCAAAATCAGGGCTACGGCTGGGGGATCATCAACGGGCTCCGCTGGGCCGGCGGGGATTTCCTCGGCTTTATGGGCGGCGACGGTCAAATTGACCCTGCGGATGTCACCAGGGTATTTAAGGAAATGGTAGCGGGGGAATACCAGCTTTGCAAGGTGAAGCGGTGCCGCCGGGAAGACGGCCTGACGAGAAAAATAGTAACCCACATATTTAACAAATTATTTGTATATACATTTAAGGTAAATGTTGGCGATATTAACGGGTCGCCCAAAATTATGAGCCGGCAGTGTTATGAGGAGTTAAATCTTAGCTCCAAGGACTGGTTTTTGGACGCGGAGGTTATGCTGAAGGCCAATTATTTAAATGTTGCGGTAGGAGATGAGTCAGTGGCGGGATAAATATGTTTTAGTGACCGGCTGTACCGGCATCATCGGCAGTTGGTTAACCAGCCGGTTGGTTAAGGAAGGAGCCAGGGTGGTTGGTATCATCCGGGATCACGTGGGGTACAGCAATCTTTTTCAAGAGGGTGTCATCAACCGTATTCAGGTTGCCTACGGGGATATTACCGACCTTCATTTTGTCAACCGGGTGCTGGCGGAATACGAAGTGGATACGGTTTTTCACCTGGCCGCCCAAACCATCGTAACCATTGCCAATCGTTCGCCCCTTTCCGCCTTTGAATCAAACATTAAAGGCACCTGGACCGTCCTGGAGGCCTGCCGTCTTTCCCCTACGGTGGAAAGGGTGGTGGTGGCCTCCAGTGATAAGGCCTACGGTGAGGCCGAACAGCTGCCCTATGCGGAGGACCACCCGCTCAGGGGCAAACATCCCTATGATGTATCAAAATCCTGTACCGATTTAATCGCCCAGAGTTATTATCATATCTACAGCCTGCCGGTGGCCATCTCCAGGCTGGCCAATGTGTACGGCGGCGGCGACTTGAACTTTAACCGGATTGTCCCCAGCAGCATGAAAGCGGTACTGGAAAACCGGGCCCCCGTGATTCGCAGCGACGGCTCTCCCCTGCGGGAATATCTTTATGTGGAAGATGCGGTGGACGCCTATCTCACCCTGGCCGAAAACCTCCACCGCCCGGAAGTGATGGGTCAGGCCTTTAACTTTGCCCCGCACCGCCCCCTTACCGTGCTGGAGATGGTTCAGGCTGTCATCAATGTGTCCGGGAAAGATCTACAGCCCCAGGTGAAGGGAAAGAGTATCCCGGGCGGTGAAATCGAGCATCAATACAGTGACAGCAGCAAAGCCAGGAAGATTTTGCAGTGGGTTCCCCGGTGGGAGTTGGAGCAGGGATTGGCGAAAACCCTGGCCTGGTACCGTCAGTACTTCGAGGGAGTGAGGACCTTGGGGTAAAGAAGAAACGAGTGCTGGTAACGGGGCCGGCGGCTTCATCGGCTCCCACCTGATCCGTCGCTTGACCGGCGAAAAGGTTGCGATCCTGGCGGTGACCAGAAGCAGGGGATCGCAAACTCCGGACAATGCCGACATAACGTATAGTACTGCCGATATCCTGGATTACACAACCCTTCATCATGAAATCCGGCGTTCTCAGCCGGAGATTGTTTTTCATTTAGCGGGCGTCAGGCCCCGGGGGCGCTCCTGGGGAGCCATTCAACAGGCCTACCAAACCAACCTTATGGGCACCATGAAAGGAAAAAAACGATAATAATAGCAGCAAGGGCATCACTTCAAGTGGTGCCTTTTTGTGTGGTTCCTGTTCGAAACGTAATTCATGCTGCTGGCGGCTTATAATAAAAAAGAAGTGGTCTAATTTTTTTGGCCTGTCCATTGCATTAATTAAAATTTTATGTTACAAAAACCTTTATAAAGCGTCCTTTATGTAAATCCATAAATTTTTAAGAATTGTTTCTTCGTTTTTTAATATTTAGGCTATATAATTGTGGAATATCGGAGGCACCAAGAAAGGAATGAATTTCTAAAATGAGAAAAATTTTAATAACAGTTTTATCAATGGCCATTGTGTTACTGGCGCTCTGGGTAGTTCCCAACGTTACCTTAGATACCTCGGCTGTCATGGAAGTGCTTTTAAGAAACGGCAAACACTTGTTATAACTTGATAAAACTAAAGGACCCAAGCAATCGTTATTGTTTGGGTCCTTTTACTTTTTATAAAGTATTTTTCCATTACATTTTCCTAAAAATATAACGAATGATTTGCATTCCCACTATAAATATGGGAAAATGTTAGTGCTCAATGAAATTTATCCCAACTGCTTGTCGGAGGCATAAACATAGATGGCAGAAAGAATTGAATACACATCCCCAAACAAAAAGGTAGAGGGTCAAAAGCGATATATGATCCAATCTTTCGGCTGCCAGATGAATGAACGGGATGCGGAATCTCTGTCCGGAATGCTGGAGGATCTGGGTTACAGTCCTACGGAATCCCAGGCAGAGGCGGATATTATCATCTTAAATACCTGCTGTGTCCGGGAAACGGCCGAGAGCAAGGTTTTCGGTTTGCTGGGGCGTTTAAGAAAATTAAAGGTGGCGAAGCCGGACTTGATTTTAGGGGTGTGCGGGTGTATGCCCCAGCAGGAGGATGTGGCAAAGAAAATACGTCACAGCTTTCCCTTTGTGGATTTGATCTTCGGCACCCATAATGTGCACGAACTGCCGCGCATGATCCATCAAGTGCAGGAAAATCACGAGGCGGTGCTGGAGGTTTGGGCCACCGAGAAAGGGATCACCGAGAATATCCCGGTGCGCCGCAAAGACAAGCTTAAGGCCTGGGTCACCATCATGTATGGCTGCAACAATTTCTGCACCTATTGCATCGTTCCCTATGTGCGGGGACGGGAGCGCAGTCGGAAACCCGAGGATATCATTAAAGAAATTCAAGGATTGGTTCAGGAAGGTTATAAAGAAGTCACTCTGCTGGGGCAGAACGTGAATTCTTACGGCAAAGAACTGGATATTGATTACCGGTTTGCGGATCTTCTCGTTGACCTGGACAAAATCGACGGGTTGCAGCGCATCCGTTTTATGACTTCCCACCCCCGGGATTTTGACCAGCGCTTGATTGATGTGATCGCCTCGGCGGAAAAGGTCTGCGAGCATTTTCACCTACCTGCCCAGGCGGGCAGCAACCGCATTCTGAAGTTGATGAACAGGGGCTATACCCGGGAACATTACCTGGAACTCATCCAAAAAATCAAAAGTGCGGTGCCCAACGCCGGTATCACGGCGGACTTAATGGTTGGTTTTCCCGGTGAAACCGAAGAGGACTTTGTGGACACCCTTGATTTGGTCAGGCGGGTCCGTTACGACAGCGCCTTCACCTTTGTCTACAACATTCGGACCGGCACACCAGCTGCCAAAATGGAGCAGGTGCCGGAGGAAGTAAAAAGTGAGAGAATCCAGCGGTTAATCGAATTACAGAACAAAATCTCCTATGAAAACAACCGGCAGGAAGAAGGCAAAGTCTTTGAAGTGATGGTGGAAGGGAAAACTAAAACCAACCCCGATCTGTTGGCCGGGCGTACCCGCACCAACAAACTGGTGGTTTTTCCGGGCCCCACTGAACTGACCGGGAGACTGGTTCAAGTCAGAATCACCAAGGGCAGGCCCAACTTATTGGAGGGAGAAATGGTGCTTGAGGGTGCCAATCAATAAATTCTCTGAACATGACTGGGGGAGGTGAAAATTATGAGTGATATGGTTTTAGACAAGGCTTTGGAGTTGGGAAAATTTATCGCCGAGTCTGAGAAATACAAAACCATGCGTGAAAAAGAAGCTGCTATGATGTCAGATGTTGATGCCATCGCTTTAATTGAAAAATTTCAGCATCTGCAGCAGTCTCATCAGATTATGCGGATGCAGGGCCAGGAACTGACCGATGAACAGTTGAACGAAGTGTACGCCATGGAAGACAAGATGATGTCAAATCCCCTGATCAGGGAATTTGCAGAAATTCAGGAGCAGTTCCAAAAATTCCTCAATCAAGTAAATGAACGCATTAGTGAAGGAATTGAGGGGAACCCCCCAAAAGCCCATAGTTGCTCCGCTTGCGGTCCTCACTCCTGAGGCTAAGGAACAGTCGTAGTTCTACGACATTCACCTGTAAAAATGAATTGTTAAGAGCAAAGCCCCTTGGGACCTTCCAGGGGGTTTTCCTTTTAGCACAATGCCACCTGTAGAGGGCTTGTCTATGGTATAATTGGGGAACGGGAGGGAGATATTTGTGGCCTTAACTCCAATGATGCAGCAGTATTTAGATATAAAGAAACAGGTTCCCGATGCCATTTTATTTTTTCGTTTGGGAGACTTTTATGAAATGTTCTTTGAAGATGCCAAACTGGCATCCAAAGAGTTGGAAATAACCCTGACCGGACGGGATGCCGGGGAACCGGAACGTGTCCCTATGTGCGGCGTGCCCTTTCACGCGGCGGACAATTATATCAGTAAATTAATTGATAAAGGATATAAGGTGGCCATTTGCGAACAGGTAGAGGACCCCAGGGCCGCCAAGGGAATTGTCAGACGTGAAGTGGTGCGGGTGGTTACTCCCGGTACGGTCATCGACGGGAGTATGTTAAATGAAAAGGATAATAACTACCTGTTGGCCATCTGTCAAGTGAATACAAGTACCTACGGCATGGCGGTAACCGATTTGTCAACGGGATTATTCCAGGTGACGGAGATGGAAGGCCCCTGGGCTCTGGACAGTTTGCTGGATGAGATCGTACGGTTGTCACCCAGAGAAGTGCTTTTAGACTACGGCATGTATAATGATGAAAAGGCGACCAGGGTGCTCAACAGCCTTCCCGCCACCACCTTTACATCTCTTGGCAATAATTTTGATTTTCCTGACTACACACGAATTCTCACAGACCATTTCGGAGAAGGCAAGATAAAAGCGTATTTGGACAAGCAAGCGGTGTACCTGGCAGCCGGCAGTTTGCTCCGTTATTTGACGGACACCCAAAAGCGTGAGCTAAAACATATTAATGATATTACATCTTACTCTCCCAAAGCCTACATGGTTTTGGACGGCATTGCCAGGCGGAACCTGGAAATTTCTAAATCGTTAAGGGATGGGGAGAAAAAGGGGACTCTCCTTTGGGTCCTGGATAGAACCCGGACCGCCATGGGTGGGCGGATGTTGAAAAACTGGCTGGAACAGCCCCTGATCGACCTGGTCAAAATTGAGGAACGGTTGGACGCGGTGGAGGAATTGCTGAACTCCCTCCTGCTGCGAGAGGAACTGGCAGGCGCCCTTAAGCAAATTTATGATCTGGAGCGGTTAACGGCACGGGTGGCCTACGGCAGCGCCAACGGTCGGGACATGACGGCCCTGATGGGTTCACTGGACAAGCTTCCCCTGATTCACCAAGCACTGCAGGACTGCCGGAGCCCGTTATTACGAAATATTTACTCGCAGTTTGATACTCTGACTGACCTGAAAGAGCTGCTGTTTTCCGCTCTGGCGGAAAACCCGCCTGTTTCTCTCAGGGACGGGGGGTTGATCAAAGACGGTTTTCATCCTGAGGTTGATCAACTGCGTGCCGCCGCCAGGGACGGCAAGACCTGGCTGGCCGGTTTGGAGGCCAGGGAAAAGGAAAAGACCGGTATCAAAACCTTAAAGGTAGGTTTTAATAAAGTTTTTGGATACTACCTGGAGGTGACCCGGGCCAACCTCAATGCAGTGCCGGATTATTACCAGCGCCGTCAAACGCTGGCCAATGCCGAGCGGTTTATTACCCCGGAGCTTAAAGAATATGAGAGTATGATTTTAGGAGCCGAAGACAGGCTGGTAGAACTGGAATACAATTTATTTGTGGAAATACGAAATAAGGTTGCTGCCGAGGTGCACAGAATCCAAAAAACCGCCGCTCTGTTGGCCCAAATCGATGCGCTGGTGTCCCTGGCCGAAGTGGCAGCCCGCCATGGGTATGTACGGCCCGAGGTATTCGATAACGGCAGAATTGAAATCACGGAGGGACGGCACCCCGTGGTGGAAATGACCCTGGGACCGGGAGGGTTTGTGCCCAATGACACCTACCTGGACACAGAGAACGAGCGGCTGTGTTTAATAACCGGACCCAATATGGGTGGGAAAAGTACTTACCAGAGACAGGTGGCCTTAATTGTGCTGATGGCCCAGGTGGGGAGCTTCGTGCCGGCTTCCTGGGCCAGCATCGGGATTGTTGACAGGATCTTTGCCAGGGTGGGGGCCTCGGACGACCTTACCTCGGGACAAAGTACCTTTATGGTAGAAATGTTTGAAACCAAGCAAATTATTGACCATACCACTCCTAAAAGCCTGGTTATTATCGATGAACTGGGCAGGGGCACTTCAAACCTGGAAGGGATGGCCATTGCCCAGTCTGTCATTGAGTATTTACATAATACTGTAGGATGCCGGACCCTTTTTTCAACCCATTATCATGAACTGGCCGAACTCGAGGGACTGCTGCCCGGGCTGAAGAATTATGCCACTGCCGTCAAGGAGCAGGGGGACGATGTGGCTTTTTTACGGAAGGTGGTACGGGCCAAGGCCAGTAAAAGCTACGGCGTACACTGTGCCAGGCTGGCCGGCCTGCCCGGAGACATTATCGACAGGGCCGGGGAGCTGGTCAAAAAACTGGAATTTCACCAGCGGGCAGCCCGGGAGGTTGTGGCGGGGAAGAACCAGGTGGCTGCTGCAATGAGTGAACAGCTTAGCCTGTTTTCGACGGACCATAACCGGTTGAGGGAGGAAATATTAGCCCTGGATATTTCCGACATGACGCCGCTCCAGAGTCTCAATTACCTGGATAAGCTGCAAAGGAAACTACGAAAAAAGAAATAATTTATTGTTTACTTTTTCATAATGCAATTACAAATGAGATTATGATAAACTTGGGATATGATATCCACTTGGAGGCGAATAACTGTTACTCTGCAGGGGATGTCGGTTCGATTACCTGAAAAAGTAAGGAGGCCCGTCATGTATATCGGCATTGATGTTGGCGGTACCTGCACGGATGCTGTCCTGCTGGATGGCGACGCTGTTCGTGCTACCGCAAAGGTGGAAACCCAGGAAGATTTATTGCTGTCACTGGGGGATGCGCTGGACAACTTATTAAAGGGGATACCCGGTGACAAGATTGAACGTGTTGTCTTTAGTACCACCATTGTTACCAATCTGATCGCCGAGAAGAAATACGACCCGGTGGGTGTGCTTTTGCTGCCCGGGCCCGGCCGTACATTCATGGAGTTCCGTAAACAGGACGACGTGTTCTTCTTAACCGGCGCCATTGATTACCGTGGCCGGGAAATCATTCCCCTGGAAGAATCTGAACTGGCAAAAGCGCTTCAGTGGCTGGAGGACAAGGGATATCGAAGGGTTGCCGTGGTAGGGAAATTTTCCACCCGAAACAATGCCCATGAACTTCAGGTGGCTCAATATATTACGCAACATCATCCCGAATGGCGGGTGGAGATGGGGCACCGGGCCGGCGGAAAACTGAATTTTCCCCGCCGCATTGCCAATACCGTGCTGACCTGTGCCACCAGCGACAAGTACCATTATTTTGCCAACGCTGTGCGGGATGCCATGGCCCGCAGGGACATCAGCGCCGGTGTGTTCATCCTGAAGGCGGACGGCGGCACCCTGCCCCTGACGGCCTCGGAACAAGTACCGGTGGAAACCATTTTTTCCGGACCTGCTGCCAGTACCCTGGGGGTACAGGCACTGACGCCCTCGGGGGAAACCTCCCTGGTGGTGGACATCGGCGGCACCACCACCGACCTGGCCTTAATTCTCTCCGGGCAGCCGCTGCTGGCTTCCCGGGGTGCTAAAATCGGCGACCGGTTTACCCAGGTGCGGGCGCTGTCCGTTCACTCGGTGCCGGTAGGCGGCGACAGTGTGGTGGAACGGGTAGGCAAGGAATTGATTATTTATTCGGAGCGGGTGGGCCATGCCTACTGCCTGGGTGGTCCGCTGCCTACACCTACCGATGCTTTACGGGTTATGGGCATGACACAAATAGGCGATGAAGACCGGGCCCGTGAGGCCATGGTCCGGCTGGGGGCCCCGGTGGGCATGGGGCCCATGGAAGTGGCTCACACCATTGTCGGCCTGGTGATTAACACGGTGGTAACGGAAATCGAGCAGATGTTTGTGGAATGGGAGCAGGAGCCGGCTTACCGGGTTTGGGAAGTGATGCAGAAGAAAAAGCTGCGCCCCCAAAACGTCGTGGGGGTGGGGGGCGGCGCTGCCGGTTTCGTGCCTCAAATCGCCGCCCGCTTGGGGTGCACGCCCATATTGCCTCCCTATGCGCCGGTGGCCAACGCCATCGGAGCGGCGGTGGCCAGACCTACGCTGCAGGTGAACCTGCTGGCGGATACCGAACGTCAGATTTTTATTGTAGAAGAAGAGGGACACCAGGGGAAACTGGCCGGCAAGCTGGATGAAATCGGAGCGGTGGAGTTGGCCAAATCCTGGTTGATCAAGCGGGCGGAAAAAATGAACCTGCTGGAATATGTCCAGGAGATCGAAATCACCAACCGGGATGTCTTTAATGTTGTTCGCGACTGGCAAACCACCGGCAGACTGTACCATATCTCGGTGCAAACACCCAGGGGGATTTTAGGGCACATCGGTTCCGGGGGGAGGTTGATGAAATGATGAAAAAGACCGGCATTATTTTCTTTCCCGCCTTTGACTGGGCCATTTCCGCCACACACCCGGAGCGTGAAGAGCGGCTGCTCTACACCCGGGACCAGATGTTTGAGGAAGGCATTCTGGATCTGCCGGAAATTGAAGAATATTCTCCTCGGTTGGCCACCGAACACGATATCTGCCGGGTCCATTTTTGCGTGCCGGCGGTCAGTGACCAGGTCCTGGAGGCCCACCGTATTGCAGCCGGGGCGGCCATGCACCTGGGGGATAAAATTATGGCCAAACAAATTAAGAACGGTTTTGCTTTGGTTCGCCCGCCGGGGCACCACGCCATGCGGGTGGTCCACGGCAACCGGGGTTTTTGCAATATTAATAATGAAGCGGTGCTGGTGGAGTACCTGAGAAGGACCTACGGGGTGAAAAAAATCGCCATCGTAGACACCGACGTCCACCACGGTGACGGGACACAGGACATTTTCTACCATGACCCGGATGTGCTCTTTATTTCCTTTCACCAGGACGGCCGTACCATTTATCCCGGTACCGGTTTTACCTACGAGTTGGGGGGGCCGGGCGCCTATGCGTCCACCATCAACATACCGCTGCCGCCCGGGGTGACGGATTCCGGTCTCCACTATGTTATGGATCACCTAATTTCTCCCATCCTGGCGGATTTTCAACCGGACCTCGTGGTGAATTCCGCCGGGCAGGACAATCACTTTACCGATCCCCTGGGTAAAATGCGCATCACTGCCCAGGGCTACGCCAGGCTGACGGAAAAGCTAAAGCCGGATTTGGCTGTCCTTGAGGGCGGCTACGCCATTGAGACCGCTTTGCCCTATGTAAACCTGGCCATTTTGCTGGCGCTGGCCGGTAAGGATTATTCCTCTGTCCTGGAGCCGGAATATAACCCGGCCAGTTTTAAAGAAAATCCCAGGGTAACCTCCGAAATTCACAGGGTGGTGGAGGAACTGCAGGAAATCTGGGCCAACCGTCATAAGGTAGATAAGTTTTCCCTGGCCAACGGGGCCAAATACTACCAGCGCACCAAACCCATTTATTACGACACCCAGTTTATTGAAGAAAAACAGGTTGAAAAGGTGCGGGTTTGCGCCCAGTGCCCCGGTTATATGACCATCGACTCGCAGGCGTACCATCCCGACGGCAAATGCTACCACGTGCTGGCCATCACCGTGCCCATTCAAGCCTGCAAATATTGTCAGGAAGAGGGCTGGGATGCCTACGAACAATTCAAGCAGGACTACCGTTTTAATTATGTATACTTACAGGACAAATCCACCGACACCTTCATGATGTACCGGCGTGAGGAACGCCAGGAGGTTCGTTCAGACGGTTAGGGGTGACATTTTGGGGAACATCATAGTACTGGATGAAACCACGGCCAACCAGATTGCAGCCGGAGAGGTTGTGGAGCGCCCGGTGTCGGTTGTCAAAGAATTGGTAGAAAACAGCCTGGACGCAGGGGCAAATCGAATTACCGTAGAATTGACCCAGGGCGGCATTGCTGCCATCAAAGTGGTCGACAACGGCTGCGGCATGTCAGCCCGGGATGCCGAACTCTGCTTTCAACGTCACGCCACCAGTAAAATCCGCTGGGCCGAGGATTTAAATAAAATCCATACCCTGGGGTTTAGGGGCGAGGCCTTGCCAAGCATCGCTTCCGTGGCCCGCGTAACGCTAACTACAAGAACAGCAGGTGACCTGGGCGGCACCGTGGTCCGTATAGAGGCCGGGCAGGTAAAAGAAATTTCCTCCGCCGGGTGCCCCGTTGGGACCACTGTTGAGGTAAGAGACCTTTTTTTTAATACCCCGGCCAGAAGGAAATTCCTCAAATCAGCCACCGCCGAGACCGGTCAGATCAGTGACTTACTTTCCAGACTGGCCATGGCCAGACCGGATGTCCGTTTTGAACTGCGCAGCGGCGGTAGAGTTCTTTTTTCCAGTCCCGGGAACGGTTCGTTAAAGGATACCGCTGCCGGCATCTTCGGGACGGATAACGTGCGCAGCATGCTGGAGGTCAACTGCCAGGGGCGTTTGTTATCCCTGACCGGGCTCATCAGCAAGCCTGTGTTGACCCGTGCCTCCCGGCAGTATCAAAATTTCTTTATTAACGGCAGGTACATTCGCAGTGGGCTGGTTTCTGCCGTCTTACAGCAGGCCTATCAAACCCAAATCCCCGCCGGGCGCTTTCCTGTTGCCATCCTGCACTTGGCCCTCGACCCCACCCAGGTGGATGTGAATGTTCATCCCACAAAAATGGAAGTACGGCTGGCCAGAGAGAAGGAGGTCCAGGAGGAACTGCTGGAGGCTCTGAGCAAACCCCTTGATTTACCCGGGGCCATCACCGGGTTGTGGAAGATCCTGCCAGGGAGGGTAAAGACCCGGTCTGAGGAAGAACAGGCTGCCTCCGGTGAGCAAAGGCAAACTGAAAAGCCCGCAGAAAATGAACACCTGGAAAAGGTTCCGGAACACCGATCTCATCAAAATGAATCAAGGGCCGGGCAGCAATTTGCCCCTGTCAAGAGCAAGGAGCAGCTGCGTCTTTCTCTGCCTGTTCAGACCGGGGAAACGCCGGAACCGGAAGAACCTCAAAGAATTGTCAGGGTTCCGGAGAGCAAGGATAGGCCGGTCCAAACCCTGCATCATCCCAGGGTTTTTGAAAATAAAAGTCCTTATCAACCGGAGACTTTTTTTCCGACTTTAACACCGGCCGGCCAGGTGCCCCCCACCTATGTTCTGGCCTACGGTGAAGGCGGCTTATATATCATTGACCAGCACGCTGCCCATGAGAGGATTTTGTATGAAAAATACCTGGACCTGCTGCAGCAGGAGGTTCCGTCCCAAATGCTGCTGGAGCCCGTCACCCTCGAAATACCCCATCATGAGGCTCAACTGGTTGTGCGGCACGTGATTGATTTTAATGAGATCGGGTTTATACTGGAACACTTCGGTGGAGATACTTTTTTGTTAAGGGGGGTTCCCGCCCAGGCTTTGGCGGCTCCCGGGGAAACCTTCATGGACCTGCTGGCCCGGCTGCAGGAAAGTCCTTCCCATAAACTGGACAGGGGACTGGTGATCGACCGGTTGGCGTCGGCCATGGCCTGCCGGGATGCGGTGAAAGCGGGGAAGAACCTGGGCGGCACAGAGGTGAAGGCTCTGCTGGAGGGGCTGGCCCGCTGCCGGAGGCCCTTTACTTGTCCCCATGGCAGGCCCACCCTCATCCAAATTACCCATGAGGAGCTGAATAAAAGGTTCAAACGATGAAGAGTTCTCTCGTTATCACCACAGGAATCCGCAGCGCCAACGAACTGGAGGAAAAAGCCCTGGAGTTAAGCCGACAGTTGAATGTTCCTTACATACGACGGGAAAAGAAGTCCCTGGCAGCTCTCCGGGAGCAAGGTCGGGCGGACATCATCCTGCTGGTGCGTCAGGATAAATTATCTTTAGTTGTTGATGGAAATGAGTTGTTTTTTCATCCAGGATTAGCCAAATTACGTATAAAGGAAATCCAGACTGGGAAAACTGACCAAATGATTAGAGCAATGAATCTCGAGGAGGGTGATTCCCTGCTGGACTGCACCCTGGGGCTGGCTGCAGATGCCCTGGTGGCCAGTTATGTGGTGGGCCCCGGGGGGACGGTTATCGGCCTGGAGAATGCCGCTCCGGTGGCGGAAATCGTCCGACGGGGTTTAAAAACCTACACCGGTGAAAGGCCGGAACTGTTGAATGCCATGAGGAGAATTCAAGTGGTCCATGCCGATCACTTGACCTATCTTAAAAACTTACCCTCGGATTCCTTTGACGTGGTTTATTTTGACCCCATGTTCCGGGTTGCCAGGGAAAAGTCCAGTTCCATGGCCCCGCTGCGTCCTCTGGCCAACAACAGTCCTTTAACAAAGGAAGCGGTGGCCGAGGCGGTCCGGGTGGCCAGAAAGAGAGTGGTTATGAAAGAAAATCGGGCCAGTGAGGAATTTCAACGGTTAAACTTTCATACCATCCAAGGAGGAAGGTATTCTCCGGTGGCCTACGGCATTATTGAAAAGGTGGTGCCGTAAAAGTGAAGGAGTTAAGACCTTTAGTGGTTATCGTAGGTCCCACTGCCTCCGGCAAAACGGACGTCGCCATCGAGCTGGCCAAAATGGTAAGGGGAGAGGTGATTTCCGCCGATTCCATGCTGGTTTACCGGGGCATGGATGTTGGCACGGCCAAACCCACCCCGGAAGAAATGCAGGGCATTCCCCATCATTTGATCGACATCGTGAACCCCGATGAAGAATTCAGCGTGGCCATGTATCAATCGGCCGCGGAAAAATTAATCACGGAAATAACCGGCAGGGGGAACCTCCCGCTGCTGGTGGGCGGCACGGGACTGTACGTTCGTTCGGTGATTGATCACTATGATTTTACCCCGGCGCCCAGGGACGAAGGGTTGAGGGAAAAACTAAAACAACAGGCGGCTACAATGGGAGCCGAGGCAATGCACAGAAAACTGGCCGCAGTGGACCCGGCATCTGCTGCCCGGCTGCATCCCAATGACACCCGGCGGGTCATCCGGGCCCTGGAAGTGTATTACCAGACCGGGAAATCCATCACCGAGTACCAGTACAGCCAACAAAACATCACGCCCAAGTACCGTTTGAAAATGTTTGGATTAACCATGGATCGGCAATTACTATATAGAAGAATTGAACAACGGGTGGATCTGATGCTGCAAAGGGGCCTGGTGGAGGAAGTAAGGCAGTTGATGCAGCGGTACGATGCCTGGGGCACTGCGCTGCAGGGATTGGGCTACAAGGAAATCATCGCGTACATCAAAGGAGAATGTACGCTGGAGGAGGCGGTGGAGATCCTGAAACGAAATACCCGCCGCTTTGCCAAGCGACAGCTTACCTGGTTTAAGGCCGATAAACGAATTCACTGGCTGTATATGGAAGACTACAGCAATAAAAATGCAGTTGCCAATGAAATTGCTAAACAAATAGCAGGAGAATTAATAACTTTGTAGAACAGTACTAAAATTAGAGAAAGAAAATATTTTCCAATGGAGGGAACCCTCATGACGAAACCGCAGATTAATTTACAAGATGCCTTTCTAAATCAAGTAAGAAAGGAAAATATCCCGGTAACCATATTTCTCATTAATGGTTTTCAACTGAAGGGTATGGTGAAAGGTTTTGATAACTTTACTGTCATTCTGGAGAGTGACGGTAAACAACTAATGGTTTACAAGCATGCCATTTCCACAATCAGTCCGCTTCGTCCCGTAAATACCTCCTTTTCGGAAAATAAGCCTGTGTAATAAAACACTGATTGCCTCTCCCGACGGAGGGGCTTTTGATTTTTGGTCACTATTTGAACCTTCGAGCGTATAATGTGTAACAACCTATTGTTTTCGCCCGGAGGTGAATCCCCTGGTTAAGATACGAATGTGGCAAAACCCGCCCAACCGGCCTGAACCACCAAAACCAAGCGGCCCGATCCGAAAACCTCCTCTTACCGCTAGGCAGCCTGCGCAGCTGGAGAAATCCCAGGGTAACGAGGAGGCGAACAGAAAAGCCACCCAGGAGATCCTGGGTGAACTGGACCAACTGATCGGCTTGTCCAGTGTCAAGAAACTGGTGAAGGAAATTCAGGCCTTTGTGGAAATCCAAAAACTAAGGCAAAAAGAAAAGCTGATTTACGAACCCATGGTGCTGCATATGATTTTCAAAGGGAACCCCGGCACCGGCAAAACAACCGTGGCCAGAATCATCGGCCGGTTATTTAAGGAAATTGGTGTACTGCCCAAGGGTCATCTCATTGAGGTAGAGCGGGCGGATCTGGTGGGGGAGTATATCGGCCATACCGCTGCCAAGACCCGGGATCAAATTAAAAAAGCCCTCGGGGGGATCCTTTTTATCGATGAGGCGTACTCACTGGCCAGAGGTGGCGAGAAGGATTTCGGCAAGGAGTCCATTGATTCCATGGTGGCCAGCATGGAGAACAATAAGGACAATTTAATCATTATTTTAGCCGGGTACCAGGATGAAATGGATTACTTTTTAGAAAGCAACCCGGGGCTTCGCTCCCGTTTCCCCATACACATCACCTTTCCGGACTACTCCCTCGATGAGCTGATGGAGATCGCCGATTTGATGCTGAAGCAGCGCCAGTATGTGCTGGCCCCCCTGGCCCGGGAGGAGCTCAACAAAATCCTGCAAAACCAAACACGGAAGCATGAACACAGCGGCAACGCCAGGCTGGTCCGCAACTTGATTGAGCGGGCCATGCGCCACCAGGCGGTGCGCCTGGTGGGTAGAAAAAACATTTCCAGGGAAGACTTGATGGCCATTCATAAAGAAGACTTGACAGAGGCTCTGGAGGAAATATAATACCTCCAGAGCCATCAATAATTGCAATACCGGAGGAAATAATGCGTCTCGATCAATTGGACATGCTTGCAAACGAAGTAGAAACGGAAGTGCAGCCGGTTTACCGTGAAATCGAAGCCAGGGCCATGGTGAATCATGCCCGGGTATTGGAAGGTTTTCACCTGGCCCGAACGTCGGACTATCATCTCAAAGGCTCCACCGGCTACGGCTATAACGATGCCGGCAGGGAAGCCCTGGAAAAAATCTATGCACATGTTTTTGGGGCAGAGGCAGCCCTGGTCAGGGGACAGATTGTATCAGGCACCCATGCCATTGCCATCGCCTTGTTTGGCCTGCTGCGCCCCGGCGATGAACTGCTGGCCGTTCAGGGTTCTCCCTATGATACCCTGGAAGAGTTAATCGGCAAAAGAGGCAATGCCCCCGGATCCCTAAAGGACCTGGGAGTCGGCTACAACCAAGTCGAGTTGACTCCCGAGGGCACCCTGGACTGGCAAGCTGTACAGGGAGCACTGTCTCCTGGGACCAAAGTGGTGCTGGTGCAGCGTTCCCGGGGTTATGCCTGGCGCCCCGCCCTCACCCTGGAGGAGTTAAAAAGGCTGGTGTCTTTTATCAAAACCCATGCTCCCCGGGCCTTGGTGTTTGTCGACAACTGCTACGGTGAACTGGTGGACACCGCAGAGCCGCCGGCGGTTGGCGCGGATTTGATCGCCGGTTCATTGATTAAAAACCCCGGCGGCGGCCTGGCTCCCACCGGGGGCTATGTGGTGGGGCGCCGGGAACTGGTGGAGATGGCCGCCAACCGCTGGACAGCCCCGGGAATCGGGGCTGAGGTGGGGCCGTCCCTGGGACACCAGCGGCTGCTGTTTCAAGGCATCTTCATGGCGCCGCACATCGTGGCCGAAGCCCTCAAGGGAGCGGTGTTTGCCGCCCGGTTATTTGATAGACTGGGCTTCAAAGTTTCGCCCGCCTACGATGAACCCAGGTCGGATATCATTCAATCCATTGCCCTGGAAACGCCGCAGAGACTTGTCGCCTTCTGCCGGGGCATTCAAGCGGCTTCCCCTATTGACGCCCACGCCCTGCCGGAGCCGGATTACATGCCCGGCTACGAAGATGACGTAATCATGGCTGCCGGCACCTTTGTCCAGGGCGCTTCCTTGGAACTAAGCGCTGATGCTCCCCTGAGGGAACCCTACGCAGTTTACCTGCAGGGCGGCTTATCCAAGGAATACGTGCGCATTGGTGTCATTAACGCGGCCAAGAACGTGCTGGAGGTAAAATAGAGAATCGCTGAACTAAGAGGGGTTTACTTTTCAGCATTGTTCAATTAAAGTGTAATAATGGGGTTTTCCAATCTGTGTTAAACTGTATAATGATGGCATAAAATGGAGGGTACCGTCATGCAATCCTTTGTTGACTGTGTTCACTGCTATCTCAAACAGGCAGTCACCTGTATGAGCATTGCCGGAATAGACGAGGACAGGCAGTATGGAATTTTATTTGATCTTATGGACGATATCAAAAGCATGGACCGCAAGAGGACACCGGCGGAAAATTCAACGGAAATTCTGCTAAAAGTATATAAACTGATAAATAGTGATGACCCTTTCAAAGAGGTTAAGAAAAAATCAAATCTCCTGGCCCTGGAATGGTACCCCCTATTGAAGGATTTCTTGAAAAGATCCCAAAACAGGCTCCATGATGCCCTGAAAATATCTGCTTCCGGCAATGTAATAGACCTGGGCATCAATAGAAGTTTCGATATAAATGCCAGTTTAAAGCATAGCCTGGATGCGGGCTTTTCAAAAGATGATTTCGGCATGTTTTTTAATAAGCTGGATAAAGAAGATGAGATAGTTATCGTGGGAGACAATGCCGGCGAAATAGTTTTCGACAAGCTGCTGGTAGAAGAACTGTCATTCATGGGGAAAAAGGTCACCTATATTGTTAAAGGCGGCCCCGTGTTAAATGACGCTACAATGGAAGACGCTATACAGGTAGGCATGGATAAAGCAGCGAGGGTTATAACCACAGGGTCGAACTATCTCGGTGTGCCCATGCAAAAGGTATCCGGAGAGGTTGGAAGGCTGCTGAAGGAATCAGGCCTGGTTATATCAAAAGGCCAGGCCAACTTCGAGTCCCTGGAGCATGAAGAGATGGCTGAAGGGCGGATTTTTTTCCTGCTAAAAATAAAATGTGAATGTGTCGCCAAAGTAGCAGGGGCAAATTTCGGCGACGTCGTATTTTTCACAAGGTGAAATCTGAAGATTCTACTTCACTTACCGCCGTTTCCCCGTCCCCGAGTAAACCGTAGGCGGCCTCCACCGGATACCCAAGGGGACCGGTTACCAAGCGGGTGGCAATCTTTCCGTTGGTGGCCGCCACCAGGGTGTCTACCAGACCTTCACCACCGTCGGAAAGGGGAACCTCAACAACCTCGGCTTCCGCAAAAACTCTTTTGATCCCGGATGCTATATGTTTGGCCACTGCCACGGCATCCAGGCTTTCCTTAAAAGAGTCGGGAGCTACGATAACTCTACGCATGTTTTCACCTCTTACAGGAAAAAGTATGCAGTTGCATAACCCCCGGGGAGATCAAGCAAATTTCGCAAATTTAGTAACCCAGGCGAGAATCAAGGCCAACAAAGAAACCCAGATCAGAAGAATAATAGCCCCTGCCACCCAGTTTTTCGGCTTCTCTTTCAATAGGCGTTCTGCCTTATCCCGGGATTCTTCCATCACGGGAGCGGGAATCATCTTTAGAGCCAGGGCTACTCCCAGGGGGATTAAAACCAGGTCGTCCAGGTATCCCAGTACGGGAATAAAATCCGGCACCAGGTCGATGGGGCTAAAGGCATAGGCCACCACACAGGCGATAAATACTTTTGCATACCAGGGAACCCGCTGGTCCCGATAGGCAAAGTACAGGGCATATACGTCTCTTTTTATCTTTTTTGCTTGTTGCTTCCATTGTCCCATTGTGGTCATATCTGGCAAAGGACACCTCCTTCTTTCATCGGCAGTATCGTTACCTGGGCGGAGGCTGCTTTCCTTTGTAGTACCGAATGGTTTGCAGTCCCAGGATGCACCCCACCAACCAAAAGCCTCCGGCGGCAAAACCCGCCAGCACATCGCTGGGGTAATGGACCCCCAGGTAAATCCGGCTTATACCGATGGCCACCACCAGTAAGGCAAAGGCAAGGGTTGAAACCGTTCTAAGGTAGCCGGACGTTAAATTAATCCAAATGAGGTATGCCAGCATACCATACAAAGCAAAGGATACCATCGCGTGACCGCTGGGAAAACTGTACCCGGTTACCTCCACTAAACGAGCCGCGTCAGGACGAGTGCGTTGAAAAAGCCATTTTAACAATTCGTTCATGAGCCAGCTACCCGCCAGAGCCGTCCCCACCATCGTGGCGTCCCAGAAATGTTTTTTCACCAGCAACAGCACAACCGCCACGAGTGCAAAGCCGATCATCACCGGCGGGGAACCTATGTTGGTAATGGCCTTCATCACCGTAGTCATGACGGGGCCCTGGAGGGTATGGACAATCCCAATGACGATCTGATCAAAAAGTTTTAATTCATTATCCAGCAAATCCTCTGCCAGCTTGGCAAAGAGCAGCATAAAGCCAACCCCCAGCGCCAAACCTACGACTAAAAAGTTCCCAAAGGCCCCCAGGGGCGAGATTTTCTTTTCATAAAATTCTTCCACTTTCTTCCTCAAGGAAAGCCACAGCGTTTGAAAATAGTTTACCGTTTTAGTATGCCGAAAAACCAGGTACAAAAGGAGAATGAGGACAGTGACGGAGATGGTGATGATTTCCAAATAGGAGCTAAGCAAGGTATTGGCCGCAGACCCCAGGAAATAGATAAGAAAACCCTCCAAAAAGAAGCGGGTACCCCGGCTAAGGAGGGAGGCCAGGAGGAACACCCCTTTGTTAATACGGAACAGCCCGGCACCAATGGTAAACACCTTGTAGGGAATGGGAGTAAAACCGGCGATGGCCACTGCCCAGCCGCCGTAGCGGTGGAACAGTTTCTCCATTTTCCGTACCCTTTCGTGGGCCACCCAGCGGTCCAAGAGGGGTCGGCCAGCCTTGGTGCCAATGAAATAGCCAAAGACTCCTCCCAGGACCGAGCCAACGGTGGTCACCAGGGCATACCACGGGGCCAGTCTTGGCTCCTGTAGGGACATGGCAATCAGCAAGACATCCGGCGGCACCGGAAAAAAGGAGGATTCTGCAAAGGCTAACAAAAATAACCCGAAGGGTCCGTAAACCAGGAAGGTCTCCGCCACGTAATGCAGCCACTGGCTAAGCATGATGATCCCCCTTCCCAGGCAGCAGACTGGCGGCCACCGCGCCCAGGGCAAAGACCAGGACCAGGATGCCCCAGAGGACACCCAGGACTGGGAAATTAAAAAGGGCCACCAAGAACAAAGACCCGATGAGAACTTGGTAAAAGGGCTTCTGGCCCCAGGCAAAATTTTTTAACAGCAACTCTCCGGTGAGAAGGCTTAAAGCCGAGAGCCCCACCGGCAGCAGGGTCAAAAGCAAAAGCCCCAGCAAAAGAGCCAACGGGATGCCCCAGACGGTTACCACCAGGGCCAGGAAAACCAGCCCCAGGCCAAGAGCACCAAAGAAGCCCAGGAGGCCCACTTTGACGGTGCCGCTCTGTAGAGCGCCTTTGGCCCGGTTCATTCGGTTTTTTAGGACAAAGAGAGAAATCAGACTGGCCAGGAAAACATACAGGGCCAGGGCCAGCTTCGCCAGTTCCAGCAGCACAAAGGCCCCGGCCCCCAGCAGCAGACTGTTGAGATTTTCATTGGCCAGGTTAATGTGAAAGATGCCCTTGCCGACAGTGGCCCCCGGCTCCTGGTTCAACTGCCCTCCGATAAGAAAAATCCGATCCTGGATGCGGGCGGTTTTGGTCAGGGTCAGGTTGCCGTTAATGACAACCACTTCATCCTCCACCACCCCGGCGATAATACCGTCTTCCCCGTAAAGAAAAACATTTTCCACCCGCTGCCCTTCCTGCACAACTCGGTTCAGGTGATAAAAGGGCTCATCGGCCCGGGCAGGGGCAGCGTGGGTTCCCGATAAAAATAATAGCGTTACTAAAACCATCAAGACTTGCTTCATGAAATCAACTCCTCCTGGGACAAAGTGGCATAAATACGGCCAAAACCATAAAACGCAACCAACGCTCCTGCCAGCAGCGCCAAACCCGTCACGCCGTTAACGGCCCCCGGAGGCACTTGGCGGCTGATTTTTACCACCAGGGAGGCAAGGAGGAAGAAATCCTTTACCACCACCGAGAAAAAACCCAGTATGACAGGGCCAAAGAGAACAAACAACGCTCCAAAGGCCAGAAGGCTCAAGAGCCCCCAGGAGCGGAGCAGCCGGGTTAAGGGCAGGTCGCTGACGGTTTGACTTGCCTGCAGGCGGTCCATAATTTGCGCCGTAAGCCAGGGGTTCACCGACGGGCGGGGGAGTGCCTGAACAGCCCCGGACAGAGCTTGTAGTTGGTTTAGGGACTCCCGGCAGCGGGCACAGGAGCGGAGATGTTGTTCAAAGGCCAGGACTTCCTCCGGGGGCAGTTCCCCGTCCAGGTAGGCCGATACATTTTCTTCGCAGCACATGACATCGACCATTTTAGTAGCCTCCTTCGATTAATTTCTTCGACAACAGTTTGCGGGCACAGTAAATCCGGGACTTTACCGTTCCCAGTGGGATGTCCAATACCTCGCTAATTTCCTGGTAGGAATAATCCTCCCATTCCCGGAGGATCAGGGCCGCCCGGTACTCGTCCGGGAGAGTTTTCAGGGTTTGGGCCACGTGTACCTGCTTCTCCTTTTTTAAGAGGAAGTATTCCGGACCCTCGGTTATGCTGCACCCTGCCGCAGGCAAGTCTTCCAAAGGGATGGTTTTAAACCGCCCCTTTTCTTTGGCACGCCGCAAGGCCAGGTGGGTGACAATTTTGCCAAACCAGCTTCGAAAGGTTTCCGGTGCCTTCAGTTGCCCGATATGATGGTAAACCTGTAAGTAAGCCTCCTGCAGAATCTCCTCAGCATCCTGCGGGTCCTGCAAAATACCGTAGGCAATATTCAACCCCCGCTGCCGGGTGCTCTCTACCAGCTTTTCAAAGGCTTTTATATCGCCCCGTTGTAGCTGCTCGATAAGTGAAACTTCGACCAACGGGTAAACCTCCCTTAGACCCCGGCAGACCTACGGGTGAAACCTTCCACTAGGGCAATCGCTTTATCGGCTGTGCTGTCCATATAGGGCCAAAGTTTGTTGGCCAGATGACTTCCTAAAAGACCGGTGGCAACTCCCCCCACAACGTCAAGGGGGTAATGGGTCCCGCAATAGACCCTGGAAAAGATTATAATTAGGGATAGGGGTGTCAATAGTATGCCCCAACCTTTATGGACCCTCATGACGCTGGCGTTCACCGAAGATGCCCCGGTGGCATGGTCACTGGGAAAAGAGGGATCCGGGGACCGATCCAGCAGCAGAGTCACCTCATGGGTGGCAAAGGGTCTGGGCCGAAAGTAAAGCAGGCCAATGAGTTGGTTCAGCCCCAGGGCGATGGCGGCGCTAAAGCATACTTTCAGCACCCCTTTGCGGCGGAGGCCCCTTTGCTCGGGCCGGGTCCTCTGGAACCACAGGGCTGCCAGGGCCAGACCATAGAGGAGAAATCCCCACCTGGTAAATGCCAGCATGAAAACGTCCAGTAGGTGGACATGACCCGCCAGGCTGTTGATTTGGACAAAGAGATGGTAATCGAAACTCATTTGATCAACCTCCTTTCATTTATTCCACTTATAAAGAGACAAATCAAGCTCCAAAAGTTCGCGGAGATATAAAAAAACGCAAAATCTTATTGATTTTAACGGCTACCGCTGCCCGGCCCACAACCGGGCGGTGGGCGGTGCCGCTAATTCTTACCATTTAAAAGATATGGCGGCGGACATCCGGGTGCTTGGTTTGGCAGCTGAAGAAGCAGCCAGCCTGGCGGAGCAGGCGGGCTTTGACGGCATCGGCTTTACCAGCAGCAGGGTTTTGTCCATGTGGACGTGCTGGGCTGGCGGGCCAAGTGGCAGGGGTAAAATAAAAATCATTTCAAACCAACTTTCACGTCAGTGGGTTGGTTTTTTGTTACCGACAAACTGAATTAAATCAAAAACCTGCAAAGAAATGATGCTTAAAACATTTTAACGCTCATACAGGTATCACAAACAACATGCAGAATAATAAAAACATCAACAAGTGTCAATTGTCCAGTCAAATCAATTGGCAATAATTGGTAACAGGAGTGGTCAAATGGAAACGGTTTTTCAAACTTGCCAACCCCGCCAGGAGGTACTGGAAGGGCGGGTGGAGGCAGACATTTTTGCTGCCAAACTATCCGACGTGATGCATAACAAAGCTCCGGATGTTTACGGAAACCCGGAAAAATTCTTTGCCCAAACCTTTCCCACCAGTGGCCTTACCACGTTAATAGAAGAAGTATTTGGCCGCCTCAGCGGAGTTCGTTCCAGCAATAACCCTATCATTCGGCTGGAAACATCTTTTGGTGGTGGTAAAACCCATAGCCTGATTGCTTTGTACCATTTGGCCAGGCAAGGACGGAACATTCAAGGTATAGAACAACTGGCTGATCCGGGGGTAATACCCAACAACGCAACCGATGTAGCCGCTGTGGTGGGTAGCGACCTGGACCCCCAGAGTGGTATAGAGCATGCTGACGGCATCGTTACCTACACCATGTGGGGGGAGATTGCCTACCAACTGGCAGGACCCACCGGTTATAAAATTATGGAAGAAAACGATCGCTCAGGTATCGCTCCCGGTACCCAGCGGTTAGAAAAATTAATCGGCAACCGGCCCACCTTAATTATGATTGATGAAATTGCCCGCTATTACCGGGCCGCCAATGGAAAAATGGTGGGTCAGGATACCCTGGCGGGGCAGACTGTGGCCTTTATGCACACCCTTCTGGAGTTTGCTGCCAGCAAGGAAAGGGTAGTGGTGGTTTATACACTGGCGGAAACCAGTGATGCCTATGCCTCCGAAACCGAGGATTTAAAGACTGCTTTGCGGGAAACCTCCCGGGTTTCCGCCCGCCTGGAAAAGGTACTGCGGCCCACTGCGGAGACCGAGATTGCCGCCATTGTTAAACGTCGCCTCTTTACCCGGGTGGATGAAAGTGCCGGTGCAGCAGTGGCGCAGGAGTTTTTTGACTATTATCGTAAGGCCCATGAACAAGGAGTGGCACTGCCACAAAAGGCTATGCGGGTAGAATATAAAGACGAGTTATGCCGCAGTTACCCCTTCCACCCTGAACTGCTGGATACCCTGAACCGAAAGACAGCTACTATCCAAAATTTTCAAAAAACCAGGGGTGCCCTGCGTCTCCTGGCCAGCGTAATTCTAAACCTCTGGCAACAAAAGGAAGCGGATACATATCTGATCCACCCCCATCATGTGGAACTGGCAGTGCCCATCATTCGGGACGATCTGACCAGCCGTTTGGGGCGGGATGCCTTTACTTCCGTCATTGAAGCAGATATATTTAGTGAAAAGCAAGATACCCACGTCCAGGAAATCGACCAGGACTGGCTGTCCAAAGACAAGCCTCCCTTGGGTAAACGGGTGGCCCAAACGGTTTTTCTTCATAGCATCACCCAGGGCGTTGCCTCCGGTGTAGAACCGGCTTTATTAAATTTGGCGGTTGGGCAGCCGGGGCTGGATTACCAATTTATCAGCAAAGCCCTAACAGACCTGGAAAAAACCTGCTGGTATATGGAGTTTGACGGGGCCCGCTACCGGTTTAAAACCGAACCGTCCATCAACAAAATAGTCGCCGACGAAACCGACAACTACACCAAGGCAGTGGCTAAACAGGAACTGGCTGCCCGCATTAAAAACTATTACGCTGAAAAGCATTTCAAACCGGTTTTCTTTCCTGAAGGGCCGGAAAGTGTGGACGATGATACCGGCAAGCCTAAACTGGTGATTATACACTTTGACAGTGAAACGGTCAATGCCAGTCAGAGCCAGGCCTATGATGACCCGCCGGCCCTGGTGGACCGCATTTACCAGAAGGCCGGTGTACAGCAGGCCTTCCGCATAAACCAAAACAACTTGATTTTTCTGGTGGCCAACGCCAACGAAGTGGCTCCGATGATCGAACAAGCCCGCAAGTACAAAGCGCTGGCGGCCTTAACCGATAAAGAAAGGCTCAAGGACTTTACCAAAGAGCAGCGAGAGGAATTGAAAAACCGGGCGGCAGCCGCCGAGCTGGACCTGAAAGTTCGGGTGGCTTCGGCCTACCGGCACCTGTTCTATCCCAGCGGAGAGGCCGGTGCGGTGGCCGGCCTGGCCCAGCATGTGCTGCCACCCCAGGATGTGGGTCAAATCAATAATACCAACCAGCAGGACTTGCTGCTGCAGGTATTATCGGAACTGGGCAAGACCCTGACCTCCCAGGACAAACCCCTGGCGGCAGCCTACGCCCAGAGCAAGATTTGGAGCGGTACCAAAGAAGTAATGACCACCGAGGACTTCCGGCAGGCTTTCTGCCAGAAGCGGGTATTGCCCATCCTGTTTGATCCGGAACAGGTGAAAGAAACTATTAAAGAGGGCGTGCAAAAGGGTCTGTGGGTTTATTACAACGGCCAGAAGGCCTTTACCAGGGATAATGCCGCTGGTTTAATGGTACAACTAACTTCCGACCACAAACTCTATACCCGAGAAAAGGCGTTACGAGATGGCATCCTGGAAAAGCCCAAACCAGCTCAACCGGCCACCAAAGGCGGCGCAACAACAGTCCCCAAAACTCCCAAACCGGTGTGTCTACTCTGCGGCCAAAACCCCTGTGTTTGTTTTAATTCCGGTGGGGGTGGGGGATACTTCCATGAGAAAAAGCCTCTGGTGGCTGCCGGGGTCCCCAACAAAGCCTTTGCGGATTTAAGGGACCTCTGCGAAAAGGAAAAGGTTGAGGCACTGGCCAGCCTCACCATTAAATTAAAGGATATCAAGTCCGTCCAGGCGGTAGCCTTGATGCTGCCCCAATACCAGAAGCAAAATCCGGTTATTGAGCAGGATTTTACAGTGGAACTACCCGATGGCAGCCTGGAGTTGAAATTTAGCGGTGGCTGGCAAAATTACCGGGAAGTAAAGAACTTTACCGAGCGGCTGGCCAAATCAGCCAGAGAAACTTATGTGGAAACCAGGCTGACCTTTGAGTATCTCGAACCGGTTTCTCCGCAGGGGGAAGAGCTGGCCAGGATGAATGAATCGCTTAATACCTTTAAAGTGGAAAAGATTGAAATCGAGGCTAAAGAGACAAAGGATGAATAGTTAATGCAGGTTTTCACACTACAGGTGGAGCAGTTACCGGATAACGACTACCAGGTGACCTTATACCAGGTACCCTATCACCTCAAGGGCCAAATGCCCCAGCTGCCGGTGAAAATAGAGACTCTCACCGGCTGGCGGCTGCAGGCTGTGCGGCCGGTGCTGCTGGAGGAACTAAGGAAAAACGGCTACGACCCGTCTACTTTGAAGGCCGGACGCCGGGCCCCTTACAATATAAAAGAAATCAGCGGCATAAAAATCGGATTAATTTTCCTGGCGGTGAAACCGCTGCAAAAAATCCAGCGGGTGGAGGAAATATACCTGGGCATCAGCCGCATGAGTGATGAGGAGGCCTATTACTGGTTTGCCAAGTGCCGAAACGGTGAACGACATAGAGCCTTACGGGCACTCAGGATTTTACTTTCCGAGGAGGAGAATTAAGTGACCAGGGAGAAGCGACCGGCGGTTTTAATAGAGAAGTGGTTTCCGGTGCAGGAGTTGGGCATTGAGTGTCAAAGGGAGCGGGGAGCAAGCAGTGCACTTCCACCCATTAGCTTTCTTCATGTTTGGTGGGCACGTCGTCCTTTAACATTATGTAAAGCAGCAGTTCTTGCCAGTGTACTACCTACTAACACCAATAAAGAATGGTTTAATAGATCTATAGGTATTTTAGGGCTTCCTATAGAAGCAAAAAAAAGAATTGAAGAAGCAGCTAAAACTGGTGAAAAGTTAAAAGATCCTTTTGGTTATGAACGTGCTTTTAAATATGTATTGGATGCTAATATACAAAAAGAGATAAAAAAGAAAGCATCGGAAGTATGGGGACATGCAGATATTTCTGTTTTAGATCCAATGGCCGGTGGTGGAAGTATTCCTTTTGAGGCATATAGGCTTGGCTTTGATACATATGCCAACGAGTTAAACCCGGTGGCACATGTCATTGAACGGGCTACCATCGAATACCCGGCCTTGTTTGGGAAAGAACTTTATGATGAGATAGAGAAGTGGGCACAACGGGTTCAAGAAATCGCCGGTCCCCAATTGGAGGAGTTTTTCCCTAAAGGGGATGATGAAAATATCTTTGCCTATATCTGGGCAAGAACGGTAACCTGTCCAGATTGCCAGTTGAAAGTACCACTTAGCCCCAACTGGTGGCTGGAAAAAACTGAAAAGAAAAAGGTCGCAGTTAAACTTATAGTTAGCAAGGAATCAAATGAATGTACTTTTGAGCTGATTGAAAACGTAAAAAAGCATCAGTACGACCCCGACCAGGGAACTGTCGCACGAGGTATTGGTAAGTGCCCACGGTGTTCCGGGGTTCTGCAAGGTGACTATATAAAGGAACAAGCCCAAACAGGACAGATGGATCAACAGCTTTACTCTATAAGTTATAAGAAGTTAGTTGGAAAAAGACCTAAACGAATGTTTAGAGCGCCAGCAGAGAATGATTTAGTGGCCGCTAAAGAAGCAGAAATGGTTTTAATAACAAGAATTCTAGAATTGCAAATGAAGGGATACGTACCCGACGAAACTATACCGATAGGAGAGAAAACTGTAGAGGCTATAAGATATGGATTTAAATTATGGCATAACATTTTTAGTCCCCGACAACTTCTCTCCCACTTAACATATTTAGACGCAATACTTCAGGTCAAAGATAAAATTAAAGAACAATATGAGCCATCAAAAGCAGCGGCAATCATCACTTACCTGGCAATTATGTTAGACAAGGCCGTCGACTATAATTCACGAATGGCACGTTGGCACAGTTCAAGAGGTATAATGACAAATACATTCGATCGCCACGATTTTTCATTTAAATGGAGTCACGGTGAATTTGATCACAGCCGTATGCTTTGGCCCTGGGTAAAAGATCAGGTATTAGATGCCTACAAGGGAATTTGTGAACTGCTAAAGGGTAACGGGGGACAGTTATTTCCTGACGAGAAGATTAATAATAAACTAATTCTTACCCAGGGCTCCGCAGCCAACCTGCACCACATCCCAGACAACACCATTCACGCCATTGTCGTGGACCCGCCCTATTATGACAACGTCATGTATGCCGAACTAAGCGACTTTTTCTACGTCTGGATGAAACGCACCCTGGGAGATATTTATCCCGAGGCCTTCTCTGACGAGCTAACCAACAAAGACGACGAAGCAGTGGCCAACCCGGCCCGCTTCCGGGGCTTCGATGTCTCACCGGCGGAACTGGCCAGGCAGGATTACCAGCAAAAGATGCAACTCTGCTTCCAGGAAATGTACCGGGTACTGCGCCCCGATGGTGTACTTACCATCATGTTCACCCACAAAAAGGTGGATGCCTGGGACACCCTGGCCACCGCCCTCATCAGCGCCGGTTTTGAAATCACGGCTTCCTGGCCGGTGCATACCGAAAGCGAGCACAGCCTGCACCAGGCCCGGAAAAATGCCGCTGCCAGCACCATCCTGCTGGTTTGCCGCAAGCGGGACACCGACGGTTCCGGCGGCTGGTGGGAGGATATCCTGCCGGAAGTACGCCGGACCGCACTGCAAAAGGTACAGGAATTTATGGCAGCGGATATCACCGGTGTGGACCTTTACCTGGCCACCTTCGGTCCGGTGCTGGGAGTTCTTTCCCGCCACTGGCCGGTACAGGACCGCAGCGGCGAAGCCATCAGCCCGGACAAAGCCCTGGACGAAGCCCGCCGGGTGGTCACCGATTACCGGGTGCAGAGCCTGCTGCAGGGGCGGCGGGGCCGGTTTGACCCGGTGACCCGCTGGTACATCCTGGCCTGGGATATCTACCAAGCACCCCAGTTCCCCTTTGACGAGGGGCACAAGCTGGCACTGAGTGTGGGAGTGGATATCGATGCCCTGCGCACCCAGAAACAAATTTATAAAAAGGACGGCAACTTTATTGTTCTTACCAGCCCCAGGGAACGCTCCCGCCGGGGGCAGGTAGACGTCAATGCCCAGTCCTTTACCAGTTATATTGACGCCATCCACACCGCTCTTTTGATTTATGAAGAGGACGGGGCGGCAGCCGTTCGCCGCTTTGTCCAGCAGGCAAACCTGTTGCAGAGCGATGATTTTCTCTCAGCTTATGCGGCCTTGGTGCGGGCCATTCCGGCAGGGCAGCCCGAGCACCGGCAGTTGAAGGATATGGCCCTTGCTGCAATGGATGAGAAGCTGGATCAATTGTCTTTATGGTAGGTGAGTAAACCATGACCCACCTGAACTTACGGGAATATCCCTGGCGTCACCGCTATAGCTGGGAAGTGAGTAATCCGGTAAAAGATTTCTATGTGCCGGCTCTCTCCCGCAGTGTACTGTACCAGCGCAAGGCCGGTTATTTCAGCAGTACTGCGCTGGCGGTGGCTGCCCAGGGGGTGGCCCGGCTCATTGCCAACGGCGGACGCATGCAGCTTTTAGTTGGCTGCCAACTGTCACCAGAGGATGTTCAGGCCATTCAGGAAGGATATGATCTGAAAGAAAAGGTGGCCCAGAACTTACTGGACAAGTTCAACCAGCCGGTGGATCAGATTATGCAAGACCGGTTGGCCGCCCTGGCCTACATGGTGGCGAAAGGCACGTTGGAAATCAAGGTGGCCTTACCCACCGATGGCAACGGCCAGGTGGTAGCCAGTGACGGCGACGAAGGTATTTTCCATGAAAAGGTAGGCATCTTTACCGATGCCCTGGGTCAAAAGCTGGCTTTTAGCGGCAGTATCAATGAAACCAAACAGGGTTGGTTGAAAAACCGGGAGAGTTTTCACGTGTTTAAATCCTGGTCACAGGATGCAGCACACCTGGCAGAGGAAGAAGAGGAATTTCGTCTGCTCTGGCAGGGGGCCGGGCGGTATACCCTGGTGGTGGATTTTCCCCAGGCGGTAGAGAAGGAACTGCTGAAATACAAGCCGGAGGAGGAACCCCGCCAGGACCCGCTGGAAGTTAGCGAACCGGAAGAAGTGAAAACCGGTAACCCCGGTCTCCTCTGGCAGTTTATTAAAGATGCACCTTACCTGAAAAACGGGCATGCCCTGGCGGAGGCTTTCAGTACGGTGGACCCCTGGCCCCACCAGCGGCAGGTGGTCAACAAAGTGGTTGCCAATTATACCGGGCGGTTCCTGTTGTCCGATGAGGTAGGTTTGGGGAAAACCATCGAAGCTGGTTTGGCGCTCAAGAAGCTACTGCTTACCGAGCTGGTACGGCGGTGTCTCATTTTAACCCCCAAGTCGGTAATACGGCAGTGGCAGGAGGAATTGCGGGAGAAATTTAACCTGCATATTCCCCGTTACGAGCAAAATGCCTTTTGGGATGCGCAGGGACGGCAAATACCGGTGCCGGGGGGCAATCCCTGGGACAGCACGGATGTGGCATTGGCTTCCTGCCAGCTCATGAAGCGTGAGGACCGCTGGAGCGAACTGCTAACAGCTAAGGATTGGGATTTAATCATCCTGGACGAGGCACACAACGCCCGCCGCAGCGGGGTGTCTAATAAGTACAGCGACCGCAACAAGTTGCTGCAGTTGATGGATCAGCTGGAGCGCAAGACCCGGGGGTTGCTGCTGCTGTCGGCAACACCTATGCAGTTGGACCCGGTGGAGTTATGGGACCTGCTGGTAATTCTGGGTATGGGCGGTTTGTGGGGAGCCCGGGCGGAGGATTTCAAAAGATACTTCCTGGAAGTCCGAAAAATGCCGGAAGCCGGAGAAATTGATTTTCTCATTAAGATGCTGAAGGATTACCAACGACTAGCTGGTCCGGAGGCTGATCTCTGCCAACTACCTGGCAACGATAACGTGGGGTTAATTACCAGGCGCAAGCTGGCAAGCCTGTTCCAAAGCAATGTTCCTGCGCTGGAATATAAATCTCTTAATCAGAAGGATAAGGAAGTCTTAACTAAAATCCTGTCAAGCAACACACCCATCAAGCATTTTATGTTGCGCAACACTCGCAATGTGTTGCGATATTACCAAAAGAAAGGTTGGCTGGACCAGAACATTCCCAACCGGGATGTAAAAGATGTGTTTATTGATCTTGATCCGGTGGATGAGAAACCCCTTTACGATCGGATTGAGGAATACATCAGCAAATATTACAAAAAGGCGTTGGAAGAAAAACGAAGCGGCCTGGGTTTTATTATGACCATTTACCGCCGGCGTCTAACCAGTAGTTTTTTCGCCAATACCAAAAGCCTGGAGCGCAGGCTGGCGTTTCTTAAGGGAGATGACACGGCTGCTCAGGAATGGCTGGATGAACTGGAAGAATTGTTTGATGATGAACGACAAGAGCTCAGCGAGGACAGTAAAAAATTACTGGATCAGAGGGGAAATGCCGATGAGGAAATTGAATTTCTGGAGAATTTCCTCTACGACCTGCAATCTTTAGGCAAAGATTCTAAATATGCGCAACTGGATAACCACTTGCGGGACTACCTTAACCGCCATTCTAAAGTAATTATTTTTACCCAGTACACCGACACCATGAGGTACCTGCGGGAGCAATTGCAGTCCTACCGCAACCGCCTGGCCTGTTATTCAGGCGATGGGGGTGAATATTGGGACGGCCATAGCTGGCGGTTGACCACCAAAGAAGATATTAAGGAAAAGTTCGCCGCCGGGCAATATCAGATTCTTCTCTGTACAGACGCTGCCAGTGAGGGTTTGAACTTACAGACTTGTGGTCTCTTGATCAATTACGATATGCCCTGGAACCCCATGCGGGTGGAACAGCGCATCGGCCGTATTGACCGCATCGGCCAGCAGTTTAAAACAGTGGAAATCCTCAACTATTTCTACAAGGATACGGTGGAGGAAACCATCTACCAACGCCTGTCACACCGCATCGGTTGGTTCAACCAGGTGGTGGGGGAACTGCAGCCCATCCTGTCCCTGGGTTCCCTGGCGGCTAAAATCCCGCTGGCCATTAAAAAGGTGGCTATGTCCGGGGGTGAGGAAAAGGAAGCGGTGTTGGCAGAAGTGGTGGCCGACCTGTTGGAAGAGGCTGAGAAGGCGAAAGATAACGCCATTAATTTGGATATTTATGCCCAGCAGCTCAGCGCTCTACCGGAGAAGCAACGACCGCCGGTGACCCCTCTGGAGTTAGAAAGAATTTTTACAGCCACACTTTTGCCGGAGGGAGTATCCCTCCAGCCGGGGCAGGAAAAAGGTGTTTACCTTCTATCGTTTAAAAACCAAATCTATAGAGTTACCTTTAATCCCAGGGTGTACGATCGAAGACCAGACAGCGTAAAACTATTGGCCTATGGGGAACCGCTTTTTGAACAATTGCTAAATGGGATCTCTTTGGAACAGACAAATCCGTTACCGGTGGTCAGGATAGAGGCAGCACAGGATCCACCCCTGGTGGGATATTTCTATAAAGACGAAGCAAACCAGTGGCAGGAGATCACCAATGCCACACAATACGAGGAACTGGTCAATGGCAACGGCCAGGTAGAAATAACAGAAGAGGAAAGAGCGGAGTTACAGAACCGTTTGATCAGAACCAGAGCCAGTGAGCTTCAAGTTGCAGCACAAATCCCGGAAAAACGCAGGCAGGAGCGCCTGGCAGCGGTCCGGGAGAAGGCGCGGCAGATTTTATATAAGCTGCTGTGTTATGAAGCGGTCCGCCAGGATACCCTGAATGTGCAAAAAATCCTGGATACCAAAATTCAGCGGGGAGATATTCACTATGGTCCTTTGCTCAAAATGGCGCAGGCATCTCCGGCCAGCATCAAACTCAATGCTGCAGAGGTGGCCGGGTATAAAGGAATGAAACCAGAATCACTATTTGCTAAAACCGGTGCCCTGTACATAGAGGCAGATAATCTGGTGGAGGAGTACAAGTATTTAACGGGGAGTTTTAAGAACTAATCATTGTACCAAAGTATCCCGGTCGTTTTGGGCCGGGATACCCTTTATGATTAATCTACTCATCAAGATTATATCAATATTAGTAATGAATAGACATATATCGGTTCTACCGTGATTGTCGGAAGGGATAACCCAAAGGTTAATTACTTTATTTAAAAAAATGACCAACTGGAAATTATTTGTTGGTCAATATGATACAAGGGGGTTGGATCATGCCTCTATGTGTTTATTGTGGTCAAGAAAAGCCTGCTGAACAATTTTCGCGAGAACATGTTATCCCTAGGGCCATTGGAGGTAATTTAAGACCTTATAACCCTTTTACATTAAATCAGGTATGTAAAAGGTGTAATAGCATATGTGGTGCGTACATCGATGGTCCCTTTGTTAAGAACTGGTTGACCCAGAACTACAGGGCCGAAATCGCTAAAAAATACGTAAACATTAATAGTAACCCCATTCTACCACTAATCTACTGTGGCCCAGTTAATGGACTTGTCTATAAAGAAAAAATATGTGAATTGTGGTTAGGACCCACTGGTGATACAATTTATCACTTTCATGAACCTTACCCGGAAGAACCTGATGTTCCCCCAATGGTAGGAATACCTACCTATGCCCGGAATGATCAAATCGATCATGGCTTTGCGTTTCTTTTTGTCCGCTCCAATAATCCGGTTTGGCATCCTGCCATCCTGCATTCCTTTAATGAACAATTCAAACAATCTGTTATATTTTTAGGAAATGGGCCCACGCCGCAAGGGGGTCGTTTTTCAGATATACCTCTTGAACTTCAAGGTTTACATCAAAGGCTAAAAAGTATGTCTGGTAAAGAACACAGCTTAAGTGTAAAGATGAACGTGAGCTATGGAGACAGATTTATAGCGAAAGTTGCTCTGGGCTTAGGGGCAATATTACTTAGAGATAGTTTTAAAACCAGTTCCTCTGCTGACATCCTAAGGAAATTTATGTGGACGAAAGACTTCAACGAAAGATCCAATATTCCTGTTCGAGGCTCAAGCTTCTTCAGGGGTAATTTGAAAGAGTTACAAAATTTCTTTCACTGGCCTGGGGGACATTTAATCTGTATTTTGAGATATCAGTCCAGTTTAAGTTTATTTTTATCCCTCTACGAAACACAGGCAGCGACTATTATAATATCCTCCGAACCGGAACATTGGGAAGGTATAATTAAAGAAGAAGGATTTGTCTATGTCATATCTCCTGGCTTACAAAGATATGTAGGTCCTAAAAACATAGGAACATTTATAGCACATAAAATTGAAGGAGATTTTTCTGACCCTGATTTGTCAGAACTGGAAAATGAAATGAGCAGGAATAATGGTTTGCCACCATTTATGATCTAAGGGATTGGTCTTCCACATTCTAATCTCAGCTAATGTAAAGACCAGTGGCAGCCACACAGTGCAGAATATTCATGATCTGCTAATGTATGTTTAGCAGATTTTTATTGTCTACAGGCAGGAAAACTCTTCCTGGTGTAGAATTGATATTGTACTAAAAAGTAACAAATTTTTTATTGAGTGAATAAATAAATATATTACAGGCAATATTTTGCCTGTACGATTAATTAAAAGAGGGCGATAATTTGTCCGAAATCAAAGATTTTTTCCGGCAAGAAAGTGAGTTTTTGCTTAATCTTTGCCAGCAATTTGCACCTGAATATCACGAGCAGGTGCAAAAATCGTTTATCCAGTCCCCGCTGTTGCCCAAGGGCTCCTTTAATTTATTGTTAGCTGGCAAGGGTAAACCGGATAGCTCTTTATATGAGACACTGGCCTTTGCTGCCTATGACAGTTTTGCTAAAGCCTATCTGGAGCAGTTGTGTGCTTACGTCTCAATGGTGATTCGCGAAACCGCAGTGGAAGCAAAATTGCCAGAGAGTAAAGATAAAGAAATATCCCTGGATCATGTGCTTAACTACCTGGAAGTATTGACATTGGACGATCCGGTACTGGAGTGGTTTGTGGCTACAGGTGCACCTAACCTAAACCAGGTGCGAAAGCAACTAAGTGTTTCAAACATTGAACAACTGAGTGATTTGGTGCGCCAGCTTGAGTATTATGTGCAGTATTTTACAGATGACCCGGAGAAGTGCGAAAGCTTTAGCTTTTTAGTGGACATTCTGGAAAGATTGCCTAAGGATATGGAGGAGTTGGAACTCCTGCGGATCGACCAGGTATGGATGGAACTACTTAGGTACAAAGGTAGAGAAACTGAAGTTGTTTTTCCGTCAGTTAATCAGATAACCATTAGGCTTTCTGTAACTGTTGAAGAAAACAACCAATCATTACCTGATTTCAGGCAAGAATATCTTCCGTCTGATAGATACGGCACAGAAAAAAGATATATGACATCATCTTACGGCAACAAATGGAATAAAGAAGTTACAATCAGAGATTTAAGCAAAGTAATACCAGGGAGTGGCAAAAATGAAGAAACAAGTAGTTGCCCACAAAGTCCAGCTGCTTGATGTTTTTATAGAAAAAATTAATTGCCAAAGGGTAGCAGACTTCCAAAGTGGTATCCCTTACGATGTAGTTTTTAGTGTAAAGGCCAAGACTATTAATAATAATTTGGCATACGGTTACTTTAGAATAAAGATATTATTTGACAAGGAACCGAAAATTTTTAACTTGGATATTACAGTGCGTGGTGAATTCAAGTGTGAGAAAACAACAAACCGAACAGAGCTAAAGAGATTTGTGGAACAACAGGGTTTACCTCTATTACTGCCTTGGGCCAGGCAGGCAGTAGCTTCATTAACCTTGTCTATGGGGTTGCCCCCGTTGCTTTTACCTTTAATTGATGTTTTTGCCACGATTCGTTCCAATGAACCAGTAAAAGAAGAAAGTAAGGGGTCAAAGGGATGAAGGTCAATTTTATTCATACAGATGAATATATGGACTACGTACACAGTCAGCAGGAAATTCATGATCTTGCTGACTTTTTACTTTCAGAGCCGGAGTTCTTGCCAGAGGTTGCAGCGGCTGTATTAAAAAGCTATAAATTAGGAGAGTTTGAAAAATGGCGAATGAGTTATTTAAATCTAAATAATCTTGCCAAGGCGAAAGCCAAGAGAGCCAAGCAAGAAAGGTTTGCCACCATGCTAAAAAAGGTTTTTGATCTGGCACTAACCCCACCGGAGGGAGAGAGTGAGGAGCAATTTTTGAAAAAGCTGCGTGGTGGCATACTGGAGGTATTAGTAAGCCGATTTCTGGTTGAACGATACTGTTGTCTTAGCTCAAACTGTCTGGTTTGTGTTGATGGCCAGTTGCTGAAGGCTAAGCCGGAAGACACGGCAGGTAAAACAATGGACGTAGCAGGAGTAGACAAGCTGGCTGATACTCAAATTGGCGAATGGTACGAGTGTAAAGTCAGTACTGGGGGATGAGGTCCTGCGGCAGATTGCCCGGGAGCTGGCGGATAAGGTGCGGGCTAATGCCTCCATTGACTGGAATATCAAGGAATCGGTGCGGGCCAAGCTAAAGGTGCTGGTTCGCCGCACCCTGAATAAATACAAATACCCCCCGGATCAGCAGGAAAAGGCGGTAAGTACTGTGATTAAGCAGGCGGAAATGTTGACCCAGTATTGGACGAACTAAGGAAGGACAGGCCGTACCGCAGGGTGCGGCTTTTTAATCAGAAAGCAGGGGAGATGTTAACTTGTTAGTTAAAGATGCAGTTGATGTTTTTTGTCAGGCTTTAGAAATTGAAATAAAGTGTGCCCAGGAGACGGGCGGCAAAGCTTACCGTATCATGGATGGCCAGTTTATTACCACTGACAAGGCAACCTATATATATTTATTTAACTTAGAAGTTGAATTATCTATTGTTGATGACTCACCTATTAGGGTGGAGATAGAGGGTAAAAAATCAGAAGGCCAGATTATATATTGTGAGAACTTCGAAATTTTAATCGCCTTAGATGATTATTTTGGCCAATCCGTTGTTCAGGGAAATATGTATTGTGAACCCTGGAAGTTGTTAGAGGGTTTGCAGAATCGATTAAGGGAGATAGAACAGGGAAAAGGAAATGTGGATTTGGCTAAAAAGCAGTTAATAGGAAAACATCTTATGACTTCTTATCCACTCCCCAACGTGGTTCTGATTTAGCCATCAAAAAGGCTTTACAAGAACCAGTTCTTTATATATGGGGACCGCCTGGAACAGGTAAAACGGAAACTCTTTCTCGAATCGCCATAAATCACCTGGCTAAGGGACACCGGGTGCTGGTGATCTCCCATAGTAATGTGGCGGTTGATGAAGCAATAAGAAGAATATATAAAAAAATATGGGAACCTGGCACTCCCAAAAATTTTAAATATAAACCCGGCAGTATCCTTCGTTACGGCTACCCAAAGATGCCGGATGTTCGTAATAATGAGGAGTTAACTTCTTTTAATTTGGTTCTGCGCAAGTATCCAGAGCTTAAAAAGCAGAAAGAAGAGCTGGAACAGCAGAGATTTATTATTAAAAAACAAAGACTGAACGACCCGGAACTGGCGAAAGTTTCTAAAGAATTGACGGTTCTGAAAAGACGAATTAAGGAACTGGAAAGCCAGTTTCTCCAAGATGCCAAATTAGTGGCCACCAGTTTAGCCAAGGCTACAATAGATAGTTGTATTTACGATAGTCACTTCGATGTAGTGTTGTTAGATGAGGTAAGTATGGCTTATATTCCTCAAGCCTTTTATGCAGCTTCTCTGGCTAAAAAACATATAATCTACATTGGTGATTTTCGCCAACTGGCCCCTATTGCTTTATCTGATGATGAGAAGGTTAAAAAATGGCTGAAGAGGGATGTTTTTGAACAAGCAAAAATTAAGGAGGGTGTAGATGAAAGGAGATATCATCCCCTGATGGTAATGCTGGATGTCCAGCGGAGGATGCATCCAAAGATATCCGGCTTTGTGAGCTACCATATTTACCACGGCTTATTAAATGATGATCCGGCTATGGCTCAAAAAACTGAAGACATAAAAAAATCAACACCTATGCTTGGAGAAAACTTATCACTCATAAATGTTAGACTTTTTCCAGCTTTTTGCTATAAAGACAGCTCCGGTTCCAGGTATAACCCGTTTACAGCCCTTGTGTCTTTGTACCTGGCTTTACAGGCATTGCCATCAAAGACAAGCAAGCAGTTGGAGGAAGATAGCCCGATTGGTATCATTACACCCTACAGTACCCAATCACGGCTGGTTAGGTCCATGATTAGGGATGTTTTTAGGGAAGAAAATTTAAGCAAATTACCTATTTTTGCGGCTACGGTACACCAATTTCAAGGTTCTGAGAAAGACATTATTATTTTTGACTGCGTTGATAACTATCCTCAAGAAAGACCCGGCGTGTTGCTAACCAGCGATAACCTGGAACAGGCCACCCGTTTAATAAATGTTGCCGTAAGCAGGGCCAGGGGAAAATTTGTTGCTATTACTAATAGATCTTATTGGAAAAGCAAAATAAATAATGATAAGATTCTATCCGTTTTGCTGCGATATCTGGAAGAGAAAGGCCGACAGTACGCCAGTTATGATCTTGAGAATTATTTATTAAAACCCCTTGAGTTAAAGCATGCCCTCCAATTCTATAGCAAGGGAAATTATAAGGAGCATTTTATCTATGATTTAAGAAATGCCAGGGGAAGTATTTATATGGATATACCCGAGGGCACACTGGTTGACACTAGTTGGTTAAAGTATTTACAAGACGTTCAAAAAAGAGGCGTACAGCTAAAAATTAGGGCAGGGAAGCCTGCTGATTTGCCATCACCTCTTAATCATTATGCGGAATTAAAGTATTTTGTCCCGGCTCCACTTATCATAATAGACCAAGAAATTATATGGTACGGGCAACCATTGGTTAAGAAAGATAAGGTAGAATATTTTGTAAGCGTTCGTTTTAAGGGCAAAAGGACAGCCCAAATGCTTACCACTCTGCTTGGGACAGGATCAGGAGTCGGCCTCGGTTTTAATGAGTTTATAGGAAGTAACGAAAAGTGCCCAAATTGCGGTAGACCCCTCAGGATTGTTGAGAACCCGAAAAACCGTAAGCTGTTGCTTGGGTGTACAGGTTACCCAAAATGTAATTATATATTCCCATATATACCGGTTGACTTAGTGAACAAATATCTGACCACTACCCAAAAAGTG
>JBFMCH010000016.1:0-18574 GCA_040754595.1 Bacillota bacterium
ACGTCGCCAACCTTCGACGCATTCGGGAATTTCACCCGATGATTCAGAAACACAATTCATCAGATTTACATCTGATACCTATTTTTATTAAGCATTACTGCTTAGGTTGTATAGGAACAACGCGCACATTAATCAGTTCGTTCATTTCCTGAATATCCATGTTGCTTTGCTTGGCGATAATAATACTCAGCAAATTGATACTCTTTTGCAGATCCCTGATCGTAGGCTCCAGCCGTAACAGCAAATACCCCGCTACCACCATTGGTAAGCCATAGTTTGATGCTAACTTAAAAAGTTCTTCCACTATATATCACCTCCATAAAGAGAAAAGGGAGACCAAGAAAATCAGCCCCGTGACAAGGAACAGTATGTCAGCATAAAAGATCACAGTAATCAGGAAAACTGAGAATGTAGGATGGTGGCTGATAACGAAATCTCAATGTTTGAGGCTCCTTTGTCTGCGCCAACGCCTGCTCCTTTAAACGTAAATCGGCTACCATGTATTTATGAGTAGTTTCGATGCTTTCGTGGCCCAGCCAGATAGCAATGGTTGAAATGTCCACCCCAGCCTCCAACAAATGCATTGCCGTTGTATATCGCAGCACATGCGGAGTGATGCGCTTCTGCCGTAACGACGGGCAACTCTTTGAAGCGGTTTTCACCAAGTACGCTAGGCGGTAGGTCACCCCGGAACGCGTGAGTTGTTTCCCTTGCCGACTCGTGAACACGTAATTGTCTTCGTGTATCTCTGTTTCTTTCAGGAATGCCTCCAGGTAATGTTTGGTCGTTTTCCACAGAGGAAGGCTGCGTTCTTTGCGTCCCTTTCCCATCACTCTATTTGGCCTCCCCTCTATACTTCCACAAATACCCCTTAAGCATCGCCTTAAACAACGGCCCGTGGTTGGGTATTTTTAAGTGCAGCAGTTCATGTGCAATGACCTAGATGAATAGTGGTATAATGTCAATAAACTTCAAGTAAAACAAAGGGTTAGGAGGTCTCTATGCCAAACACTGTATTTCTTAATTTAGAAAGGCTGGATTTTGACCGTCGGCTGGATCTGTCACCCATCGAAAAACTTACCACGGTTACCAAATACGATGCCAGCACCGACCAGGAGATACCGGCCAGGGTGCAAAACCAGGATATCGTCATAACCAAAGAATTGCCAGTGGGCAGGGATTTGATTGCGCAGTTCCCTCCCTCAGTGAAACTCATCTGTGAAGCCGGTACCGGTTTTAACAACATCGATCTGGCAGCTGCCAGGGAAAAGAATATTACGGTCTGTAATGTGCCGGGCTACAGTACCGAAGCGGTGGCAGAGCTGGTCTTTGGTTTTATCTTAAACTTTGCCAGATCTCTGTCCCAGCAGCAGTGGATGATTAAAGAGGGAGATTTCACTAACTTCAAGCAGGACATTCAAACCGCCAACTTTGAGGTGCAAAACAAAACCCTGGGCATTGTTTGCGGCGGTTCCATCGGGCAGCAGGTGATGAAACTGGCCCTGGCCTTTAACATGAATATCCTGGTTTACAATCGCACACCCAGGGACTGGGGCGATCCCAGAATACAATCGGTGTCCCTGGAGGAACTGCTGCGGCAAAGTGATTTTGTTTCCATCCACTGCCCCCTGAGCGAAGACACCAAATACCTGATCAACCGGGAACGGTTACAGTTAATGAAGCCCACCGCCTACATTATTAACACTTCCAGGGGGCCGGTAATCAAAGAAGCTGATTTAATCGAAGCCCTGCAAAAGGGACGCATCGCCGGCGCTGCACTGGATGTACAGGAAAAGGAGCCACCGGATCAGGATAAAATTCTATATTAAAAAAGGCGGTCAGATTTACCTCCGCTCTGCCAACCCTAACTATGAAGATATCGAATACGGGCCCAACCATCGCATTATTGGTATCATGGTGGGTATCATCCGGGAATCTGCTCCCTCTCTATCCGAGTACCAGGAGTTATTGCGATTAAAGGAATATCAGGACAACCGCTGGACGGAAGTAATTGAATCGGCAGTTTCCGTGGGATTTAAGCCGGAACATTTAAAGCAATTGATCGATATGCAGGTAGCTGTGGCAAATAACTTGGTCAAAGAGTTGAAAAAAACTTATAAAACATAAACCCGCCACCAGGGGCGGGATATTTTTCAACCAATTAACCAAACATATATTCGCAGCCTAACTTATAAAAAATCATACAAGGGGGAGTCTATATGCCAGGTCATTTGGAGAAACGAAGCAGAGACACGTGGACCATTGTCATTGATGTAGGACGGGACCCGTCTTCGGGAAAACGCAAACGCATTTATAGGGCTTTCCGGGGTACAAAAAAGGCCGCAGAAATTGAAATGGCTCGGTTATTAACCGAGCTTGAACAAGGCTTGTTTGTTGAGCCTGTAAAGCTAACTTTGGGGGAATATCTCAAGAAGTGGCTGAACGACTATGCTAAGATTAGTGTGGCTCCCAAGACATTCTTACGATATCAGGAGATCATCTTAAAATGCATGCTTCCTGAACTGGGACAGATAGCAGTGGAAAAGTTAAAACCCTTACATCTACAAAACTATTATGCCAAAATGTTGGAATCAGGGAGACAAGATGGCAAGGGCGGTTTGTCCCCAACCACCGTACTTCAACACCACCGAATTCTTCACCGTGCTCTGGAAATGGCAGTCAAATGGCAGGTAATAGCCCGGAACGTAGCAGATGCTGTGGAACCACCGAAGAAAACTAAGCACAAGATAACGCCATTAGATGAAAGCCAGGTATTTCAACTGATTAAAGCAGCGGAAACCACTCCTTTTTTCTCCCAGGTTGTCCTGGCCGTCTTCACCGGCATGCGTCGGGGTGAGATTTATGGCCTGCGCTGGCCGGACATTGATTTTGTTTCAGGCACGATCTCCATCAAGCAGGCAGCCCAGTACACAAAGGAAAAGGGCATCTTTTTTAAAGTGCCTAAGAGTGAAAAAAGCATAAGAACAATCGATGTTTCACCATATGTTTTAGAGGTGCTGAAAAAAGAAAAGGTTAAGCAAAATAAGGCCAGGCTAGCAGCCGGGGAAAACTATAAAAACCTGAAGATCTGGTGTTTACTCAACAGGATGGACAACCCCAGCACCCGGACAGCCTATCCTCCTGGTTTCCCGAATTCATGGTGAAGAATGGTTTACCACGAATTCGGTTTCACGACCTTCGCCATTATGAGAAGCAGATGATTATGGGAATCGTTGCTTAAAAGTCAGCAAATTTATTGCATTTTCAAGGAAATCACTTCCCATAACTTTTACGTCAAACTGGCCTATTTACAAAGATTTTGGAGCCAATTCATCAATTCACCATCCTTTTCCCATGAAGGAAGGTCCCCTGTATCCAATTCAATGTACGCACTTTCCAAGGCTTTGCGCTTCATTTCACTGTCTGCTCTGGCATAGATTTTATGGAAAGCTTGTCATAAAATCTATGCACGCGCCGACAGTGAAATGAAAAGAAAAGCTTTGGAGAGTGCATATATGGAATTAGACATGGGTGAAATGCCTTCTTGGGAAAATGATGGAGATCTGATGAATTGGTTGCAGTATTTATGTAAATAGGCAAAATATTATGGGAAGTGTTTTTAAGAGAAAAGTTGTTGATATAGGGCATTTTCTAGGTACACTTCCCATAAACTTACACTTCCCATAATGGCGATTATGTAACGCGTTACATAATCGCCACACCCACGCCAGCCTTCTGTTAAAGCAGGGGAGTCCCTGAAACTAATCTGCGATCGGTTGGGGCATTCCGGAATAGGGATAACCTCGGATATCTACACCCACCTGATGCCCGGCATGCAGAGAAAAGCTGCCAGTCAGCTGGAGGAAAGGATTTTTCAAAATCTCCTGGACTACGATCATCTGAGGAGAACTAGTTGAATAAGATCTGCCAGGCCCAACGACAAGATGCTGGGATAAACACTTTCTGTATTTTACAATTTCTAGCGGCACCATTAAAAAATATGATATAGTAGGTTCAAGGTGGTGAATTTTATGCAAGCAAAAGAACGCTTACTGAAGGAAATTGAGTCCCTTAGCCCACATCATATTCTTAAGATATATGACCTGGTTTTAGCCCTAAAAAAACAAAATCACCAGGTAGTTTTGAGGAAGAATCCCACAGGGTACTTGAGAGCACGTGCAGCTTTACGAAACTGTAAAGGTTCTTTGAGTAAGGATATTATCGAAGAAAGAAATGATCGGTTATGAACCTTTTCTTTGATACCTCGGCCCTTATTAAATTCTTTCATGAAGAAGAAGGTACTGAAACAGTTACAGGAATCATTACTGATGATGAGAACAAAATATATGTTTCCGAACTACTAGGATAGAGTTCCTATCTGCACTCCATCGCCGGTACCGTAATAAAGAACTCAATGAGCACACCTTAGCCGAAGCCATCAGAGGTTTTGATGAAGAATACAGCCACTTCCATGTAGAACCCCTGGGAAGCGCCATTGTACACGAGGCTGAAGCCCTTGTAAAAGATTATGGAAAAACTCACGGCTTACGAACCCTGGACGCACTCCACCTTGCCACCTTTGTGCTTGTTAAAGAAGATGACTGGTTCTTTGTGGCCTGTGATGATAATTTGATTAACGCCGCAAAAGCAATTGGCGCACTGGTCTTTAACCCTGTAAAAAGAACATAATCATTTTGTACAATACCAATGTCCTTCTTCATGAAGGAGATTTCTCTTGAGCCTGGTATTTTCAAGGGATAAGAGGCTTTTCCGGCGTCGCCCATTTGCCGCCCAAACGTCCTTTTTTATTTGACAAATTAATTCCTCATACCAAAAGAACCTCATTTTTTAACCACTTAATTCTCCAATCAAATTGTCAATTTACCACTAAAAAAATTTAAGGAGTGGTCAAATTGACTAATCAAGAACTGGTAAAATCCTTTCTTATGTATCAGGAAACTAAAAATCTTTCCGAACGCTCTATTGAGTGGTATCAAAGAACCTTGGAGGCATCCAGGTTGTGGATAGTTGCCCGCACGGCGGTGGATTTGCCGGAACCCACATGGCCGGTCACTACCGCCAGGTTACCGGTTTCAACGGCGTGGCGCAAGCGAGCCAGAAGTTCCTGGTGTCCGCTCTCCACAGGACCGTGCGGGTCCGGTCATCCTCTTATCCACCGGCTGAAACTCTTTGGTAACATGGTCAGGCAATAAAGAAAATCGTTCCCATCCTGTGTGTTTATGCGGTTTATGGGAGGGGTTACGCACACAGTGTACTTCTTTAGGCAAAAAATCTTCCGGACATTCTAAATATAGGATGCTGTGGACCAACAGCGTGCTTAAAGATGCCCGGCATATTACCAGAAATCGGGCTTCCAGCTCGTGGCCCAGGAAGCACACCACAGCTTCGGTCATGACCTTATCGGAGAAACGTGGAAACTGGTTCTTTAAGGCAGGGTGTTTATCGCCTTTTTCTGCATGCCGGACTTGGGTGTCAATACCGAAAGTGATACCAGCCCTACAATCGGAACGATTAGAATGTATCAGGTAAAAGATAGGAAGAAAAACGCCGGAGTGGAACCCCGACGTTTTTTCTCTATAAGGACGATTATTCTTAATGAGGCGAGCTACGCTCATCGCGTTCTTTTCGAACCAACTTTCCTTCAAGAAACAAGCCACAAAAGGGACATTCTACTTTTTCAGGAGTTCCTTCTGTAACCGGTATCCCCCATTTGGAGGGATGACCACAGTGGGGGCAATGACATTGGCCAATATTCCAGCGATGAACCTGGCCATGGTCATGCTTAATTGCCATGCCTGTTCCTCCCTTTAATTAATTTATATCATTTAAAATTATGTAGACAGTTTAAACTTGGTGAGAAAGGTTGTTGAGATGGGTTATTTTAAACATAACATGTCCTCGAGATCACTTGTGAATATTTGGTACAGACTACTTTCGACGTTTTGAGGGAATAACCTGCCAGGGGCATATCATTTTGTCATTTTTTATCAACATAAAGGATAGAAGAAAGGATCAGGGACCGATTTAAATGCCGATCCCTGATCCTTTCAGCTTAGACAAAACAATGGTACTTATGCCAATTGTTTTTGTTTGGTTTTCTCTTTTAAAGGAGGCCAGCCAAATACATTTGCCAGTTTGCTGTAGATCCATTTGGATTCTTTGGTTAGTAAGGGACCTAAGATGGCCAGAATAAGCACATAAAGGGCTGCAAAGGGCTGTAAAACAGGCAGTAAGCCGCCTGCCTTGGCCAGGTTGGCCAGGATGATTGAGAATTCACCCCGTGAAGTAATCGTTAATCCTACATTGGTAGCCCCACGGTAGGAATAGCCTGCTCTTCGACCAGCGATAATCCCTGCGATAAAATTGCCCAGCAGCGTTACCACAACCGCAGCGATGGCAGGCCATACTGCCCCCCCAAGGGAAAAGGGATTGATCTGTAAGCCAAAACTGAAGAAAAAGATGGCACCGAAAAAATCACGGAAGGGAACCACCAAATGTTCAATACGGTCTACATGGTCTGTCTCAGCCAGGATCAATCCCACCAGCAAGGCGCCGATGGCTTCCGCTACGTGAATGGTTTCTGAGAAGCCCGCTACCAGGGTAAGAAACGCAAAAATCACCAGCATAAAAACTTCATCGGAGGGAATGTCAAGCAGCTTGTTAAGCCGCGGGGCAAGTTTACGTCCTAACAGGATAAACGCCAGCATAAACCCCAATGCGATTCCTGCGGACATAAAGACACTTTCATGCGACGTTGCTCCGGTAAGCACCAGTCCGGAAACGATGGAAAGGTAGATTGCCACAAAGACGTCCTGATACAACATGAGGCCAAGGATCATTTCTGTCTCCGGCCGAACGGTTCTTTTCAACTCAACCAGAACTTTCGCTACAATGGCGCTGGAAGAAATCGAAATAATACCGGCTACGACCAAAATTTCCTTTAATGGCCAACCCCACATTACAGGAAGCATAATCCCCAGTGTAAAATTAATCGCCATGTAAATGGTGCCGCCCAGAAAAATAGAGCGGCCTGCGTTTAACAAACGTCCCACCGAGAATTCCAAGCCAAGATAGAAAAGCAAGAAAAGGACACCCAGACGGCCCATAAATTCAATTAAGGGTGCGCTCTTTATGAACCGAAAATCCAGCATCCCGATCACCGGTGCATGAGGACCGACGGCCATGCCGGCCAGTATCAGCAACGGTACAATGGGAAATCGCAAACGTGCGGCCAGCAGCCCGGATGCGGCCACGATGCATAGCGCCAGACCGATTTCAAATAAAAGGTAGTTTCCCATCTTAGAAACTCCCTTGCCTAATAAGATCTTTCAATGCTTTAATCTGTTTTCGATCGCCAAAAACGACCAGCGTTGCTCCTTCCGTAATGTATTGTTCCGGACCCGGATTTATGATTTTTTCATCTTTTTTGATAATGGCGATAATGGTAGCCCCGGTTTTTTTCCGGATATGCATCTCGCCAATGGTTTTTCCCCTGGCTCTACAACAACTTTCCACTTTGAACCATTCAAAAATCATACTGTCAAAGGCAACTTCAACGGACTCCAGGGCTTTCGGCATATACGTCATGCCCCCGAGAATACCGGCTACTTGACGGGCTTCCGTATCATCCAGCGTTACCATGGAAATGCTTTCTTCAGGATCGTCGTTATCAAAATGGTGGATTTCACGCCTACCATCATCATGTACAACAATGACCATCTGATCTCCACTGCGTGCGTTCACTTGAAACTTCTTGCCAATACCGGGAAGATCGCTTTCTTTAATGGTTGACATATGAAACCTCCTATAAAGCAGAATTTAAGATATTGTACCATTTTATCCTAAACCAAAACATCACTTAGCAAATTTTATTAATACCCGTCAGAAACCAGGTTGCTTTCCTTTAGGATGCGGTAAATATCCGGCTCTTCCGGTCTTTTCGGGCAGTTGTCCAGATTTTTGGCCTGTAGGGTTTTCGCCACAAATTTGTCCTGTTCTCCGGCCGTTAGTATGGTATGGACAGGCGGTAATGCTTTTATCAGCAGTTCACCGACTTCTGCCAAACTGGTACAGCCCAGCGCCTCCACCACCTGTTGCACCCTGTCCGGGGCATCCTGGGCCATGAAATCCAATGAGGCCTTCATGATAATGCCGTTGGCCAGACCATGGGGCAGCCCCTTAAAATAGGTTAACGGGTAACCCAGAGCATGTACCACCCCGGTGGCGGTTTGGGCAATGACCATGCCGGCCAGCATGGAGGCATAGAGCAATTCTTCCCGCTCCGCCAGGGAAACGTCATTGGGGTTCATGGTCTTCAGCAGCCTGCCGATGATCCGGATGCTCTCCAGGGCCAGCAGGTCCGTCAAGACCGTGGCACGGTTATTGATAAAGCCCTCAACGCTGTGAGACAGGGCATCCACCGCTGTGTTGGCAGTGATGTCCCAGGGTAAGTTCAGCATGTAGCGGCCATCCAGAAATGCCAGTACGGGAAACAGCTTTTCCCCTGCAATGGACATTTTGGTTTCCGCCCAATCCACTGTAAGGATGGCATAGGGGGTTACTTCACTGCCGGTGCCGGCGGTGGTGGGTACCGCCACCACAGGCAGCGGGTCATTTGACCAGTTTTTGGCCATTAAATCCTGCTGGCTGATGTCGTTCACCGCCAGAACCGCCACAGCCTTGGCAGCGTCCAGGGGGCTGCCCCCGCCAAGGCCCACAATAAAATCTGCCCCCATCTCCCGGGCCCTCTGACCGCCCCGGTATACAGTGGTCAAACCGGGGTTTTGCTCAATTTCGTTGAAAATTTGGACCCGGATCCCTTCCCTGGTTAGGGCGGCGGTCATCTCTGCCAGGGAACCGTTCCTTTGGGAAGAACTGCCCCCGGTCACAATCAACGCTTTTTTTCCCAGGGTCGACAATTCGCTGCTGTATGTATCAACACACTTCTGACCAAAAAAGATTCTGGTGGGACAGCGGAAATTAAATTGCATCGTAAAAACCTCCTGCAGCCTGGATGATTCCGTATTTCTTCCATATTTTACCACTGATGAGGCTAAATCACAAAGTAAGAGTATGATCCAATTCATAGAAAACCCCCTGCGGGGGTCAATATTGGCCTGAAAATTATTGTGTCGGAAAAAATGTTCTAGGATACTTTTGGTTCAAAGGAATTAAATTGGGGGGCAATAATTTCTGTTTTGATATGCGGCACCTTTCCCTCATAATTTAATCCCCCGTTTTAGAAATATTTTCTGTACAGAGAGTTAAATTACTGTTCTGTTTCTATTTTACCATAAAAAAAAGCGGCCGTATCTTAAACAGCCGTTACAGATTTCTGAACTTTATATAGACCCCCCCAGACGGGGGGCCTTCCCTGTTAATTTGTCAGTTCCTTGTACAATTTATTGATGGAAGTGCTCTCAATCCTGGAAATAAAGGATCTGGAGATGGCCAGCTTTTTTCCCACTTCCCGTTGGGTAAGTTCCCGTCCGCCTTCCAGGCCATACCTGAGTTTGATCACCATTTGCTCCCGGGGAGTCAATTTTTGCATGGCCATTTCCAGTCTTTCAACTTCCATATTCTTTTCCACCATCTCATCCACCGGAATTTCATTGGTTGTCAGTGTGTCCTGCAATTCCAGCGCTGCTCCGTCTTTATCATAGTCCAGAGGTTCGGAGATGGAGATGCAGCTTCTTTCATTTTTCTGCTTCCGCAGCAGCATGAGCATTTCATTTTGTATGCAGACCCCGGCATAGGTGGAAAACTTTCTTGACCTGTCAATGTCAAAGGTCTCCACCGCTTTAATCAAACCCACCACCCCACTCTGAAATAAATCCTGTTTATCCACCCCGTTGTCTTTCAGCTTGTTGGCGATTTTGGCAACCAGCCGCAGGTTTCTTTCAACTAATATGGTCTTGGCCAACCTGTCGCCCCTGATCATTTTGATGAGCAATTCTTTCTCTTCTTCCGGTGACAGCGGTTCCGGCAGGCTGCCCGAGGAAATATAAGAAACCAGGATGATTAAGCCGTTAATAATTGACAGGGCAATCAACGTCAAAACTCCGGGAGTCAACTCAGCATCCCCTCCGAAACGGAAAAATAGGTCTACATTATGCTACGGTGCACCTGCTAAAAAGTGCTTGTTCATCTGAAAAAATAATATAGAAAGTTTTGGCGGGTTTCTACGGTAAGCATGGAATACAATTATGGAGTAAAGCCATCAGGTAAGGAGACCGATTTGAAAAAAGAGCGGCAGGAAGGTTACTATGCGATTATTTTCACGTGATTGTTAAATTTTTTTCATTTAATAACTTATTTTTAACAATAATCTGCTTCATATGTTATACTCTTTCATGGACATGTAATAAATTATCTCCTTGGGGGGGACTTTATGTTTTTTAAGAAAACAGATATCTTTTTTGAGACTTTCAAGGCAATCGCTGAAAACCTGAACCGGGCAGCATTGGATTTTAGTGAGGAGATTCATAATCCCAGTCCCGAGAAAAAAGGTTTAACCAATATCCAGGATTATGAAAAAACGGGGGACCGGTATACCCATACCATCATCAAGGAATTAAACAAAACCTTTATCACTCCCCTGGAACGAGAAGATATCATGAACCTGGCCGTAAAAATGGATGACATTCTGGACGGCATTGAAGCGACCCTCATCCGGATGGATATTTACGACATCAAGGACATGAATATTTTCATTAAGCGAAATGCAGAAATTATTCTGGAACAATGCCAGGAGGTTCAAAAGAGTATTGAAAAACTGGTGACCAAAAAATTCTTGGATATCCGTGCCCACGCTGTCAGAATTAATGAGCTGGAAAATGAAGCCGACCACCTGTTTAACAACAGTCTCCGGGAACTGGTTTCCTCCTGCACCGATGCCATTGAATTTGTAAAATATAAGCAGATTTACGAGATGTTGGAAGAAATTACAGATATTTGCGAAGATGTCGCCAACATTTTAGAGAGTATCTTAATGCGAAATTCCTAGTTAAGGATGGCAGATAATGGAACAGCATGCAATTATTATAGCCGTTGTTATTTTGGCGTTGAGTTTTGACTTTATTAACGGGTTTCACGATACCGCAAACGCAATTGCGACCTCTATTTCAACCAAAGCTCTGAAACCCAAGACCGCCATCATTCTGGCCTCTGTGATGAACCTGTTGGGCGCTCTCACCTTTACCGGGGTGGCAAAAACCGTGGGTGGCAAGGTTGCCAACCCCGCCAACATCGAACACGGGGTCTACGTGGTGGCCGCAGCTCTGGTGGCGGCCATTGCCTGGAACCTGTTCACCTGGTATTACGGTATTCCCAGCAGTTCTTCCCATGCTCTGATCGGCTCTCTGGCAGGGGCCGTTATCGCTGCCGCAGGATTAAGCGCGGTGAATTTACAAGGCTTTCTTACCATTATTGAAGGTTTGATCTTATCCCCCCTGCTTGCTTTTACCGTAGGTTATATCATTATGACGATTATTCGACTGATATTCGCTAATATTTCACCCCACAAGTTAAATTCAAAGTTCCGGTTTCTGCAGATTTTTACGGCTTCCTTCCAGGCTTTCAGCCATGGCACCAATGACGCCCAGAAAACCATGGGCATCATTACCTTTGCCCTGGTGGCCGGCGGGTTTCAAGACACCCTGGAAGTGGCTCCCTGGGTAAAAGTTTCCGCTGCCCTGGCCATGGCCCTGGGGACTTCCGTGGGCGGCTGGCGAATTATTAAAACCGTTGGTTCAAAAATTATAAAGTTTGAGCCTGCCAGCGGTTTTGCCTCCGACTTGAGTTCCGCCTTTGTTATCATTGGAGCGACTTTGATTAAACTGCCTGTCTCCACCACCCACGTAATCAGCTCCGCCATCATGGGTGTCGGATCTGCCAAAAGGTTTTCCGCTGTTAAGTGGGGCACAGCCGTCACCATGATCTCGGCCTGGGTGATTACCCTGCCCATCACAATGGTCCTGGCCGCACTTACCTTCATCTTTGTAAAAATGCTCTTTCTATAGCAGAAACGCCTCCAAAAATTGGAGGCGTTTCTCTTTGCGTGAAAATCTTTAATGACGGCGAAACCCCTGCAATCATTGTCTGCCCCAAAAACCGGCAGGGGGCAGAGCGTTGGATCGCATTCTGCCGGACATTCCTTTGATCTCCTGGCCAACGACCCAGAACAGGCAGTTCTCTTCGAACGGTGTAAAGTGATCGCCGGTTTGCTCAAAATTTACCGCGTAACAGCCCCCGGCACAGGTTCTGGAGCAGCCTTTACAATGAATGGGCTGCCGGCCCGGCAGCCCCAACCGGTGTATTCATGTTCGCTCTTCTTAAACTCCTCGATCAGCAATTGAACACCTTTTCCGGTATGCATGTTTAAATTTATCATATTTCCAAAGAAAAGCCAATGTCAAGCATAAGCATAAATTACAATTCTATTTACTATTTATGTCAAATGTCTTACGGAGTTATAAACTCTTTCAACACCTTACAGGTAACAAAAAATCCATTACATCATACCCTGTAATGTGGAGGTGTAAATAATGAACTATTTTCCCAAGCATAACCAGCCTTTATTTTATGTCCCTACGCAAAAACCCTGTAGGTCTCTGGGAGGCTGTATCGGCAGTAACCTGGTTACGGCAAAGTTTGATAATGGAATGATTCTTTCCGTTCGTATAACAGATCTGGTTCCCAACGAGGTTGTGGAATGCAGGCTCTGCGGGGGTGAAGCAAAACCGGATGAGGATGGTGTATGTAAAAAATGCCGTGGTACCATCTGCCCGGTATGCGGTACTTGTAATGATTAATAGGTTTGGCGTGAGAATTAGTTTTTAAGTTGATAATAAAATTGCTTAAATTGGGCATCACTTACATTAGAACTAACGGTAAGGAGGATCCCAATGAGCGAATATCTGGGAAGCAGAGAAGCAAAGCAGGAAATGCTAAAGAACATTATCAAAGACCTAGCATCAGGGTAAGGACTTTAACGAAGTAAAGGCTGAGTTTCAAAAGCTGATCAGGGATGTTGACGCTACGGAAATTGCCAATATGGAGCAGGCCCTCATTCGGGAGGGCATCAACCCGGAGGCAGATCACCAAGCTTTGTGACGTCCACGCAGCGGTCTTCCGGGATGCTCTGGAACAAAATGAAAAACCGGAACTGATTCCGGGGCATCCTATGTATTCCATAAAGCATGAAAACGAAGAAATTAAAAAGGTTTTGGCCGAACTGGACACCTTGCTAGCTGAAAACAATGTTTCCCGGTTTAAAGAACGCCTGTCTTTTTTTAAGGAGAATGTGGACAAGCACTATTCCAAAAAAGAAAAAATTTGTTCCCTTACCTGGAGCGACACAATATTTCCGGTCCCCCGTCGGTGATGTGGTCGGTGGATGATGAAATCAGGGATATGATTAAAGAGGTGTCTGCCAGGGTTCATGAGCCCGCCGGCGGCAATCCGGAGGATGTAAAATCAAGTTATGAAGCCATGAAAAACAAGGTTTCGGAAATGATTTTCAAGGAAGAAAATATCCTGACCCCGATGATGATGGAAACCCTGACCGAAGAAGAATGGGTTGAGGTTAAGCAGCAGGATGAGGAGTTTGGTGTGGTCTTTTCACGTCCCCACGGGGACTTCTGGCAGCCCAAGGCAGGTCAGGTCGAAGGCGTCTCTTTTCAACCTGCCGGTGATGATGCCCTGCCCCTGGATACCGGCTTTCTAACCCTGAAACAAATTAATGCCGTTCTCACCAACGTACCCAGGGATATTTTTCCCTAATGAAGGATTTGGCATTCTCCCGATTATTCCTGCATATTGTATTCTGTATACAATATGTTGCTGGAACGCCAGTTTAACACCCGTAGCTAAAAGGGTTATAAATAAAAATATTGTCACAAGTAAATATTCACACATAACAGAAACTCCCTCGTAAATTTCTTGTAAATCACTTTACATCTGTTTAAATTTTCAATATAATTAAGGCAAGGGGAACGCCATTGGTTTAGCTTTAAGACTAACGCGGTTTCTGTTTGATGGTACCTGTTTCATTCAGTAGTCCGTTATATAAGGCCCGCAAGTGGTTGTTAGTTAAGTCCTAAGTGATTCCCTGCTAAATGAGTTGTTTATCAAACAGGTGTGAACGTTTAGAAATTGAGGTTCAGTTCCAAAAGGTAGGCTGTGTGTTTGAAATACCCTATTCTTTAACAGGCGTTCCCCTTTATTTTGAGAAACCCAGGTAATCCCTGGGTTTCTTCACTTGTTGGCGCCTTTATGGAGCCTGCAACATAGTTTTTCTACAAATCACTGCAAGCCTCTTACCACAGGGTGAGAGGTTTGTAGTTTAACAGAGTTGAAAGAACCTATGATAGGGTTTCATCTATCTCATCAAGAAGTTCGTCTAAAGGTGTATGTATGTCCAGCGCTGCAAGTACTTTCTGCCACAGGGTTTTCTCACAATCCTCCCGGCGCCACTCGTAGTCCCTGCCTGGGCCATACCCGTATACTTCCACCGCCTCCTCCTTCGGCATGAAACAAATCTCCGGCAATTCCTTTTTTATATTCTCCGCCAAGCGACTTAAAGTAACATCCAATACAAAGGCTTCATTGTCCAGGTACACCTCAATCCAGAAATGGTCATATTCCTTTTCCCCGGCAGCAAGGACTCCCGCCTGGATAAACACGTCATAATTTTTTAGCAAAAGAAGGCCAAAGATAACGGAACAGGCCTTCCGGTCATAATCCCGGTGGTCAATGATGCCGGAATCCCCTTCAAGTGAATTTTTTACAGCAATAGCAATGTCTAAAATCTGTTTTACTTGGTCCAACTGGCAAAGCAACGATGATCTCTCCCTCAGATATAAAGTTAATTCTATTACTATACCATATCCTGCGGAAAACTGAACAAAATCTTTGGTGATGAAATCAAAAGCCTTCGGAAAGGTACCGCACCTCTTTTTCCGTGGGCTCGGAAAAATCAACCCAAAACAATTTCTCTTGCTCAAGGCCTATCGTTTCTATAGGAGCATCAAACTGAATGTTGCTGTCTTCTAAGACCAGTAGTGTACGAATCACCTTAATCACCCATCGTCAATCAGCATCTTATTCATACTACGCTGTTAACGAAAAAGTATTAAGCTTTTCGGTGAGCCCTTCGGGAAGAGGCTTATTGTTTCCGGGGAAACCTCTAATTTTTAACCCTTTTTAATCCCGGAAGTTCTCTTTCTCAAACAGGTTCATCTTGTCTTTACGGCCGAAAACAATCATCTTGTCTCCTAAATGCAGCCGGGTAGATGCCATTGGTTGTACGAAATCGTTATTTTGATAGATTAACAGGATATAAATGCCAAACCGCCTGGGAATATCCAGCTCGGCCATGGTTTGTCCGGCGAACCTGGCCCCGACATCCATTTGTTCCACAACAAATCCCCGGGGCAGCTCTAATAGGTCAATCACCGCCTCGTTGGAAATAAGGTGGGCCAACCTGCGACCAATGTCCCTTTCAGGGAAAACCACCCGGTCAGCGCCCATTTTGGCTAGGACATTCCCTCTTCTTTCGGTGGCTGCCTTCACAGACACAGGAATGCCGGCTTCTTTAAGAATGTGCGTGGCAATTAAGGCCCCTTCAAAGTCCTCACCCATGGCTACTACGGCTTCGTCAAAGTTCTTTTCCCCGATGATTCGCATTAACTCGTCGTCTTCCTCAGCCACATCAAGGATGGCGCCTGAAACAATCATGTTGCGCACATTGTCCAGGGCCTCTTCATGGGCATCAACGGCAAATATATCATGACCTTTTTCATAAAGCCCTTCTATCACCCCGCGTCCAAACCGTCCTATGCCAATCACTAAAACGGACTTTTTCACTTCCGGCACGCCCCCTTACCCAATTAAAATGTCTTCCTTCATATAGCGCAAACGCCGGTACTCCTGTTTCGCTAAAAAGATGACCAGAGACAAAACACCAATCCGTCCTACAAACATTAATAAAATGATGATGACTTGTCCAAAGGGAGATAACTGCTGGGTGACCCCCATCGACAAACCAACCGTGGCCATAGCAGATACGACTTCGAAGAGTACCGGCATCAACGGCAGTTTCTCTACGGTCATTAAAAGCAATGTACTGACGGAGACCAGGATTAAAGCAACAACAGTCACGGTAAAAGCTTTGGTGACACTTTCAGAAGCAATTTCCCGTTCCCAGATAACGACTTCCTTTTTTCCCCGGGCGATGGCCCAGACAGCCAGAACAATGGTGCCGACGGTTGTGGTCTTAATTCCCCCGCCAACCGAACCCGGGCTGGCCCCGACAAACATCATCAGGATCATTAAAAACAGAAAGGGCTCACTCCAGTTTGTAATCGGTACCGTAGTAAAGCCGGCTGTTCGTGTCACCGCCTGAAACAGGCTTTCCACCACTTTGTTCTCCAGGGGAAGCGCTGCCATGGATTGGTTGTATTCGGTCATAAAATAAAAAGCGCTGCCAAATAAGGTAATCAAACCGGTAACCCACAAAACCAAACGGCTGTGCAGGCTGGGTCTTTGCCACTGTCGCTGCACCAATAATTCCTGCAGTACCACATAGCCCAAACTTCCCAGCAGGATCAGAACAATAAACACTAAATTAAGGCCGGGAGAATACCGGAAGGGCTCCAAGCTTTGTCCTGTTAAGTCAAAACCCGCCCCGTTAAAAGCGCTGACGGTGTGAAAAACGACGAAAAACAACCCTCGCAGGAAGCCGTCATTCCATATGCCCGGCATAAGCAAGGCCATTAAGACAGCTCCTACCCCTTCAATGGCCAGGGTCAGAAAAACCACACTGCGCACCAGGCTAAGAATGCCCGTAAAATTAAAATGATTGCGGTCCTGGGCAATGAGGACTCGATGTCCCAATTGAACTCTCAGTCCCAGAATGACCAAAAATAAAGTGGTTAACACCATGAGTCCCAGACCGCCGATTTGCATCAAAACCAGAATCACCGTCTGACCAAACAAAGTCCAATGCGTACTTGTAGTAACCACGGTGAGGCCCGTCACGGTCAAAGCCGATATAGCTGTAAACCACGCTTGTAAAAAAGTGCTGGGACCTTCCGGCGTAGACGCCCACGGGAGCATAAGCAACAGTGTTCCTACCAGGCCAACCGTCCCGTAACTGGCCACCAATAACTGTCCAGGCTTTAATTTTCTCTTCATTCAAAGCTCCTAATCAAAAAATAAGTGATCCACCGGTCCCCAGGTAATTCATGATGGGAACCAATTATTATTATCATAGCGAATATTAATATTTTTCGCCATAAGAAGCTTTTTTAGAATTTGCAGTATCCCGGCACAGACTATTTACAAAAGATTAAAATTAGTATAAAGAATTTCGCATTTGTTACGAAAATTATATAAACCTTAAATTTTTATAATAGTCTCTATCAAAAGTGTTTTGACCTTTTACAAAGAAAAACGGCAGCCCATTGTTCTTTTTCCAATAAAGCGAAGGGGTCCCTCGCCTTAAAATATTCAAGAAACAGGTAATCACAATGCGGGAGACAACTACGAATATATTTTTTGACTTATCCCTTTAACTGATTAAACCAGTGAAGTTTAAGGTTTTTGTAGATGGGAACAGGGAGTTGTTGATTATGATTGAAACCCAAGAGATCCTGGCCGTTAAGAAAGAAATTTTATTACAGATCCCTCCATTATCTAAATACAAAGCTGTCATTACAGACATTGAAGAAAGTCTTTTTTGGATCGACCTGCCCCGGTTGGAGGGTCAGGTTTTAGTTTTGCAGAAGGACCAGGAAATTCAAATTCGTGTACCCACACGGTACGGATTATACAGTGCGGATACCAAACTGGAAGCAATAGGTCATCATCACCAAAAGTTTTACGGTTTGTTAATACCGGACCGGTTTCATAAAATACAGGACAGGCAATTTGCAAGGACAGAACATGCGGCAAATGTTTCATTTTTCTCCGGAAACAGTACTGCTCAAACTGCCATGATTAATTTTTCTGAAGGTGGCTTCATGGTTTATGTTACCCCTGCCCTTGAGAAAATGCTGCAGTTCAGTAGTGATTTTTCTATCAGTTTTAAAATCGATGGAGAACTGATTGAAACAAATGTACGTTTAACCTGGAGAAGAAGTACCGACAACATTCCTTACGCAGGCTTTAAATTTACAAATCTGTTACCCGGACAACGTGAGAAACTGGCTAACCTTGCCGCTTTAATCTAATTAGCCGAGCACTCTGCCCAGTCAACTAAAGAAATTAAACAATTGATCTCAGAGATTGAAAACGAATCCCAGTTAACTTTACAGCAGCTTCACCGTCCCGGTATTCCCCTAGCACTTGATACCCCAATTCCTCCAACATTCGCTTAATATCCATACGAATAATAGGTTCATCTTCCGCTATAACGACCCGCAATATATAATGGATAAAGAAAACTAGACAAAAAAACAGCTTTATTTAAGGTGGATCGTTGCCGTGAGAAAATCATATTCTGGGGAGTTCAAAGCCAAGGTTGTACTGGAAATTCTCAAGGAAGAGAAAA
>JBFMCH010000017.1:0-7517 GCA_040754595.1 Bacillota bacterium
GTGTGGTAACTATCATTATAAGGGGAGCACTGTGGATACTCAACCATCTGGGGCAAGCCCGGGTGGTTGATTTATTTCCCAGCCTATTCCATTTTGTCAACCCATACCCAACTTAACACATATAATTTGACCCTTCGGATAATTAATTACTGAACCTATTTTATTCAAATAGTCCATCTCGCTGTCTGACAACTGCAACATAGCATCCCCCTAAATATTTGTACACTTCGCCAGTAGCTAGTTATTAAAAATTATATACTAATTTTGCTTCGGATTAATAAGTAATAATTTTTTTAAAGTTGCAATATCTCTAAGGGCATAATGCCCCCGGGTTATTACTTTTTGAATTTAATGTTAACAACTTCTGATTGAGTTCCTATACGCACAGGCGGCCCCCCATGTTCCTTAGCCCGAAGAGACGATTACCTGTAAATCATCCTTTATATAATGCCCATAATCCATTTTAAAAGTCTTTTGGTAATCAGGTTCATTTGGAAAGAACCGTTCTCTGTGTATTGTCTCACTGTCTCAACAGACTCATGTCCCCGGGGACATCCCGGGATATTTTAGAGATTAACCAAACTTTAAAACCATATTTGTTGTAAAAAGTAATCATTAAATCATAACAATTTCAATAATTGTTCATCTTTTTGAATTATACTAATCCAAAGGAAAATTAGGTGGTATACGTTGATGTCTTTAGCTACCCAAAATACCAATCGCTTAATAAACGAGAAATCACCTTACCTGCTGCAGCATGCTCACTATCCTGTGGACTGGTATCCCTGGGGCCAAGAAGCCTTTGACAAAGCCCGGCAAGAGGACAAACCGATCTTCCTCTCGGTGGGCTATTCCACCTGTCACTGGTGCCATGTAATGGAACGGGAAAGCTTTGAGTCGGAAGATGTGGCCGAGGTGTTAAACAAGCATTTTGTTCCCATCAAAGTGGACCGGGAAGAGCGGCCGGATGTGGACCAGATTTACATGAGTGTCTGCCAGGCCCTCACCTGTTCGGGCGGTTGGCCTTTGACCATCATGATGACGCCGGATCAGAGGCCCTTCTTTGCGGGAACCTATTTCCCAAAAAAGGCAAGCTACGGCAGGCCCGGTTTGATTGAGATCTTGGAACAAATTGCCCAGTTATGGAAATCGGAATGTCATCGTTTGCTGGAGGTGGGCGATCAACTGACCCGTCATTTGCAGCGGGAAGCCACTTCCTCCCCCGGTAGACTGCCGCCGGATATTCTGGACAAAGCCTACCGGTTGCTGGAAAGAAATTACGATGCCACCTACGGCGGGTTTGGCGCCGCCCCTAAATTCCCGACACCCCACAACCTGATGTTTTTGCTGCGTTATTATCAAAAAACCAAGCAACAAAAGGCCGTGACCATGGTGGAGGAAACGCTGGACGCCATGCACCGGGGCAGCATTTATGATCACATCGGGTTTGGCTTTGCCCGTTACTCCGTTGACAGAAAGTGGCTGGTGCCCCACTTTGAGAAGATGCTGTATGACAATGCCCTGCTGGCCCTTGCCTTTCTGGAGACTTATCAGGTTACCGGCAACCCCCGGTTCGGGCGGGTGGCCAGGGAGATCTCTACCTATGTTTTGCGGGATATGACCTCCCCCGAAGGAGGTTTTTACTCGGCGGAGGACGCGGATTCCGAAGGGGTGGAGGGAAAGTTTTATGTCTGGCAACCCCAAGAAGTCATCGACATCCTCGGTCGGGTGGACGGGGAGTTGTTTTGTCGTTACTATGATATAACTCCCGGGGGTAATTTTGAGGGCAGCAGCATCCCCAACCTCATCGGGCAAAACCCCCTGCAATTTGCGGAGGAACTGGGTATTTCTCTGGAAGACCTGGTGGAGGGATTGGAAAAATGCAGGGTGCGGTTGTTTGAAGAACGTGAAAAGAGAATCCACCCTTACAAGGATGATAAAATCCTCACTTCCTGGAACGGCTTAATGATCGCGGCCATGGCCCGGGGGGCCAGGGTATTCCGGAGCGAAAGATACCGCGAAGCCGCCGAAAGGGCGGCGGCATTTATCTTTCACAAGTTGCGCCGGCCAGACGGCCGCCTGCTGGCCCGTTACCGTGCAGGAGAAGCTGCCTACCCGGCCTATTTGGATGATTATGCCTTTCTGGTTTGGGGCCTGCTGGAGCTTTATGAGGCCACCTTTGACCCGGGTTATCTTGAAAAAGCCGCAGGTTTAACCGAGGATATGATTGAACTGTTCCTGGACCGGGAACATGGCGGCTTTTTCTTCTATGGCAAGGACAGTGAGCAACTGATAAGCCGTCCCAAGGAAATCTACGACGGGGCTATTCCCTCGGGCAATTCTGTGGCTGCCGTGAACCTGTTTCGGCTGGCCAGGTTGACCGGTAAGACCCGCTTTGAGGAACTGGCCCACCAACAACTGAAAAGCTTTGCCCGGGAATTGGAGCGGTACCCTGCCGGTTATTCTTTCTTTATGATGGCGGCCTATTTGTTCCAGGAGCCTCCCCTGGAGATCGTCCTGTCCGGCAAACGGGAAGATCCGGACCTCCGGCAAATGATTCATACCGTTCAGCGGGCATTTCTGCCCAACGCGGTCATGATGGTCCGTTATGAGGGAACCGATGTGGACAAGTTGGCGGAATGGCTGCCCCTGACAAAGGATAAAATCCCGGTGGAGGGTAAGGCGACGGCCTATATTTGTAAAAATTTTGCCTGCCGAGAGCCTGTCACAGATTCAGGGCAACTGCAGGCTGCCCTTGCAAAATAAAGGCAGGGACAAACCGGGCAAGGGTAGAATTATTTCCGGTAATCAACTTACCGGAGGCGATAAAACATGTCCGAGCCGTTATTCAATCTCTATCAAGCCTTTAACAGCTTGACCCTTTGGCGAGGAATCACCAGGGATGCCGCCGTACAGTGTTTCCACAACATTGCCACGGCGGCAGCCCTTGAACCTAAAACACCGCTCTGCAACCTGTTGCCGGAGTACCACCGGTTGGCCGGGCTTCTTTTGGAGTCAGCCGCCAACCGGCATCTGCCCCCGGCAGGCAACCCGTGGCAAAACCACCTGTTCAATTTAATCTTGTTTGAGGATCATTTATTTGCCAGGCAATCCGCCGGCCAGCAGGAAATTTCACCCCTGCTGCAGGGCGCCTTTCTGCATGACCTGTGCAAACTGCAGGTTCTTTGCCAGCAAGGTTTAAGCGTCTTGGAAGAACTCTTTCATGATTCCCCCGGCGTCTTTAGACTGTCCGGGTATGCTGCCGGTTCCCCGGGCCAGGGCCGGCACCCGGTCTGTGGCCCGGTCCTGGAAATGAAGGAAAAATTGCTCCTCTCCCAGCACTGGCCGGACCTGCTGCCGGATTTTATGGACTTTTACCGCAGGGCGGGTTTTGGTGAATTTGCCCGCTACTGGGCCTTCCGCTGGGAAGCAACGCCTGCCGGTTATCAATTGGCAGGCCTTGAGGAACCGGACCCCATACGTTTGCACCAGTTGATCGGTTACGAGCGACAGAGAAAACAGGTGCTGGACAATACCGAACGATTGCTGAAGGGGCGGCCTGCCCATAACCTGCTGCTGTACGGGGACAGGGGGACCGGCAAGTCCTCCACCATCAAAGCCCTGCTGCATGAGTACGGCCCCCTGGGCCTGCGGTTGGTACAAGTGTCGAGGAAGAACCTGGGAGGGTTGCAAAAACTTACAGGTTTTTTAAGAAAAATCCCTCTCAAATTTGTTATTTTCATCGACGACCTGTCCTTTGAGGAAACCGAAACGGAATACAAAGAATTTAAAACACAGCTGGAGGGCAGTTTGGAACAGCAGCCGGCCAATGTTTGTATTTATGTAACCTCCAATCAAAGACACCTCATCAAAGAGTATTTTGGAGAACGGACCACCCGGGTGGCCGATGACGGCGAAGTTCATCCCGGGGACACCATGCAGGAAAAACTTTCGCTGGCGGACCGCTTTGGTCTGAAAATCACGTTCCTGGCGCCGGACAAGGAAGCTTTCTTAAATATTGTCCGGGAACTGGCGGCACAGGAAGGCATTCAGATTGATGCCGCTACTTTGGAAAGGCTGGCCCTGCAGTGGACCCTCCGGAACAGCGAGCGTTCCGGTCGAACCGCCCGTCAATTCATTGACCATATCAAGGACAGAGACGACTTTAACATTTTCTAGCATTGGACCAAAAAATCCCTTACCGGTAGGAAGGTAAGGGATTTTCCTTTATTTTAGTTCCTGGTGTTTTTCTTGTTCCATCATAACCTGGATCAAGGCATCCAATTCCTCATCGGTGATGCCACTGGCCGCCTGTTCTTTGCTAACGCGGATAAAGGGGGCCAATTCCCCGTTTATTAACTTCTGCCGGTCAAACACCATGGCATGGTCGTTTTGAATCAGCTTGACGTTGCCGGGAACAAAGGCACGGGTTTTGGAAATACCCTGCCACCAGTAGTCGTGGCTGCCCGGCACAGCATAAATGGTGCCCGGCAGCAGTCCTAAAAAATCCACATCATGCCGGGCTTCCTCCAGCCTGGTGGCCCAGGAGATATCTCCGGGCAGCAGAACAATATCATCCGGTTGCACCAGGGCCCACCAGTTCTCATAAATTTTCTGGTAGTGCCTGTGCCACTCGGGATTAAAGATATCCATGGGTTTATGAAGTTCCACCTGCTCCCAGTTGCTCGGGTCTGCTGGTTTGGTAAAGGAAAGGTGCAAATCACTGATACCGAAAAATCTCACATTTAACGACTTCCTTTCCAAAACATCGGGCTGGCTCTGTCCTTGCTCACAGTTCGCAACACCAATATTTGGTATCTAGGCTTATCTTATCCCGCTGGTTTAAGGGTTGTTAACCTCGTTAGAGGGGAATTTGAAATTTCTCCATAAACCGTCCTTCATTTTTGCAAGGAATCACAATAGAAACTTGCGGCATGGCGGCTCCCCTTCCTGTTTTCCATTTCTATATCTTATGAAACCGGGGATCAGAAATTGTCCATTCAATGAAAAAAGTACCTGCCCCAAAGGACAGGTACTTAATGCTTAACGCTACTTTTGCACTTTTAACATGCGAACCACGGACATGGCGGCAAAGCCGCGGGTAACTTTCTCATGGGGAGCATAAAAGCCCTTATGGTCGCTCTGCAGCCCCAGTCCCAGGCTCAGGGCTGCATACCCCTTCATGTCCTGGGGAATCAGGTTGGCATCTTTGGTCTTCAAGGTGTAAATACCGGCAATCCTGGCGGCACCGTCATAATCCAGGGTGTTAATCATGAGCCTGGCCATTTCCAGACGGGTCAGCTCTTTATCCAAATCCTTTGTTTCGTCGGCTGTAATGATGCCCAGGCTGAGGGCGGCATTGATCAACCTTTTTCTCTGTTCTTCTTGTTCTTTGCCGTCCTGCAGCATCCGGTACGGCGGCTCCATGTACCAGCCGCGGCTGGCCACCAGCATCTCCAGGGCCTCCAGCTTGGTGATATTCCGGTCGGGATAAAATTTGCCGTCGTCACTCTTAACAATATTGGCCCTGGCCAGTTGTTTAATATCATTTTCCGCCGGGTGCCCGGCGATGTCGGTAAACGTGTCGGTCTTCCTGGGTGGGATGGGTTCCCCGTTCCAATTAAGATACTTTCCTGTTTGGGCATCGATCATGTAGGACGGGCAGTCCTTTAAGCGGTAGACCAGGCTCACCCGGGAATCGTTTTTCTCCCGGTAAATTCTTATATAGTCCAGGGCCAAACCTCCGTCTGCCAGGAAGGCGCTGACGGCCTTTTCTTTATCCAGCAAAGCCGCCGGCTTGGGGAAACTCAAATTCCACCAGGCCATCCGGTAGCCGGTAACCTCCCCGGTATAGGCATTGACTTCTACATCAAAACCGTTGTTGCCAAAGGGAATGTTGTTTACCAACCGAACATAGGAGAAACGATAGATTCCCGGTATTCCTTTTGCGCTATAGTTAACACTCCAACTGTGCTCCAGTTTGATTTCGGCAAAACGCCGGGATTGCTGTTTCTTGATAAAATCCTCAGCTGCCTTTTGGGCTTGTTCCTCTGTAAAACGGGGCTGTTTACCGGCTGGTTCTTCATATTCCTTCTGCCATTTGTTAAAGCTGACCAGCTCACCTGTTACAGCGTCAACAGAAGCGCTGATGCTTTGATAGGAGGACTCCTTTTCACTACTCCAGTAAAAATTCCATTGCTTTTGTTCCGGGTATTGATAATCGTAACTTAGACGACTTTCGCCCTGTTTCAGGTCGGAGGGTATATGAATGACCTTTTTCACCTGCTCCAGGGCCTTTTCAGCGCTGAGCAGGTTTTTCAGCTTATCCACCTCTGCCTGCTCCGCCGGCGTCAAATCCTGTTTCACGGGCTTTTCCATGGCCATATCGCCGCCCATGCCGCCACGGTCATAATAGTAATAGCCGTGGTCATCAATGACTTTACCGGTTAAGGCGTCAATCAGCAGCCCGGAACCATTTTTCACCCGGTACACCAGCTTGACCGGCGTTGCCCTGGGGCCAGGGGGGCGGAAATAAACCAGTTCCACATTTTCTCCAAAAACCTTTTCGGCCTGGGCGGTGGAAATTTTACCGGCGACGGAAGGGAAATTCAGCTTGTTATCCCAGTTCAAGTTAATACCCATAATTTCCCCGGCGTCACCGTTTATCCGGACATAAATGTTGTGTTCCGGAAAGGTAACGCCATTGACAACCCTGGCAAAGTTATAATAGTACTCTGCGGGTCCCCTGTCGCCGTAACCAAAAAAGGGCTGCTCCTGGTTGGGAACCAGCCGGGTCTGGCTTATGTAATGGGGCATTAGCTTTTTGGCCCATTCCCGGGCCAGTTTACCGGCCTCTTCGTAGGAGTATTTCGGCGGCCCGCTGTACCGCTGGCCCGGGGGTATATCCTGCCAGCGGTCCATGCCGATGATTTCACCGGTTATAGCGTCAATGCGGACGGAGATATTCCCACTGGGCTCGGTCTCCCGGTTCCAGTTCAGCTGCCACTCGGCCCTGCCATCATAGGAATTAAAGCCGCTTTTAAAGCCTTCATAGTCACTGCCGATGGCAAACACCTCTTTGGCCTTTTCAATAGCCTTGTCCAGGGGAAATTTTGCCTTGGACAGGTCCCCGTCAATTTCCGTGGGTGGTTTCGGTATGACAGAAGTTTTCACAACCTCAGCAAAGACCGGCTGGTTAAATACCAGGCCGGTGGCCAGGCAGCCCGCCACAAGGGCGCTGACAATTTTTTTACCCAAAGGAACTCACTCCTTAGTATCATTTTACCAGTATAGACGTTTCACCCTGAACTTTGTTACAGGGATCTGTGAATGATTTGCACCGGTGGAAAATGATACGTGAAAAAACGGCCCCGGCTTGGCCGGGGCTTTACAGACCCCCATGCCGCTGACGCGGCACCAGCAGAAGGATGAAAATGGTGCTGTGAAGAATCTTTATTCTACGGCTGGCGAAGGGAGGTCGTATCTACTTGGTGCTGCGAGCCCGTCTCATAGACAGA
>JBFMCH010000018.1:0-15105 GCA_040754595.1 Bacillota bacterium
GTTTTCTCTTCCTTGAGAATTTCCAGTACAACCTTGGCTTTGAACTCCCCAGAATATGATTTTCTCACGGCAACGATCCACCTTAAATAAAGCTGTTTTTTTGTCTAGTTTTCTTTATCCATTATAATTGGCTTGATCCTGTTGCAGAAATATTAGAAAAGATGGAGGAAAAAGAAATGATAAAAATTGCAGTAGCAAGTGAGAACGGCATGGTTACGGAACATTTCGGACATTGTGAGAGCTTCATTATTTTTGAAGTAGAAAACAACCAAATTATTAAGAATGAAACTATACCAAACCCCGGACACAAGCCAGGATTTTTACCCAATTACTTGAACGATATGGGCGTGAATGTGATTATTTCCGGAGGTATGGGTGGAGGAGCTATCGAAATCTTCAATGAAAAAGGTATAGAAGTAATTACAGGAGCAAGTGGCGACGCTAAGGCAGCGGCAACATCATATCTGCAAGGTGCCCTCAAATCCACCGGTTCTGTTTGCCATGAGCATCAGCACCACGACGAATGCGGTAATTAAATCATTGAAAAAAGCCGGTTGAGTTGCATTGTGTCTCAATCGGCTTTTTAAAGAGTGCATTCTATTTATTATCCCGGAAGGTACACGGAAGCAAAAGAGGACTGTAAGCGGTCAATACTTTTGGATAAAAAACGGCCAATAATTTTGGACGTTTTTTCCCAGTTACATAACATTACTTGCCTGTGGATAACTCCACGGGCGTTTCTTGTGGTTTGCTGAAGGTTGTTAATAACTCCAGCAAACCACAGCTCCATAAGCTTAATCAGATTGTGAATGATTAAATATGGTGTTCCTATGCTGCAGACGATAACTGTCGCCTGTCATATTATACAGTTCACTGTTGTGGACAAGCCTGTCCAGGATGGCCGCGGTGATAACCGGGTCACCAAAGAATTCCGGCCACTCGTCAAAACCTTTGTTAGAGGTCACAATAACCGATGTGTTCTGGTACAGGTTGGTTACCAGTTGAAAAAATAAGTTTGCTTCTTGCCTTGTAATTGGTAGGAACGTGTTTTTGACTAAAAATGGCAGAGGCCGCTATGTTCTTATGGATATTCAGGAATACGAAAAACAGCAGGCGGTGATTAAGCTTTTGTCAAAGCTCTCCGAGGCAGAGGATGCAATTAAAACAGGAGAGGAATGGAAATCCCTTGATGACCTCAAGAAAGCATTGGAGGTCTGAACGTGAGATTCAAAGTTAGAATCAACCCTGTGGCGATTGCCGATATGCAGGAAATAAAAGCCTACATCACCGAGGATAATCCGGAAGCAGCTGAAAAGATGGGAACCGCCATTTATTCCAAGATAGAAAAGCTGGCCGATTTTCCTGAAATGGGAGTTTCGCTCGGTGCTAAGATTAATATAAAAACGGATTACCACTTCCTTGTTTGCGGGGTTTATCTTATATTTTACAAGATTGAGGGAGAATTCGTTTCAGTTTATCGTATTTTGAATGGCGTACGGGATTACCTGTCAATTCTTTTTTCAGATGAGCTGAGCAAAGACCTAAAATCAAATTACTTGCAGCCGTCACAGATGTGGCGGCTTTCTCGTTCGCCAGGCATGTCTGCCGAGCCGATGGGCTGAAAGAAGCCCTGCCACCTGATATCCTTACTCACCAGTGTTGCCTAAAAACAAAATTCCAACTTGTCAACCATTTTGAATAGCAAGATATAACTAAAGATATCCTGCACAAGAAAGAAAAAACCTTTATAATAGAAATATAGGGTAGTCCTTGCCCAAATCTCTAAAAATAAAGGAGATCCAAATGCAGGACAAGGATACCACAAAATCCATGCTGTGGAAAATAAGAGGATAAGAAAGCATATGAAATCCAACTTTATTAAACTTTCCGACAAAGTTAAAATAAGAAAAGAATATTTTGGCGGGGTTCTTTTCAATATGGATACGGGAGATGTTATTGATATTGATAGGGAAGCTTTCACAGTCATTTCAATAATAAAGCATATTGAATTAGTTGATATGAATGCTTTATTGGATATGCCTATAACCTATAAGGGAAAAAGGATAAATAGTGGAGGCATAAAAGGTATATTATCAAGGTTTGCGGATATGGGAATTATTGATGTAATGCCAAATGGAATCCTGTCTGAAGATTATAGAAAGCGGCTTCAAGAAAAAAATCTCATAAAACTTAGATGGCCTGCATATGAACATTTGAGTGCTCCTGAGACAGTTCATTGGGCAGTGACCTATAAATGTGGAGAAGCATGTCCTGATTGCTATATTGAACGTCATAAAAGCTTATTTACAAACGAGCTTGATACTCAAGCTGCATATAATTTGATAAGTAAAATAGCAGACAGCGGTGTTTTCCAGCTTGCCATCGGAGGCGGAGAACCCTTGATAAGAAATGACTTGGAGGACATTGTGCATAGAGCATCGGAAAAAGGTTTGGCAGTTCATATTACTACAGGAAAATATGAAATTGAACGCGAACGACTTGATGCATTGGCAAAACACATAAAAACTCTTCAAATCGGAATAAGAACGGATGAGCTTATAAATGGAGACATCAGTGCTGCAGAAAAGCTTAGAGTATTAATAACACAGTTGAATGAACGCGGCATAATTGCTGGCGCAAATTTAATTATGACAAGGTCCTCCATACATAATTTTGATAGAGTAATTGAAATGCTTATAAGCAGCGGTTTTAAGCGGTATACCCTGCTTAGGTACAAGCCTCCTAAAAATGTGAAACGGTGGCTTCAAGAAAAGCCGAATAAGCATGATCTAGACCTTTTAGAGGAAAGATTGACGGTGATGCAGGAAATGCATACAGATATACTTTTCCGGATTGATTGTGCCCTCTCTTTTCTGGAACGGAGATTGAATCCGCAAACAGCCTTATATTCAGGAATAAGAGGATGTGTTGCAGGAGATAGGATAATATCTGTCGCGCCTGATGGTTCTGTTTATCCTTGTTCGCAGCTTGTTGGGGATATTTTTAAGGCAGGTAACTTGCTGAATGAGGATTTTGAATGTATTTGGAATAGGAGCAATGTAGTTAAAAAATACAGGAGCTTTAGAGAAAAAAAGTGTTTTAAAAACAGTAGCTGTGGAAAATGTCAGGCAAAAGTCTTTTGTGGTGGGTGCAGAGTCTTTGCAGAGGATGCAATCGGTTCTGATCCGGGATGTCCTGGACCTTTATGTGGGAGTAACTATACTGATGATGAATATGATGTCATAGCTGATATACAGGATACTATAGGTTGTACTGACGCAGGATTTCCATATGCAACCCGTGAAGAAATTGAGAAATGGCTTGAGGAGGATAATAATAAGGATTATCCATCTTGGATCAATAATAGATAAACACGAACTAACTGGAGGTAACTGAAATGAGGATAATAAGCATCAGAAAAGGATTTACTTCAGACCATAGTTCCACATCCTATGAATTCTTAGCCTTAGATAAGACGCTTGGTAAGAAAGAGAAAGCAGAGGTCGCTTCTCTTTCCAGAAGGGCTGACCCTACATCAAGAAGAGTCAGTTTTACTTACCATGTTGACGGGTATGACATACCCGGCGGATGGGAGAATCTGATGGCAAAATATTATGACGTGATGTACCGGGAAGACTATGACTGGTGGACTTTTGCACTTGCATTTAACACCACGCAAGAACAGTTGGAGGATTTATATAAATATGAATTCAGTGGAGACGATGATTTGGGAATTACCGTAGAAAGCATTGGCAACCGGGCAGTGGTAGCCATATATTGCAGGGTTGATATGGCATATATTGATGATTCATATGATGAATATGAAGATTATTACGGTGACGAGAATGAGGAAGACGAAGGCGATGGGGAAGAAGGCGTAGGCTTTGTTGCTGAAGATGAATTGCTGAATTTGCTTGTTCAAGTGCGTCAGCAGCTTATGAATGGGGATTACAGAACTTTATATGCAGTATGGGAAAAATACGGAGGTTTTGATAATGATGGGGAAGGTGAATTTGATATTCCAATCCCACAAGATAAAAAAACAGGTAAGAATGTAGTAGAACAATTCAGGAATATTTTGAACTAATCACTTTCATGAGTTATGCAGTTATAGGTAAATAGTACCAATTCCACAGCCACAAGAATGGATGTGGAGCCAAAATTTTTCGATGAACTTTGAAAACCTATCGCCAGTTGTGTCAAAATATACTTAGATTTGTTGCTCATAACAGCAAATTCGATGACTGGCGTTGAATAAGTACCTGACCATTTCGCAGTGGGAGAGGGCTTCTTCAGCGCCTTCTTTATTGCATTCCCATCTTGCATAGCACAATAAGGTTTCTTTGGATTGACCTTCTTGTATTGCTCTTTCCGGGATACCGGATCAGAGTACTTGCAATACAAAACGGTGTTTTTCTTGGCCTTGGTCACCCAGTTGAAGAAATTCTTGCATATGAACCAGCGGTCCATAGCTACCCATAGCCGTTCACGACAGGTACTGCGGAGATCCAGGAGCATTTTCCGTGCCAATTCCAGCTTGGTTTGTTTGTCATCCTGGCTTTCGTTTTTACGCCAGAATCGCCAGAAGAGGGGATATTCCAAGCCGTTTTTCAAAACGGTCAAGTTCATACACCAGATATGATTCCGGGTAGAACTATCAAACAGCCAGCACAGGAAGGGAAGTTTTTTCCCAAACGGGTGGGCCACTTTGGTGTCATCCAAAGCAATCACATCCCCTTCGGATAACCGGGATTCCGGATGTTCCTGAAGCCTTTGGATACGGCCTACCGCAAACTGGAGCCAATCAAATGGTTTCGAGAAAAACCGGCTGAAAGCGGACTGGCTGATGGATTCCCCTTTTAACAAAACCTTCAGAATGGGAGAATCCGAGGTAAAATCTGCATTCTGGTTTATCGAGGGCTTTTGAGCAATCAAGCCACAAATATAGGCAAAAGCCATCAACCAGCCGGAGACACCGGAATGCTTGACAATCCCCGTCTGTAAAAAGAGCAGTGAGAGGTCAAATTTCTCCCAAAGACTTTTCAGGAGTGGAATACCGCCACCAGGACCATGTTGTTTGTTTTCAAAGATCGGTTTTTGCAAGTTCATCTTTTGTATCACCCGTATCGATAATGTAATGGCAAATAATACCATCCATTTCGATTATTGGGCGATTTTGAAAATATCAATCGTTTTTTGGATATTTTTCAAAATTATTTTTTGGCATTAATTTACTACAAGTGCATAACTCATGTTAAATAGAGGAAAATATTGTTCACAGCCTTACCTAAACCACCTCATTATCCGGCCCAGATTTCTTAAAGGCTCAAGTGTGGTATATTTTTACTGAGCATGAAGGGTTTGGTCCATCACTTCTTCTGGTTCCCGTTAAGCTTAGCGCATCCAAAAAATTCACTGAAAATTGGTGAAATAGGCTATACTCAAATGCTATCATTGGTTTATGATAAAGGAAGTATATGGTACGGGGGATGCTGGCCTTTTCAAATTAATGTCTCAGGGCTGTGGTAAAATGGTAACCCGGAGTCTGTGACGGGACTCAATGGAGCGTTGAAATAATTACTGACGGGAGAACCGTCAGAAAGTATGGTGACAATAAGTTTCCAGAAGAATGGAAGCAGTTCTGCAAAATGATTAAAAGAATAACTGGAAAGGAATTTAGGTGAAGCTTATGAAAGCTTATCAAATAAAAATTGAATTGATAGATTCCAAGCGCAGTAGAGGGAGACCAATATAGAATCTGTATAAATGAGGAATGTGATGTTGTCTACTATAATTTAGATAATGGCGTTAAATTCTTGAAGGATCAAATCAAAGTTCTTGTCTGGTTTAAGAAAAATGCGAATCCCAAGTACGCATGTTATTGCAGCAAAGTTACAGAAGAACAAGTTATTGACGCTGTGGTTAAGCATGGATCGAAAACGGTACAACAAGTGAATGCTATTACCGGTGCAATGAAAAATTCCAATTGCAAAGAGAATAATCCAATGGGCGTTTGCTGCCATAAGATCATTCAGGAAGCAATAAACAAAGGATTAGCAATGAAATGATTATTAATTCTGCTTAAAATTAAAAAACAAGGATGCAAATACACTGGAATGAATTGTGGAAACATATTCAGTGTTTTCTTTTGCTTGCTTTTCGCCGCTCAACGCACGTGGAGTGAGTAGTTTCCATCAAAAGAAAACACAGGCGATAAAGCCATGCTGCGCAAGGCTTTATGTCTTTTGGGAGGAAATGGGATATGTTTCCGTGGACGTGGGCAGAAAACACGATTGTTACCAAATAGATAATAAGGTAAGTAATAAATATAGAAAAACTTGTTAACTTTTACGAAAAAAGTTGATTGCTTAAAAGGAGTTAAAAAATGGATTACAATAAGATTGAATGGAATGATAAAGTTGATATTACGAAAGAACAATGGAAGAATATACTCGTTGATGAAAGACTTGTTAAACCATATAATTTAGATTTAATTCTAATGGTTTACAACGAGCCAAATCATATGGCGACAGCGACAGACATAGCAATAAAAAATGGTCAATCGCCAAAATCATATAATTCGAATGTTGGGCAATTAGGGAAGAGGATCGCAAAGTATTTAGGAATAGAAGCTCCTCGGCAAAAACATGATAGTACAAAGTTTAATTACTGGCATATAATGTTTTTAGGTGCGAGACATAAAAATGGGAAAAATTTTCTTTGGATTTTAAGACCTGAATTAAAAGAAGCAATAGATGAACTAATTATTGAAAAAAGGTTAAGTATTTTAGACACTATGGATGAATATGTTAAAATGCCGTACGAGATAAATAAACAGCAAGAAGAAAGTCTTTTTGAAGGTGCGATGAAAAAGATCACAGTAAATGCGTATGAACGTAACCCAAAAGCAAGAAAACTATGTCTTGAAAAATATGGGTATAAATGCTGTGTATGTGAATTTGATTTTGAAAAGGTTTATGGTGATATTGGATTTCAATACATAGAAGTACACCACTTAAGACCACTACATGAAATAAATAAGGAATATCAAATAGACCCAGTAAATGATTTAAGACCTGTATGCCCAAATTGCCACGCTATGCTGCATAAAGCTAGTCTTACAATTGAAGAATTACGAAATAGAATAAAAGGGCTTAAAACGCTTTGCGCTGTGGAGCAATGCGAAAAGGCAGAAGCGCTACCGCCGCGGCGGGATTAAGCAGATGTATGAAATTTTGAAGATAAAGGGAATTATGAAGCTGGCAACCTGAAGCTGAATGCTGAAGGAAGAAGAGTATCGGAAAGCCGTATGCGGGAAAACCGCACGTACGGTTTGATGAGGGGAGGGTGGCAGCCCCACCCTTCTACTCTGCGCCCATAAAGCCTTGCTGTGCAAGGCTTTATGGGCTTTTGGGAAGAATTGTATATGTTCCCGTGGACGAGGGGAGGAAACACCTACCAATTTTACAAGTACAAAATATTCATGCAGGATTTACCAAAATAAAAAAATTCTGACAGTAAACGAGCTAAAAGCTTAGAGAGGTGCAGACAATGCCGTCAATTAACAATGAAATAGAAAAAAAACTATGGACTGCCGCAGACCAATTGAGGGCAAATTCAAAGCTCAAGGCTTCCGAGTATTCTGTGCCCGTCCTCGGGCTTATCTTCCTCAGGTTTGCCGACCAAAGATTCAGTGTGGCCGCAAAGGAGCTTGCCGAAAAAGCAAGGGCATCAGGTTCCAGGCGTGCCATCGGTAAGGCCGACTATCAGGCCAGAGGGGTTATGTACCTGCCGGAACAGGCGAGATATTCTTATCTCCTGAAGCTGCCGGAAGGCGAGAATATCGGAAAGGCCGTCAACGAGGCCATGAAAGCCATTGAAGCGGAAAACGAAGACCTGAAGGATGTACTCCCCAAAACTTATACCCGGCTGGACAATGATACACTGATTGCGCTGCTTAAAATATTTTCTGAAATTCCCATGGATGTGGAAGGTGATGTCTTCGGAAATATCTATGAATACTTCCTCGGCGAGTTTGCCCGTTCGGAAGGGCAGCGGGGCGGCGAGTTCTATACGCCCACATCCCTGGTTAAACTCATTGTCCAGGTGATCGAGCCGTACCAAGGCCGTATCCTGGACCCGGCCTGCGGGTCGGGCGGTATGTTTGTCCAGTCGGCCCGGTTTGTCCATAACCATAAGAAAAACCCTGGCAGTGAAATATCCATCTACGGCCAGGAGAAAGTTGCCGAAACCGTAAGGCTGTGTAAAATGAACCTGGCGGCGCACGGCCTCTCGGGCGACATCCGGCAGGCTAACACCTATTACGAAAATGTGCATAACTGCTTAAACCGCTTTGACTTTGTTATGGCCAATCCCCCCTTTAATGTGGACGGTGTGGACAAGGAGAAAATCAAAGACGATCCGAGGTATCCCTTCGGACTGCCTACCAATGACAACGCCAACTACATCTGGATACAGGAGTTTTACAGCGCCCTTAATGACAAGGGACGGGCCGGCTTTGTCATGGCCAATTCCGCCAGCGATGCCAGGGGTTCCGAATTGGAGATAAGAAGGAAGCTCATCCAGGACAGGGTCGTCGATGTGATGATCGCCATCGGGCCAAACTTCTTCTACACCGTTACCCTGCCCTGCACCCTCTGGTTTTTTGACAAGGGCAAGCGGCAGACCGACCGGGGGAACAAGGTGCTGTTCATCGACGCGCGGAACATCTACCGCCAGGTGGACCGGGCCCACCGGGAATTCACGCCGGAGCAGATTGAATTTATCGCCAATATCGTGCGGCTGTACCGCGGCGAACCGGTGGAAACCGTTACTGGGACGGGTGAAATGCAGAAAGAGCATTTTCCCGAAGGTAAATATGTAGATGTGCCCGGCCTGTGCAAGGTGGTAACGATTGATGAAATCGAGGCTCAGGGCTGGAGCCTCAATCCAGGCAGGTATGTGGGAGTAGCCCAGAAGGACGAGGAAGACTTCGACTTCATGGAAAGGCTGCAGGAACTGAACGAGGAATTGGAACGGCTTAATGCTGAGGCAGCGGAGTTGGAGGAGAGGATAAGGGAGAATGTGGAGCAGATATTGAGCTAATTACTGTTTGGAATGTGAGGAATGTAATAATGGTGTTATTAGGAGATGTTATTAAAGTTAATCCTGAATCGATCTCTAAAGGATATCAATACAACCAAATCGAGTATATTGATATATCTTCTGTTGGTACAGGTACTTTATCAGGAACAACACAGTATGAACTTAAAGATGCACCTGGGAGAGCAAAGAGGCTAGTCAAAGACGGAGACACTATAGTTGCTACTGTAAGACCTAATTTACGTTCATTCCTATACATAAAGAACCCAAAACCAAACTTGGTAGTCTCAACTGGATTTGCTGTATTAAGACCCAGAGAAAACATTGATTCAAGATTCCTATATTATACTGTTACAAACCAAGCATTTACCGATTATTTAGTATCACGAGTTAAGGGAGCTGCATATCCAGCCGTTGATGTTGAGACTTTCGAAAAAGCTGAGATTAATCTTCCATCTCTCCCCACCCAACGCAAAATTGCCGCCATCCTCTCTACTTACGATGACCTGATTGAAAACAACACCCGCCGCATTAAGATACTGGAGGAAATGGCGCAGCTCATTTACCGGGAGTGGTTTGTGAAGTTCAGGTTCTCGGGCCATGAGAAGGTCAAGATGGTGGAGTCGGAGCTGGGGCCGATACCCGAGGGGTGGGAGGTTAAAAATATAGGTTCTCTTTTGGCACATACCATTGGAGGCGGTTGGGGAGAAGTATCCCGAAGTGATAAATATACTGTCCCGGCTTATGTTATTCGAGGAACAGATATACCTAATGTGAGACAAGGTTCCATAGAGTCATGCCCGTTACGTTACCATACAGAATCTAACTTCCGTTCCCGTAAGCTTAAAGCTGGGGATATAGTATTTGAGGTATCTGGTGGCAGCAAAGGACAACCAGTAGGAAGAGCTTTACTAATAAATCAGTCGTTACTTAACTCTTACGACAACGATGTGATATGTGCCAGCTTTTGTAAACTCATTAGACCTGATAAGGAAACCATACTTCCTGAACTTATATATCTTCACCTTCTTGAGATATATGCAAATGGAGTTATTGAAAAGTATCAGGTTCAGTCAACTGGTATAACTAATTTCAAGTATGAGTTTTTCCTTAAAAATGACCAAATATTAGTACCAGACAGGGAAATTCAGCAGAATTTTGCTGATCATATTATCCCTATATTCGATATGATTCAGAAGCTCGGAGCTAAGAATCGTAACCTCCGCCGCACCCGCGACCTATTGCTGCCCAAGCTTATCTCCGGCGAACTGGATGTGGAGGACCTGGATATTGCCGTGGGAGGTGATTAAATGAACGACTACAGCGAAGATGCATTGATAGAACAGCCGGCCATCGACCTGTTTGCCCAACTCGGATATGAAACCGTCAACTGCTTCCATGAAACCCTTGGCACAGCAGGAACCCTCGGCCGGGAGACCACTGCCGAGGTGGTGCTGACCCGGTATCTCCGTAATGCTCTGGAGAAGCTCAATCCCGGTATGGACAGTGAGGCCATCAACCTGGCCATTGAGGAAATCGTTAAAGACCGCAGCAGTTTGAGCCCTGTCCAGGCCAATCGGGAGGTTTACAAACTCCTCAAGGACGGGGTCAAGGTTACATATAAGAACGCCGATGATGAGGAAACCGACGAGGTTGTGAAGGTCATTGACTGGAACTGTCCGGAGAACAACCACTTCCTGCTGGCGTCCCAGCTGTGGATATCCGGCGAAATCTACAAGCGCCGCGCTGACCTTGTCGGCTTTGTCAACGGCATTCCCCTTGTGTTTATCGAGCTCAAATCCACCGCCCGCAGGCTGGAACACGCCTATTACGACAACCTGCGGGACTATAAAAATACCATCCCCCAGCTGTTCTGGTACAACGGCTTCATCATTCTTTCCAACGGCAGTCAGAGCCGTATCGGCAGTATGAGCGCGTCCTGGGAGCACTTTGCCGAATGGAAGAAGGTCAACAATGAGGGTGAAGAAGGCGTTGTATCTCTCGAAACCATGATTCGCGGAACCTGTGATAAGGCCAAACTTTTGGACATCGTAGAGAACTTTACCCTGTTCAGCGATGCCGGCGGCTCTCTGGTAAAGCTGGTAGCCAAGAACCACCAGTACCTGGGGGTCAACAACGCCATTGAAGCAGTGAAAAAGATACGGGAAAACAAAGGACGCCTCGGCGTATTCTGGCACACCCAGGGTTCAGGGAAATCTTATTCCATGGTGTTCTTCTGCCAGAAGATCCTGCGCAAAATACCCGGCAACTGGACCTTTGTTATCGTCACTGACCGGGCGGAACTGGACGAACAGATCTACAAAAACTTTGCGGCGGTTGGCGCCGTTATCGAGGAAAGGGTGCAGGCCGAAAGTTGCCAGCACTTAAAGGAGCTTTTGGCCGAGGACCACCGGATGGTGTTTACCCTCATCTATAAATTCCAAAGTGATAGCGATGGCAGATATCCGAAAATAACCGACCGGGACGATATCATTGTATTGGTGGATGAAGCCCACCGCAGCCAGTATGATACCCTTGCTGCCAACATGCGCTCTGCCATGCCCAATGCCTCTTTCATTGCCTTTACGGGAACCCCTCTGATGGCCGGCGAGGAAAAAACCAGGGAAGTGTTCGGGGATTATGTTTCCATCTATAACTTCCGCCAGTCCGTTGAGGATAGAGCCACTGTGCCCCTCTATTATGAGAACCGTATTCCTGAACTCCAGCTCATCAACGAGAACCTTAACGATGAAATTCAGGACATCATCGACAACGCCGAGTTAAGCGAAGAAGAGGAGAAGAAGCTGGAACGGGAATTTGCCCGGGAATATCACCTGATTACCCGTGACGACCGGCTGGAGACAATTGCCGGGGACATCGTCAAGCATTTCATGACCCGGGGCGAGATGGGCAAGGCCATGGTGGTGAGCATCGACAGGTATACTGCCGTCAAGATGTATGACAAGGTTCGGAAATATTGGCAAAAGTACATGGAGGAACTGAGCAGGCAGCTTGCCCAATGTCATCCTGAAGAAGCAGCAGAAATAAAAAAGAAACTGGGTTACATGCAGGAAACCGATATGGCGGTGGTCATATCTTCCGGTCAGAACGAGGTTGAAGCCTTTCAGAAGAAGGGATTGGATATCCTGCCTCACCGCAAAAGCATGGTAACCGAAGACCTGGATAAAAAGTTCAAAGACCCCAATGATCCTTTCAGAATCGTGTTTGTCTGTGCCATGTGGCTGACAGGCTTCGACGCTCCTGCCGTTAATACAATTTATTTGGACAAGCCGATGAAGAACCATACCCTGATGCAGACTATCGCCAGGGCGAACCGGGTATTCAAGGATAAGACCTGCGGCACCATCGTCGACTATATCGGCGTATTCCGCAATCTTCAAAAAGCTCTTGCCATATACGCTACTCCTGCAGCGGGCGGCTCAGTTGATACACCGGTGAAAGACAAGGCAGCATTGATTGATGAGCTTAAGAAAGCTATTGCCGAAACAACTGCTTTCTGTAATGAAAAAGGCATTGACGTAGGCCGGCTTCTTAACACATCAGGTCTTGAACTTGTCGGCCTTTTGGATGATGCTGTGGAGTTCCTGGTGGTCAATGACGAAACCAAGCGGCGGTTTCAATCCATGGCGGGGAATATAGTTAAACTCTATAAAGCTATTTTGCCTGACCCAAAAGCTTCTGAATTTGCCAAGCAGAAGAATCTTTTTACCTGTATTTCCGATAAAATCAGGGCGCTGACACCCCCGGCCGACATCTCTGAAATTATGGTTGATATTGAAGAAGTTCTTGACCAGTCTATTGCCAGTGAAGGTTATATCATCCACGAAGCCCCTGCCGGGTACAATGCGAAAGTTGATTTGAGCCGGATTGATTTTGAGGCCTTGCGAAAGTTCTTTGACAAATCTAAGAAACACACAGAGGTGGAGAAACTGAAAGGTTTAATCAACGCCAAACTGAACAAGATGGTGCGCCTTAACAAAAGCAGGGTTGATTTTGCCGAGAGGTTCCAGAAACTGATTGACGAGTACAACAGCGGCGCCCTGAATGTGGAACTGATGTTTGACAAATTGCTTGCCTTCGCCAGAGAACTCACCGAAGAAGAAAAGCGCAGTATGGCGGAACAGCTTACTGAGGAAGAGCTTGCCCTGTTTGATATCCTTACCAAACCTGAACCGAAATTGACAGCTAAAGATAAGGCTCAGGTAAAGAAAGTAATCAGGGAACTGCTGGATACGCTCAAGAGGGAGAAGCTGGTTCTTGACTGGCGCAAACGCCAGCAGACCAGGGCAGCGGTACTGATTACAATACAGGATTCTCTTGACCGGGAACTGCCGAGAGCATATACTCCCGAAATATTCAACCAAAAGTGCGATCTGGTGTATCAGCACATTTATGATTGTTATTATGGTGCTGGGCAGAGTGTATACAGTCGGGCGGGATAAAGGCAAAATACTGGGCAAAAGTAGGACTATTAATGCCCGACTTTGAAAAGCAGCGTAAGTGGTTGTAAAAGAACCAGAAGTTGCTGGATGTAATGTAATATGACCCAACAATAACCATAGAAGAAAGCGTGTGAGCAAGGCTGAGGGGATTTGAGTTGCAAAAGTGGGGATTTTCTTTTGCAACTCTGCCCATTTTTATTATGCAATAAACATTTTTGATTAATTATCATAATCATGATAATATTATGCTATAATAATAAAGGGGTGATTATATGCCACATATTAGACCAGTTTCAGATTTGCGAAACAATTTTGCTGATATTTCAAGGCTGGTACATGAAACAGCAGAACCAGTGTTTTTGACCAAGAATGGTTATGGTGATATGGTTGTAATGAGTATTGAAACCTATGAGCGCAAACTATTTGAAAGTGAAATCTATTTCAAGCTTAAGGAAGCAGAGTTGGAAGCAAAATCCACTGATAAACGTTTTTCCCATGAAGAAGTGTTTTCTAATTTAAGGTCAAGGCTTGCTAATAAAGTAGATGGTGATAATGTATAAAGTGAAATACCTGCCTTTGGCACAAAACGATTTAAAAAACTATCTGGTGTTCTATGTAGTCGCTGAACATGAAGTAGAAATACACAGAATCCTTTATGCAAAAATGAATATTGAAAAGTTTATCCGATAATTTATTGCTATTGCTTTTGAAAGTCAACTTTTATTGCTTGCCGGGCCAGGTGCTGTTTTTTAGATGAAAATTTGTTTAGTAAAGAGATGTGGGACTTGTCACCCCACACCAAATAATCTCCCTTAGCAACGGACCCTCAAGGGTCTTTTTATTTTTACTAAAGATTTACTAAAAAAGGTATCTGACAAGAGGTATTTTGAATAACATATTGAATAAAAAATCAAAAATAGCCCTGTCCCCGGGGGTGAAGTGAATGAAGGATTTCTTTGCAGCCTTGTTTGGGTTAATATATTTGCTTGGTGCAATTGTTTACGGCCTGGTGATATTTATTGTCTCTCTGGGCAGCGGCCTATTTTGGTTGACCATTGGGGGAATTTTTGCCTACCTAATGGCAGGTCTTTTACACAGCCTTATCGGGGGACCTGTATGGCTTTGGCTTAGCATCTTTATTATATGTATCATTTATATGGTGATGGATGCCTTTATGGGAAACAAGTATGATGTTTGGCAGCGGCGCGGTAGCCGCTTTTTTTTCTGTCCTTTGACGGATGGTATGAGCATAAAAGAGGATTTTCCACACTCTTTTACGAAATTCTTTGGTAATCGCCAATGAGATTAAAAGGGGAAAAGGTTTTGACTGACCCGCTGAAAATGGACCTGCGCTGCCAGGATGTGCTGGGGGAGAGGATTAAAAAACTTAAAGAACTGTTTCCCGAAGTCTTTACGGAGGTTTGAAGCAGTTACTAAATAGCTATTTAAATCTGCTAAAAAAGCAATAAAACAGGAGGTGAAAAAACCTGTTTCTTGCGGTTTCACAGTTGTAATTAATCATAAAGACTGCTAGAATAAT
>JBFMCH010000019.1:0-98083 GCA_040754595.1 Bacillota bacterium
GGAATAGATCTGTCTTTTGGGGAACTGGTGTCGGGGCAACCGGCACCAGGATTCCAAATTAAGATACTATCCTCTAGCTACCGTGATCAGTTGTAACGAAACCTATGCCCAATATCAGCGGAAGGTGCACAACGTCAAACGGTTAACGTGCACTCGCGCACCGAAATATTCAGCTTCGTCGGTTCTTCACTTTCGTTCAGCTTCATGGCACTCACCTGACTAATATATTAGCCTTTTCCTTTTGCGCTCAGCACCACAACTTTTGGTTGCAGCACCCAAAGGCGGTTTGAAATCTTCACCTGAATGCCGATTTCGAGGGGCCCACCCTCATCTCTTACAAAGCACGAAGCGATTGCTTGTTCCCCCCTTTCTAGGCAATCACTTCTTCAGGACACACTTTGACGCTTACTTTTTATGCAAAAGATTAAAAAAACGTGGCTGACGCCACGGTGATGAGAAAGGAATAAATATGGTTATATTATGAGATTTTTTAGTACTAAGGCTGGGTTTTCCGCTTTTTCTTTATACGAGGGCATTTTTTCAGTCAAAATCCGCTTTATTTTATCTTCATTTTGCATCATGTTTTCAAACATTGAGAGTAAACTGTAATCATTTTTGAAGCTTTGAAGCGGCAAAACGTAATCTCCAAGTCCCAAATCTGCTGCGATACCTTTTGACTTTACCGAATAACCCATAACAATCGCTGGGATGCAGGAAGAATAGGCGGCTATGGACGCATGTGTTCGTGCAAATACACCGAAACGGCACTTTGATATGATATATTTATACTCCGCTGCGCTAAATTTCTCGCTGATTAAACAGATCCTCTCTTTGTCGGCAGTCGGGTTATAAATATCCTGCAATAGCTTAAAATCATTATCTGCAGGCATCGTAACATGAGGAATCAACGCCACATTCATATCCGTATTTTTAATAATTGATTGAATCAGATTTTCAATATTCCTTAGAATAATTCCGCCAATGTTCTCTCTGCGAAGAATCAGCGGGCTTATATTCACCGCAACGGTATTGCCTGGAATAAAATGATCCGGAAGATTGCTCTCCTTTGCCTCCAATAGAAACGCGATGTCAGAACATGGGATGACATTATCGAGTCCCTTAGCTTTTAAAGCATTGAAAGTCCAAGATTCTCTGGCTGTAATCATGTGGTGGGTTCTTAAGGTGCCGATCATTTCATTGCTGATCATTGACGGTTCTATGGAACAGCTCCATAATATGCTTAAGGCTCCGCGCTCAAGGGCAGTTTCGTGTATGATCTTCCACTTCCGCCAATTATCATAACAATAGTTGTCGCCGCCGACAGACAGGCAAATTGTATCTTTGGTTATTTTATCAAGCGTGGATTTGTAGATCAGTCCGTCATATTTTCCTTTTTGCAAGGAATTCTTATCCAATTCAAGATAATCGGGATCACGTTCGCAGTATTCATCTGCCGGCATGTCGAACTCCAGATCCTGATCTTTGAAATGGGTTGACAGAATGATTTTACTGCCCGAATAGAGCTTATGAAGCAATTTGACCGTGCATTTTATAATTGCTTCCGCGCCGTGGTTGTATGCGCCGCCGTGTCCATACAGCAAAAACTGTTTCATTGCGTCAACCTCTTTCTTAACTCTATGAAATCCGTATCATTGGGCAGAATCTCGTCCCAGTCTGCAAGTTCATCCCTCGCCTCATCGGTTCGGGATAAATCAATGAGCAGCGAAATCTGTAATTTCTTGAAATAAATATAATCGTCCGTATATTCCAGCTTGGCCGACAGGTTCAGCCCAAGTATCAAAAATGCCTCTATGTACTCGACAGGGATATCTGTTCCTTGCGCTATCTTATCCTCAATTTGTCTCAGCGCTTTTTCCTCTTCCTGCTGCAGGATTGAAAAAACGATATCACGAAAAAATATCAAAAATCCGGCATCCAATCCGGCTAGCAACGGCGACTTGGAAGTGCTTGAAACGATCTGCGCATCAGCGATTCCCATTTCCATCCGCCTATCCTTTATTTTTGCCAGCAGCAGGAACACCCCGCTGTCCTGCCAGCCGCCGATCTGAGTGGGATAAATGCCCATCGTTGCAAGCATTTCGGCGGCGAGTTCCATTCCCGTTCCGCTGCGAACCTCCTCCTGCGAGAGTATCCACTGCGCAACCTGACCGAACAGCATTTTTTTCTGCTCCTCCGCGCCACCCGTCCATTGGGCAAGTTTTTGCGTTTGCTGGCTTTGGAAAATATCTTGCAGCCGGTATAGTTTGTCTGTAACGCTCAACTGCGCATTTAGCAGGACCTTCATTGTGTCCTGGATTGCATTGAGATATACATGGAACAGAAAATTTAAGTTTTCATGACTGACCGCACCGCACTTTGAAAGTAAAAAATCACAAGCATTATCAAAAAGTATCGGATCGGAGGCTATGCGTTTGTCGTCGAACTGTTGAGAAACAGATTTCGGATACATATAGTATTTGTGCAGAGATTCAGCCAAAACTCCAACACGACTGGCATTGCGAAAAGCTTCCACAGCAAAAAGAGTGTCGCTTCCATAGATAATGCTTTTTTTATTTTCAAAATTACACCTGCGAAGCACGGACAGAGAATACATTTTGCCCCATACTGTTCGCATAAACTGATGATACAGAGGGAAATGCTCATTGAATCCGTCGCCTTCCACAATGAGGTTTTGCTCGAGTTTTCTCGTTCCGAGAAATCGGTTTGTCGGTGCGTCGATAAAGTCATGTCCGCAGGCGGCAACTTCCAGGTTATGTTCCTCTATGAACACGAGTATTTTTTTAAAGAAGTCCGGGGCATATTCATCGTCAGCATCGAGATTACAGAACCACCCGCCATCATTTCCGTAATTATTCAGTAACAATGGTAAAAAACGTTTAATTAGAAAATGTATATCATTCCGTTCATTGGAAAACGGGATAATTCGCCTGTCGTAAAGAGCATATCTTTCAATTATCTCCATTGTTTTATCGTTGGAGCCATTATTACAGATCCAACAAATGAAATCGTCATGGGTTTGAGATAATATACTTTCAATTGACCTGTGCAGGACCTTTTCAGCATTATAAGCTTGAATATATACGAATACGCACTTTTCCATAACTATCTCCTTACATCTGTTCTGCGGGAGCAAATCTTTCAAAATTGTCGCAAAATCCATTGCAATAGTCACAGGCTGCAAAAAACTTACGATTGAAGAAGTTCTTTACTTGTTCTTTTTTTGTTCTTTTGACAACAGATCATCGAATAAGTCAATCCTATCAATATGAGCATTGACAAGATTTAAACTTTCACATCTTTTGCAAACTGCGCAAATATACATTTTTCCGTCTACGATAAGAAATCGCTGAAATTTTTCGGAAAATATGCACCGTTTATAAACACTTTTGTTTTCATCTTCTGTCCGATGCCTTTTGGATAAATCGGACATATCAATCCAACCGTTATAATAAGCGTCCTCACCATAGTATTTTCTGACTATATGTTTTATACCGAACGTATTTAAGGCGTCAGTAATTTGTTGCACACTTTTCGATAATGCCGGCCCGTAATTATCCACGATAATGCCGACTTTATTTGAACGGCTCAAACTTTTTAAGGTCCTCTCATCCGGCACGATAGTTCCGTTGGTTATTATATCTAATATCCCAATTCTTTCATTATAAGAAGAAGCTAAGAAATTTACCAATTCAGCCAGTTACGGATGTAATAGCGGTTCACCGCCGCTGAGTGTAAATTTCTCGACATAATCCACAACTTCAAAATATTTAATGACACTCTTTGCTAAATCATCGTAACCCCAATGAGGCGTGGGAGAATAATATGGCGAGTATGCACCACACAGTTTGCATCTTAAATTACATCTGTGTGTGATAGTTAATTCTGTTCGTTCGCATTTTATTATGTCATTCATAGGAAACCCCCTTAAATACCTTATAATTGCTCCGCAGGAGCATAGCGTTTAGAATCCTCACAAAAGCCGTTGCAATACTCGCAGGCGGAAAAAAATCTCCGATTGTAAAAATTTTGTATTTGTTTTCTCTTCTCCTCAATCGGCTCCGAATCGCTTGAAAAATCCACATATTCGCTTGGATTATCCGGTATAATTCCCAAACTCTCACAACGTTTATAGACGCCGCAAATGTATGCTTTCCCATCAAAAATAACAAAGCACCGAAACGGTCCCGGATAGGCGCAGCGTTTATAAATATTTTCTGTTTCGTCGGCGGTCCTGTTCTTTTTTGACAAGTCCAACAAATCAACCCATCCGCCAAAATGAGCATCTTCGCCGTAATATTTTCTGACACGGTGCTTGATGCCGGCCTCATTGAAATCCTCGACAATCTGAGGTACTTTTGCTGACAGCTCCGGCCCGTAATTGTCTACCAAAATGTCGATTTTGCCCGAACGGCTCAAACTGTTCAAAAGTCGCTTATCAGGCGCAACCGCGCCATTGGTTATAATCTCCAGCGTTCCTATTCTATCAATATATTTAATTATGAAATCCATGATATCCGGCAACTGTGGATGCAGCAGCGGCTCACCGCCGTTAATGGTGAATTTATCAACGTTATCGACAACCTCAAAATATCTCCTGACACTCTCTATTAAAGACTCAAGGGAATAGTGAGTCGGCACAGTGTAATAAGGCGCACTTACAGCGCACAGCTTGCATTTTAAATTGCACCTGAATGTGACCACCAAAGTAGTATTCGAGAGATGCAGTGTTTGTTCCATTTGGATATCCTCCTTGCGGTCTTTCATAATTGTTCTGCGGGCGTGTACCGCTCTGCATCCACACAGAATCCATTACAATACGAGCAGACAGATAGCCGTCTGCGATTTCTCAGGCTTATTAGCTGAGCCTTTATATCTGTTGCAGATAAAGTATCGTCCATTAAGTCAACATACTCGCTTGGATCATCGGATACAAAATCTAATAACTGTTTATTGATATAGCACATATGTGCCGTTCCGTTGATAATGAAAATGTGGTTTTTAAAAGTTGTGGTATACATACAGCGGGCAAATAGTTCCTCATTTTCTTTTTCGGTTCTTTGTTTGTCTGAAAAATCAGAGATATCAAGCCAACCGCCGTAATGCGCGTCTTCGCCGTAATATTTTCTGACGCGATGTTTGATACCATACTTTTTAAATGCATCAACAATCTGTGGGACCTTCGTAGACAGTTCCGGTCCGTAATCATCCACCATTATATCGACCTTATCAGAGAATCTAAGGCTCTGCAGCAGCCGCTCACCGGGAACAACCGTGCCGTTGGTAATAATTTCAAACAATTCGATTTGATTAATATAAGCCGCAAAGAAATCCACCATTTCAGGAAGCTGCGGATGTAAGAGAGGTTCACCGCCGCTGATTGTAAACAGCCTGACATGATCAATACTATTAAAAAAGCGCTCAACACCTCTTGTTATTTGCTCGTAGGGATAATGGCAGGGCGACGGATGAATCGGCGCATAAGTAGCGCACAATTTGCACTTCAATGTGCATTTTGATGTAATCAGTGCGGTTAGATTCATTTTATTTGATGTGTCTTCCATTTTTATAACCATCCCTTTCGCTTCGCTCAAGGCTCAAAACGCTATGAAAATTGTTGCCTGTGCGTTATCCTTTAATTGGTCGTGCAAGTAAACTACAGAGCACGGGGAGGTGAGTGCTGTTGTTTTTAATTCTCTTGAGCATTTTCAGATTTATTCTCCCGTCGTTTTCATATTTTCCATAACATCAGTAAATCGATCATTGAGCATATTCTTCCAAAATATATCTCTCATTTCGCTTTGCTTGGCGCAATTCAGCAAACAAGTGTTAAAGGGCACTAATTCCGCCAGCATATGTTTTTCATAATGCAAGTATGGTTTAATTCTGTCAAAGACCTTTTGGCCTCTTTCGGAATGAAGCATTAGCATAGATACGCCACAGTCCGTGTCGTCGCTGCTTTCCCGCAGTCTTATTCCCCAAAAGTCCCCGAGCGTAATATCAACAGGGCGCTTAACCCCCTTGAATTCGCACTGTCCGCAGCTTGGCCGCATATACAGGTTCAAGTCTTTTTTAATGTATCCAAACATGAACGGGTCTGTATCGCGTCCTCCGAGATACTCCTGCCCATCCTCGAAAATTATTTTTGTACAAAACCTATTCCAACCGAAAGTTTTGTTTTTAAACCAGACCAGTTTGATGCGTGAGCCGTATTCCGATTCCAGATCATCAAGATATTTCAAATACACCATCGGCGAATTAACACCGCGGCAGATAAAGTCACACAGGATTAGGTTGTCATACGGTTTTTGCAGAAAGACTTTCAATCCGGCGCATTGACAAGGCGTACCGACAAATAAAACAGGATTGCCTTTTTTGAGCACCGCTTCGATCTGCCTATAAATATCTTTCGTTTCGCTCTGCACATATTTCGATTGACGCAATAGGGCAATATCCTCACTTCGGTCAATCATGGCGTGTTCAACCAAATGCCTGTCATTGTATCTTGCTCCGGCAACATAGCCATTTTGCTGCAGCACAGCTTTTGCAAGTTCCGTGAAAATCCCGCCGGAGGTGCTGTTGTATCGCGTTTCCTCGTCAATGGTCCAGGCGGCGTAAACCTGTGGGGCTTCTTGATTCTCCGGTATTGTTGGCGGATTAATAACAGGGCAGCAGGTTACGCAATTTCCGCAGTTATTGCATGCTGAAGAGTCAACAGATGGATATGGAAAGCCTTCTTCATCAGCTTTCATAGTGACACTTCCGCCAGGGCAGGCATTCACACATGCACCGCAGCCTGTACAGCGGCTTTTTTCAATGTATTCAACCGTCTGCGTAACGATCACTTCCAATCAACATTTTCTTTCATCACTTTCGCAGGATTTCCCGCCGCAACGCACCCTGGCGGCACATCACGAGTCACGACAGCACCGGCAGCTATTATCGCACCGTCTCCAATCGTAACGCCTTTTAAGATAATTGCACCCGCGCCGATCCAAACATGGTTTCCTATTAAAACAGGAGCGGTCGGGTTCATTTGGTTACCCTGCTCGTCGATAATTCTATGGTGGTCGCTGTCGTAGATGAGGACCCCGCGCGCAATGGCGGCGCCGTCTCCGATTGTGATACGGTTCGCACAGGCAATCACACAATCCGAATTGATATAGCCGTTTCCCAGCGTTAATACCCCGCCGGGAAAAACCTCAATGCTCGAACCATAAAATACCTTGAAATTACCGTTGACAATTAAACCGGATTCGGCATGCATCTTCAAATAGGTTTCGGCATTTGAGCCTGTCCTCAGATTATGTCCCATACTGAGATGGGCATTCAACTCTATTGAAGCGGTAGGGTGCAAATCAAAAATGACCCTTCCCGAAGTTGAAATGTGGTCTTTTTGCATGCCTTTGATTATTTTACATACTTCTCCATCCATTCTTTTTCAAACCCCTCAGTATAAATGCCATTATAAAACTCATTCCAGTGCTCGCGCAATTCCCGTCGCATAAACGCAAGCGGCTCGTCACAGGTCGTCAGCCCATACCTGTGAATTTTCTCTACCATGGAGATCATATACGACCATTCGCTGTAAAGAGCCAAATCTGCTAGCTGCGGCAGTATTCCGCTGATATACTCGGTCCGCTCCCGGAACGCCTCAAGGTATTCGCGGAGCTGAACAGGATTGAGCAGGTGGTGTTTGGTCGCCGCGCTTGAGTTGTTCCCCGGGTGCCGGTAGAAGGTATATTTCGGAACACCGTGTGCCGCGACTGTTTTCGCATTGGCAAAATAACGGTAGGTTGTCGAAATGTCGTCATAGCTACCCGTATTTGAGAAGCGGATTTTATCGAACAACTCACGCATGATCAGCTTTGTCGGCATAGCGGCATTGTAACGTATGCGGCGCAGATAAGCATCGGCCGATTGTACCGCGTCCATGATAAAAAGCTCGTCATAGGCGTAAATGTGATTGGGCGATACCGCGCCGTTTTCTTCTTTATTCGAGCCGCACACGGCAATATCCGCACCGTGTGTCTTTGCAAGTTCGTATAAGAACTCCAGAAAATCCGGCTCGGCGTAATCGTCATCGTCAATGAAGGCGATGTACTCACCTGTGGCGGCATCCAGCCCCGTATTACGTCCGCTTCCGATGTTACCGCGTTGGCGGTGGATCACATGGATTCGTGAATCTTGCGCGGCATATTCGTCGGCAATCGTACCGCTTGTATCGGTGGACCCATTGTCGACAATGATAAACTCAAAGTCGTTCAGTGTTTGATTCAGAATGCTCTCAACCGCTCTTCCGACGAGTTCCTGGCGGTTGTATGTAAGCATGATTACGCTGATTTTCGGCCGCTGCAAATCTCAAACCCTCTCTTTATACTGCGTAAAGTACGGTGTCAAATATTCCGTCGGCGCACTGTCTCAAAGTGAATTGATAGCTTGGATCAATTTCAGAGATCAGTTTCGGCGGTTCATAGATATCTTCCGGCTTGTGATATACGCAAACCGCAAGTTTGGGGTGCTTCTGTCTTATGACGTTTTCTGCGCCGATAAGAGCTTCTTTTTCCGCCCCCTCTATGTCCATCTTGATAAATGTGGGCAGCTCATCACTGGGTTTGCCCTCAAAAAAACTGTCAATCGATGTAACGGGCACCGAAACGGTGCGAACTCCCGTTACAAAGGTTGAACCGGCATTTCCGCCGTCGCTGAAGAATTTAAGCTCCGTGTCACAGATCCATAACCCCTTGCCAATCACATCAATATTTTCATATTTTTGGAGGTTGCGAATCGCTTTTTCGCGAGCTGATTCATCAGGCTCAAAAGAATAGATATGGCGATATCCTCCCGTGTTTTCGATTTTTGTCTGCTTGATAAATTCCTCCGCCGTGTCGCCGATGTAAGCACCGCCGTCAACAAAGACCTCGTTTGCTCCGAGGCTGATGATTCCCGGTTCGAAATAGATCGGCGCAGCCGAAGTTTGGGAAAGTTCGGCTGCGGTAAGATACATCCTTATTCTGTCTATCAAGAGCTTTTTTGAAGTATCGTCTAAAAAAATGGTACGCCCATTCGTATCCCGCAAGGTGGTCGCGGACGAAATCCAATGGGTGTATAAAACTAATTTCTGATGATGTGGACTGGTAAATCCTTGTTTCGGGGAATCCCAGAGAGTTCAGCTTTCTTTTAATTTCATCCGCAAATATATAGGAACAGATAATTACATTCGCATCCGGATATTCTTCCTTCAGTTGATTCGGCGAGATAATTTCTAATCCGGTGTCACCATATATGCCCGTCTTATAGGTATCGCATACAGCTGCGATTTTAATATCAAAATCCTTGCATACCGATACAACAGAATTCCGCAGCCATAGAGGACAAGGGGATTTTTGGAAAAAATCTCTTTTCGGTCCGCAAGCGCTCTAAAAGGGTTTTCGGCAAAATAAGCCGCTTCGATTTTTTCAAATTCTTTTTTGAAGTTGTCCATACTCAGTCATTCCACACTTTCCACAATGCATTTCCCTGTCCCCAGAGATTTTCAAGCAAATATTTATCTCTCTGCGTGTCCATACACTGCCAGAATCCATAGTGCTTGTACACACCGAGCTTGCCCTCGGTGCTTAATCTTTTAAGAGGCTCTCTCTCCAATACCGTCATATCGTTATCGATATAGCTGAAAAGCTCCGGCTCCATTACCATGAAGCCTGCATTGACCCAGCCGCCGTCCTCCTGCCCTTTCTCCCTGAAGCCGATCACCGTTTCATCGCTGCTGTCTATATCAAGTACTCCGAAACGTCCGCCGGGCTGTATTGCCGAGAGCGTAACAGTCTTGCCCGACTTATTGTGTTTTTCTATAAGTGCAGGCAAATCTATATTGCTTACGCCGTCACCGTACGTCATCAAAAAAGGATCATTGCCGATGTACTTTTGAATACGCTTAATGCGCCCTCCTGTTTGTGTATTGAGCCCCGTATCAACAACGGTAACTCTCCATGGCTCCGCAACATTATTATGTATAGTCATATAGTTGTTGTCAGAAAAGTCGAATGTGATATCTGACCTGTGCAGATAGTAATTGGCAAAATATTCTTTGATAATATACCCTTTATATCCGCAGCAGATAATAAAATCATTAAATCCAAAACTGGAATAATATTTCATAATATGCCATAGTATCGGCGCATCTCCGATTTCAATCATCGGCTTTGGCTTTAAATGGCTTTCTTCACTGATTCTTGTACCCAGGCCGCCGGCCAGAATAACAACTTTCATAATACTTCCACCTCATCTAATATCCTGCAGGAAACCGGCATCTTTTAGCCGACAGTTCATATATCGACAAAAACCGGCAATACTTTATTTGAAATAATTGTAATCACTAGCGTTGCATAAATAAATTTCCAAAATGTCAATATCTAAAATTCTAGAAAAAAACTAATAAATCATTGTTTTTCCAGCAACTCCGTATCCAGTTGTTTGAACAAGGGGTTCTACCTGACAAAGCCATAATTAAACCGGCCAAACCTGCTGACAAATTAATTTATGCGAAAGTTTTATGCAACGCTAGTGTCATGCAGCAGTCCTTTTTAACCAATACCTCAATATTTTCCTTGAACTTCTTTTTATAAAACTCCAGTTCCATCGTGGTCAACCTCTGCCTCCTCTTTCAAGCCTCCAGATTCAAAATATTCTTCATTTTCCAATATCTCGTAAAACCGCTCAGGCAAGCTGTACTATCCACATGGCCGGTGCACCAGCGTAAGAACTGGTATATTTCCCCTTTCCGATAACCGTGTTCAAAAGCACTAACAAAATATTGGACGGCGCTATAGTAGTCCCATAACTTATAATAACAATAAGCAACCGCAGAGAGTACCTTGGCCTTCTGTTCAATTGCAAGGCCACTGTCTGACAACTGTTCCAGATAATGAGTTAAAGCCAAATGGTATTCTTTATGTCGTAGAATAAATCCCCTATATAGCCGGTAATATCAACTACAAAATGACGCTTTGCTTCAATCAATGCCGTCAGTGAATCCGGACCAGCCAACAAAAGCACCCGTTCCAGTATTTCAAGATAAGGTGGTATGTCTTCACTTGCCAGGATAACAGACCTACCCAGATAAAGGTCAGCTATTTTTTGTAAGGATGCTGGCACGTGTTGATATATACTGTTTATAAGGCTTTCTTTACCGCTTAATATTGCTGTTGAAAACGCCAGTGTAGCAAAGAGGCGGCGGGTGTCCCCGCCATTATCATTAAGGTAGCAATCTAGGGCAACCTGGGAAGTCCTTTCATATTGACCGTTGGCGGCCAGCATATACAACACCCAGTAATCTTGCTTCTGGAACTTTTTCAGCCGGAGGTTTGTGTAATAGGCAAGGACCAGTGGTAACCGGTGATTATCTGCTAATTGATAGACCAAAAAATCAATTTCTTTCTCCAGTTCGATGTTATAAATTCTGTTGAGTAAAGCAATAATGTCCCGGGGCTTTTCCTGCCGCAACAGAAATAACAAACGGTTTAAATAATCCGCATTTTATTTTTCGAACTTCAATGATTCCAGGTAATGCCGCACTGCCTGTGCATCGTCGTTGCGGTTTTCGGCAATAATGCCTATGTAATAATAAACGTAATGCATTAGGGACAGAACATAGTTTATTTCTATGTCATCATAAGCAGCCTGCAGTTCGATAGTTTTTTATAATAGCCTTAGGCTGAATCAAGCTATTTAAGTTTAATAAAAAATTAGCCATATAAAAAGCAAAAGACAGTTTTGAAAAATTTTTATATGGCAATTTCAATTTCGCTAAGGATTTAATTTCTATCCGCGCCCTAGCGCGGCAAAGAGTCTAATTGCCCTAGAGCAGCAAGTTTTTCTTTATAATATTTTTTAACATTATCAGCATCAAGTTTAGCAAACTGAATTGCTAAAAAGTACATGTCTTTAATAGAATTATCTTTATATATTTGCCTTAAAAAGTCAATGATTGACTGTTGGTTTTCATATTTAATTAATATCATCATTAATTTCTGAAATGCTACTTCATTATAGATATCCTGTTTTAAAAATTTTACGTAGTAATAAACAGCCTTATTAAGGTCTTTCTTTTCATAGTAATATATATCACCCAACTTTTGATATATATTTTGATAATCATTTATGTTTATATTTGAAACATACTTTAAACCATCCTCAAAATTTTTACTCAAGAATCCCTCTAATTGCTGAACAACCTCGTCAATGTCGCCTTTTTGTAAAAGGCACTCCGCCAACAATAGGTAACCATCAGGAAAATTCGGATGCTTATTTATACATTCATAACACATATCTATAAGCAGGTTAATATCATCTCTATTTAACTTCAAACTAGCTTTAATATAATTTATATAAGCAGATGCCTCTTTGCCCAATATAGTTATGCCATATTCCAGAGCTTTTCTTGAGTGATGCAACACCTTTTCATAGTCTTCCATCGCAAGATATTGAAGTGATAAATAGAAATGAGTATTTCCGTCGTTTGGTCTTTCTTCAAGGTCTCTTAGTAAAAGAGATAAGTTTCGTTCATTTTTATTTTTTTTATCATATACAATTTTATTGTAGCCTGTATGGAAAATCTCAATGATATCTGTACAATCTACAATAGTAAATTGGCCTTTTTTTCGCAAGTATTCATGAATCCTACCTTGATATCGTATCTCCGGTCTATTTCTAAAAATTCTAATAACTGCAAATTTGTCTTTTACTTCCCCTGAAGACAATAAAATATTGTAACCATTTATCATAAAGGCATCTGCCTTACCGTTTTCCTCGTCAATAGTTTTTCTTATATTTTTCAGACTTCGTTCACTGAAGTATTCATCGGCATCTAAGAAGATAATCCATTCCTTGCTTGCTTTGGAAATCGCAAAATTTCTGGCAGCTGCAAAATCATCTTGCCAGGTATAGTTATAGACTTTGTCTGTGTATTTCCTGGCAATTTCTATCGTATTGTCCGTTGACCCGGTATCTACAATGATTAATTCATCTAGGATTGGCAACATACTCTTAATACATCTTTCTAGGGTTTCAGCTTCATCTTTGACAATTAAACAACCTGATATCTTCTCTTTTTTCATTGAAATCACCTGTCTTTATAGTAAAAGGCGGGATATATATGAATCCCGCCTTTTACTGAATTTATTAGCGAAGCAGTTGTAATACACCCTGGGGTTGCTGGTTTGCCTGGGCCAGCATAGCTTGAGCAGCCTGGGTAAGGATGTTGTTTTTGGTGTACTCCATCATTTCCTTGGCCATATCTACATCGCGGATACGAGATTCTGCAGCAGACAGGTTTTCACTGGAGGTACCCAGGTTATTAATGGTGTGCTCTAAGCGGTTTTGGAAGGCGCCCAACTTCGCACGTTCACTTGAAACGTCACGAAGAGCTTGTTCAACCGCTGAGACAGAGGCTTCTGCTCCTTTTTGAGTAGCAATATTGACCGTATCAACTTTCAGTGCCTTGGCACTCATATCACTGACATCAACGCTAATAGTCTGAGTTGAGTTTGCACCAATTTGGAAAGCAAAGGACTTATCCGCGTCAGCAGCTACAGCCTTACGGGCAACAATGGCTACGCTGTCGCCTGCCGAAATAGAGTTGGCACTAAAGGTCAATGTAACACCGGTTGCGACAGTAAGTGAGGTGGCGGTGTTAGCAATGGTACTAGAAGTAATAGTATTTCCTGCCTCGTCAGTGATTGAGTAGTTAAAGGTGCCGGCTGTGGCTGTTTCACTACCAACCTTGAATAAATAAGTTTTATCAGCCGCAATAGTAGAATCACTGGATACGGTATATTCGTTGGTATTGGAAGCAAGAATTTCTGCGCTGAAAGACTTAGCTACAATATTGGCCTTGGAGCCATCAAGCAACTTCTGGTTGTTAAACTCAGTAGTATTGGAGATTCTGTCAATTTCTTTAATTAACTGGCTTACTTCTTTTTGAAGTTCATTACGATCGGTATTGGTGTTGCTGTCAGAGGAAGCCTGAACAGCCAGTTCGCGCATACGCTGGAGAATGGAGTGGGTTTCATTCAGGGCACCTTCAGCGGTCTGGATCAGAGAGATACCGTCCTGAGCGTTGCGGGAGGCTTGATCTAAACCACGGATTTGGCCACGCATTTTTTCCGAGATGGCCAGACCGGCAGCATCGTCACCGGCACGGTTGATGCGCAGACCCGAAGACAGTTTTTCCAGAGACTTGGAAGCATTAATGTTGTTAGCGGACAGAGAACGATAGGTGTTCAGAGCCGCTATGTTGTGGTTAATTCTCATTTGTTTTCCTCCTTGAAATGTTTTGTTCACCGCAGTCCCTTGCGGTGATAGGTTTTAGGTTAAATCCCGTCGGCCGCCGGGATTCCTTTCCACTTTTATTATCGGTAATTCGGAGATAAAGTTTAGGGGACAACGATAAAATTTTATCAGTCGAGCATTGGAATCATTCTTTCTTTGCTGGCAAGACCTACTTAGTTGTTTTGTTTTTCTGCAACCACAGTCCAGCATCCGGCTGCACTTTGGGGGCCAGGTCCGGTGGTGCAGAGTTTTTTTAAGACGTTCCAGTATTTCATCCAGTGTAGCTAAGGCTCTTTCCAGACGGCTTATGTGAAAAGCGAGTTCTTCTTTTTTTGTTTCCATATCTCAATGCCTTCTTTTAAGGCAATGCGTACAAAGTCAGGGGCAAGGTTGGAGAAGTCAACTAAATCAACCCGTGCGGGGATTGGCATTTCCTCTAATTGTTCCTTTAAACCTGACAGAATGTGGGCGGGAATTTTTTTTTCGGTATAATACCCAATATCATAATCTGACTTTGGGTGTGCTGTCTTGGTCGCTGTTTATATTATACCACAATACACTACCATCCAATGGAGCTGATTTATACCAATTCTGAAAACCATCAAGATTCAAAAGAAGAACCGTCCCTGTGAGTCTATAGTAACATTTTTTTCTGCTTTTTTCTCCCTGCAGCCAGCAGCGTTGTCCTAAACAAAAACCGCTCTTTATTGAAAGCGGTTTGTAACTTGCAATTTTAATGGCCGGACAATATTGCCCTCAGGCATAATCGTCCAGGTGCCGTCCCTTTGTTTTTTCCTGCGGCTCGTCGGTTTTTACCAGCAGGGCCAGGGCTTCCTCCGGGGTTAGGTCCCGGGTCTGGCCCTTGGTCCTGTCTTTCACCCTTACCCTGGTCACTTTGCCCTGTTTGATTATTGCAAATTCCAGGGCCTGGTTTAATAAATGGGCCAGGTGGTTCAGCTGTTCCACCGCCCGGTTGAGGTCACGGTGGAGCAGGTTCTGGGCCATGTCCCGGGCCTGCATCACCGCGGGGTCCGGCAGGGGCTTGCTCCTGGCCGCGGCGTCCCCCTGCCGGGCGATTGCATCCTGGGCCGCCAGGGACTGCAGCCCGCCGGCGCCGATTTTCATAAGCCAGCACCTCCTCGGGGAGTTGGCCTGCGGCAGCTACCGGCTTCCAGGCGCTGTCTCTACTTCAGGTACTGCAGCAGGCTGACGTTAAGTAGGTTGGATGCTGTCATTAAGGAAGCTTGGTGAACCAGTTGGTTTTGGGCCACTTCTACCGTTAATTTGGCTATGTCGGCTCCTTGGATATCTACTAGAATACCCTTAAGTTTTATTTCCTGGTCCTCCAGTTGTTCTTTCACCGCTTCCAGGTGGCGGGTGCGGGCACCTACCCCTACACGATGTTTAAGAATAGTATCGTGCGCGTCATCCAATTCAGACAGGGTTTTATTTAGCGAATCTACATCGCCATTGCGTAAATCTGCAGAGAGCCTTCGCAATACTTCAAAGGGCCCACCGGCAACTTTAACCATTTTTTGGCCGTTATTCATAGGGTCATCAATTAAATTGGCAGGGTTATAAGGGTTTGTTAGTTTTCCAAAAACCCCGCCGCCGGGTGCACTAGCGCTGCCTCCAAACAGAATGGTATGGCCTGTGTTAGCACCATCAGCAAAGATGCTAAAGGTTTCTTGTTTATGTTCAGCCCTTTGCTCGCCGCCGAAGATGGCAGTATGACCGGTATTGGTACCTGACGCCAAGACTTTAAATTCGGATACTCCTCCGACGGTAATTAACCGAATGTGATTGTTCCCGTCATCCCCAACAATTATTTTATTAGAACCAAATTGGTTATCACATTCTGTTTGAATAGCGGTTTTTATATCTTGAAAAGTCGTTAAGGTATATGAGGATAAATTAATGTCCTTCTTAACTCCGTTTAATTCTATGCTGAATATCTTATCCTCCGGCGCAAATGCTCCCCCGCCGCTGCTAAGGTCTGCCGTTCCATATAATGCATCCAGTGGTTCCGCAGTTAATTTGAGGTTCCCTTTACCGTCATCCTTAACATCTACCAGCCCCGGACCAATCTTGTTGTTTAATGCGGATTGAATTGCATCCTTTACCTGACTTAATGTATAGCTGCCACCCGTTAATCTTTGTGCAATGTCGGGATCTGATGTTAAATCAATTGTGGTTTTAATGCCGTTAATCTCTACCCCAAATACTTTCTCACTATCTGAATTGAAAATAACTCCCCTGGATAAATCTGCATGTCCAATGAGAGTATTATCCGCTGCACCGGCAGCTACCACTTCATAACTGTAACCAAAAATAATTTCCCTGCTTATTAGTTGAGTGTTTCCCCGGTAATAAACATCTCCAGTCTTAGGATCCCGGTAAAAGGGCGGCTGACCGTTCTTCGTCCCTGCAAAGAGGTACTTCCCTCCCAGCGAACTATTTGACAGATCTACCAGGGAATCCACTTGTCTGTCGATCTGGTTAGCAATGGCATTCATATCTTCTTGTGTTAAGGTACCGTTCGCTCCCTGCAGAGCCAAAATTTTGGCATCCTGTAATGTTTTACCGACAGTGTTTATGGCAGAATCACTTTGATTGAGATACCCTAAACCATCCTGAATATTTCGCAGGTATTGCTCATTACCAATGAGAGTAGCATTTACTGCCATTAACTGACTTATTTGACTGGGGTTATCCGAGGGTCTGTTGATGGTCTTACCCGTAGAGATATGTTCTTGCGATTTAGCAGACCTTTGCAAATTGTTCTGGATATAATTACGCAGGTTGTGCGCCATTAGCATGTTGGAAATCCGCAGCATGTAAACTCAGCCTCCTAAATCATCGTATACGGTTGATTAAATAATCCAGCATTTCATCCTGTAGGGCTATCATTCTGGCACAGGCTTGATAGCCGTATTGGAATTGAATTACTTTTGTAAGTTCCTCATCAACCGACACACCGGAAACCGATTGTCTGAGGGCTTCCACCTGCTGGCCGATGGCCTGCTGGTTTTCCAGCATTTTATCATGGTGGTCGACAGCGGCGCCTACCTGAGCCACAATCCCTTGGAAATATTTTTCGAAGGTTGTGTTGAGCACGGTGGTGCTTATAACTGTAATATCTGGGTCATCTTTTATGGCGTTTCCTCCGAAAAGAACATCATTGCCCTTTTTGGAGGCGATCTCAAATTTTCCGTCCCCTTTTTTCAAAGAGAAACTTAGACGGGCATCTTCGTTAAGGCCAACTCTAATCTCATCTTTACCAAATTTTTTATCCAATGCGTTTTGGATAGCAGCCTTTATTTCTTCAGGAGAATAAAGGGTAGATACCGTTAAGCCACTATCTAATCCAAGGTCGATATCTTTGCTGGTGCCATCCGGTAACGTAACGGTAAACTTCATCTGGTCATTGTTGGTAAAGGTGATTCCCTGGCGTAGACTTATCTGGCCGTCAAGAGTATTAATAGGCGTACTGCGCAACCGGGCAACTGCTAAGGCGTTTTCACCAATAATCTTTTCCGGATCGGCTTTTATTACTTCATTCAGTGTAATATCTGCCGCGCTTGTTCCTTGAAAAAATGCCGGTGGAGGATAAACATCTCCCGGCCTGGGTACTCCCGCCGCCCGGTTAATATTTTCGATAATGGAAGCGGCCAGGCGATCTAACTTGAGGGATACCGCCTCATTTTCCAGCCTGGCGGATTCTTGCCCAAGGATACTCCCTTTACCGGCTCCTTCGGGCGCTTTGCTGTAGTAATCAGCCAGGGCTGTGAGATTGATAACATCCATCCCATCCACCGACAGGTGGTTTTCGTTTCCTAATGCACCAGCACCTGTAACAAGGTTTACTTTGGAAGCGACAACTTTGTCGTAGCCGTCATTTTTCAGTAGGATAGCTGCGGACTCGATAAATCTTACTTCAATCATCCCGTTATCCTGGGTTGTCACATTAATGTGGCCGTATTTAGCCAGTTGATCCAGCAAATTGTCACGCTCGTCCAAAAGGTCGTTGGGTTGTGCCCCGTTTCGTATGACGTGAATAATGGTATTTGACAGGTCCGCTATCTTTGTGACCAATTGGTTAACTTGATCTACCTCATACTGAAGGGAACCGTTAATACTTTCATTAATGGTGGCCAGTTGGCTGTGCATCTGTCTGAAAATGGCAGCCAGCTCGTCACCGGATTCCTTGACTGCTTTTTTAACGCCAGGATCCTGGGGGTTGTTATTGAGATCTTGCCAGTCATTAAAAAAATTAAGCAGGGTTGCCTGCAATCCACGGCCATCGGGCTCCAGGAATACGGTTTCCATTCTCTTGGCCATATCCAGTTTCTTTTCCCAGTAGCCTTCATAGCTGCCGGAATGACGCGACTGGACATCCAGATAGTAGTCACGAATGCGTCGTACTTCCGTTACGTCAGAACCGGTGCCTAATTGACCGGGCAGCATTTTGGTTGAAAGGTCGGGTCTGGCCCAGGGGGTTGTAGGAGTTATAACGGCCTCCTGTCTGGAGTAACCGGGTGTACTGGCGTTGGCAATGTTGTGTCCGGTTACGTCTAAAGCTTTACGGTGCACCATGGTTCCCCGCTTAGCAATTTCTAATCCAAACCACGTTCCTGGCATATGAACGAACCACCTTTTATTCGCTATTAGCTAATCGATGTTTGCTTTTTACTTAAAGTTTATACAGTCTTATTCAGCAGTGAAGCGGATTGCTGGTTGGCAGCAGTCTTACCTGCGGGATTGTAAGTTGACTGAGCAGGTTTCATAACTTTTAAAAGAACGTCATTAAAGTTTAGAGCCTGCTTTGCAAGAATCTTGCTGAGTTGAACCATGTCATTGATTGTGTTGGTTGTTTCCCGCAGGGATTGAGCAGCTGTATGTAAATCCTTTGATAGCTGTTCAGGTGCGTAGGAAATGGTTTCACTTAAAGTAGCACCTTTGGGCAACTGGAGCTTTTGCTCCAAGGTATATTGTATTTCTTCCCTCTTCTTATCCAGAAATTTTGCCCCGGCTGAAACGTTTTCCAATTCTTTAACTGCCTCTTTAATGGCCTCGATATCGTTGTTCCGCAAGGCAAGATTATGCTTTTCCGTGGCCTTCAGCATTTCAGCCAGCTTGTCATTTAGCTCATTCAACACCTGCAGCAGGTTAAAAAATAAAGACTCCATCTGCACCATCCTTTAAACCTTTTTGTCCAGGAGCCTCTCTTGAAGAATGCCATCTGCAATTTTATCGGTATCCGGCTTGTAAGTACCGGCTTGGATGTCTTTTTTAATGCGGTTCACCAGGTCTTCCCGAACTTCCGGCAGGTTTTTCAGGGCAGCCTCAATTTCTTTTTTAAACCTGGCTTCGCCGGAAAGCTGCACGGAATCACCTGCGGGCCAGTCCGCCTTGTTTAACTTGCTTTTTTTATCCGCCTGGTTCCGGTCGTAGGCCTTGAGCACTTCTCCGGCGGGTTTAAATCCTGATATTTTCATCTCGATCACCTGCATTTTCTCTCTACTGGTTTATATATCGGCAGGCCAAGGCCTTTTCTTTATACTATTTTTTAAAATACTGCCTGAATTTCCCGGGCAATTTGCGGCAGGGGCACGATTTTTTTAGCTGCTCCCAGGTCCACTGCTGCTTTGGGCATGCCGTAGACCACACAGGTGCTTTCGTGTTCGGCGATGGTGGGGCCGCCCTGTTCTTTAACGGCCAGCATGCCCTGGGCGCCGTCCCGGCCCATGCCGGTGAGGAGCACGCCGAGGGTGCGGCAGCCGTAGACTTCGGCGGCGGATTTCATGACCCAGTCCACCGAGGGGCGGAAGCCGCCGGGCGGCAGGGGGGCTCCCTGGTTGCTCAGGGTAACGACGGCGCCGTTGCCCCGGGGCTTAAAATTCAAGTCATAGCCCGCAGGGGCCACCAGGACCTGGCCGGGTTTTATTTCGTCGCCTTCTGCGGCATGGCGCACCGCAATGACGCTTTTTTTGTCCAGGTGTTCTGCCATGGATTTAGAGAAACCCACCGGGATGTGCTGGACAATCACCACGCCGGCGGGCAAATCCGCAGGCAGATAGGGAATGATTTGCTGCAGGGCGGCGGGGCCGCCGGTGGAGCAGCCGATGACCACCAGGTCGATTTTGCCGCAAGCCTGTTTTCTTGGCGCGATAGCCGGCCTGCGGGGCGGTGCTGCGGGTTTGGCCGGTGCCAATGGCGGCGGCGCCGGTGGAAGGACAGTGGCTTTCACCACCCGGCGCAGGGAGACCCTGGCGGCTACCTTTATTTTGGCCTTCAGGTCCTCCACCATTTTCGGCAGTTCGGCGGAGGCGCCCGGTTTGGGCACAAAATCCACCGCTCCGGCGGACAGGGCATCCATGGTGGCCCTGGCACCCTCGTGGGTGTGGGCACTGAGCATCACTGCAGGTGTGGGACATTCCACCATCATGCGGCGCAGGGTAGCGATACCGTCCAGTTTGGGCATTTCCACGTCCAGGGTGACAACATCCGGTCTGAGGGCTTTGATTTGCTGCAGGGCTTCTAAACCATCCGCTGCGGTGCCAACAACTTTAATGTCCTTGTCTTCCTCCAGCAGACGGCTGATCAGCCGCCGCATGAGGGAGGAATCGTCTACGACAAGGACTTTAACCGGCAGCATAGGCTGCCTCCTCGGCACCCAGCTTTTTCACCAGTCCCCGCACATCGGCAATCAGAGCCACTTTGCCGTCGCCCAGGATGCAGGCGCCGGAGAGGCCCTGTACCTGACCGAGGTAATCGCCCAGGGACTTGATGACGATTTCCTGCTCACCCAGCAGTTTATCCACTACCACCGCGATTCTCTTGTCACCGGAACCCAGGATCACCACAAACATTTTGGTAGCTTCCACACAGTCCGGGCAGTTGAACAGCCGGCCGAGTCTTGCCAGGGGGAGGATTTTATCCCGCACCACAATGACTTCGTTGTTGCCAATGCGGCGTACATCTTTGTCGGTAATGCGAATTGTTTCGGACACGTTGGTTAAGGGGAAAGCATAGACCTGCTTGCCCAGGGTAACCATCAGGGCCCGGATGATGGCCAGGGTCAGGGGCAGGCGGATGGTGATGGTGGTACCGGCGCCGGGTTTGGTATCCAGTTCTACGGTGCCGTTGATTTGCTCGATGGCGGTGTTCACCACATCCATACCTACGCCGCGGCCGGATAAATCACTGACTTCATTATTTTTAGTGGAAAAGCCCGCTCTAAAAATCAGCTGCAGGGCCTCACGGTCACTCATGCGATCCACCGTTTCCCGATCGACAAACCCCATTTCCACGGCCTTGTTTCTGATTTTATTGGCATCGATGCCCCGGCCGTCGTCCTGCACGGTGATGACGATATGGCTTTCGGCATAGGAGGCCTTCAGCAGCAGGGTACCCGTGGCAGGCTTGCCGGCTGCCAGACGCTCTTCAGGGGTTTCCATACCATGGTCGATGGAGTTGCGAATCAGGTGGATGAGGGGGTCTCCGATCACCTCGATGACGTTACGGTCAAGCTCGGTTTCCTTACCTTCAACCACGAAGTCAATTTCCTTGTTTAACTTCTGGGCGGTATCCCGCACCATGCGGGGGAACCGGTTAAACAACTGGGCCACCGGCAGCATGCGGGCCTTCATGATTTGTTCCTGCAGGTCCCCGGTTACCTGGCCCAGGTGGTTGGAAATTTCGTTAATGGACTCCACCAGATCATCAGAACCAAAGCGGGATTCAAAAATCTCAGCAAAACGGTTCAGGCGGGTACGGTCAATGACCAATTCACCCACCAGGTTCATTAAATTGTCCAGCTTATTTACGTCCACCCTGACGGTTTTGACGGCTTTCTTATCGGAATATTCCTGTTTGAACGCATTATTTTCCTGGATGGCAGGCTGGGCCCCCGGGGCTTCTTTGGCCTTGGTCTGCCCGTTCATGTTTTCTGCGTTGCTCAGAATCAGCGGTTGAACTTCAGCCTCGGTTACTTCCGAAATGGTAATCATTAAATTCTTGATGCTGTCGGGGTCTTCTTTGGTGATCAACACCACCTGGAAGCCGACATCGTATTTGCCTTCCTGAATGTCCTCCGCAGAAGGCTCACTTTTGATGATATCGCCCACCTGCTGAAGGGTTTCAAAAACCAGGAAGGCCCGCACGTTTTTCATTTGGCAGTCCCGGTCGATATCCACGGCCACTTTAAAACACTGGTAGCCCCTTAATTCTGCTTCCCGAATCACATTTTCTTCTACATCACCTATTTCCAGCCACTGGCGGGAAGCCAGGGTACTCTCGGCGGGAGCCTTTGGGACCGGCGCCTCATTCATTGCCGAATTTTGTACCGGGACTTCGCCGGCTGCACCGCCGCCTTCAACAAAGTCTTTGATCTTGGCCACCACTGAAGAGGTATCCACGGCCGGTCCGTCCCCGGTGACTTCCTCCTTTAAGGCCTTCAGGGTATCCAGGGCCTCAAACAGCACATTAACCATGGCGGAGGTTACATGTATTTCGCTATGGCGGATCTTGTCAAAAAGGTTTTCCATTTCGTGGGTAAGGTTGGCCATGTTTTGGTAACCCATGATGCCGGAGGAACCCTTTATGGTATGGGCGGCACGGAAGATCTCCTGGATGATGTCGGGATTTTCCTCATCCCGTTCCAGGGCCAGCAAACCATCGTTAATCACTTGAATTTTTTCTTCCAGCTCGTCTATAAATACGCCAATTTCAAGATCTGAAAACATGTTCTGTCCCTCCTAGGCTTGGTTCCCAGCAATATTGGGCTGCAGCAGCTGATCCTTTTCTTCTTCCATAAGAATTTTGTTCTGATCCAAAAGGATAATTAGTCTTTCTTCCAAAATGGCGATGCCCCTCAGGTAAGCCGCATCGATACCGTTAACCATCGGCGGGGGAGGCTCAATGGCGCTGACGGGAATCCGCAGCACTTCCTGCACGGAATCCACAATCATGCCGATGGTTTGTCCGGACACCTCAACAATGATAATACGGCTGGCCTGAGTTCTTTCGTTTTGACCCAAGCCAAAAAGCACGCTGAGACCGATCACCGGGATGATGCGTCCCCGCAGGTCAATAACACCCTCCACAAAATGAGGGCTACGGGGTACTTTGGTGATACTTTCCATGCGGATAATTTCATAAACAGAGTTGATATCTATGCCGTAGACCTGCTCCATCAATTGAAAAACTACGATTTGTTCTTCCTGGCTGCTTTGCATGATGTTTGCCATGTCCGATCACTCCTTATTGAGTCGCTTGGTTTACAATAGGTTTATCAACGGCCTCCGGTTCCACTTCCTGGAACTTAGTTCTTAATACCACAATATCAACCCGCCTGTTCTGCTGGCGGTTTGTATCCGAATCATTTGGCCTTCTGGGCCGGTACTCCCCGTAGCCGGTGGCGGAAAGCCTGTCCGGGGGAATATCGCTGAACTCAATTAACCGGTGAACCACGCTGGCCGAACGGGCCAGGGACAGTTCCCAGTTGGAAGGGAACTTGCTGGTGCGGATAGGCAGATTGTCGGTGTGTCCTTCCACCCGGATGTAATTTGGGGTCTGCCGCAGGATCGCCCCAACTTTATCGACGATATCCCTGGAGGAGGGATTAAGTTCCGCAACCCCCAGAGGGAACAGCACCACATCCTGAAAGCTAACCACAACGCCCCTTTCCTCAATGGACACCGTCACTTTTCCGGATAATCCGTTTTGATCGACGTACTCCTGGATTTGCCGCTTAATCTTCTCCATGTTTTGTTGTTCCAGGTTTTCCATTACGGTATCCAGTTCTTTACTTTCGCTGGCACCGGGAACCATGGAGGGTCCGCCGCTTTCCATGATGCTCTGGCTGCCACCCATGGTTTTGGCCAGGGAGGAAGCGATGGCGTAATATTTGTTAGCATCAATCTTACTGAGGGTGTACATGACCACAAAGAAGATTAATAGCAGGGTAATTAAATCCGCGTAGGTAATCAACCACCGTTCGTGGTTTTCCTTTTGAGGTTCTTCGCGTTTTTTCATTACGCTTCACCTTCATCCGCTTGGGGCTTAATTTGCCCCGGTTTAATAAAGGCGTTGAGTCTTTCCCGAATGATGGTGGGGTTGTAACCGGCCTGCAGGGCAAGGATGCCCTCGATCATCATCTCACGCAGGAGCAGTTCCTTTTTGCTCAGGTTCTTTAATTTGGCACCAATGGGAAGCCAGAAGACGTTGGCAGAGGATACACCGTACAGGGTAGCGATAAAGGCCATAGCTATGGCCGGACCCAGGCTGTCCGGGTCGGATAGGTTGCCCAGCACGTGTACCAGGCCCATGACGGTGCCGATAATGCCCATGGTGGGGGCATAACCGCCCGCCGATTCAAAAATATGTACGCCCACCTGGTGTCTTTCATAGGAGGCATAAACTTCCGTTTCTAAAATACTGCGCACCATCTCCGGGTCAGTGCCGTCAACCACCAACTGCATGGCTTTCCGGAGAAAGGGGTCTTCAATGGTATCCAACTGACTGTCGAGATAAAGTAAGCCTTCCCGGCGGGCCTTCTCGGCCAGTTCCACAATCAGGTTGATGGTTTCGGTAAAATCCGGGAGTTTTTTGGTTATGGCTGTTTTGATTAAATTAGGTATGGAAAGAACTTCGCTGGTGGAAAAGGCGATTACCGTTGCCCCCACAGTGCCGCCAATTACAATGATGAAAGCAGTAGGAGCCACAAGGGCACTGGCATGTCCGCCTTCTAAAAGAAAACCGGCAATCAAACAGGTGACTGCAAACAGAATCCCTGCTGGGGTCATTATTTCCAAAGGAAGTCACATCCTCAACGAAAAATAGAATTATTACCTAAATTACGACTTATTACCTATAAAATCCTGCAAATGAGCTTTATTTTAAGAAAAAGTAGTCTAAACTTAATAAATTCGTATTAATACCGTCACACACGCGACATCGGAGAAATTTTAACCCCCTTCTTTATATAATATGTGGTAGTATTTAGTGGTAGTATTATAGTGGATCATCCTGGATGGAAAGGGTTGGTAGTCATGAAGATTTCTCTTGTTCCCACTGCCGCAGATATCAGCAGGGATGTCCTTACTAATAAATCGGCAGTTATGTTCGACATCTTAAGGGCCAGTTCTACAGTTTCCACAGCTCTGGCCAACGGTTGTAAAGAAGTGATTCCGGTGGTGGAGGTGGACGACGCCTTTGCCCTGGCAAAAACCTTACCGGAAAACACCTTTTTATTGGGCGGTGAGAGGGGGGCCGTAAAGGTGCCGGGGTTTCACCTGGGCAATTCCCCCCTGGAATATAATGTAGGCACTGTCGGGAACAAAACGGTTATTTTAACCACCACCAACGGCACGCAGGCCACCCGGCGCGCTGCTGAGGGCAGCGGGCAGGTTTTTATCGGCAGTTTGCTGAATGTCTCTGCCGTAGCGAAGAAACTTATGGAAATGGAACAGGATATCGTACTTGTCTGTGCCGGGACCAGGGGGAAATTTTCGCTGGAAGACACGCTGGCGGCAGGCATGGTTGCCAGGGAACTGGTGAGGCTCTGGCAATTGAAGGGTCAGATCTCCCCTGCCCTGACAGAGAACTTGCCGATTAACGGTGAGTTTTACCTGGACGAGACACCTATGGTTTCAGGCAATGGCCTGGTATTGGAGGATGCTGCGGTGGCGGCGCTGCGGCTGGCTGAATACTATGAAAACAACCCGTTACGGGCCCTTTATGACTCCCTGCACGGCCAAAAACTGGCTCAAATTGGTCTGGCCGCCGACCTGGCCTACTGCGCCCAGGTGGATCTTTTTGATGTAGTGCCTGTATATAGGGACGGAAAAATTGGAATAGACTAGACAGGTTTGAACTTATAACTGGTGGAGGTTGAATATATTACCTTATATGAAAGAGACCTTTCGCAGTATATATGGATTGAAAGTTTGGGGGAAATTAGATAATATAAAGAAGAAAAGTATTGGAGCATGTGTGGCAGGCTTCTTGGTTGCCGACCGGAAGCCTGTTTTTATTGATGAGGTGATAACCTTGAAAACCTGGTATGTTGAAGATGCCGGCGGTGGCTGCCAGGCCTTTGGGGAAGTGGTGGTGCTGGTTTGCGAGGAGACCGGAGAGGTTTACTCCGCCCGGGTCCCCGTGACCTGGACCAATAAATTGGGCTGGGAAGAACTGGTTTGTCATTTAATGACGGATTTGATGGATAAAGCCAAGGTAAGCAGGGATGACCAGTTTTTTGTCTGTTCAGGCAATATTTTTCACACCTATCACAAGTGGCTGTCCGACCAGGGTTATAACTGGCAAACCCATAAAATGGACGGCCTGGCCCATGATGCGGCGGAGAATGAATTTCATCGCATGGTGGTGGAGGCAGGTTTCCCGGCGAACATCAAACTGGCGGACAGGGATTACCGCAGTTTTTATACCGAAATCGAAAAATGGGTGTCCTGTAACCCGGGGAGGAAACAAAAATACTGGAAAGACCGGGAGGTTCGCAAAAAACCGGCCCAGCCCAGGTATGTGCTGAAAAGCACCATGGGAAGGGTGCGGAATTGTCATCAATGCAACCAAAAGATCCCGCCCTTCAGCCCCGCCGTGGAATTAAAATACCGTAAGGACGGTCGCAAGTTGAGGTATTTTTTTCACCCGGAATGCTGTCCGGTAAAACCCCTCAAATCCCAACTGGACCAGTTGGAGGTTGCCTGGAAGGGCGGTAAACTGACGGGTATTCTGGTGCCCTGCCAGGAACAGGTCCATTGTACCGTTTGCGGCAGGCCGGTGGAGCCCGGGGAAAAGACCTTTTATGCCTATGAGGAAGACCACCTGGTCTGCGGTCATCCGAGCTGTTTTGCCAAAACCCGCTCCGGCAGCGGCATCTGTTAAAAATGTTGGAAAGGGCACCGCTTACGGTGCCCTTTAGTGGTAGGTGGTGGACTGGGACTGGGTTCCTTCCAATATCAGCTGAAGTTTCGCCAGTTCTTCAACGTCCTGGTTAACGGATACCAGTTCCTTGACATGATTATACAGTTTTTCCAGTCCCGTATGTACATCCCGGATCAACAAGGCATAGGGCCGGTACTCCCCTTCGGCTTCTTCGTATGCCAGGGAGGCTCCTTCCTCCAGCTCACTCCAATCCCCCAGGATGACGATATTTTCCTTCTGGTCAATCAAATTAATAAATTCCCACATTTCCGAGGTAAAAGCGACAATTAATCCTTCCCCCTGGTCCCAGTTGATTTCTAAAACCACCAGGTATTCTGCGGTATTGGTCACCACCAGGTCCCAGGAAAACCAGTAGTCAATCTCTTCTCCCGAGTGGAAACGTTCAAATAAGTCGCCCATATCCTCTTTTAATGACGGGATGATAATAACCACCGCTATTTCAGATTCCCCCAGAAACTCGGGAAACACCACCTGCTTCACCAAAATTGATCTCCCCTTCGGCCCATGGAAAGTATCTAAAAACAATATCCCCGGTTCTTCGCCGGGGTAGTCATGCAAGCCTTTAAAAGGAATTATAACACAAAAACGAGTTCGTAATAAGGTTTTTCATAGAAGGCTAAAAGGGTTTTTTGCACAAAATTGTATCTTGTTGTCAAAGATTGTCGGCTATGCTACAATTGTATACATGATACGATTCTGTCTCCTTAAAAATATACCAATGTTTAAGCCTGCCACTCTCTAGAGGCAGGCTTCTTTCAAAAAATTCTGCAGCTTCTTTACTACCGGAACATCGGCTGCCGTGAAATCGTAGTGGTTCATCTCGGCGGGGGTAACCCAGCGGAAGTCCTGGCAGTCCCTGGCGGCGGGTTTTTGTCCAAGGTACCGGCAGGTGTAACATAACAGCAGGATATGCCTTTCTCCGTAAAGCTGGGAGACAACCTCAAAAATATCCTTTACTTCGATTTCCATGTCCAGCTCTTCTTTTATTTCCCTTTGCAAGCCCACCCTGGGATCTTCGCCGAAATTCAGTTTCCCCCCGGGAAACTCCCATTTCAATCCATGGTCCACATTCTTTTTGCGCTGGGCAATCAGTATTTTATCCTCTTTATGAATAATGGCGGCGGTTACGATAATGGTATGCATAGACTCTCCTTTGATGGGCGGCAGTGTTTTTTGGGTTGTCTCTATTTTACCACGTCGTGTTTTATTATAGGCTCTTTTCTTAAAATTGTTGCTATTGAGTATAAGGTCAACATGTTTTATTATAAAGGCAGAAATCTATGGGAGTTCTACCAGACCGTGAATGAACGAGCATCCACTGCCCTGGCCAGTTCTTTCAGGGCCTCGGGATGAGAGAAATAAGCCAGGTGACCCTTCACCGGGTTATATTTTTCCAGTTCACATTCTATAGTTACATCCGGCCCGCAGGTACTGTAACCTACCAGGTGAGGGCATGCGACGTCAATGCGTACCGCCAGGTTGGTCCAGAGGGCTGGGCCGGGGGGTTTGGAGAGCTGGGTCCGTTTGTTCAGCCATTTGCGAAACCAGAAGATAGGACTGCCCAGGGTAATGAAATGGCTTATTTTAGCGGCCAGTTCCGGTCTCTGCTGCTGGGCACAAAAGGAGATCATGGACCCGAGGCTGTAAGCCACCAGGGTAATAGGGGCCGGCGTTTCTTCGATGGCCCGGTAAAAGCGGTTGTTTACCTGCTGGTAGACCTGATCGTTCAATAAGTAAGAAAAGATGTCGCCAAAATTGTCTGCCACCAGGTTAATAAACCCATCCACCGGTCCCCTTCCCAGGGTCTCTCTGATATCCCCGCCGCGAACCGCATGCTCCCAGAGATCTCTTTTCATTTCCTGCCTGACCTCCCTCTGGAAGAAGGGGGTGATTTTTTTCCACCCGTCCCCGGGCTCAGGCACCAGGTCGTAGTAGTAGATGCCGCCAAATTGAATATTTGCAGGGTTGCTGCCCTGCTCAACCAGGCAGGGCAGCAGCCTTTCCGCCCAGACCTTCCAATACTGCCGGTTCGAGTCATGGCCCATACCGTGGATAAAAAGAATAAAACCCATGGCCTGCACCTTCTTTCCGTGCTTACCCATAGGTTATGTTATTTAGGTACGGTTGGTGTATCCGCCGGATTATGAACTATAAGCTTCCAGTATAGGGATTAGGTCTTCCCATTGTTGCAAAATACGATCCGGTTCGCGCCTGAGGAGTTCGTCTCTCTCAGACATCCCCCAGGTTACACCGATGGAAGTAACACCGGCCCTCTTCGCAGCCAAAATGTCAAAGGGGCTGTCTCCCATGTACGCGGCGGTTTCCACAGGCGCCTGCATAAGTTCCAGGGCCTTCAGCACCGGGTCGGGCTGGGGTTTGTGGCGGGTCACGTCTTCCACTGCCACAGTGACTTCCATATAGCGGTCGATGCCCAAAAAACCAATGCTGCGCAGGGCCACCTGGCGGGTTTTTGAGGTGACAATGCCCAGCCGGAATCCTCTGGATTTTAACGTCTCCAGCATTTCCAATGTGCCGGGAAAGGGTTTTGTCAACTCGTCATGCTCCAGGGCATAGTGGTGCTGGTAGAGTTTGAAAAACTCCGGGTGCCTTGCTTCTCCGGCAAAGGTCTTGGCGATATCCACCAGGGGCAGGCCGATATGCTTCATGACTTGTGCATCTCCCCAGGGAATATTCATTTCTTCAAAGACCTTCTCGTAGGTTCTTCGGATAAGCGGCAGCGAGTCGATCAGGGTTCCGTCCAGATCGAACAAAACAGTATTAATGGCCATAGAAATCCCTGGTTTCTGAAAGCTAAACATATCTGATTTATACAGGATAATCCAGATTTATTTAGGTTTCTCTCCCGCCTACTAACGAGAGGCAGTATCACAGGATTCAACTGCTAGGCCATAAGCTCTCGCTTATGTTCCGGGTGGATCACCCCGCAGGGTTCCCCGCCGCTGCCTAAAGCAAACGTACTGCCCGGAGAAGGTGTTGCCTCCGCCTGGGTTCTGACTTGTGACAACGGCCTTTCACAACGTGTACCGTGCCACCCGCAAAATCTAAAGGCTCAAGGTTTTAACCCCTAGCACATTTTCCCGGTGAACCTGCCATGAAACCAGGCTTCTCACCTTCCTTTTCGTTAGTTTGTTAATCTTAGCCAATACAACCTTTTTAACTGCTGACCATTGTTTCCAATTAGCCATTTGCTTGAATTCAGATTTCTTTTTGATCAGTTTATCAAGCAATACTTTGGGTATCTTCTCATGTGTGAAGCCCAGACTACGTCTTGCTATAACATAACCTGCTGATTCGTGATTAGATATGCCGTACACGTGCTGGTACTTTAGAATGCCCGTGACCGATGTAAAGGCCGGTTTTACCTTTATTACCGGCACACCCTCACGGGCAGCACACCGGTCAATATATGCCAGAAACTTTGACCAGACAAAACCATGGCTCATACGGTTAAACTTAGCCGTTACGGACTTGTCGTTTTTAAATTTCAAATCCTCTACTGCCAGGGCGTAGCCTGTTTCTTTTGCCAGAGCTACTACCTTCTTGGCCGTTTCACCGATAAGGTTGTTCCTTCGGTTGCCTCTAGCATAAGTCCATTCTCCCTGTCTTAACCACTGACTGCCCCGGTACTGCCCCAGGCAGTCTGTCAGGGCCATCCCTAAGCCGTCAGGGTTGGTGTCCACTCCTACGGCACCGTGGGCATGATAGGGAACCGGGATCTCTTCTTCGATGGTAACATAGATATAGTACCTGCTGTCCTTACGGATTATTTCTACTTGGTAGGCGGCACCTGTTTTAAGGTAATCCAAAACCATCTGCCGGTAGTTGCGGCCATTGATTTTACCTGTCTTTTTTGAGGGTTTATGGGCCAGGTAAACCGGAACGGTGATACGCTTATATCGGCCTGTGCCGGTTGGCTCGGCGGCTATATCCAGCTAGATTTGTCCGTTCATCTCGTACAGGCGTGTGTTCAGGTTGCCGCCCTTGGTCTTGTCTCCCCGGGACAGGTAACGGTTGCTTCTGGCTTCCTGCCACTCTTCCCGGGTGATATTGCCCTTACATCTTTCCTGAAACAGTCTCTTTCCACCGAAAACAACTGCCGGAAAGGTCTTGGCTGCCAAATGGTTTTGCCAATATGACAGCTTTCTTTGTTCTTTTTTCAGCCGTTTTTGCAGGTTGGCTTTTTTCTTGGACGATTTGGCTTTAGCTATTCGCTTTTGGGTAAACTCTACTTTGGCCCGGGCATTGGCGCAGTGTAACTTTACCAATTCATGTTGGCTTTTGATGGTGTTTTGAGCTTCAAACACCGCATCATTAGCCTGCCGAGAGTTGATGTTAAACTTGACCTGTACGCTTTTGCGGATGTCCTGGATTTCTTTGCCTTCCAGCAATCTTTTAAAGCTCCCCCTGACTGCTGCACAGTAACGGGCCATGAGATTATCAAGGTAGGCTTGTTGGGTTTCGGTGAGTTCAAGGATTACTCCCATCGCCGTCGTTTTCACCGGCAGCCACCTCGCTTTTAATGACCTGCACCAGCTTTTCTGCCACTCTGCCGCCGCGTTTCGGCTGAAAAACTGGTTACTATGGCTATCATGTCTTCTACCAGTTCTTCTTGCGGTGATTTATCTTCGTCTGATTCCATAATATCAATTTCAATGCCGCATAGCCGATAGTATTGTTCCAGGTACTTATAGCCAAAACGGGCCAATCGGTCTTTATATTCGATAACAATAACGTCTATTTCACCCTTTGTGGCGGTTTTGGCCAGCTTGGCAAGTTCCCGCCTGTTCTCGTTTAAACCGGAAGCAATTTCACTATAAACAGCTTTAACCTGATAACCTTTTTCTACCGCATAAGTTATTAACCGCTCTTTTTGCCGCTGTAAATTTCCGGCTTCGGCTTGTTTTGCAGTGGATACACGGGCATAAACAGCGCATTGCTTTGTTCCTCTTTCAGTTATCTCTTCACCAATCAAAGCCATTATCTGCGATTCTTTATAACGCCTATGACCGCCGGGTGTGCGCAGTGGTTTTAATTTCCCTTCTCTTTCCCAGCGGCGCAACGTGTGAGGCCATACGTTTAATAGCTTTGCTACCTGATGAGATGTTAGCATCTTTTCCATTGACACCACCTCTTACCATTATTTTAATTAGAACTCTTGTTCGATGTCAATGGATTATTGTTTTTTATTTACTTTTGTTTAATTAATCTGTAACTGTTGCTTACCTCCTGTTGTCACAAACATTTTGCCACCATAAGGAATGTTATCAAAAATGAACTTACCGTTAATTATAAGTCAACACGGTACAAAATTCTCAATCAAACCTTAAAATATTGTAAATTTGACATTAAGTAACATTATATCGCAAGGAGATTGTTACCCACAGGTAGAACTTGTTAATAGAATTGTTACCGGAAGAAACGTACGGAGGCAGGACATGGCTGCGACAGAAGATATGCTGAACAAGTATAAAGCCCTGGTAAAGGTGAATGAAAAACTTACCCAGCTGCACTGGATTTTGGCCCAGGTGGCCGGTGAGAATGACCTTCATACCATGCATAATTTAATTTTAAACGGCTTTATGCAAATTGCCGAGGTTGCCGGCTGCCATTTTATTCTTTTGGACGAAAACGGCTACCCCGGTGAAATTATCAAACGCAATCCCGGGAACAGCCCCTTCGGCTCATGCAGCGCCTATAAAAAAATCCTCACACAGGTAAATCACATCAAAAATGAGGATTTAACGCTACCCCATGCGGTTTTCTGTGAAGACTGCCAGGAGCACTGCGGCCTGGGGATTTTACAGATATTAACCCTTTATGGCAAGCACGGCAACCCCCTGGCGGTGATCCTTGCCCAGCATCACAACAGGCCCAGCCCCTGTGAGGAAGCCAACATGATCTTAGAGCTGTTTACCATTCAGGTGAGCCTGACCCTGGAAAATGCCATGTTAAATAAAAAGTTTCAGAATTTATCCATCACCGACGCCCTGACCAACCTTTATAACCACCGTTATTTTGCCGAAAAAATGCAGAAGGAGATTTCCCTCTGCTGCTATATGAAAAAAGAAATGTGCCTTATTATGCTGGATGTGGATTTTTTTAAAAGCTACAACGACAACTTTGGCCACCCCGCCGGCGACATGGTTTTAAAAACCATGAGTAAAATTTTCTCGCAGGTTGTGCGGCCCAAGGACATTGCGGCCCGCTATGGCGGTGAGGAATTTGCTTTCATCCTGCCGGAAACCACCCTGCGGGACGGCATCGAGCTGGCGGAAAAAATTCGGCAGTCCATCGAAAATACCGTCTTTCCCCACCGGCCTGTGACCGCTTCCCTGGGCATTGCCAATTACCCGGCCCATACCACAAATGCGAAGGAATTGTTGGAACTGGCAGATAAAGCCCTGTACCATGCAAAATCGGCAGGCCGTAACAGGGTTAGCGTAGCTCCATCAGTACAAAACAATTAGGTTGCAGGTAAAAGAAGGTGGTTATGAACCCCGGGCGGGATCACAGCCACCTTCTTACTCGTTATGCGTTTTGTTTTTTCTCTTCTTCCACCAGGTGACAGGCCACCCAGTGGCCGGGCTTAATGCGCTTAAACACCGGCTCGTGGTGCTTGCAAATGTCCTGGCAGCAGAAGCAGCGGGTATGAAACCGGCAGCCCTGGGGCGGGTTCACCGGACTGGGAACGTCTCCGGTGAGGATGATCCGTTCCTTTTTTGCCCTGGGATCGGGAATGGGAACCGCGGACAGCAGGGCCTGGGTATAAGGATGCAGCGGGTTGCTGTACAGTTCGTCATCCCGGGCCAGCTCCACCATTTTGCCCAGGTACATGACACCGATGCGGTCACTGACGTGCTTGACAACATTTAAACCGTGGGCAATAAACAGGTAGGTCAGCCCAAATTCCTGCTGCAAATCCTTTAACAAGTTTAACACCTGGGACTGGATGGATACGTCCAAGGCGGAAACAGGTTCGTCACAAACAATCAGTTTGGGGTTAAGCGCCAGCGCCCTGGCAATGCCCACCCGCTGGCGCTGGCCGCCGCTGAACTCGTGAGGGTATCGCCGGGCATGGTAAGACGCCAGACCCACACAGGACAGCAGGTGTTCAACTTTTTTCTGCACCTCCGGTCCTGAGGCCAATTTGTACAGCTTAATGGGTTCGGCGATGATGTCTCCCACCGACATGCGGGGGTTCAGGGAGGCATAGGGGTCCTGGAAGATGATTTGCATGTCCTTGCGCAAGGCACGCACCTCCCCGGAAGTCGCTTCAAAAACGTCGGTGCCTTCAAATTCCACCCGCCCTGCTGTGGGTTCCAGCAGGCGCAGGATAAGGCGCCCGGTGGTCGATTTGCCGCAGCCGCTCTCCCCTACCAGTCCCAGGGTTTCCCCCTGCCGGATGTCAAAGGTCAAGCCGTCAACAGCCTTGACCTGTCCTACCTCTTTGCCAAACATCCCCTTTTTAATAGAGAAATATTTGGTCAGGTTTGTTACATGAACCAGCGCAGACACTATCGCACACCCCCTTCATGCAGCCGGCAGCTGACCCTGCGGCCCGGCGAAATTTCTTTGAGGGAGGGCCGTTCCACGTGGCAGCGGGGCTGGACCTCCGGACACCGGGGGGCAAAGGCGCAGCCTGCGGGCAGGTCGGTTAAGGCCGGCACCATGCCCTCGATCATGTACAGCCTTTCCTGGTTGTCGTTGATATGGGGGATGGATTTCAGCAATCCCCTGGTATATGGGTGAAGCGGGTTGTCAAACAGTTCCAGCACCGGCGCTTCTTCTACCAGTTTGCCGCAGTACATGACCACCGCCCGGTCCGCCATTTCAGCCACCACTGCCAGGTCGTGGGTAATCATGATAATGGCGGTACCCAACTGTTCTCTCAGTTCTAACATGAGGTCCAGGATCTGGGCCTGGATGGTGACATCAAGAGCGGTGGTGGGTTCATCTGCGATCAAAAGTTCCGGGCGGCAGCAAAGGGCCATGGCGATCATGACCCGCTGGCGCATGCCACCACTCATCTGGTGGGGAAAATCGTGCACCCTTCTCTCCGGCGAAGGAATTCCGGTTAGCCGCAGCATCTCGATGCTTTTCTCCAGAGCATCCTTTTTCGTTAAACCCTGGTGAACCACGAGGGACTCGGCAATCTGGTGCCCCACCCGGAACACCGGGTTCAGGGAAGTCATGGGTTCCTGAAAGATCATGGAAATCCGGTTGCCCCGGATGTTTCTCATTTCTTTTTCCGTCTTCTTTAACAGATCTTCCCCGTTAAATAAGATCTCTCCCCCCACGATACGTCCGGGAGGATTGGGTATTAATCGCATGATGGAGGTAGCGGTAATACTTTTGCCGCTGCCGGATTCCCCCACCACCGCCAGGGTTTCCCCGCGGTTAAGGTGGAAGCTCACTCCGTCCACCGCCGGTACCACTCCGTCCTCCAGGAAAAAGTGGGTTTTCAGGTCCTTTACTTGTAATAACGTCTGTGTCATCCGACCCACCTCCTATCGTCGCAACCGGGGCCACAACGTTGGGCAGGATATGCTTAAAAATAATTTGCAAATCATTGTTGCCAATGGCACGGGCCGCCTGAACATATTCGTTTTCTTTAACGGATAATACCGGGACTCAAGGTCTGAGAAAGAATTAAGAGTACGAGAGGAGATGCCAAGTTGATGTTCCGGAAAAAGAATTTCTTCATGCTGCTGGTATCCTTACTGGCTGTGGCGCTGGTCGGCTGCGTCGGCGGAGACAACAAGGAAAAAGCTGCTGAAACTGCCAAGCAAAAGATTTTTGTGTTTGACCAGGGTTCCGACCCCAGGGGTTTAGATCCTGCTTATGTGGATGACGGCGAATCTGCCAACCCCATTGTAAACATTTATGACGGACTTGTTCGCTATAAGCCCGGTAATACCGAAATTGAGCCCGCACTGGCCACCGAGTGGTCCTCTTCCCCGGACGGCAAAGAATGGACCTTTAAACTCCGTCAGGGTGTTAAGTTCCATGACGGTACTCCCTTTAACGCTGATGCAGTCGTGTTTAGCGTATCCCGTCAATTACCTCCTCAGCGCACCGATGCAATGCCCTATGCTTCCTTTACCTTCGGCCCCGTGCAAAAGGTAGAGAAGGTGGATGATTACACCGTTAAGTTTATCTTGAGCGAGCCCTACGCTCCCTTCCTGGCCAACCTGGCCATGGCGCTGGCTGCTCCCATCGTGAGTCCCGCCGCTGTTGAAAAATATGGCGACAAGTTTATTGAAAATCCCGTAGGCACCGGCCCCTTCAAGTTTGTTGAATGGAAAAAGGGCCAGCAAATTGTGTTGGAAGCCAACAAAGAGTACTGGGACGGCGCTCCCAAACTTGACAAACTGGTGTACAAGATTGTTAAAGAGAACTCCGTTCGGGCCAGCGAGTTAAGAACCGGCGGCATCCAGGCCATGAACGGCGTTGACCCCAACGATGTTAAAATGTTGGAAGAAGCCGGCGTTACTGTGATCAAGAACCCCGGTGTCTTCCCTCCTCAAGCAAATTATCCACTTGGGACTTAGTAACTTTTTCTGCGAAAACCTTAATTTTCCTTCACAAAATTATAGTAATATTTTGTATACATATTCGACATTTATTGTTTATTTATAATTATTTTAGTATAATTATATAGTTAACTTGGAAAAATGAATTTTATCTCCCTGCCTGGGTAAACTAAAGGTAACCTTAGCATAGGAGGTGAAACGAAATGCCTAACATTAAATGCACTGTTACCGAGTGCGCATATAACTCCAACGTTATGTGTGATGCGCCCATGATTCAAGTGAATCATTCCGGCGCAGAGCAGTCCGGCACCTCTGAAGAAACACAATGTGAGACTTTCAAGCCCAAAGCATAAATAACCGGAAAAGACAGGCAACACCAGCTAGCTTTTCTTATAGTATGCAAAAAATACCGGTAAAATTTTAACCGGTATTTTTTATTTTTGGTACATTTTTACAATTAATTAAATAGTATATAGCAAACTCTTGTTAGGAGGTCTGATAACTTTATGAGTGAGCAAGTCGAAGCTAAATCCTGCATGGTGCCTCCCACCACACCCCCTAAAATGCCAATCATGTTGGCTCCCACTTTTATGCAGCGGCTGTGCCAACTGCTGCATAAAAGAATTACCGTGTCCCTGAACTGTCCCGGAGTCACTCCTGTTACAGGTATGTTGCATGCTGTAGGGCAGGATTACATTGAACTGCATACCGGTACCACTGCCACCACCCAGGCCACCATCATCCCCCTGTGGAACGTGTGTGCCGTACAAGTTGCCGGCGCCATGGATCAAATTTGCCCACCGCCCCAGGCCCCTCCCGGTCAAGCCGTAAGCCCTGTGGCAGGACTTGGCCCCGGGATGTATGGACCGGGGATGTACGGACCCGGGATGATGCCCGGTTGCCCGCCCGGAATGCCCGGTGAGTGCCCGCCTTCTGGATGGCCCACTTCCCCTGGAATGGGTATGGGCCCGATGACCGGCGGTCCCATGATGCCCCCCGGCATGATGATGGATGTTAAAGACGTTAAAGAAGAAGAGAAAAAATAATATGGCCCAAAAATAAGCCGTCGCTGACGGCTTATTTTTGGGCCAGAGGGGCACTTTTTATAGGGTCCTTAACTGTCCACCCATTTAGCTTGCCCCGGGTTGTTCGGGACCATGCAAACGGGTATCTTTTTAAGGCCAAACGTCCGTGACGCCGGTGCTATAGTTTCTCAAACTCCTCGGGGCCAACGCCGCACACCGGGCAAACTGCCGGCGGTTCTTCCCCTTCATGGATGTAGCCGCAGACCTTGCAGAGCCACCGGGTGACTTCCTTTGGGGCAGCTTCCTTGGGGGGATTGTTTTTGATTTTATGATATAGGGCATAGGTCATCGGCTCTGCGGAACCGCTTGTACGGGCCATCGACCCTCCGGCAGCTCCTGCACGGGCACAGGTGACTTCCCCGAGAAACAGTGTATGGGTTCCCAGGTCCATACTGCCCGTCACCTTGCATTCCAAAGCGGCCAGGCAATTCTTTAACAGAGGTACCCCCAGGGTTCCCATGTCATATTCCATACCGGCAAACTTGTCTGCATCCCTGCCCGACCGGAAACCGAAATTCCTTACCAACCCCAGCCCGTTGGTATCCAGAATGCTGACCGAAAAAACCTGGCTGTCTTGAATATATTCATGGGTCAAATTATTTTTATTGATTCCGACAGCGATCTTTACCGGCTCCGAGGTAATTTGAAACACCGTATTGGCACATTGGCCGTTTATTTTTTTGCCCTTGCGCGAAGCAACAATATACAACCCGTATGTGATGTGCCGTAGAGCCTTTTTGACTTCGTCCTGGCATGGATTGGCTGCGGCTTCTTCCACTTTCTCAAAGAACGAAGCATCCACTCCACAGACAGGACAGGTCTCCGGCGGTTCCGGTCCCTCATGAATATAATCGCAAACCGTGCAACGCCATTTGGCCATTATTATCCCTCCCGGTACTATTTATTCCATCTTATCATTGTTCCTAGACAAGTTTATAGCAGAGGTACTAAAAAAGAATTACAAAAGTATTCACTGCCTATGGCACACAAAAAAGCCTCCCTGGCAGCGGGGAGGCTTGATCTACCTAAAAAGAAAGTCTTTTCTTTCTCCACTTTAAAAACATCACGATAGGCAAAGCAATGACCGCCACCAGGATGGCAGTGGAAATGATATTGGCCAGCGGGTCGGCAGCCCAGTAATCCCCCAGGGCAGGTGTATAGATGCCCTGCTGATTTTCTCCGGTCTCCGTTTCCTGGGTCCCCTGGCCGCCTGCTTCGGTTTGGGCCACGGCCGGTTGGCTGTGACCAAAGCTGTTCATCAAGAACATCCACATCCAGAAGTTACCGGAAAACGGGAAAAAGGACGGCCGAAAACCGGAAAGGTTGGATTTCCCTATGGTTGCCGCCGCATCGGCGCCGGAAGTCATTTTACTGGAAGGCAGGTTGGTATAGGGAATTTTGTCTCCGGTGCCTGCGTCGGTAGCACTTTTGGTAGTGCCGCCTGTTGTGCTTTGGGTAGAGTCCGCTCCCCCGCTATCCTTGCTGGAACCGGCAGGCGCCGAATCGGTTGTGGTGGTTTTGGGCTTGGAAAAACCGCCGGATTTAAAGCCGCCGCTCTTTTTCGCTATGGCCGGAGAGGTCACCGTCAGAAACAAGCAAATGATTACCATGATTGAAAGCAATCTTTTCACTGTCATCACCTCTCGTACATCATACCATGACTTTTGTACACTGCCAATAACATGGTATAATTATGTGATGTGGTACCTGGTACCTAAGTTATTAAGTTATTAAGTTATTAAGTTATTAAGTTATTAAGTTATTTTGTATGGGTAGAAAAACAAATTTCACCCTAAAAGTTATCACAGTTTACAAAAAGCATAAAAACCTAAACAACAAGAAATGAGGTTTGGTCTATGATTTCGGATCTTAAAAATGTGACCATCTATACAGACGGCGCCTGCTCCGGCAACCCGGGTCCCGGCGGCTACGGTGTGGTCATGCTGTACAAAGACCACCGCAAGGAAATGTCAGCGGGCTTTCGGGACACCACCAACAACCGCATGGAGATACTGGCCGCCATCGTGGGATTGGAAAGCCTGCAGGAAAGATGCAACGTTACCATTTACACCGACTCCCAGTATTTAATCAACGCCATTGAAAAGGGCTGGGCCAAAAAGTGGCGGGCCAACGGCTGGATGCGCAACAAAAAAGAGCCCGCCTTGAATGCAGACCTCTGGGAGAGGTTGTTAAAACTGTGCGAGCGTCATAACGTTAAGTTTGTTTGGGTGAGGGGGCATTCCGGCAACCCGGAAAATGAACGCTGTGACCGGCTGGCGGTGGAAGCATCCAAACAGCCGGATCTGCCTCCGGATATCCGGTGAGGCCGGTGGGCTAAATTTTTAAAAGTCTGGAGAAAAGATGTAAATCCAGCATAAACTATAGCAAACTTGATTCAATCCAACGAGAATGGAGGTATCTTTCTGAACACCAATATAAAGAACCGGGATGAAATTGAAGAACAATTTAAGTGGAACCTTGGTACCATGTATAAAAATGCCGACGAAGTAAAACAGGATCTGGAAAAAATAAAAGAACTGTTGGAACAATTTAAAGGTTACCAGGGCAGACTCACCGACAAGGAAACCATCCTGGAAGCGCTGCAGCTGCAGGACCGGTCCGACCAACTGATGGAAAAGAGCTATACCTATGCCCATATGAAACTGGATGAAGACATCGCCAACACCCAGGCCCTGGCCCTTTTCGACCAGGTCAAAAGCCTTTATGTGGTCTACAGCGAAGCCACCAGCTTCTTTGTGCCGGACCTCATGAAACTGGACGATGAATTCCTGCAGAGTCTGGCGGGGGATGAAAGGTTCAAAGATTACCGGCATTTTATTCGGGAAATCGGACGCAACAAAGAACATATTCTCTCGGACACCGAGGAAAAAATTCTCTCCTCCTTTGGGGAAATTGCCGGCGCCCCGAAAAGCATTTTCCAAACCCTGAACAACGCCGACCTGAAATTCGGCCAGGTTATCAACGAAAACAACGAACCGGTTGAGTTGACCCACGGGCGGTACCAGCGTCTTATCCAAAGCGGCAGCCGGGAAGTCAGAAAGGCGGCCTATAACGAGCTGTACCGCGTTTATAAATCCTTTAAGAACACCATTGCCCAGACCTACATTAATTCGGTGAAAAAGGACTGCCTCTATGCCCGGCTCCGCAAATACAACAGCGCCCTGGAGTCCAGCACCTTTGCCGACAACGTGGATGTCTCGGTGTATCATAATTTGATCGCAACCATCCGGCACAACATTTCGCTGCTGCACCGGTACATTGATTTCCGCAAACAGGTGATGCAACTGCCGGAGCTGCACATGTACGATTTATACGTGCCGCTGGTAACCGAGTTAAACAAAAATTACTCCTACCAGGAAGCCGTTGATTTGGTCTTACAAGGCCTGCGCAAGCTGGGCGACCGGTATGTCGTCGACCTGAAGCACGGCCTGGAAAACGGCTGGGTGGATGTTTATGAAAACAAAGGAAAGACCGCAGGGGCCTACTCCACCGGCGCCTACGGTTATCATCCCTATATCCTCCTGAACTTTAACGGCACCATGAATGATGTGTTTACCCTGGCTCATGAAGCAGGGCATGCCATGCATACCTTTTACTCCCACAAAAACCAACCCTACCGGAATGCCAGCTATACCATTTTTGTGGCGGAAGTGGCTTCAACCCTGAATGAAAATTTACTCATACACCACCTGCTGGCACAGACCAACGATGCCAAGGAAAAACTTTATCTCCTTAACTACAACCTGGAGCAGGTGCGCACTACGTTGTTCCGGCAAACCATGTTTGCGGAATTTGAAAAGATCACCCACGAAAAGGCGGAACAGGGAGTCAGCCTGACACCGGAAGCCCTCTCGGAGATTTATTACGAATTAAATAAATTCTACTACCAGGGTGTCCGATTGGATGATGAAATCTCAATGGAGTGGGCCAGAATCCCCCACTTCTACAACGCCTTTTATGTTTATAAATATACCACCGGATTTAGCGCCGCAGTGGCCCTGGCCAACGGCATCCTGCAGGGCGGTCCGGAAGAACTGGCCAAATATCTGGAATTCCTGGGCAGCGGCGGCAAGGACTATCCCCTTGAGCTGCTGAAAAAGGCCGGGGTGGATATGGAAAAGCCGCAGCCGGTGGAAGCATGTTTGCATTCCTTTGATGAAAACCTGAAATTAGCCGCTCAGTTAATCTAGGGTTTTGGGGACACCGATTGCTCAAACCCTCTACTGCGGGTCCCAGAACAACATGCGCCCGCAGTGGTTGCAAAGGACGATGTCATCCTGGTACTTGAGCTGTTTTATCTTCTCAAAGGGGATCCCCAGGTGGCAGCCGGAGCAGGTGTCCCTGGTAATCCTTCCGACGGGATTCCGATACCTTGTTTTCAACTGCCGGTACTTGTTCAAAGGATCTTCCCCAATTTCCTGCAGTAGCACTTCGATTTCACGGGCCAAACCTTGGGCCCGTGTTTTTGTTTCTTCCTTGTCTTGTAAATAGACGTTGTGCAGTTCCTTGAATTCTTCTGCCATGCTGTCCAGCCGTTGTTTCTTGTCCTCCCACTCCTGCTTGATGTCTTCTTTTACCTGCATTAGTTCCAGTTCCCGGTCCTCCAGCAGGTTTAACTCCTCCTGCAGCTTTTGGAGTTTTTGCTGGTAATTCTTAATCTCCTTGGTCTGCAGAGAACCGTCATAAATTTTTGTGCTGATCATGCTGCAGCTGTCCCTCAGTTCCTGTGCCCGCCGCTCCAGCGTGCCGGTTTGTTCCCTGGCCCTTTGGTAGCGGTCCTTTAATTCCCTGAGGTTGTTCTGTGCCGCCTCAATTTGCTTCTTGCTCTCTTTGAGTTGCTGAACCGGCCCGGGGTCAGCCCCTTTGTCGATTTTTTCCTGCTGTTCCTCTAGCATTTGCAGCCGCCATAGTTTACGGAGATCGGACATGCGATCACTCCTTAAAGAAAATGATAAAAGGGACAGGGGCGAGCGCGCCCACTATCCCTAAAGAAACATAAAAGGATCGGATTGACGTTTGGTAACCACAACTGTAATGTCCAAATTCTTTTGCCGACAGGCCTCTGCCAGTTTATTTTGCAGTGCCGGCAGCACCAAATGTTCGGTGGCAAAGTGGCCGGCGTCAATAAAATTCAGACCGGCGGCCAGCATATCCTGGGCAGTATGATATTTGATATCTCCGGTGATGAACACCTCTGCCCCCCTGGCGGCGGCAACGGGCCACAGCTCTCCCCCGGAACCGCCACAAACGGCCACCCTGCGGACATCTCTCCACATGCCGCCGCCTACTTTCACGGTGGCCAGCCCCAGGGCTTCCTTGACATGGATAATGAAATCGGCAAAACTTTTCTGCTCTTTCAGACTGCCGATTCTGCCAAGGCCAAAGGAACCTCCCTGGTTTTCCAAAGGATAAAGGTCGTAGGCCACCTCTTCATAGGGATGGGCCTCCAGCATGGCCTTTAAGACACCCTTCACCTGGGCGCCGGCAACAATGGTCTCCAACCGGACTTCTTCCACCTGCTCCAGTTGACCCTGCCGGCCGATGTAGGGGTTGGTCCCCTCCAGAGGGCGGAAGGTGCCGGTGCCCTTTACCTGAAAAGTGCAGTCACTGTAATTACCGATCCAACCGGCGCCGGCCAGAGAAATGGCCTGCCGTACGGCTGCCACATGCTCTGCCGGTACAAAAACTACCAGCTTAAGGTATTTCTCCCCTTTGGACGGGTGCATAACCTGTAAGTCCTGCAGTCCAAGGCGTTCTGCCAGCAATGTATTGACGCCCCCGGCTGCGCTGTCCAAATTGGTGTGGGCCGCGTAAACCCCGATGTTGTTTTTAATGAGTTCGGCTATCAGGGCTCCCCGGGGTTCGTCCAGCCGGATATTTTTGACCCCTTTCATAAGCAGCGGGTGATGGCAGATGACTAAATCGACATCCTTCTCCCGGGCTTCCCGCAGGATAACGTCATCCACATCCAGTGCCAGCAGCACTTTTTTTACCTCAGCCCGGGGGTTCCCGATCTGCCAGCCGCTGTTATCCCATTCCTCCGCCAGCCAGCGGGGAGCCAGTTCCTCTATGATATTTACCACATCCTGTGCAGTTGCCACGATCCTCAACCCCCTCATTCTAAGTTCCATTTTACCACATATCTATTTTTCCAGAGACTGCTCCAGCTTGTCCAGTTGCGATATTTTTTCCTGAACCCTGCCGGCCTTCTCCAGAGCCGCCTGTTGACTGCTCTTATGCAAACCATCCAGAACCCGGCAGTATTTTTCTTTCAGTCTGTGTATATGTTCCCCCAGTAAAGGATGTTTTTTTTCCAATAACCTGGGGCCTATTTCCAGGATCAACGGGTCTTTGATGTCCTCTTGCCCTCTCTCGGCCACCAGAGCCAGGTAAAGCCTGCCGTCCTCCAGCAGCAGGGTTTCATCAACAATGGTCCAGCCATGCTCCAGCAGGAAGAGCCGTAAATCCTTTTCATCGGCCATGGGCTGCAGAATCAGCCTGCGGGCCTTTGCCGCCACTTCCGGGGAGGTCTGTAAGATATCCCGGATGGTACCGCCACCCATGCCGGCAATGACGATGGTATCCGCTTCACCCGGCGCAAGCACCTGCAAACCGTTTCCCAGGCGAAGGTCAATCTTACCCGCCGCCTGGTATTGCATAACGTTGGAGCGGGCCGCCTCCAGGGGGCCCCGGCGAATATCGGCAGCAATGGCTCTGGGTGAAATGCCCTTTAAAATCAGGTAGACAGGCAGGTAGCCATGATCTGTACCGATATCCGCCACAATACTGCCGCAGGGTACGTAGTCTGCCAATACCTTTAACCGGTTGCTGATCGTAAACATTTATTCAAACCTTACCTTTCCAAATGAATTATTTCGCTGGCTAATCCATAAACTCCTCTAATTTCTAAGTCTTTCCTTAAAGCATAGCCATTTTTCATTATAATATTAATTTCGACAATTTTCTCTGGGGTCTGACACCTGGGGTAAAAAAATGTCCCGGGTTTTGTACAAACCCGGGAACTATCAATACAGGCGCGGTTTAACATACATCACTTTTAAATTTTCCAATGTGTTCTTGCAGGTCCTGGGCCAGTTGATCCAGGACACCGGCGGAGGAGGCCACCTGCTGGACCGCTGCCGATTGCTGTTGTACGGCGGCAGCGATTTCCGAGCTGCTGTCGGTGGCCTGGGAACAGGCTGCGGCCACGGCCCGGGACTGTTCCACCAGGGAATCCAGCAGCGATTTAATATGATGAAACTTTTCCCCGGTCTCATCTATCAAGTTGTGCCCGGTCTTAACTTCATTTAACCCTTCACTCATGCTGTAAATCACATTCTGGGATTGCTCGGTAATTTCCTCTATAATCTTTTTCACGTCTTTGGCCGCCTGGTTGGACCTGTCCGCCAATTTGCGGACCTCCTGGGCCACCACGGAAAAGCCCCGGCCGTGTTCCCCGGCCCTGGCCGCTTCAATGGCTGCGTTGAGGGCCAGCAGGTTGGTCTGCTCTGCAATATCGCCAATCAGCTGTACAAACTTGTTGATGTCCTCGATCTTATGCCCCAAACCGCCGGTGTCCTCTGCCAGGTTTTCTACCATGGCATGTAAGATACGCATCTGCCGGACCGTCTGCAGTACAACTTGCTGGCCCTCTCCGGCAGCTTGGGAAGCTTCATGGGAGTAATTGGCGGCATGCTGGGCGATTCCTCCCAACTCTTTGAGCGAAGAAGCTAATTTTTCCACCTGGTGGTTGGCTTCATGCACCGACACGCTGGTTTCTTCCGAGGACATGTTGAGGGATTTGCTGGAATCAATGAGCTGCCTGGCGACTTTACAGGTTTGACCCATGAGCTGCCTGAAATTATGCAGCATGGTGTTAAAACTGTGACCCAGCCTGGCCACCTCATCATTCCCCTGGACGTGAAAATCTCGGGTTAAGTCCCCCTGGGCCACGATGGCCATATTTTCCGAAATCCGGTTGAGGGGGCCAAGGATTTTGCCAATTAAAGCGAACAGGATGACTCCCAATACCAGCAGGGAAAGGACCAGGTGAATGGCACTGTCCCGCAGGACATTGTCCAGTTGCTTCAATATCCCTGTGCGGTCCAGGTTGGCCTTTACATAACTGATGGGAACACCGCTGTAGTCATAAACGGGAATAATCAGGACAGCCGCCGCCGCGTTATTCAAATACACCGAGTGAACTCCCTTGCCGGACATGGCTTTCTTCACCTCGCCGGCATCCACCGCCAGGGGATCCCTTTCGCTTGTTCCGGCCAGGGGTTTATTTTTGTCAACCTTCTGCCATGCCACACCGCTGCTGGCGTAGGGATACATGAAGAATTCCCCGCCGCATTGTTCCTTCCACCGGGCCAATAGTTTGGGATTAAACCCCATGCCGTATTCAGCGCTGCCGATATGTTCGCCCTGGTAAAAAACCGGAGCAACCACCCGGAAGCCATAACCTCCACGTCCCTCCTCCAACCCGGCCACCAATTTCTTTTCCTTATTGCTTTGCATAACGGTGGCCCGGAAGGAGGACAAATCATCCCCAAATTTTTTGGGTTGGTGCAGGCGCAGAAAAGATGTGGCCGGCGGCAGGTGAAACTGAATTTGCTCAATGCCGTCCCTTTTGGCCTGTTCAAAGATGGGAGCGGTGAGCCGCAAGAGCTCCTCCCTGTTCCTTTCGGCAAAGGCCTGCTGAATATCCGGCATGTGAATGATACCGGTAAGTCCCATTCTGGCGGAGGTAAACACCGCCTCCAGGTCATTCCTGACAATGGACTCGATGTTGCGGTAGCCAACCTGTTCTTGATCCAAAATAGCGTCTCTCATTTGCCGGTAGCTCAGTGTCACCAATGTAACAAGAGAAATACTTACCAGTATAACCAGTGGAACCAGAAGTTTTGTTTTCACACTTTGCAGCACCCACCGCACCCCTTATTCTGCTTGTTAGGAAAATTTTTAGGAAAAATTTGACGAATTATATCATTATTAAATTAACATTAAATTTCCAATCCTAAATGTCGTGTTAATTACAGTGAAACTGTCTATTTTATGACAATAAAATTGCTATGCCGGTTATTTTCCGCTGCAAAAAAACCCCTGCCTGGTAATAGGCAGAGGCTTGTCCGGTCTGTGCATTAAAAGAGGATACCGGGCGGGGTCGGCACACCCAGGAACAGGGCAAAGGTGGCATACACGGCGCCGGTAAGGATCACGGCAAAACCCGTTGAGATGCCAAGGGACGCCAGGTTCAACCCCCAATCGCTTAAGTACCAGGACATCAGTGTTAAAAAGACAAAACTGGAGATATAAAACCCAACCACGTTAATGGCCACGATATAGATCACGGTGGCTAAAATCATGAGAAAAGCACGGCCGTAGGCCAGGTCGGTGGTATTGGAACATTTGACACCCTTGCAGGTAATCCCTCCGACAATCAGGTAAACACCTGTGCCCACTAAGAACACTTCTAATATCAGGGGAAAAATGTTGCTGTGCAGTTCCCCTGCACACAGAATGCTGCAGCAATCAGGATGCTGATGATACCGGTTAATAAATTCAAACGGGGACGGTTCTTGACTTGAATTCATTTTTATGAATTCAAGTCAAGAAGAACGAAATCGCTCCGCGATGGCCTTGGAAGTAATTACCCAGAATAAAATAACATAATAAAAGTGAAAAGTATGCCCTCTCTGTGATATTGTTTAATCGCCAAACAAAACAAACCCAGAGAAAGGAGCATACTTTTCACTTTTATGATTATACCACATCCAAATAGACAAATACAAAGTTTATTAAAATAGCCAGGCCCCCTCCTACCTTCTGAAACGGTGGATTAGTGTGTACAAACCATCAAAAATCAGGAGGTATTTCCATGAATCACTATGAACAAGAGATAAACCTATATTTCGAACTCAAAGGGACTCCAGAATCATCAAGAGAAGCATATTTGCGAAGGATTAATGCATTTGTAAATTTTATGCAGGACAAGCATAAATGCAGGGAAGACATTACGGAAAGCGATATCCAGCAATACATCCTTTATCTTAAGAAGGAAAAAGGTCTTTCCCCGGGAACCATTAATAACTACATTTCTGCCATTAAGTTTTTTTATACCTGTATAGTGGATAAGGAATGGAATCCAAAGAAAATCCCACGGATGAAAAGAAACCGTAAACTTCCGGTAATCCCTCCAAAGCAGGATGTGCTGGCGATCTTAAATGCAACCGCTAATCTTAAACACAAAGCTATTCTGGTGTTAATTTACGGAAGCGGCTTACGGGTTGGAGAAGTAGCCAGGTTAAAGATTTGTGATATTTGCAGTAAAAGCATGCGGGTTCGGGTAGAAAACGCCAAGCATAATACAAACCGATATACCATTTTATCGGATATAGCCCTTGAGGTGTTGCGAAAGTATTTCAAGGCATACTTAGGTATGCCCAAATCAAGTCAAATTTATGAAGAAATATACACGATATACAATAAGTATGCAAAATACAGCAAAATTAAAAATCAAAAGGCAAAGACACAAAATTAAAACCCCATAGCCCGGGAAAGTCGCGACTTCGTTCTTCTGGGGCAATCAAAAATTTTGCGCTTAGTTTTTTGCGTAAGTATTATTAAAGGCTCAACAATCAGCTAATATCTGACGGTTGAGCCTTTTTGCATGCAAAACTTCCGATTGCCCCCTTCAAGAACCGTCCCCAACTTTACTTGTGGTTGCAAGTAAAAAAGAAACCTCACTGTCTTAAGTGGGGTTTCTATTGGTGGGCGATGACGGGATCGAACCGCCGACATCCTGCTTGTAAGGCAGGCGCTCTCCCAGCTGAGCTAATCGCCCGTATTTATGGTGACCCCTACGGGATTCGAACCCGTGTTACCGCCGTGAAAGGGCGGTGTCTTAGACCACTTGACCAAGGGGCCAATTGAGAGGTGGGAGGTGAATGGTGGGCCCACCAGGACTCGAACCTGGAACCCGCCGGTTATGAGCCGGATGCTCCACCATTGAGCTATAGGCCCGATATTTTTGGCTCCCCGAGTAGGATTCGAACCTACAACCTACCGGTTAACAGCCGGTTGCTCTACCGTTGAGCTATCGAGGAGCATCACCACGAAAGTTATTATACTAAAACAACACTATCAGGTCAACCTTATATTTTTGTTTTTATACCCAATTTTTACTTTGGCTTAACACTGCTATTAATCCAGGTAATCTTTAAGCTTTTTGCTGCGGCTGGGGTGCCGGAGTTTGCGCAGGGTTTTGGCTTCAATCTGACGAATGCGTTCCCTGGTCACGCCAAATTTTTGGCCCACTTCTTCCAGGGTTCTGGCGCGCCCGTCATCCAGTCCGAAGCGCAGGCGCAAAACCTTTTGCTCCCGGTCGGTCAGAGTTTTCAAGACCTCATCCAACTGTTCCCGCAGCAGGGTAAAAGATGCTTCCTCCGCAGGGGCCCGGGCATCGGCATCTTCAATGAAATCGCCCAGGTGGGAATCTTCTTCCTCGCCGATGGGGGTCTCCAGGGATACGGGTTCCTGGGCAATCTTCATGATTTCCCGCACCTTTTCGCCGGAAATATCCATCTCCTTGGCAATTTCCTCAGGACTTGGCTCTCTGCCCAACTCCTGCAGCAATTGACGGGAAACCCGGATCAGCTTGTTGATGGTTTCCACCATGTGGACCGGAATACGAATGGTCCGGGCCTGGTCGGCGATGGCCCGGGTAATGGCCTGGCGAATCCACCAGGTGGCATAGGTGCTGAATTTATATCCCTTCCGGTAATCGAATTTCTCCACCGCTTTTATCAAACCAAGGTTGCCTTCCTGAATCAAATCCAGGAACAGCATGCCCCTGCCCACATAACGTTTGGCAATGCTGACAACCAGTCGCAGGTTGGCCTCGGCCAGCCGGCGCTTTGCCTCCTCATCTCCCTGCTCCATACGCTTGGCCAGCTCTACCTCTTCTTCCGGAGATAGCAGGGGAACCCGGCCAATCTCTTTCAGATACATTCTTACCGGGTCATCGATACCAATGCCCTCGGGAATGGTGAGGTCCACTTCTACCTCTTCGGACGGGGCGTCAACGGCATCGTCTACTTCCAGTGGCTCCAAATCAGTGGCTTCGGGGACGACTTCAATGCCCATGGCGGCAATTTTTTCATAAATGTCATCAATTTGATCCGGCGATAGTTCGGTACCCTGCAGGGTATCCATGATTTCTGTGTAAGCTAGAACGCCTCGTTTTTTGCCTTTCTCTATCAGCTCTTTGATTTGTTCTACTTTTGTTTCGTCCCTCATGTTGCCACTCCCCTTTCGGGCCCCTCGGATTTATTCATGGTTAACTGAATTTGACGACTAAGATTCAAGACTCTTTCGGTATCTCCGGCTCTTTCGGCCACTGCCAACTTCAACAGCAGGTCCTCCAGCCTAGCTTTTTCAGTGGACTTCTTGATGGTGTTAATAAAATCAGTCAACATTTGGTCGGTATTTTCTCCGGGTATTTCCTGTACCAGTATACCGCTTAAAACCCTTTGATGGGGTTCTTCCAGTAAATCAAACAGTTTATTGACGGGCTGTTCCGCGCCACAGGCCAGGGCTGCATCAAAAATCCCCTGGAAATCCGGGTTTTGAAAGAACTGCCGCCCCAATTCCATGACGATTCGCTCCAACCACACCCTGTTCTCCAGGGCAAACCGGAGAATTCCTGCCTCGGCATGGGACCGGGCATCCCTGGGCTGGGCGAAAGAGAAAGAATTGGACGTACTCGCTATATTATGGCTATCTTTTGCAGAATTATCCCCGATTTGGGATTTTTTTCTGGTATTTTTCTTGAATGATTTAATTTCCTCCAGCACGGTCTCCCAATTTACCTGTAAAACCGTGGCCGTTTGCTTAATGGCTTCTTCTAATTCAATTGGACTGGCCACAGCAGCCAAGTTGGGTAGCACCTCCTGAAGGACTCTCTTTTTGGAGCCACTGTTTTGTATACCAAACCTTTTCACTGCCTGCATCAGTTTATACTGTACCAGGGGGATGGCCGTATCAATAATCTTTAGCCAGCCGGCCATGCCGTTTCGCTGGATAAACTCATCGGGGTCCTTGGCGCCTACGATGGTCGCGATGCGAACCTGGCAGCCCAGATCCTGCAGGATTTCGGCAGCGCGCATGGCGGCCTTGACACCGGCAGCGTCCGCATCGTAGGCAATGACCACGTCATGGGTGTAGGCCATCAACAGCTTACCCTGTTCCCGGGTAAAGGCGGTCCCCAGAGAGGCCACGGCATTGGTAACGCCGTGCTGGTAGGCAGAAACAACATCCATGTAACCTTCCATTAAAACAGCGTAACCAAGCTCCCGGATGCCCTTACGGGCAATATGCAGGCCGTATAAAAGCTGGCCTTTATTGAAAAATTCACCCTCGGGAGAGTTCAGGTATTTGGGATTGTCGTCTCCCATGGTTCTGCCGCCGAATCCCACCACTCGTCCCTGGCTGTCCCAGATGGGAAACATCACCCTGTTCCGGAACCGGTCGTAACAACCGCCGGACTCTTTGGTCTGCACCAATCCCAACGCAACCAGTTCAGTTTCTTTAATTCCCCTGGCCGTCAAAAACTTGGTCAGGCTATCCCAACCGGGGGGCGCATAACCCAACTGAAAGGTTTCCCTGGCGGCTTCTGACAGGCTACGTGATGCCAAATACTGAACCGCCCCGGCACCAATGTCTTTGCCAAGCAGGATGCAATAAAAATCCCTGGCCAGGCCGTATATTTTAAAGGCCCTGTCTTTTTTGCCCTGACGCGCCAGCTCTGCGGGGGAGGTTTCCTCCGAAATCTCGATTCCCGCCTTGGCTCCCAGTGATTTAACTGCGTCCGGGAAAGAAAGACCCTCCACCATCATAAGAAATTTAAAGACATTTCCTCCAGCACCACAGCCAAAGCAGTGAAAGATCTGCTTTTCAGGGTTGATATTAAAGGAAGGTGTCTTTTCCTGGTGAAAGGGGCAAAGGGCCAGATAATTTTTGCCACGCTTTTCCAAACGGAGGTAACGGGAAACAACTTCAACGATATCGGATCTTTGCCTGATCTCTTCAATAACGGCATCCGGGATCCGTCCCGCCATAAAAACCACCCTTCTCCCTGCTAATACTTTACATTTTCTCTGTCCAAGGGTGCTTTTCCTGCCGCTGGAAGAAACCCGGAATCGGAACTACAGTTTAAAGTTTATTCGCTGTTGCTAAAAAATTTCCTGCAATGCTTCGACATTTTTTCTTAGGGCAACAGCTTTATTATTGCCAATATTTACAATGAATATATCAAAACTGTTTATCCCGGGGGAAATCCTTTAGGGATAAACAACTTTTTATATTGGGCAACAGCAAACCGGTCAGTCATGCCGGCGATATAGTCCGCCACCACCCGGGCAATGCCTTCCCGGTCCACCTTGTTTAGCAAGTCATCGGGCAGAGAAGCGGGATGTTCAGTATAGTACAGGTAGAGCCCCTTCACTACATGCCGGGCTTTATTCTCTTCTTTCTTGGCCTCAGAACCAATATATACATAATCAAACATAAAGGTTCTCAACCGGTCCATGGCCTCCTGCACTTGTGGGCTCATGGTGATTGCCGCTTTGCCCATGCTGGATTGAATCAGGTCCAGAACCATGGTGTTGATCCGCTGGCTGTGGCGTCCGCCCAGCACTTTCAAGCAGTCCCCGGGCAGGTTCTGCTGGTTCAGCACACCGGCCCGCAGGGCGTCGTCAATGTCATGATTGATATAGGCGATGCGGTCGGCAATTCTTACGATCTGCCCTTCCAGGGTGACGGGGATGTTGGGCCCGGTGTGATTTAAAATGCCGTCCCTGACCTCATAGGTAAGGTTCAGGCCGTTTTGGCCCTCTAATTGATCTACCACCCGGAGGCTTTGTTCGTTATGTCTAAACCCGGGGGCGTAGACCATGTCCAGCACCTGTTCCCCGGCATGACCGAAGGGAGTGTGTCCCAGGTCATGCCCCAGGGCGATGGCCTCGGTTAAATCTTCATTAAGACCCAGGGCCTTGGCACAGGTCCTGGCAATTTGCGCCACCTCTAGGGTGTGGGTCAGCCTGGTGCGGTAATGGTCCCCCTCGGGAATAATGAACACCTGTGTTTTCAGTTTTAAACGCCGGAATGCTTTGGAATGAATAATCCGGTCCCGGTCCCGCTGAAAGACCGTGCGAACCGGGCAGGGTTCCTCAGCATGTTCCCTGCCCCTGCTGGCACTGCTCCGGCAGGCATAGGGTGACAGGTTTTTGTTTTCCAGTTCTTCGGTCTGCCGCCTGATGTCCATAGGTCAACCCTGTCCTTTTTTCCTTTCTCGCAGGGCAGCGGTGGCACGGGCTACTTCCGCCACCCGGCGTCCCAGGATGCGGCTGCGCTTTGCCGCCTCGGGATCACCGGCGGCCGGCCGCTGGGCGCTGGCCCCCTGGTGACCGGCATCGTAGTCAAAGGTCCCGTCTCCCACAACGGTCATGCCATGCACCAGCATAATGTCCTGTAAAGCTCTGACGGTGGTTTCCTGTCCACCAAACCGGGAAGCACCAACGGATAAGGCTGCTCCCACCACATCCACCAGGGCTTTTTCCTTACGCAAAGCCCTGCTTTTGTCCCACAGAAGTTTCATAGGGGATGCAACGGTGCCGAAATAAACCGGGCTTCCCAGTATGATGCCGTCAGCGGTTTTAATCAGGTCGAACAATTCCCCCAGGGGAGTGCCTTGATAACAAACTCCGGCACAGGGATTGGTGCAGGCATCGCAAAACAGCTTGAGGGGCGTTTCAACAAAGTCCGCCACATGGTTCAGCCTGGTAGCCGCTCCCAGTTCACCGGCTCCTTCCAATGCCTTGTTCAGCATAAATACTGTATTGCCATCGGAATTGGGACTGCCGTTTAAAGCGAGTATAAACATAAATAAACCTCCTCATTGAGATGTGAGAGGTGAGAAGTGAGAAATTTTGTTATAACACTTTATGCCAGGTCTACGTTGATTAGACACACGTTAATGACCCAGAGGCACTCTCTCTAAAACGGTATAAACATGGCCTATAGGCGTCAGGGCGCTTTGCATGAGCTGAATGGAAGAGACTTGCATACTCCCAGTTGTTGTTTTTGTTTCTCAATTTCCCTGACCAAATGGTCCAACGTCCCAAATTCCCGGGGCCGGCCAAGGATTAAATGAGGGGAATACGTGCGACCTTCCAGAGGAAACCACAATTTATGCAGGTTTTGTTCCAGAGAACCTTGCAGGGCCAGCAGGCGGTCTTTTTCTCCCGCCAAGCCCACCCAGATCACCTTTGGCCTTCCCCTTGGCGGAAAGCGGAAAGGCGCCAAGTTACTTTTTTATTGACTTATTCGACGGACCCTTAAGTAAATCCTTTTTTACAAAGAATAGTTTTTGTAAGAATGAACCCGTGTACCTGTCGCAAACTGACCTTGCCTCTTATAATGCCACGAATTGCAGTCTTTTCAACCTTGACGGAGTTTATATCAAAACAGGGGAACAGGGCAACCTGAGCTGCCCTGTTTGTTACCGGTAAAATATATGATTTTAAGAACCTTAGGCTAGTTGTTTTTCACTTTCGCCTGGGCGGCGGCCAGCCGGGCAATGGGCACCCGGTAGGGCGAACAGCTGACATAATCCAGGCCAATGAGGTGGCAGAATTCAACCGAGCTGGGTTCCCCGCCGTGCTCGCCGCAGATGCCGATTAACAGGTCGGGTTTCACCCGGCGGGCGTTTTCGACCGTCCACTGCATGAGTTTGCCGACGCCCTTGCGGTCCAGCACGATAAAGGGGTTATCCGCCAGGATTTTCTTTTCCAGGTAGGGCTGCATAAACTTGCCCTCGGCGTCATCCCGGGAAAAGCCCAAGGTGGTTTGGGTCAGGTCGTTGGTGCCGAAGGAGAAGAATTCCGCCTGGGCAGCAATTTCATCGGCCAGCAGTGCAGCCCTGGGTACCTCGATCATGGTGCCCACCGTGTAGTGGAAATCCACGCCGGTGGCTTCTTTTACCTCTTCCGCTACACCCTCCACCAGTTGACGCAGGTAAGCCAGTTCCTTTACTTCAATTACCAGGGGAATTTCCACCTCCGGTTCAACCTTGAAGCCTTCCTTTACCAAACGGGCAGTGGCCTGGAAAATGGCCCTGGCCTGCATAGCGTATACTTCCGGCCAGGTAATACCCAGGCGGCAGCCCCGGTGACCCAGCATGGGGTTGAACTCGGACAGGGAACTGACTTTGCGCAGCAGGTCTTCCTTTTGTTTAATTTCCGCCGGGCTGCCGTTGGTCAGTTTGAGGCGGCTGATTTCCACCGCCAGTTCTTCCGCATTGGGCAAGAATTCGTGGAGCGGCGGGTCCAGCAGGCGAATGCATACCGGCAGGCTTTCCATGGCCTTCAAAATGCCGTAGAAGTCCTCTTCCTGCATGGGCAGCAGTTTGGCCAGGGCCTCCGCCCTTTCTTCAATGTCGGTGGCCAGGATCATTTGCTGTACAATGGGCAGGCGGTTCTGGGCCATGAACATGTGCTCGGTACGGGTTAAGCCAATTCCTTCGGCACCAAATTCTCTGGCCTTGGCAGCGTCTTCCGGCGTGTCGGCGTTGGCCCGGACACCCAGGGCACGGATTTCATCGGCCCACTGTAACAGTTCCTGGAATTCCGCAGACAGCTCGGGCTCAATCATGGGCACTTCACCCAGGATGACCTGACCGGTGGAGCCGTCAATGGAAATGATGTCGCCGTCCTTAACAACGATATCTCCAACGATAAATCGTTTGTTTTCGTAATCAATCTTGATGGCTTCGCAACCGCAGACACAGGGTTTTCCCATCCCCCGGGCCACAACGGCCGCGTGGCTGGTCATGCCGCCCCGGGAGGTAAGAATCCCCTGGGCCGCCACCATGCCGTGGATGTCGTCCGGTGTGGTTTCGGTCCCCACCAGGATTACCCTTTGACCCTGTTCATTCAGACTTTCTGCCAGGTCCGCATTAAACACAACGGAGCCGGAAGCAGAGCCAGGAGATGCCGGTAAACCTTTGGCGATCACATCCAATTTGGCGTTGGGGTCGATGCGGCGGTGCAGCAGTTGGTCCAACTGAGCGGGATCGATACGGAGAATGGCAGTTTCTTTACCAATAATGCCTTCTTTTACCATCTCCACTGCGATGCGAATGGCAGCCTGGGCCGTGCGCTTGCCGTTACGGGTCTGCAGCATCCACAACCGGTTGCGTTCAATGGTGAATTCAATGTCCTGCATATCTTTATAATGGTTTTCCAGCAGCGTGCAGGTGCGGGCAAACTGCTGGTAAACATCGGGCATTGCTTCTTCTAATTTGGCAATGGGCTGGGGGGTACGGATGCCGGCTACCACGTCTTCCCCCTGGGCGTTGGTCAGAAACTCGCCGTAGAGAACCTTTTCGCCGGTGGAAGGGTTGCGGGTAAAAGCCACACCGGTACCGCAATCGTCACCCATGTTGCCAAACACCATGGCCTGTACATTGACAGCGGTTCCCAGGTCGTCGGGAATTCTGTGAATCTTGCGGTAAATAATGGCACGGTCATTTTCCCAGGAATTGAATACCGCATAAATGGCTCTGTAGAGCTGTTCCTTGGGGTCCTGCGGGAAATCTTTTCCTGTCTCCTTACAAACGATAAACTTGTATTTTTCAATTACTTCCTGCCAATCTTCGGCAGTCAATTGATTGTCAAACTGGACGTTTCTCTTGTATTTTTGCTCCTCCAAAAAGGCTTCAAATTTGTGATGTTCGATATCCAGCACAACATTACCAAACATTTGAATAAAGCGGCGGTAGCAATCATAGGCCCAGCGGGCATTGCCGCTGCTGGCAGCCAGACCGGTGACGGTTTGGTCATTGAGGCCCAGGTTCAGAACGGTGTCCATCATCCCGGGCATGGATATGACTGCGCCGGAGCGGACAGAAACCAGGAGAGGTCCGCTGGGATCGCCGAATTTCTTGCCCAGGGTTTGCTCCAGCCAGGCCACCTTTTGCTCCACTTCCTCTTCCATGCCCGCGGGGAATTTGCGCCCGGCTATGTAAAACTCTTTACATGCCTCGGTGGTAATGGTAAAGCCCGGGGGAACCGGCAGGCCAATGTTGGTCATTTCCGCCAGGTTCGCGCCTTTACCGCCCAAAAGGCTTTTCATATCAGCTCTTCCTTCAGAAAACGCATATACGTATTTTCTGCTTGCCAATTCAATTCCCTCCTAGTAACTTCTCACATCTCACTTCTCATTTGTGTCGTTCGCCCCGGTAATAAATCTCCAGCACTTTGCTGGCGGTTTCTTCCACAGCCTTGTTGGTAACATCGATGACCGGGCAGCCCACCCGTTTCATAATTCCCTCGGCATATTCCAGTTCCTTCAGAATACGCTCCGGACTGGCATAGTCCGCATGGGATGTCAGGCCGAGGGTTTTCAGCCGCTCGGTGCGAATGACGTTTAACTGCTGCGGCTTAATGGTTAAACCGATGGCCTTGTGGGGCGGCAGGTTGAAAATCTCCTGGGGCGGTGCCACTTCCGGCACCAGTGGAACGTTGGCCGCTTTAATCCGCTTGTGGGCCAGGTACATGCTGAGGGGTGTCTTGGAAGTGCGGGATACCCCTAAGATCACCAGATCTGCCCTGAGAATGCCCCGGGGGTCCTTGCCGTCATCATACTTTACGGCAAATTCAATGGCCTCAACCCGCCGGAAATACTCCTCATCCAGCTTGTGCACCAGGCCCGGTTCCAATTTGGGCGGACCGGAGGTGATCAGCGTCAGGGCATCCAGAAAAGGGCCCATGATATCCACTGTGGGAATGTGATGCTTATCGGCTTCCCGTACCAGAACCTCCCGCAGTTCCGGCAGAACCAGGGTAAAGGCAATAATACAATTTTGTCCCTGGGCTTCGTCCACAATCTCTACAATACCCTGGGGATCATTTACATAGGGAACCCGGCGAATCAGCACGTTCCCACCGTTAAACTGGCTGGCAGCGGCCTTGGCCACCAGTTCCGCCGTCTCACCAATGGAATCGGAAACGATGTAGATCACCGGATTATCGTCTTTCGGCGCAATAATGGTTAACCCCTCCTCAAGACCCTTCTCCCAATTCAATAAAGAGCCTGGTTACGTTGGTCTTAGAAAATCTCCCAGTGACTTCATAATCTTTATCTCTGGTACCTGGAACAGCTCTTACCACGGGCAGGGAATCCACCTCGTGGGTTAACAGCTTGTGGGATGCCAGCCAGACCGAATCGTTTTCCAGGGCCATGTGGACGTTGGGCATGCGGGTCATGATGACGCCCACCGGCAGCTTGTGAATGTCATGCCCACCCAGGGTGGTCTTTAAAAGATCTTTGCGGGACACAACGCCCTCCAGCAAGCCACCTTCCCGGACAACGTACAGGGTTCCCACATCCTCAATAAACATGGTCACCACTGCATCATAAACGGTGCAGTTCTCGGGCACCACAATGGGGACCGATTTAACCTCCCCTACCTTGATGCGGGTGATTTTATCCGCCGGCACCCGGTCCGCGGCTTTGCCGCTGTAAAAATACCCGACCCGCGGACGGGCCTCCAGCAACCCTGCCATGGTAAGAATGGATAAATCGGGTCTCAGTGTCGATCTGGTCAGGTTGAGCTGTTCCGCAATTTGCTCACCGGTGATGGGACCATGCTGTTTGACGATTTCTATAATGGTTTCCTGCCGTTTGGAAAGTTCCATCCCCTCATCCCCAACCTTAAATGTGACATACTAATTGAAATTCAATACCTATAATATATAATATTTTGCTTAAAAAATCCCTACTTTTACGAAACTTTTTGGGTTATTTTTTAAAATTATTTAACCTCTACCACAATCTTGTTAAAATCTGCCACACTCTTACTTAATTCAACCAGCCTCTTTAAAAGGGCCAGGCGGTTGGTTTTGACTGCCTCGTTTTCCACCATCACCATGACACTTTCAAAGAAGGCATTCAGGGGTTTCTGGATACCGGCAATGTGCTGCAGGGCGGCGGCATAATCCCTTTTTTCCAGGAGCGGCTGCACTTCTTTTTGGAGAACTGATAACCGGCTGTACAATTCCTGTTCCGCCGGGTGCTCAAGATAGGCCTCCTGAATTTGCGTGGAAGCTGCATGTTTGGCCAGGCTGTTGGCCCGGTTAAAGGCGGTCATCAGGGCGCCGAAGGCCGGCAACTCCCGGAAAGAGGCCACGGCCAGCCCTCTGTCCACCACGTCGGCCAGGTCGTCAAAGCCGGCGGCCAGCACCGCATCGACGATATCATAGGACAGGCCCCTGTCGCTGAGGATGCCCTTGAGCCGCTGTTTAAAGAACTCTTCGATTTCACCGGTCACCCGGGCCAGTTCATGCTTTAATGCCACTTCTTCGCTGTAACCTTGATAAGCCCATTCAATAAGCTGCTTGAGGGAAAGGTGGATGTTCCCTTCAATTAAAATGTGACAAATTCCCAGGGCCTGGCGGCGCAGGGCATAGGGGTCCTGGGAACCGGTGGGCTGAATGCCGATGGCGAAGCAGCCGACAATGGTATCCATCTTGTCGGCCAGGCTCAGGACACGGCCTGCCAGCGTTTCAGGCAGGCGGTCACCGGCAAAACGGGGCAGGTAATGTTCAAAGATGGCCTCGGCCACCGCCGGGTCCTCCCCGTTGCGCAGGGCGTATTCGCGTCCCATTTCACCCTGCAGCTCCGGAAACTCGTAAACCATGTTGGTAACCAGGTCTGCCTTGGCCAGCAGGGCAGCCCGCTGGACTTTTTCCTTTTCCTGTTCGCCGGCCCCCAGTTCCCCGGCCAGGTGATCCGCCAGGGCACCGATGCGGTCCACTTTGTCGGCAATGGAGCCCAATCCTTCCAGGAAGACCACTTTTTTCAGGCCGTTTACTTTGCCTGCCAGGGGCTGCTTCAAATCCTCTTCAAAGAAGAAGGCGGCGTCGGCCAGGCGGGCCCGCAGTACCTTTTCGTTACCGGCTGTAACAATTTCTATATATGCGTTGGTGCCGTTTCTTACAGCAATAAATTTATTTAAAAGTTTTCCATCCTTGTCTAAAACCGGAAAATAGCGCTGGTGTTCCCGCATGGGAGTCACCAGAACCGCCGGGGGAAGTCTCAAATAGTCCGGATCAAAGCTGCCGCAGAGGGCGGTGGGCCACTCCAGGATGTTGGTGATCTCATCCAGCAGGCCTTCGTCCATTTCCACCATGCCGCCTTCGGCGGCGGCCAACTCCTGCACCTGCTGCCAGATGATTTCTTTGCGCTCGACGGGATCCACCAGCACGTAGGCAGCCCGTATTTTGGTGAAGTAGTCCGCAGGATTCAAGATGGACAGGTCTCCGGTGGCCAGGAATCGATGACCGCAGGTATAGCGGTCCGCTTGTAAACCGGCCAGTTCAAAGGGCACCACTTCTTCCCCGAACAGGGATAGCAGCCAGCGAATGGGGCGGGCAAAACGCAGTTCCAGGTCCCCCCAGCGCATGGGTTTGGGGAAATGCAGGCCGGTGATCAGGCCGGGACAAATTTCCGCCAGCACCCGGGCAGTGGGGCGGCCTTCCTCCCGCTTCAGGGCATAAAGGTATTCCACCTGGCCGATGCTGCGCACCACCAGGTCCTCCGGGCTGACCCCCTGGGAGCGTGTAAATCCTAACAGGGCCTTGGTGGGATTGCCGTCCACATCGTAAGCAGCCTTTTGGGCCGGTCCTTTCACTTCCTTTTCCAGAGCGGCTTGATGTTCAGCCACCCCTTTTACGTAAAGCACCAGCCGGCGGGGGGTGCCGCAGGTCTGGATGTCGCCGTGTTCAATTCTCTGCTCCTGCAGGGTCTTGGCGGCGAGTTCCTTTAATTGTGTCAAAGCCGGTCCCAGGAAGCGGGCAGGCATTTCTTCGATGCCAATCTCAAGTAAAAAGTCTTTAGCCATTTACTTTGCCACCTTTCTTTAGCAGGGGGAATCCCAGTTTTTCTCGCTGTTCCACATAGGCCTGGGCACAGGCGCGGGCCATTTGCCGCACCCGGGCAATAAAGCCCTGGCGTTCGGAAACACTGATGGCTCCCCGGGCATCCAGCAGGTTAAAGGTATGGGAGCATTTTAAAACATAATCATAGGCAGGTAGCACCAGTCCCTTTTCCAGGATGCGGTTGGCCTCGGTCTCATACATGTCAAATAAATCAAAGAGCATTTCGGTGTTGGCCACTTCAAAGTTGTAGCCGGACTGCTCCACTTCGTTCTGGTGGTAAACGTCCCCGTAGGTGATGTCGTCCACCCAAAGGATGTCAAAGACGCTGTCTTTCTGCTGAATAAACATGGCCAGCCTTTCCAGGCCATAGGTGATTTCAGCGCTGACCGGACGGCAGTCGATGCCGCCGCACTGCTGGAAATAGGTAAACTGGGTGACTTCCATGCCGTCCAGCCACACTTCCCAACCCAAACCCCAGGCGCCCAGGGTGGGGGACTCCCAGTTGTCTTCCACAAAGCGGATATCATGCTTGTCCGGATCGATGCCGATGGCCCGCAGGGAATCCAAATAAACAGGGATGACATCATCCGGGGAGGGCTTGAGAATGACCTGGTATTGGAAATAGTGCTGCAGCCGGTTGGGGTTTTCCCCGTAACGGCCGTCGGTGGGACGGCGGGACGGCTCCACATAGGCCACCCGCCAGGGTTCCGGGCCCAGGGCCCGTAAAAAGGTGGCCGGGTTCATGGTGCCGGCGCCCTTTTCAATGTCGTAGGGCTGCTGGATAATGCAGTTTTGTTCGGCCCAGAATTTATTGAGGGCCAATATTAATTCCTGGAAATTCAAAATTCATCTTCCTCCTGTTCTTATTTGGTTGTAATGTGACAAGCTTCAAAATAAAAAACTCCCGCCCCTGACAGTACGTCAGGGACGGGAGATGCTTCCCGCGGTTCCACCCTGTTTGGCTGTTTTCACAGCCCGCCTTCATTGTTTGCAGGATTTACTGACCTGATAAACAGGCTTTCCCCCTGCCGCTCGGGAACCCCCGTATTTGGCCTGCTTTTACCGGCTTCCACCGTCCCGGCTCGCTGCAAAAAACGTTCTGCCAAATAACCTTTCCTTCATCGCGAATTTTTCAATTCACCATACCAAAAAATCTACCAAAAGACCGGGGTAATGTCAATAGTTTTAATGTTTGGGAGATTCACCCGGAACCTCATCCTCGGGTATCTCCACCTCGGGCTGCCAGTTATCTTTTTGCTCGCCAAACTCCAGGCGGTAATTATTGGCCAACCCGGCAATGGTGCCCAGGGCGCCCACAATTAACACCGGCGTGCTGGCCATCGCCCCCAGCACCCCCAGGGCCCCCAGCGTGGCGGGAAATTCCACAACGGTATTGTCATCCTTCTTAATTTTTACTTTCGTCTTTTGACCCTTTTCAATAAGCGCCTTAAATTGCCCTACCACCTCATTGCCTTTACCGTGCAGTTTTTCATTCCAGTTTCTGTTTTTCTCTTCCAGCTTAATCAAGGCCTGTACAACATCTCCCTCGGCTGCGTCCAGGGCCTCTTTCGCCTCTTTGTAGCCAACACCCAGCCGGGCACGCAGAAGGTCTATTTTTTCCAATTCACTGGTCACAGAGCATTCCTCCCTTAGTCCTTTGTACTATATATTTGTACCCCTGCCAGGGCTACTTTTATACAATCTATCCAGAAATTCCGTCGTTTTAAGTCTTTTTTCCAGGTTATATTCAATATATGCCCGGAGCAGGGCGCTTAGTTCCTGCCGGAGAATCTCCGGCACTTTAAGTTGATGAAGCTTTGTTAATTTCCAGCGGTAAAGTGTCTTCAGCACTTCCAATGTTCCCCGGTTAAATACCGTGATTTTATTTTCTGCAGATGCGCATGCCTGGCAAAGCAGGCCACCCAGGTTGGCGCTGAAACGAATTTTTGTTTCTGTCAGGGGTTCCCCACAACCGGAGCAGGCATTCAGTTCCGGCTTAAAGCCGGCCAGGCCGATTAATCTGGCCTCAAAGGCCCGCATGGCCATTTCCGTTTCCCCCGCGGCAAGCAGGTGCAGGGTGCTGAGCAGCAGGGCGAAAATGCCCTGGTTGGGCTCTCCTTCTCCCACAAAACCATCCGTCAACTCCGCCACATAGGAGGCTGCGGTCAGCCGGTTCAATTCCAGCCTTACTTCCGGAAAGGCTTCCCGCAGCTCGGCCTGGCTCACCGAATCCAGTTCTCTACCCTGGTGCATCATAAAGGTGGAATAGCAAAAGGGCTGCACAGCCCCCCGCTTACGGCTGTTTGGTTTGGCGGCCCCGTGGGCCACCGCCCTTTGCTTTCCCCTTTGGACAGAATATAAGGTGATAATTTTATCCGCTTCCCGCATATCCCTGGATTTTAAAACAATGGCGTCTAGTTTATAAAGTTTCATCGGGAGACCCTGTCACCTTTCTGAAGTTACTTAGAAAAATATCGTGAATTACGTTATTTTAATCCTATTATAACGTAAATTACGGTATTCTTCGGGACAAAATAATAGCAGATTATTTAGATAACCCCATCTGGTCAGAATCTTGTAAATGATTAAGGCCGCCGTGGTTTTGCGCACTTCTATGACGGTTCTGGAGATTTTAGCCGTTTCTTCTTTCCTTGCTTTGAATTTTCTTGAAATTCTTGTACAATGGTGGAGGGAGGAGATGCGCTTGCGTATTGTTGTTGCGATCACCGGGGCTACCGGTGTACTATACGGAATCACCCTTTTAAAGCAATTAAAAAAAATGGATGTGAAAACCCACCTTATTCTGAGCCGGTGGGCCAGGCGCACCATTGAGCTGGAAACATCCTATACACCGGGAGAAGTGGCTGAACTGGCAGACGTTTTTTATGCTGAGGATGACCTGGCGGCTGCCATATCCAGCGGGTCCTTCCGGCACCAGGGGATGGTGATCGCCCCTTGCAGCATGAAAACGCTGGCGGGACTGGCCCATGGTTACGCTGAAAACCTGATCGTCCGGGCTGCCGATGTCACTCTGAAGGAAGGCCGGCCTTTGATTTTGGTGCCAAGGGAAACGCCCTTAAACGTCATTCATCTGGAAAACATGCTAAAACTGGCGCGAGCCGGGGCGGTGATTCTGCCTCCCATGCCTACGTTTTACCACCGGCCTGCATCCGTCCAGGACATCGTTGACCAGACGGTAGGACGTATTCTGGACCGCTTGGGACTGGAGAACGACCTTGTGAAAAGGTGGACTGAGTGATTACGCCGCTTGTTAAGTGCCTCATGGGTACAAGACAGTTAAGTCGTTCGCTGTGGATAACGGAACGCTCTTGCCAATTCGGAGAGAGTAACCCTTATTTATTAACACTTTGAGCCACGCATTGCGTGGCTCAATTATGTTTACCTTATATTTTACTTGTCGTTAGGAAGCAGCACCCGTGTCAGCAGTGGCATTTTCCCCGGTAGTTTCTGTCTCACCGGCAGTGGTTGTATTGCCCTCGGTACTCTCCTCAGTTGTTGTATCTGTATTTGTATCCGTTGATGCATTCTCTTGCTGAGTTGTCTCAACGGTTTGTTCAATTAAAACGGCCTGGCCTTCTTCATTGGTCACCACTCTTACCGGGGAACCGGCTACCAGATCGGATGCTTCGGCCCTCTGACCGTTAACGAAGATGACGGCATCTTGAGCTAGAACCACTTCGCTGGCATTATCGCCTGTGCCAATTTTCAGCACCTGGTTGCCGTCCACCGTTTCAACTGCCTGAAGTGCATTGGCGTCCTGGTTTTGCTGCTGTTGTTCGGTGAGAACCCTGTCAATAAGAGCGGCAATCTGGGCCCGGGTAATGGAACTGTTGGGGTTCAGCATGCCGCCGGGGCCCCCTTTGACAATTCCTTCGTTATACAGGGCCATGACATAGCCGATATCTTCCGGGGATACTAAAAGACCGTCTTTAAAAGGTAGGCTGGAGGTGTCCACCGGCTCCAATCCCATGGCCTTGGCAACCCAGACCATAGACTGCACCCGGCTGGCCTGAACGCCGGAGTGGAAGCGGTTAAGGTTAATGATTCCCTTGGCTTTGGCCTTAGTTACAACTCCCTTGGCCCAGTCCGGAACATCACTGAGTTCATCCTCTGTGCCGGTTTCTCCGGTGGCTGTTTCCTCTTCGGTGGGCTGCTCTGCAGTGGCGCCGGTTTGTTCCGCTGTACCGATGGTTTCTTCAAGGGTCGTCTCCTGGGTATCCAGAGCGCCCATAACCATGGCAATGACCTGCTCTTCAGTCACGGGGTCCTCGGGGTGGAAACCACCGTCGGGGAAACCGGAAACAACACCCAGCAGTTGCAGCCGTTGAATAGGAACTTGGGCCCAGTGTTTGCCGGTGTCCTTAAAGGCTTTGGCTTCTTTCTTTGCCTGGAACTTTACTGCACGGTCTGCCTTGTTAGATTGCTTGGCCTGAATGGCAGTTTCTTTTTTCTCTTTAACGGTTACATGGTTGCCGCCTTTTTGCACCTGGCTGCCGGAAGGGTTACCGCCTTTGGAGGAGGACCCTTTTCCTTGTCCCGGGGCCGCATCCGCTGCAGCGCCGCCCACCAGCAGAGCTCCTACCAGGGCTGACGTGATTATGGCTGTCCTGAGTTTGCTCATTAAAAACACTCCTTTATCTGGAATTATTTTCTTATGTTCTTTATTACGAAAATTTATCACATTTTGATGGGGTTTGTTCTAGTCCATTTGTCCTATTTTTTAGTCCCAAAAGCAAAAACGGCGAGTCTAAGTTCGCCGTTTGATAAAGCAAGGGATATTAGAGCAGCAGCCAGGTGGCCAGGCCGAAGTAGATGAACATGCTGGTGACATCCATCAGGGTGGATATAAAGGGGCCGGAGGCAACTGCCGGGTCAGCGCCTAAACGATGAATAATCACCGGAAAAAAACTGCCCAGTATGGTGGAAATGGTGATATTAATTCCCAGAGCCAAACCCACAACAAAACCCAGGGTGGGTTGGCCCTGCCACAGCACCGCCACCAGGGCCAGGACCGAACCGCTTACGATACCCACGATAACCCCCACCTGGGCTTCTTTCAAAATGGCCTTCAGCAAACGCCGCTGGTCCACCTCCCCTGTGGCCAGTCCCCGCACCACCAGGGCCAGGGATTGGGTGGCCGCATTCCCCGGGCCACCGGCCATGGCCGTCATAAAAAACGCCAGCGCTGTAACCTTTTCCAGAGTCCCTGAGAAACTCTCAATGACATTGCCTGCGATGAGTCCCCCGAATAACAGACCCACCAACCAGGGCAGTCGTTTGCTTGCCCTCTGCCAGGGGCCGGTCTCCACCAAATCCTGGCCTTCCGCATCCAGGTTGGCCAGCTTCAGGATGTCCTCGGTGGCCTCCTCTTCCAGAACGTCCAGCACATCGTCCACGGTTATAATTCCCAGCAGCTGGTTTTGGTCGTTGACCACCGGGATGGCAATAATGTCATATTTCGCCACCATCCGGGCGACCTTTTCCTGGTCATCCCACACGTTGGCGCTGACGACCCGCCGGGTTACCACTTGCTCAAGCCGGGCGTCGGGCGGGGCCGTAATAAGCTGCCGCAGGGAAATGACGCCCGTTAACTCTGCGTTTTCGTTGATGGAGTAAACGTAATATATGGTCTCAACTTCAGAACCCTCTTCCCGCAGGTGTTCAATGGCCCGGGCGACGGTGATATCTTCTTTCAGGGACACATACTCGGTGGTCATAATGCCGCCGGCGGTATCCTTGCCGTATTTCAGAAGCTCCCGCACATCCTCAGCCTCGGCGTCCTCCATCAGGTTCAGAAGTTGGTCCTTTTGGCTTTCCGGCAGTTCGCCCAGAATATCGGCTGCATCATCATCGGACATGTCGTTTAATACTTCCGCCAGCCTCTTGGGCCCCAGGGCCTCAATTAAGGGGGGGACGATATCCCGGTCCAGCTCATACAAAATCAAAGCGGCCCTTTCCGGTCCGGCCGCCCGCATAACACGAACCCTTTGGGCCAGGGATACCCGGGGAAGGGCTTCGGCAACATCTGCGGGATGCAGGTCCTCCAAGCAGTCCCGCAGCTTCTTTTCATTAAGTTGATGTAAGCATTCTTCAACTGTTAGGGTTCTTTCCCCTACGGGCCGCTGCAAATCTGCATCCCCCCGGTTATTCTTCCTCCATAAAGCCGAAATTTCTGAGATCGGCCATCTTGTTTCGCCAATCCTTTTTCACTTTCACCCAAAGCTCTAAATAAACCTTTGACCCCAGCAGATTTTCTATTTCTTCCCTGGCGCGACGCCCCACTTCCTTGAGCATGGAACCACCCTTGCCAATCAAGATGGCCTTTTGGGAATCCCGCTCGGTATAAATGACGGCGTTTATAGCCACCACACCGTTGTTCCTCTCCTGGATCTGTTCCACCACCACGGCCACCGAATGGGGCACTTCTTCACTGGTAAGCTGCAGCACCTTTTCCCGGATGATTTCGGCCATAATGAACCGTTCCGGCCGGTCGGTGACCATATCCGCCGGGTAATACCGGGGGCCTTCCGGCAGGTATCGAATAATGGTGTCGATCAACCGGTCCACATTCTCCCCGTCCAGAGCAGAAACGGGAATGACTTCCGCGAAGGGCAGCAGGTCTTTGTAGCTGTTGATTAAACCCAGCACCGCTTCCTTCTTGACCAGGTCTATTTTATTGATCATAAGAAAAACAGGTGTCTGAATTCCCTGTAGTTGTTCAGCAATGTACCGGTCTCCGGAACCGGGCGGACCGGTGGCTTCCACCAGAAATAACACCACGTCCACTTCCTTGAGGGCTCCCAGGGCAACATCCACCATGTATTCTCCCAGTTTATGTCTTGGTTTATGGATACCCGGCGTGTCAAGGAAAACAATTTGGGCGTCATTTCGGCTGAGCACCGAGTGGATTTTATGCCGGGTGGTCTGGGGTTTGTCCGACATAATGGCAACCTTTTGACCAACCAGTTTGTTCAACAAAGTTGATTTCCCTACATTGGGCCGCCCTACTAAAGCTACAAAACCGGAGCGGTATCCTTCCGGAGTGTTGAGCATGGTTTAATAACCTCCTTGCAAAAAGGTAGTCCCACAGCTGTTTGGCTGTTCGCTGTTGGCTTAAGGGTATTCCTTTGGGGTCTTGCCATCGGCCATCAGCCATCGGCTTTTTTATTCTTTAGCTAAGAGCTGAGGGCTAAAGGCAATACCCCGTAGCATTGTGTCCTTATACTTTTTCCATGTCTTCGGCAGTAAAATAACCTGGAAGCAGTTCCTCTACCGTTTTACTGACATAACCGCCCTTCAGATTCGCCATATGTACCTTGATTTTTCCGCCAAATTCGGATAATACCTGGCGGCAGGCGCCGCAGGGGCTGCAGAGGGTCGGCACATCCGCCATCACGGCGATAGAGTCAAATTCTTTGCATCCTTCCGAAACAGCCTTAAAAACCGCCGTGCGTTCGGCGCAACAGGTAAGGCCGTAGGAAGCATTTTCCACATTGCAGCCGGTAAAAATTTTGCCGTCTTTGGTTAACAGAGCAGCTCCCACTTTAAACTTGGAATAGGGAACATAGGCCTTTTCTCTGGCCTCCCTGGCCATCTCTATAAGTTTCTCCGCTGAGACAGTCATTTAAACACCTCCTTGACTAATGCTGCATTCCTTTGGGGTTAAGTTGATAGCCTTTGGATTATTTCTTTTGATCAGTAGGGGGGCTAACCCCTTTTGGGGAAAAGCTGGATTCTAAAGAAATACTTTTAAGATTTTCGGCCACAACACAAAATATGCTACCATTAAAGCATTGATGGCTGCCAGGAGCACGGCCCCGGCGGCGCAGTCTTTGGCTGTCTTGGCCAGGGGGTGTTTTTGTGGGGAGGATAAGTCCACCACGGCTTCGATGGCCGTATTAGCACACTCGGCAGCCAGTACAAAAAAGATGGCAAAAATAACGTCCACCCATTCGGAAGAGGATAAACGCAAAAAAAGGCTCACGGTTACGACCAGCATGGCGGCAACAAAGTGAACCTTCATATTTCTTTGGGTCCGTAACGCGTAAAGGATCCCGGATAATGCATGACCAAAACTTTTTAGAAACCACATTGACGATTAACCTTTCAGTATATGGACTAATACTGCATTCCTTTGGGGTATTTCTTTTGGGTCCTGTTGCTAGCAATTGAATTAAAATACTTGGGCCTAAAGCATTACCACAAAGTCTAACAACAGGACCCCGGGGAATGCCTGAAAGGCTAATGGCCTGATCCCAAAGAAATACCCTTTAGCGTAAAATGTTCAGCCGGTCCAAAATTGCCTCTTCCTTTTCCCGCATAACCTGCTTGTCCTCTTCGGTTTGATGGTCGTATCCCAGGAGATGCAAAGATCCGTGAGCGGTGAGGTAAGCAACTTCCCGTTCAAAGCTGTGTCCGTATTCCTCTGCCTGACGCCGGGCGGTGGGCAGTGAGATCACGATATCTCCCAGCAGATCTTCCGCTTCCTCCTCTTCGGGCATGGCCTCTCCTTCGTTTAAAGCAAAGGATAAGACGTCGGTTACTTTATCAATGCCCCGGTATTCCGCATTTAAACTTCGTATGTAATTGTCGTCCACAAAAATTAATCCTACTTCGGCTTCCGTCGAATAGCCCTCAGACTGCAAACTTTCCATAATCACGGCTTCTACCAGTTTAACCAGGGTGTCGCCCACTGTTATTTTTTCCTGCAGATTACTTACGAGAACCGGCATGCGGGTTCTTTCTCCTTTCCATCTCCTGTTTCATGTCCGGGTACTCGATGCGGTTATGGAAAATACCCGAGAGTACCCGTAGGAAACTGTTGGCGATTGCATCCAAGTCTTTGAAGGTCAGATTGCACTCATCCAGTTGGCCGTCCATCAGCCGGTCTTTAATAATTTTTCGCACCAACCCTTCCACCCTGCCTGCGGTGGGGTTTTGCAAAGAACGGACGGCTGCCTCGATGTTATCGGCCAGCATCACGATAGCCGCTTCCTTGGTTCTGGGCTTGGGCCCTTCGTAGCGAAAATCTTCTTCATTCACAGACTCGGTGCGGTCTCCTTCCAGAGCCTTATGATAAAAATAGCTGACCAGGCTTTTGCCGTGATGCTGCTCGATAATGTCAATGATCGGCTGGGGCAATTTGTGCTCCCTGGCCAGTTCCACCCCATCCTTGACGTGGGACGTCAGAATCAAGGTGCTTAACGTGGGGGCTATTTTGTCGTGAGGGTTGTCTTCACCCAACTGGTTTTCAATGAAGAAATAGGGCCGCTTGATCTTACCGATGTCATGATAGTAGGCCCCGACCCGGACCACCAGCGGCTCCGCCCCCACACTCTCAGCTGCCGCCTCGGCGAGATTACCCACTAAAATACTGTGGTGATAGCTCCCGGGGGCTTCGGTTAAAAGCTTCTTCAGCAGCGGGTTGTTCGGGTTGGACAACTCCAGCAGTCTGACGGTTGAAGTAATGCCAAAACTGGTTTCCAAATAAGGCAGGGCCCCGTTGGTCAGGATGGAGGACAGCAGCCCGTTGGCGATGCCCAGGGTCAGGGACGAGGTCACCAGCAGGTACCAGGGGACTCCGGTAATAAGCCCTACAATGGCGATAATCACCACATTGGTGGCTCCCACGTAAATACCGGCCCGCACCAGGTCTCCTCGCTGGCTTAACTTGGAAACACTGTAGACGCCGCTGACGCCGCCTACAAAGCCAACCAAACCAAAGTGAAACTGGTTGCCGGACATAACCCCCAACAGCAGGGCCAGGTTCATCACCAGCAGCAGCGCCAGTCTTGAATCCAGCAAAATGGTGATCAGCATGCCGGCCGCCGCCAAAGGGGCCAGATAACCAAAGAGAGCCCCAAACTCCGGCCACTGGCTCATATTGATGGCCATGACCGCCCGGGACACAATCAGTGTGATCAGACTGATAATACCGATTAGGTTGAGGTAACTGCCATTGCGGTAGATATCCTTATGATGGATATAGGTATAAAGCAACACCACCGCCATTAACAAGGCCACCAGTAATGCCGTGCCAAAAAGTGTGGCAAAGGTATGCTGGGGTCTGGATAAACCGAGGGCCTGCAGTTTTGCGATGTGTTCGTCCGTTACCACATCGCCCTGGCTGATAATTCTTTCTCTAAATTGAATACTCACCCGCACCGGAGGCACGCTCTCGGCTGCCTCCTGCTGCAACAGGCGGTATTTTTCATCATCAAAAAAGGCATTGGCGCGCAGAAAATGACGGACCAATCCCTGACCCAGCAGTCGATAGGGCTCTGAGAACTGCCTGGCTGCAATTTTACCTGCGGCCGCATCCTTTGCCTCCGCCAGGCGGTCAGCCGTAATGCCCTCTCCCTGGTCCAGCACCTCGGTCAGGACAGCGGAAATCCCTTCGGCCAGCTGGTCGGTGTTCAGCGGGTTGCCGGTGGCCAGCTTTTCCAGGGTTTGTTCCGTTAAATGAAAAGGCACCAGTGATTTTAACCGGGTCATTTTTGCAGCCGTTTCGGTTTGTGCGTCTGCCTGAACCGACTTGACATCCTGCAATACCTGGGTAATATCCTGGCGTACGGCGGCGGAAATGCCCTCATTGATTTCCGGCACCCGGGGTACCTTCTCCATAGCCCTCCTACGTTCTTCCGCGGTTTTTTCCTGGTCAACGTAAACCACGCTCTTGGGAGCATAAATGGTGGAAGGAGAAATCTGCCCCACCTGCAGGTTCACCTTTTGGGGGACAAATTCAAAGGATACCAGTAAGGTCATTAGCACGAAAAACAAACCTGCTGCAACATAACGTCTAAAATTTTTGTTTTTGAAAAGATATTTAAGGCCTCTGACAAGGCCTCCTCCGATTTCTCGCCATGAAAGCATAAAATCACTCCCCGACCTACAAAGAGGCCTGTCCTACTGTTCAGCCTGCTGTTCGTAAGCCCGGATAATCTCCATCACAAGGGGGTGGCGCACAATATCCGCCCCGGTCATCCACTGGAAGGCAATGCCCTTGACTCCTTCCAGCACTCTTTTGGCGTCTACCAGACCGGAGCTGGTTCCCTTGGGCAGGTCGATTTGGGTAATATCTCCCGTAATCACTGCCTTGGAGCCAAAGCCCAACCGGGTTAAAAACATTTTCATTTGCTCGGGTGTGGTATTCTGGGCTTCGTCCAGGATAATAAAGGCATCCTCCAACGTTCTGCCTCTCATGTAGGCAAGGGGCGCTATTTCAATCATATTTCTTTCCAGGTATTTTTGTGTGTGATCCAAGCCTAAGATGTCGTACAGACTGTCGTAGAGAGGTCTCAAGTAGGGGTCAATCTTTTCCTGCAAATCGCCGGGCAGAAACCCCAACTTTTCCCCCGCTTCCACGGCGGGGCGGGTGAGAATAAGACGGTTGACTTCTTTTTTCCGCAAAGCATTCACCGCCATGGCCACCGCCAGGTAGGTTTTGCCGCTGCCGGCGGGGCCAATGGCAAAGACAATATCGTTTTTCCTGATATTTTGAATGTAATCCTTTTGGCCTAAAGTTTTGGGCTTAACCTGCTTTCCCCTGGCAGTAACCAGTACAACATCCTTGGCCAAATTGGTCAGAGCCTGTTTGACGCCGGATTTTACGGACCTTAGCACATAATTAATTTCATGCCTGCCAATATGGTTGCCGGACTTATAGTATTCAAACAACTGGGAAAATACTTCTTCCCCCTGCTCCACTTGCTCCGGGGTGCCAATGAGGGTAAGTTCTTCTCCCCTGGCCACCACCCGGATGCCTAAACTTTGCTCAATCAAGTTAATATTTTCGTCCTGTTTGCCAAAAATCTCGGCTGCTGCCTCAAGATCCCCTATAACTACCTTTTGTTCAGTACGTTCGGTCAATCGTTATCCTCCTCAGCTGCCTTGAAGGGTTTGATAATGCCTATATCCTCTACCGTTTCTACAAAAGCCTTTATTCTGACAAGTTCTTCCTCTCTGCCGGTATTCACTTGTTCCAGCCGGCGTTCCATGATCTTTGCCCCCTGGGGCAGCTTGGCGTTCACTTCTTCCAGAGCCTTTTGTTCAGCAATTCTTTTGGCCCCTGCCTGACCATAATTCATCCGTTCCTTGAGTTTTTCAAGGTATTGCACAGTTCTAAGTTCGACGGGAATTGAAAGATTCCTCCATTTGGGCAGACTTTTAACATTCTGCTTCTCTTCGTAATATTGGAACGGGGATTCCTTGGGCCCTGATATGATTATTTCCTTGACCCCAAATTTAATACGAACGGAAGTTTTTTGTTGGCCGGACAATTTTTCAAGGGTCTCCGAAATCCTGCATTCTCCGTAACCCTCATACCATACCCTGGCCCGGACGATGCCCTTTGCCTTCACAAAACGGCTGATGTACTGAGGTTCCGGCGGTTCCTGTCCTTCGGGCAGGGGCTGGTTTGTCTGCTCCGGTTTTATTTCTTCTTTAATTTCCCCGCTGATCAGGATGCTGCCCGGCAGAACGGTATCGCCCTCTTTTACCACCGCTTGTCCGTTTAAGACCAGAACTTCTTTAATCAGACCGGCCTTACCGGCAACAATATGGGCGGGTTCATTTCTGTGCGGGTCTTCCTGGACTAATTTTCGTTCCGCAATCTCGACGGTTACCCGGGTTCCCTTTACGTAAACACCGGCCCAGGCCACCGAGGGGATTTTCTCCCGCAGGGTCCTTTCTACCAGTTTGGCGTCCAGATCCCACTTGGCTACACCGGGTCTTAGTCCCGCCTCGGCAGCAATTTTCTTAATATCCTCATCGGAAAGCTTGTCATTGCCGGTGACCTGAATAAACCAGACAAAGGAGGATAAAAAATAAAGGGTTACTAAAAAGACCACTCCCCCGATGGCCAGCAGTTTACGTTTTTTCATACGGTTGAGCATAAAGGGCAAACCTTTGCGTTCAACAATCTTGAAACAGCTTTTGGTGGCCCTGGCGATATGCCTCAGCGGGCGGACATCGGATATGCGAACTTTCACTCTCACCTTATCGTTGCCCAGCCGGGTGATATCCCATAAATAAATTCCCCTGCTGGCGGCCATGTTGACAAACTTTTCAAGGAATTCCCCCCGCACCACCAGGGATACATGTCCCATTAAAAAAGAAAGCAATCTCAGGAGAACCATTTACCACGCCTCCCCCGGTTCCAGAAAACATAAGGATTTGATCTGACCTTCCACACAAATTTCATCGGTCTTGATATTGCGCAGCATCAGCTTGGCCCCTGTAATGCCAAATTCCCCTTCTCCCACTTTAACGCGAACTTTTTCTGTGGTGTATTCCACAATGCCCCTGTGGTTTTCAATAAAAACTTGCAAATTGCCCACCAGCACGATTTTAGGCAAGTCCAGCATGATGTCGCTTGGTATCTCAAAAAAGTCTGAGAACTGTTTTTTAAATTTCCTTTGCAAATCCCTTAAGGACATAAAAAATCCCCTCCTTGGGATATGTGTATGCGTCCCTGGAAGGGAAAATTACTAATTAATGGTAGGCCCTGTTTCTCCTGCGCCGGGCCACCGGAGGCCCGAGAATTTCTGAAAGGACAATGCCGTTTCTCAGCATGGCAGGGGTCATGGGACCGATGGGTTGATCGTCCATGTTACATACTGCAGTTTCCCCGGGGGGAGCTGCTTTTTTACCCTGCTTACCGGCCGGCGCTGTTTTTATCACGGGCTCTGCTTTGTCTTTTACCGTTGCGATTTTGTATTTCTGGGGCTGTTCCGGAGGTTCGCCAAGAATTAATTCAGCGGGCTGCGATTTTTCCTTTGCCTGCTCCGTTTTGGGACCCCACTTCTCCCTCAGTTCAGGTGGTAAGCGGTAAGCGGGGACTTCTTCCTCCCGTGGTTGGGGCGCAGGCATCCTGTTTCTGGCTCTGTCGGAAAGCACCTTGATAATGGTCCAGATGATGAAAATTAAAATTAATGTTTTCACAGGGGCATCCCTTCCCTACTCGGTCTTCTTTCCTTTTTCTTTCCCGTTGCCGCTTCCGGAAATGGACTCCCTCATTTTTGTGTCGGCCAGGATGTTTTGCATGTTGTAGTAGTCCATCACGCCCAGCCTGCCCGAGCGGAATGCTTCCGCCATGGCCCGGGGCACTTCTGCCTCGGCCTCCACCACTTTGGCCCTCATTTCCTGTACCCTGGCCTTCATTTCCTGTTCTTGGGCCACTGCCATAGCCCGGCGTTCTTCCGCTTTGGCCTGGGCGATATTTTTGTCGGCTTCGGCCTGGTCGGTCTGCAGCTGGGCGCCGATGTTCCTGCCGATGTCTACGTCTGCAATATCAATGGATAGAATTTCAAAGGCGGTGCCGGCATCCAAGCCTTTGGACAAAACGGTCTTGGAAATGCTGTCAGGGTTTTCCAGCACCAGTTTATGGGACTCCGCACTGCCCACGCTGGTGACAACGCCCTCGCCCACCCGGGCAATGACGGTTTCTTCACCGGCCCCGCCCACCAGGCGGTCGATGTTGGCCCGGACCGTCACCCTGGCCACAGCCTTCAGTTCGATGCCGTCCTTGGCCACCGCGCTGATCACCGGGGTTTCAATAACCTTGGGGTTAACGCTCATCTGCACCGCTTCCAGCACATTTCTGCCCGCCAGGTCAATGGCTGCCGCCCGCTCAAACTGGAGGGGGATATTGGCGCGCTCGGCGGCGATCAATGCATCCACCACTCTGTCCACATTGCCGCCGGCCAGGTAGTGGGCTTCCAGCTGGTTGACATTGACGTTCAACCCTGCCTTATCCGCCTTAATTAAAGAATTGACGATTTGTGCCGGCGGCACCCTGCGCAGCCGCATACCCACCAGGGTAATGATGCCTACCTGCACCCCGGCGGCCAGGGCTGAAATCCACAGCCCCACCGGAATGAAGCTGAACAGCACCACCACAAAAACCACTGCCAGCATGAGCAAGACTAAGAACGAAAGACCACCTAAACTAATCAAACTGCATTCCCCCTTTAATTTTTTGTTAGAAAGTTAAGACTGTCGAACTGGCAGGTACTTTCATTATCCTTAGCGAACGACTTTGCGAAGCATCGGTAACAGTCTTGTGCCCTGTTGGTATACTTGACGAGCGTAGGGAGAAATTGGGGGGGCGCAGTCAGGACGTCTGTCTGCGCCCCCCCAATTTCTCCCGGAACGAGTCGTAGTACTGTCGGTGCGGAGCATTGGAGTGAGCGGGGATAATGAAAGTACCTGAGAGCTAGCATAATGTATTATGTTATTTTTTTTACACCTTCTCCACAGCATTCACAATCACCCTGGTCCCTTCTACCATAACCACCAACACCGGTGTACCGGGCATGATAAATTCGCCCTCGGTGACCACATCCACCCGTTTTCCGTCGATGAGAGCCGTACCGGCCGGGCGTAGAGGTGTGGCAGCCACTCCCTGCAAGCCCAGGAGCTTCTCCAGTTCCTGCCGGGGTGCCAGGTAACCCTCCTCCCGCTTCTGCCGGTGGGGCAGGGTGACTTTACGCCAGAAATTTACCTTGGTGGCCAGCCAGACGCCCCCTACCAGCGCCACCAGGGTGATCACCAGGGCCAGCGTCAACGCCTGGGTAGCATGGAAGATATCCACCGATACCAATAATATTCCCCAACCCAGAAGAATAACGCCCAAAACTCCGGCTACGCCAAATCCGGGCACAAAAAACAATTCCAATATCAGGGCAATAATGCCCAGGACGAAGGCAAGGGTAGCCAGCCAACCGGACATTTCTGCTAAAAACTGCATTCCTTCACCCCCAATCAAGTTTTCCACGCATTGACATAAATATTTATTCCCATTATCAAAAAATGCCTGGCATAGATCTATGCCAAGCATTTCTTTTGTCATTCCATTATTATCTGAAGCTTTTACGTTTACGAGCTGCTTCGGATTTTTTCTTTCTTTTTACACTGGGTTTCTCATAATGTTCGTGTTTGCGTGCCTCAGCCAAAACGCCAGCCTTTTGACAGGACCGCTTAAAGCGCCGGAGGGCACTGTCCAGTGTCTCGTTTTTGCCAACTCTAACTTCCGCCACTCAATTTCCCTCCCTCCGCCAAACCATAAGACCTTGGATCTGTACGAATATATATTGATGTAAAAATTGCAAAAATACAATACCATTTAATTATAACGCAAACTCTCCAAACAGTCAATAACCTCTTAACCCGGAGGCCATTGCATCTTTCTTCCCCCGATCAGGTGGAAGTGAACATGGTACACCGTTTGGCCTCCCTCTTCTTTACAATTGGAAACCACCCGGTATCCCTTTTCCAATCCCAGTTCCCTGGCCAATTTGGATGCAGTGACGAGTATGTGGCCCATTATCTCTGCATCTTCGGGGTTCAGGTCCTCGAGAGTGGAAATGTGTTTCTTGGGGATAATCAATACATGTACCGGAGCTACAGGTGCGATGTCCTTGAAAGCAAAGACCCTATCATCTTGATATACCACCTGGGACGGTATTTCCCCGGCAATGATTTTACAAAAGAGGCAGTTTTGCACCAACTACACCTCCCCCCAGGGCAAAATAAACTATATAAACATAGTCTTTTCTAAAAGTTTATTCAACACGCCCTCAATATTATCCTGCAACCCTGTTAAATAATTCTGCCTTTTACCAGGGATCCCTGTACTTCTTCAATATGTACGGTAACAAGTTTCCCCCGCAAATTTTTCTCACCGGGGAATATTACTTTGAGATAGGTATCCGTATGGCCCTCAAACAGTTTATCATCCTTCTCATAGGGCTGCTCTGCCAGTACCTGCAGGTCCTTGCCCAGCTGCCGCCCGGCATACTCATGGGCCAACCGGTTCCCCAGCTCAATCAGCCTTTTGCTGCGATCTTCTTTTTCCTCCGGCGAAACTTGATCAGGCATTTCCGCCGCCGGGGTCCCCTTGCGAGGCGAGTATTTAAAAACGTGAATGCCCGCAAATCCTAACTTGCCCACCGTATTCAAGGTATTCTGGAAATGAAGCTCCTTTTCTCCGGGAAATCCCACGATAACATCGCTGGTAATGGCAACTCCTTCAATGGTCCTGTAAATCCGTATGATTAATTCCTCAAACTGGCGGGTATTGTAGCGGCGTTTCATCCTGGCCAGGATTTCGTCGTCCCCGCTCTGCAGCGGGATATGCAGGTGGCGGCAAACGTTGGCGTTATTGGCCACGGCCTCGATGAGGGCATCATTAATGTCATGGGGTTCCACCGAACCCAGCCGCAGTCTGGTGAGTCCCGGTACTTTCGCCAGGCGTTCCACCAGCCAGCCCAAATTAATGTTCTGACCGTGAAAATCCTGGCCATAGGCCCCGATGTGAATACCGGTCAAAACAACTTCTTGAAAACCCTGATTGACCAGCTCTGTTGCAGAACGGAGGACATTTTCCGGCAGGCGGCTTCTCACGGGGCCACGGGCATAGGGAATGATGCAGTAGGCACAAAAACTGTTGCACCCTTCCTGAATTTTAAGAAAGGCCCGGGTTTTCCCCTGTTCGGCGGGCACCGGAAGTTCTTCGAAACAATCGCTTGCCATTACGTCTACAACGGCATTCACAGGTCCCCTTTCCCCGGAATGGGCCTCCACCAGTTTGACAATCCTGCTCTTATCCCTGGTTCCTACCACCAGGTCCACGCCGGGAATCTCCAGCACTTCCCCCGGAGAAGTCTGGGCGTAGCAGCCCGTAACCACGATCACCGCCGCCGGGTTTTGTTTGGCTGCCCTGCGAATGATTTGCCTTGACTTGCGGTCCCCCAGGTGGGTCACGGTGCAGGTATTGATGACATAGACATCGGCGGGCTGCTCAAAGTCCACAATTACGTAACCGGCCTGACGGAACAGGTCACCGATGGCGGAAGATTCATACTGGTTGACCTTGCAGCCAAGGGTATAGATGGCGGCGGTTTTAGACATCGACTAACCTCCTAACCCAGTTCCCCGTAATGATACAGCACCATGGTCAAGGCCGCCGGCCCGGCCGTTTCGGTGCGCAGAATACGGTGTCCCAATGTGACACTATGAAAGCCTTGCTCCCTGGCCCGCGCTGCCTCTTCCGGTGTAAAACCGCCCTCCGGACCGATGAACAGGTAAACCTCGGAGGGCGCTGCCACGTTTTGCAGGACCTCCTTAAGGGATTGCTGTCTTTCGTCCTCCCAGGGCATCAATACCAGTGCGCCCAGTGGGATGCCGGCCAGTACTTCGTCCCAGCGACAAAGCCGTTGTACTTCCGGAACACCGGCCCGGCGGCACTGTTTGGCGGCTTCCATGGCCACCCGCTGCCAGCGTTCCTGACGCTCGGCCACCTTTTTGCCCTCCAATTTAACCACCGACCGGGCCGCTGCCAGGGGAATAATCCGGTGCACCCCCAGCTCGGTACTCTTCTGAATAATGGTTTCCATTTTATCGCCTTTGGGCAGCCCCTGGACCAGTGTCACTTTGAGATGCGGTTCGGAGTCCGCCTTTTCTTGTCCCAGCAGCCGGCAAAGGATTTCTTCTTTATTTATTTCACGAATCTCTGCCTGGTAAACAGCCCCTGTGCCATCCAGAACGGTCAGGGGATCTCCCACGGCCATGCGCAGTACCCGGGTGATATGCTTGACATCCGGCCCGGTGATAATGGCTGTGGTTTCTTTAATTTGTTCAGGTTGGACAAAAAACCGGGGCAATTTTATCCCTCCCAAACACTAAGGTAAGACACCCATTCCCCGTCTTCCTTGCGCTCTAAAACCTTAAATCCGGTCTGCTCCAGCTTCTCCTTAACTTCCTCCGCCCGGTTCCGAATGATTCCTGAGGTAATAAAAGTACCCCCAGGTTTGAGAATTCTTAGCACATCCGGTGCCAGGACGATAATCACGTTGGCCACAATATTGGCGATGACAATGTCCACCGGCCGGTTCACTTGGTCCAACAGGTTGCCGTGGAGAACTTCTACCTTATCCTCAACTTTATTCAACCGCGCATTTTCCCTTGCCACGTTGACCGCCACTTCATCCAGGTCTACGGCAAATACCCTGGCGGCACCTAGTTTGGCGGAGGTAATGGCCAGAATCCCTGTACCGGTTCCCACATCCGCAACCGTCTCGCCGCCTTTTATAATTCCCTCCAGAAACTCCATGCACATGGTGGTGGTGGGGTGATTACCGCAGCCAAAGGCCATGCCGGGGTCCAGTTCCAAAACCACTCGACCGTCCGGCGGGGTATATTCTTCCCAGCTGGGCTTTACCGCCAGTTTACGCCCAATTTCCACCGGCTTGTAGTAGGCCATCCAGGCGGTGGCCCAGTCTTCTTCCGCCACCCTTGCCGTTTCAACCTTTGGTGCTGACCCTAGGGGCAGCCCGGCCAGCCTTTCCTGCAGCAGCACCAGCTTGTCCTCCAACTCCGGGCCTTCGGGCAAGTAGGCCTTGACCATGGGCATGGGCCGGTTGAGAACCTCCGGCGGGAATTCGTAATGGTCCCAAATATTGGCTTCAATGTACCTAGAAATTAAGGCGGGGTCTTCAATGACAACCCCGCCGGCACCCAGTTCATCAAAAATATTGCTTACCATGTCAATCCCCTCATGGGGCACATGGACAGCGATTTCGAGCCAGTTCAAAACAGTTCTCCTCCCTACCGAGAGCTTACAGGTAATAGATACTTGTGTATATGACTGTTGTTCAGTAGCTTTAGACTTATAAGCATTGCTTTAGGGTCCAGTTGCTAGACTAAAGGGCACTGCTTACGGGTCCTGAAAACAAGACCCCAGAGAAATACAGCATTAGTCTAACAACTAGACCACAAAGAAATGCAGTATTAGTCTATTAGTCTATCCCATAAAAGCATCTTTCATTTTTTCAAAGATGTTCTTGTCAGCCCCCTTGGGGCTTTTTTCGCCGCTTAGCCGGGCAAATTCACGCAGCAGTTCCTTTTGTTTTTCACTCAGCTTGGTGGGTGTTGCCACCTTGACGCGGACATGCTGGTCGCCACGGCCGCTGCCGTTGAGGTAGGGGATCCCCTTGCCCTTAATGCGGAAAATCGTGCCTGTCTGGGTTCCCTCGGGCAGCCTGAGATCGGCCGTACCGTCCAGGGTAGGTACTTCAATAACATCTCCCAGCGCCGCCTGGGCAAAGGAAATGTCAATGTCACAGACAACCTCATTGCCCTCTCTTCTGAAGAACTTGTGGGGGCGGACCAGAATGTATACGTAAAGATCCCCCGGCGGGCCGCCCCTGAGACCGGCTTCCCCTTCACCGCTCAGGCGCAGGCGGGAGCCGTCATCCACCCCGGCGGGAATTTTAACATGCAGGGTTTTGGTTTTTCGAATCTGACCGGCGCCCCGGCAGGTGGGGCAGGGTCTTTCGATGATTTTTCCGGTGCCGTGGCACTCCTCACATGTGCGGCTCTGGACAATACGGCCAAAGGGGGTGTTGGAGGCGTATTGGACCTGCCCGGTACCTTGACATACGTCACAGGTCTTGGGTCTGCTGCCCGGTGCGGAGCCGCTGCCGTTACAGGTGTCACAGGTTTCGGTGCGGGGCACCTGGATATCCCGTTCCACACCAAAGGCTGCTTCCTTAAAGGAAACCTCCAGGTTAACCCGCAAATCGTTCCCTTTCTGCGGGCCGGTACGCTGCCGTCCCATGCCGCCAAAGAACATATCAAAAATATCGCCCAACCCGCCAAAGTCGGCGCCAAAACCGCCAAAGCCACCGGCGCCAAAGCCCTGGCCGTCGGTGGCGGCGTGGCCGAACTGGTCATAGGCCGCCCGCTTGTCAGGGTCGCTTAATACAGCGTGAGCTTCGGCAATTTCCTTAAATTTGGCCTCCGCTTCCTCTTTGCTGCCCTGGTAGACATCCGGGTGGTACTGGCGGGCCAGCTTGCGGTAAGCTTTCTTAATCTCCTCCTGGGTGGCACCTCTCGGCACACCTAACACCTCATAGTAGTCACGCTTAGCCATGTTTCACCACCTTACATTCATAAATTACAGGGGAATAACCATTCCCCTGTAATCCGGCAACACTACTTTATTATATTACAACGCTCTACTTGTTGTCGTCTTTTACTTCATAATCTGCGTCAACAACATTGTCCTTTTGCGCGTTACCGCCACAGCTGCCGCCGGCGCAGCCGCCCTGGGGATCCTGCTGGGCCTGCTGCTGGTACATGGCGGAGGTCAGTTCGTAAAGGGGTTTGGTAAGTTCTTCTAATTTGTTCTTAATTTGATCAATATCATTGCCGTTCATTACTGTGCGCAGTTCTTCAATGGCTTTTTGGACCGCTTCTACCTTGGTTTTATCGGCTTTATCTCCCAAGTCCTTGATGGTTTTCTCGGCCTGATAAATCATGGAATCGGCCTGGTTTTTCACTTCCACGGCTTCTTTCCGTTTCTTGTCTTCTTCAGCGAATTTCTCGGCTTCATTGACCATTCTGTTAATGTCATCCTCAGAAAGGGCGCCGGTAGCGGTAATGGAAATGCTCTGGGCTTTACCGGTCCCCATGTCTTTGGCGGATACGGAAACAATGCCGTTGACGTCAATATCAAACTTCACTTCAATCTGCGGCACACCACGGGGCGCCGGAGGAATGCCGGTCAGTTGGAATCTGCCCAGGGTCTTGTTGTCCGCAGCCATGGGCCGTTCACCCTGCAGCACGTGAATCTCTACCGAGGTCTGGTTGTCGGCGGCAGTAGAGAAAATCTGGCTCTTGGAAGTGGGAATGGTGGTGTTGCGTTCAATCAGGCGGGTAAACACGCCACCCAGGGTCTCAATGCCCAGGGACAGGGGTGTTACGTCCAGCAGCAGTACATCCTTCACTTCACCGGCCAGCACACCGGCCTGAATGGCAGCCCCGATGGCAACGCACTCGTCCGGGTTAATGCCCTTATGGGGCTCTTTGCCCAGGAACTTCCGAATGGCCTCTTGAACAGCCGGGATACGGGTGGAACCACCCACCAGCAGAACTTTGTGGATATCCTTGGCATCCAGCCCGGAGTCGGCCAACGCCTGGCGGGTGGGACCCATGGTTTTTTCCACCAGGTCGGCGGTCAGTTCATCAAATTTGGCCCGGGTTAAGTTGATGTCCAGGTGCACAGGACCGTCAGAACCGACGGAAATAAAGGGCAGGTTAATGTTGGTGGTAACCACCCCAGACAGTTCGATTTTGGCCTTTTCGGCGGCTTCTTTCAGGCGCTGCATGGCCATTTTGTCTTTGGTCAGGTCGATGCCGGTGTCCTTTTTAAATTCAACGGCAAGGTAATCAATGACACGCTGGTCAAAATCATCGCCGCCCAGGCGGTTGTTGCCGCTGGTGGCCTTCACTTCAAAGACGCCGTCGCCCAGCTCCAGAATGGATACGTCAAAGGTACCGCCGCCCAGGTCAAAAACCAGAATGGTCTGGTCCTCTCCTTTGTCCAGGCCATAGGCCAGGGCCGCCGCTGTGGGTTCGTTGATGATGCGCAACACCTCCAGACCGGCAATCTTACCGGCATCCTTGGTGGCCTGGCGCTGGGCATCACTGAAATAGGCGGGCACGGTGATCACTGCCTGGGTAACGGTCTCACCCAGGTAGGCTTCTGCGTCTGCCTTTAGTTTGGAAAGAATCATGGCAGAAATTTCCTGGGGGGTATATTCCTTGCCATCGATGATCACTTTATGGTTGGTACCCATGTAACGCTTGATGGACAGCACCGTCCGGTCGGGGTTGCTGACGGCCTGGCGCTTCGCCACCTGGCCTACCAGACGCTCGCCGGTCTTCGAAAAGCCAACGGCGGAAGGGGTTGTTCTGCCTCCCTCGGCGTTTGGAATTACAACGGCTTCGCCGCCTTCCATGACAGCCACACATGAGTTGGTTGTTCCCAAGTCAATACCAATTACTTTTCCCATTGTTATAGCCTCCTGAGAAAATATATTCTAAAATTAATTAACTTTCTTGAGGTAGATATTTTTTTACCGATATAAGCTAATGCTTGCTTTAGTTTAGAAGTGTTAGTTAAGGGGCAGACTGGCATTTCCAACGCTACGCTCTGAAGTTTTCATGATTGTCTAAATCATACGTGTATATACCGCGCTTGACAAACTACAAGTACGATAGTTACGCCCTAATGCGGCATTCCTTTGTGGCTATTACGGGCTAAGCAACGCAGCCGAATGCTCCGCTTCGCTTTTGGAAAAGCCAGTCTGTCTGTGTATGGTTTGTTTGAGTTTTTTAGTCTAAGACTTTGCCACCTTCACCATGGAAGGTCTGATGACTTTTCCTTTCAGGTAATACCCGCGTCTGAGTTCTTCCGCAATGGTGTTCTCCGGTTCGCCGGTGTCTTCCACCTGCATAACCGCTTCATGGAGGTTGGGGTCGAAGGGCTCCCCTTTGGCAGGAATGGGGGTCAGTCCTTCGGCATTTAATACTTCGTTTAACTGGCGGTGAATCATTTCCACACCGCTGATAAATTTTTCCCCGCCGTCCCCGGCGGAGGCCAGGGCCCTCTCAAAGTTGTCCAGAACAGGTAACAGGTTCTTAATCAACTGCTCGGAGCCAAACTTTAAAAGCTCCTCCCGCTCCTGGCGGGTGCGGCGGCGCAGATTTTCATAATCTGCCTGCAGTCTGAGTGCCCGGTTATAGTTATTTTCCGCCTCAGCGGTCTTTTCCCTTACCAGCTTCTTTAATTCCGCCGGGTCATCGGGCAACCCGTCGGTTTGGCCGGGAGTTTCCCCGGCCTCTTCAACCGCCGCTTCTGTTGCGGGGTCATGCATGCAGTTCTCTTCTTGCAGGTTCTCTTCCCGAGCTTCTTCTTGATCCTGCCTCATATTTTCTTCGGTCACTGTATCACCTCTCCTAAACCCCCTGGTCAAATCCTTCTCCGGGGGGTTGTTTATAATCCTTCATTTTAATGATGGTATCAATGCGCAATATGGCTTCGGCGATTTCCCCGGCTGCTTTCAGAGCATGAATTTTTACCAGCGCCGGGTCCAGTACACCCAGGTCGAGCATATCAATGATTTCACCGGTGTCGCAGTCCACCGCCAGGGAAATCTTATTTTGTTCCGCCTGGGCGGCCAGCACATCCCCAATCTTTTCCAGAGGATTAAAGCCGGCGTTGGCGACTATTTGGGCCATGGGACGGCGCAAGGTCTCCGCCACACAACCGACACCATAGGCGGCCATGCCCCGGATGTTCTCACGGACCTTTTCCACTTCCCGGGCTACGGCCAGTTCCAGTGCCCCTCCGCCGGGAACCACACCGCCTTTAATGGCTGCCTGCACCGAACTGGCAGCATCCTTGGCAATGCGCTCGCGTTCCCCCACCACTTCCTCAGTGGCAGCGCCCACCAGTACAGTGGCCATGGGTTTCCCCTGACCTTCTAAAATCCAGACCTGCTCCAGCCTTTCGTCCTCCAGGACTTTTCTGGCATGGCCCAGGTATTTTGCCAGCTCAGGCAGTTCTTTCTTTAAGCCGGTGCGCTTAATCACACGGGACCCGGTGTGTTCCGCCGCCCGGCGCAACTCTTTATTTAAAACCCGCTGCACCACCATCACCCCGGCGTCGGTCAGCAAATCTTCGGCTGTATCGTCCACACCGCGGTCAACCAGCACCAAGCCGACTTCCAGGTCGATGATTTTCTGAATATTGGCCTTGAATTCCCCCTGCAGTTCCAAATAGCGGGCAAAACCGGTTTCGGTACCCAGGGCCTCATCTTCAATTTCTTCAGGTTCCAGCGCGTCATCAATCACCAGGACCTTTACATTCTCCAATTGACGGGGCATTTGTTTGTTCATGGTTTCCTTGTTGAGGATAACGCCCATAAACACTTGGTTGGTAGCCCCTTCTTCGGATGTAACGGTGTCGGACAACTTGAAGTTGGGATCGAGAAGTTTTTCCTTGCCGATCAACCGGGCTGCTTCCACCACCAGGTCGGCGATATCCTGGTGTTCCCGGCCGGCCACCAGGGCCACCTGCTTGAGCCAGGGGTGCTGCAAATCCTCCAAAGGAATGGCCTGCTCCTTCATTACTTCCAGTGCCCGCCTTACCCCGGCCCGGATTCCTTCGATGACCCGGGCCACCGGAACCCCCTTGACCACTTGCTCTACCCCGGCGCTCACCAAAGCACCGGCCATGACGGTGGCGGTGGTGGTGCCGTCCCCGATCTCTTCCTGCTGGGATTTGGCAATATTAATGACCATCCGGGCAGCCGGGTGGTTGGCTTCCATCATGGTAAGAATGGTTACCCCGTCGTTGGTGATGACCACCTCACCGAATTTATCCACCAGCATGGTATCCAAGCCCTTTGGCCCCAGGGTGCCTTCAACGGCAGAGGCAATGGCCCGGACCGCATTTGAGTTGGTCATCAGGGCAGCCAATTTTTCATTGATCTCGGCACCCTGACTGGCCTGTTGTTTGAGACTCACGGAAAAGTTCCTCCTTAAAATTAACCCTGACCCTTCAGCAAACGCTCCAGGGTGCGGGAAAGATTACGGGACATGCAATCAATCACAGTAACCACCCGGGCGTAATCCATCCGGGTGGGTCCCAATATACCAATGGTTCCCAGGATTTTATCCCCCACCTGGTAGGTGGCGGTAATCATGCTGCAGTTTTGTATCTCCTGCCGGCTATTTTCGCTGCCGATTTTTATGGTAATACCCTGGGAATCCCCTGGTGTTTCCAGTATATCCCGTAAAGTATCCTCCTGTTCCAAAAGGGACAGCAGCACTTTCACCTTATCTACATTGTGAAACTCCGGCTGATTCAAAATATTAAATACCCCTTCAAGGTAGATTTTATCCTCCTTGGCCGAGGCGATGCGGTCCTGCATTAATTCTATGGCTAAATCCAAAATATTCCGGTGCCTGGCCAGCTCGAAGTAAATCTCCTTGATCAGGGTAAGCCTGATGCTGCCCATGGTCTTGCCCTGGAGTTTGGCATTCAGCACGCCGGAAATCTGATCCAGGTCCTGCTGGGTGATGTTCTCCGGCACGGACATCATTTGGTGGTGCACAGCACCCGTATCCATCACCACAATGATGATGGCCTGGGCCGGCCCCATCAAGACCAGTTGAATATGTTTGTAGGAGCACTTGCCCAACTGGGGCGTCTGCACAAGGGCGGTGTAATTGGTAAGCTGCGCCAGCATTCTGCCGGTGCGGTTAAGAACCTCTGCCACTTCCCGGACCTTGTTTTCGTAGCCGCTGCGGATGGTCCCTTCTTCTTGCTCGGTTAGCTGCTCCAACTGCATCAGGCAATCCACATAGTAGCGGTAACCGAGGTTGGAAGGAATCCGGCCGGCGGAAGTATGGGGCTGCTCGATAAACCCCATTTCCTCCAAATCCGCCATTTCATTCCGGATGGTGGCCGGACTGACCCCCAGTTTGTATTTGCGGGAAATGGTCCGGGAACCAACCGGCTCCGCGGTGCTAATGTAATCTTTTATGATGGCCAACAGGATCTGCTGTTTACGTTCATCCATTTTCACGTCGGCACACCCCCTGCCTCACCCTTAAAGGGTGTTAGCACTCTAATTTGATGAGTGCTAATCTAATTTAAAATTTAGCAAATGGAAAAAACTTTGTCAAGGATACCAATTTGACCATCAGCCGTCGGCCATCAGCTTAATTTTTTATTTTTTCAAGAATTAGCGGCAACATAATGGGTTTATACAAATTCTGCGAATACCTGATTAGCCAGCGGTAAACCTTTTCCTGTTAATCTAAGATACCCATCCACCAGCTCTACTAAACCCTTCTTTTCTAACTCTCTGACCTGTCTCCCAAAGACTTCCGTCAGACCTATGCCAAATCTTTGGCGAAAATCAGCAAGGTTTACTCCCGGGATCAACCTTAAGCCTAAGAACACAGTCTCTTCCATCTGTTCCCCTTCGGAAAGTGATTGAATCTCTTCTGTAGGCCTTTGGCCCGCTTGAAGTAAAGAGACGTATTGATCAATATCCTCCACATTTCCCCATCTTGACTGGTTTAGGTGCGAGTGGGCGGCGGGGCCCAGTCCGAGGTACTCCTGGTTGTGCCAGTAAAGCAAGTTATGCCGGCACCGGTACCCCGGTCGGGCAAAGTTTGAAATTTCATAGTGTTCATAGCCTGCTGTGCCCAATATTTCTATAACGATGCGATACATCTCCAGCTCCAGTTCTTCCGGGCAGGCAGCCAATCTACCCTGGTCAACGGCCCGGGTCAAGGGAGTTCCCTCTTCCAACTGCAGGCTGTAACAAGAAACATGATCCGGTTGTAAATTCACTATCTCAGACACAGACTGCCGCCAGCGGGCGGCAGTCTGTGTGGGCAAACCAAACATTAAGTCAAGGTTGAGGTTCTCAAAACCTGCCGCCCGGGCAAAATGTACCGCTTGTCTGGCCTGGTCAAAGTCGTGGATGCGTCCGATGACACGGAGCAGTTCCCGGTGGGTGGATTGCACCCCCAGGCTCAGGCGGTTAAAGCCTGCTGCCCTTAGTTCCCGCAGGGACGCCAGGGTTACCGTTCCCGGGTTTGCTTCGGTGGTGATTTCAGCCCCCGTGACGATGGTAAAGACCCGAGACACCTGCTCCAAAATACCCGCCAACTGCCCGGACATAAGGCAAGTGGGCGTACCACCGCCCACAAAAATAGTAGCTATTTGTTTTTGTTCAGGGGCAAGGGTTGCCCTGTAATAATCAATTTCCTGTCCCAGGCCCCGCATGTACTGCTCAACCTGCCCCTGTTCGATGGGATAGGAAGCAAAATCACAGTACAGGCACTTTTGCAAACAAAAGGGTACGTGAATGTATAAACCTATTGGCATGGATCCACCAGCTTATTCTTAATTTCCTTAATCAGGCGTTCCTGGTTGACTGAATCCTCCAGCCACTCCTTGACCACCGGCCAAATCAGGACATTCCCCCGGGCGCCGGTAATGCTGCGGACGGTGTTGTCCACCACTTTTCGCTGGTCCCTGGTTAACGTCCCGCAGCCGACCTTTTCCAGCACCGGCTTCAGGTGCCTCAGATAACAGCTCATTGCGCTGACTCACACCTATTCTTCAATACTTAAAACTGCCATAAAAGCTTCCTGGGGAATCTCCACATTCCCCACCTGTTTCATGCGTCTTTTACCCTCTTTTTGTTTCTCCAGCAGCTTTCTCTTACGGCTGATATCACCGCCGTAACACTTGGCCAGAACGTCTTTGCGCATGGCCTTGACGGTTTCCCGGGCGATAATTTTGTTGCCGATGGCTGCCTGGACCGGAATCTCAAACATATGCCTGGGGATCAAGGAACGCAGCTTTTCCACCAGCGCTCTGCCCCGGGTATAGGCCCTTTCCCGGTGCACAATACAGGACAGGGCATCCAGGACCTCCCCATTGAGCATAATATCCATTTTGACCAGGTCGGATTCCTGGTAACCCAACATCTCATAGTCCAGGGAAGCGTAGCCCCTGGTTCTTGATTTCAACTGGTCAAAGAAGTCATAAATAATTTCCGATAAGGGAATTTCATAGGTCAGCATCACCCGGTTAACGCCCATGTACTCCATGTTATTGTAAATGCCCCGCTTGCCCTGGCACAGATCCATAACCGTGCCCACAAAGTCTTTGGGCACCATCACGGTGGCTTTCACATAGGGCTCTTCTATCATTTCAATGTTGTTGACCGGGGGTAAGTTGGCGGGGTTATCGATCTCCAGCACTTCACCCTTGGTGGTGGTCACACGGTAAACAACACTGGGGGCGGTGGTAATAAGATTGAGACCGTATTCACGTTCCAGGCGTTCCTGGATAATTTCCATGTGCAGCAGTCCTAAAAATCCGCAGCGGAAACCAAAGCCCAGGGCCTCGGAAGTCTCAGGCTCGTAAATTAAGGAAGCGTCGTTTAATCTCAGCTTATCCAGAGCGTCCCTTAAATCCTCATATTCAACGGTATCCACCGGGTACAAGCCGCAGAACACCATCGGAGTCACCTTGCGGTAGCCCGGCAGCGGTTCCGGCGCCGGCTTTTGGGCGGAGGTAACGGTGTCACCCACCCGCACATCCTGAACGTTCTTCATACTGGCGGCCACAAAACCAACTTCGCCGGTACTGAGCTGGTCCACGAAAATCATATTGGGGTTAAAAACACCCACTTCGGTGACCTCGAATTCCTTTTGTGTCGCCATCATACGGATGCGCATCCCTGGCTTGAGGGTTCCCTGAACAATTCGAATATAGGCAATGACCCCTCGATAGGCGTCATAGTGGGAATCAAAAATCAGGGCCTGCAGGGGGGCATTGGGATCACCCTGCGGCGGGGGAATCTTGGTGACCACCTGTTCCAGGATCTCGTTGATACCAATGCCGGTTTTGGCCGAAGCCAGTACGGCCTCGGAAGTGTCCAAGCCGATTACGTCCTCGATTTCCTGCTTTACCCGCTCCGGTTCGGCACTGGGCAGGTCAATTTTATTAATGACCGGGATAATTTCCAGGTCATTTTCTAATGCTAAATAAACATTGGCCAGGGTTTGGGCTTCAATCCCCTGGGAGGCGTCCACAACCAGCAGGGCCCCTTCACAGGCTGCCAGGCTTCGTGAAACTTCATAGGTAAAATCTACGTGACCGGGAGTATCAATCAAATTCAGCTGGTACTCTTCCCCGTCGGAAGCCTTGTAAAAGAGGCGGACCGCCTGCAGCTTGATGGTAATGCCTCTTTCCCTTTCTAAATCCATTTTATCCAGCACCTGCTCAGTCATTTCCCTTTCACTGAGGGCGCCGGTCTGTTCTAATATTCTATCAGCCAGGGTGGATTTACCGTGATCAATGTGTGCTATAATGCAAAAGTTTCGAATACGATTTTGGGGCGTTGCCATTCATACTCCCTCCTACTCCGAAAAACGACATACTCTTTCATTATAGCACCGGTTAAGCCTTGCTTCAACTTGTACAAGACGCTAGATCCGTTCTTTTACCCACTGGTGTACCGCCCTGACTTTCTCGGATTCCCACCAGGCATTCCACGGTTCCTGCATCACCTTTTTAACGTTGGCTACTTCCTCAATTAAACGGGGATCTGATTTTACCTCCTGCAGCTTTTGTTTTGCCACAAGCAGGTAGCTGTCAGCCCTGTTTTTAACGGCCGGGATATCCACTGCCAGGGTTTCTCCCAAAAGTTCAATTTGAACAACACCGGAATCCTTCTCGAACAGTTTGAATAAATAAACCGGCCGGTCCGGTAAAACAATATCATTGAACTGTTTGTTGGAAGTATATACCCCCAGTCCCACTACCGTAAAAAAGGCGCACAACGCAACCAGGAACAACAAATTTCTCAACATAAAACCAGGCACCTCCCCACTATAAGGATGTGCCTTTCTGCAAATGGCTATACATTTTTTTCCAGTTTGGTCAGTGAACACTTTCTTTTGGATGAAAAGGAGGGACGGGCTGGGCGTGCCTTTCTTCGGAGCGGTTTTCCTCCTCAGCTTCCGGGTCTATGGTTTGCTCATCCTGTGTTTTCCCGGGGATATTTTCTTCCTTCTTTAGGGTCTCCCTTGTTTTTACTTCTTCCTGCACCAGCTTTGCCAGGGCATCCGCCAGCATTTCCCCGCTGGCCACCGCCTCTTCCAGGGAATTGTTGTCGGTACCTATCTCCAACAAAACAGCCCCGGGGTGTAAAAACTGGTTATAGCGCCCTTCCTTAACCCTGACCCCCAGGCACAGACCCGGGTACAGCTCATTCATCTTGGCTGCCAGGCGGCAGGCAAACCGGTAATTTTGCTTCCAATTGGGAAAGGGCAATCTGGCATCGGAACCAATAATGATTAAGATAGGTGCTATTTTTTGCCCTTTCACTTCCACCAGACTTTCCTCGCGGGACCGTCCTGCATCCCGGTGGATATCCAGCATGGCAATCATGTGCGGGTTCTTTTCTGCCATTTCCGTGGCGGTTTTTTTCGATTCCAAGTAGGAAGTGGCATACCGGGCATCATGAATCCGGTCTGAAAGGACAACCCGGATGGCATGTTTGTCTTCCAATGTTTTTTGTACTGCCCTGGCGACTTTAACCACGCCACCCTGTTCGCCGGTTAACCGGTCGGTGCCGTCCGTCAGGGAATAGGTCTCTCCGGTATGGGTGGTATAAATTCCCACCAGTACCTCTTGACTTACCTTTTGTTCGAGCTGTGGATCTTCCGGTATTGCAGAATCCATGGCAACCACCGACACCTCCGGTGGACTGATCTGACCCAACAGCGGTATTTGGGCCCGCAGCATGCCGGCAGGGTTCAGATCAATGCGGGTAATTCCCGCCAGCCAGGACAACAGCGCCCGGCCGGGACTTTCCATTTCCTCGGGAGTATCCTGCCAGGACAAAGCAGGCATGGAGGCCAGTACCATTCCTTTGGGGTCCTGAAATACCTTGCAAACCAGCCAATCCACTGAATCAGCCAGCATTCTCCTGGGCGCCTCATCTCCCAGCCGGAAACCGCTGTGCAAAAGTACCGCCAGAAGCAAGCCGATCAGCACGATGGAAAGGATGGAGGCGGTTCTCTTTGTCTTAACTCTGATTCCCCGATAGCACCTGTAGATAAAAATCACCCCCCGCCGGGGCTTGTATAGTTAAGAATATGCCCGGCAAAAGGAGGGTATGTTTAACGTTCCCTTTAAAATTCATTTGGCAGCATGAAAAAAAGAAACCATACCTGGCCGGTAGGTTTCTTGAAGGTTTTTGCTATCGAACAACGGTGGGTACGAAGGCATCAATGAGACCGATAATAAAGGCTGAAATTAATGCACCAAACAGGCTGACGCTGAGTAAGTTAGGAATAATAAATTGGGCCAGATAGATGACGACCGCTGCGGTAACAAAGCCAACCAGGCCACGTCTTTGGGGAGAAACCCGTTCACCCAGTAAACTTTCGGCTATGTAGCCTAAGACCGCAATGACCACAGCAGCAATCAGAGCGCCAATGAAGCCACCATGCACTACAAAACCGGGAGAAAGCCAGCTTACCACGATTAACACCAGGGCTGCAACAATGAACCTGACAACCATTCCTAACAAAATAATCACCTCCTATAATGAATTCTGCAGTTATCATTCACCAAAAAGGGTTATGATATACGAAAGCTGCTTGCATTTTAAATTTGAGCGTGGTAAAATACTGCTTGTTGGGGAGGTGAGAAAATTTGCCTAATATTAAGTCTGCTGCTAAGCGGGTTGAAATTGCACGGAAGCGTACCATTCGAAACGCCAGTATTAAATCCGCTGTAAAAACCGCCATTCGCAAATACGAAGAAGCTTTAGTAAATGCCAGCCAGGAACTGGCGCAGGCTGCTCTGCGTAAAGCCCTGGTTGCTCTCGATAAAGCTGTTACCAAAGGCGTTTTACACAAAAATGCCGCAGCCAGAAAAAAATCTCGCCTAACCAAGCGGTTCAATAAAATTGCTGGCTAATGATTAAAACCACCCTGCCGGGGTGGTTTTTTTACGTACTGTTTAGACAAACACCGGCATACTTACAGCCGGCTAAACTTAATCAAGGTAGTTTCGATGGCCGGCAGGAAATCCTGCTGGCCTTTTTTGATGTCCGCATCAATGCCTGCCATCTGTTCCAGCGCCCACTCCAGTTTCCGGGAGCCGCTTTTCCTGGCCTGATGCAGCGCCTTCCTGACTACGAAATCATGGAGGCCCAATTTTCCGGCCACTTCCCTTTCGGGGCAGCCTTCCCGGACCAGTGCGTCCACCTGAATGGCGATGCGAAGTTGACGGGCCAGCATGGCCAAAATTTTCGGGGGCTGTTCCTTCATGGCCAGCAGCTCCCGAATGCCGGTCAGTGCATTGGAGGTATGGCCGGCCACAGCCTCATCCACCACGGTAAAAATATTTTGCTCTACATTTGTTACACCCACCTGCCGGACATCCCGGAGGGTGATTTCCGGTTCCTCTCCCAGGTAACGGAGGAGTTTTTCTGCTTCGTTTTCCAGGTTCAACAGTCCCAATTTGCCATTGGCCTCCACCAGTGCCCTGGCCGCTGCCGGGTCGATCTTTTTACCGGCGGCTTTTATCTTCTGGGCCAACCAGGAAACCATTTCCGCCGGTTTCAAGGCTTTAAATTCAATGGCTTGTCCCGCGGACCCAACGGCTTTAAAAAGTTTCTTTCGACGGTCCACAGCGTCCCCGGTCATGAACACCAGGCAGGTGCTGGGTGAAGGGTTGCTCAGGTAATCCAACAGGGGTGCTTCTTTTCCCCCTGTTTTATGATCCTCTTCTGCCCGCTCCCCGCCGTCCCTGGCTTTACCCTTTGCCGAAAACCAGGGGGTATTTTTGACAATAACCAGTCTCCGTTCCGCCATAAAGGGCAGATTTTCAGCCAGGGACACCACAGTAAACGGTTCCGTTTCTTCACCGTCCACAACATCCAGGTTAAAATCCGCCGCCTGGGGAAGCAGCACTTCCTTGAATTTCTCAACGATCTTTTCTTTCAGGTATTCTTCTTCCCCGTAAAATAAGTAGACCGGGGACACCTGTCCCCTGGCCAGGCTGTTCATCAGTCCTTTGTAATATTCCATTTAGTCCGTGCCACCCGGTGTGATTAATTTTGTTTCTACCGAAGCAACCTTTCCTTGCATGGTGCCTTCCTTGTCTCTCCGGTCATCAATGCGGATGGTGGTGCTGACCCTTGTGGCCCCTGCCAAAAAAGGCTGCTCATGCATTTGGCGGACCAGTTCCATGAGCCTGGGCAGATCCCCTTCAAGAACTGTTCCCATGGGGGTCAATTGGTATTTAACATCCTCCGCCTGTTCCAAAACCCTCACACAGCCGGCCACAAAACTGCTTAAACTGGTGCTGCCGGTGCCCAGGGGAATGACCGTGACTTCCACCAACGCCATCTTAAAAACCACCTCTCTTGGAATTCTCTCGCATATATTTCTACTAAAGTTATTATATTACAGTAACATACAGTTCACAAACCGCTTCATTGCATGTACCTGTTAGGATAGGGGGTCTGAACAAGCTTGATGGACCGGCAAACCTTTCGCAAAACGGTTTCTGAATATATTTTGGATGCTGTACCCAAGTCTTTAATTTATAATTTAGATTATTTTGCCATTCGAATGAAAAAAGGAGAATACTGGATTGATTTATCCTTGGAAAATTTCTACAGGGGATACTGCCGGCAGCGTGCCCCTGTGCGGCCCAGATACATCGCAAAGGTCCTGGCGCCCTTTATTAAAGATCTCCGGCGGGAAAGAGGCATCAGTCATCTTGATGTAAAGGAGAACCTCCACAGGCTGTATCCCCTGCTGGTGGGACCCCAGGACGCCAAAGGAATTGTTACCGACCCTTTAATTGGTGAACTGTCTATGGCTTACGTCCTTGATGAAGGGATGAGAATCTTTTTCCTGGACCAGCAGACAGTGAAGCAGTTGGGTTTTAGTATGGAAAAAATATACCGGATTGCGCTGCGTAATTTCTTCCGCGACCTGGTAAAACCTCTGCAAGTTTTTGATGAAAGCAGGAAGATTTATGGCTTTAACTATGGTGATACCTATGACTCCAGCCGGTTACTTGCATTGCTTTTGACACCCGCAAAACAGGGATTGTCCCCCAAGCAACGGGTCCTGACCATGGTGCCAAACCGGGATGTGGTCATGCTTTTCTCCCCCGCTGACCAGGCTGTGCTAAGGCAGGCTTTTATGATTGGACACAGTAGTTTTATCAATAACCCCTATCCCATCAGTGGTTCGGTATATGAACTGCATAACGGGATCATAAAAGAATACCAGGGGCTTATAAACCATAACTAGACAAACGCCCCCGCTCCGCCTTTGAAAGCTAAAACAAAGGAAATCTGCGTGGTTAGTATTTCCTTTTTTATTTACCGGTTTTAATCTTCCACTTGACACCCTCTGTGGTTAAAATCACCGCCCCCTGCCGGTCCGTCCGGTAGATTTTGCTGTTGAACTCCTGGAGGGCTTCCAAAGTCTTAGGGGAAGGGTGGCCGAAACGGTTGTTGGCCCCTGCGGAGATGACCGCAATCTCAGGGCTTACCCGGATGAAGAAGTCGGGATGAAAATACCCGCTGCCGTGGTGAGGTACTTTAAGAATTTCTGCTCCGGGGATTTGATCCCTTTGGAGCAAGTCCTCCTCTGCCTCTGTCTCAATGTCTCCGGTGAACAGCGCCGTTCGGCCCTGGTAATTTAATAAAAGCACCAGACTGTTGTTATTGGCGTCCGACCGGGTGCCGGAGTAGGTTTCTGCCGGGGATAAAAATTTCATGGCTACCAGGGAATCAATCTTCAACCGGTCCCCGGACCTGGCTGCACGTAGCAGAATCCCCTGCTGTCGGATTTCATTCAATAAGACCTCGTACCCTTCATCCACCTGATCTTCCTCCTGCAATCCGTAGGGCGACACCACCACCATGTCCACCGGCATGGATTTGATCACCGCCCGGGCTCCACCGGCGTGGTCCGCATGCGGGTGGGTGATGATCAATACATCCAGGTGATTAATCCCCAGCCTGTGCAAGTAGGGCACCACCACCTGGTTTCCCGCTCCCCTGCCGGTGAGCAGCTCATCCCGCCAGCCACCGGCGTCCACCAGAACCGTGCCTTGATTGGGTGTAACGATGAGGGTACTGTCTCCCTGGCCCACATCGATAAAATGCAGCTCCAGCCTGTTATTGATTGGCCAGGCCAACCAGGCAACAGTCAGCAGGAGGAACACCAAACAGCCGAGGCCTATTCTATGGCTGCGCCCTTTTACAACGGCGTCCCCCAGGATGTGTTTTAACTTATCCTGCCACCGGGGGCGCCGCAGCAGTTCAAAAACACCCACCAGCAGGAGGTAATAAAGGAATACCAGCCACAGGGGTGGAGCCGGGATGTACCGTGCCGCCCCGGGGAGAGCGCTGCAGAACTGCACCAGCCAGAGGAACAGGTCCGTAAGCAGTCCTGTGCTAGCATTGATAAAGCCGGCCAGGGGGAGGAAGATTACTCCAACCGGCAGGGAAATCCCGCTAAACAGCATGATAAGGGCTACCAGGTAGGCGGTTAGCAAATTGGCCAGTACGGAAACCAGCGACACCAGGTTAAAATACAGCACCACCAGAGGCAGTGTGGCCAACTGGGCGGCCAGGGGCACAGCAATCAGCAAAGAGAAAGTCCTGGGGAGCCTGGGAAAGAGCTGCGTCATTACCGGTGTTAAATAGAGCAAACCCCAGGTGGCGGCAAAGGAAAGTTGAAATCCGATATCATATAAATCCAGGGGATTGACAACCAAAATCATTCCCGCCGCGGCAGCCAGGGTGGTGGGCCAGTCCTGCTGCCGTCCCAGGTGATGGGCCAGCAAAAGCAGCACCGCCATGATGGTGGAGCGAAATACCGCCGGCCCCAGCCCGGTCATGATGGCATAAAAGATCAGTGCCGGGATGGCCACCCAGGCGGTAAAACGGGTGGGGATTCTCATGAATCGCAGCAGGGCCAGCAGGATTACGGTTACCAGACCCACATGATACCCGGACACGCTAAGGATGTGGACAACACCAGCAGTGGAACAGTAATAACACCTTTGACCTAGCGGTGGAACTTAATCAATATCAAAGAGATATTTTACGAACAAAGCATATTGTTAAAGAAGCCTTGAGTAAGATCCCACCCCTGGTCGGAGTAGACATGGCCCAACTTATTGGTGACCGATTGAGGTGCTTAAGGCATGATACCGGATTGAGTGTTTATCAGTTAAAGGAACTAACAGGCTTATCACATGAGACTATCCGCTGTATTGAGAATAATAAGTCGATTCCCAGAGTGTCAACTGCATTAAGGCTTGCTAAATTATTCTGTGTTTCCCCTGGCGTATTTCTTATCGTTCCGAATGATTTTTATTCAGAAAAGCTAACTGTAAGGTTTAAAAATCTTCGGTATATGTTGGGGTTAAAACAGAATGAATTTGCTGACCTATGTGGTTTAGATCCTTCAGTTATACGAAATTGGGAATTGGGTGTAACAGAACCAAACCGGCAAAGTAGGTATTATATTGAAACTATATTAGAATTATGCAAGGGCAGGTAGAAATCCTGCCCTTACTTACTCTTGTCTTTTTATGTGACTCTGTTTATTTTTCTCTTTGTAAAAGGCGATTTCGAGTTAATTGTTTTAATTTATA
>JBFMCH010000020.1:0-3706 GCA_040754595.1 Bacillota bacterium
CGGTATGTTATTCCTCTTTGTTTTGCGTAATCACTTAGTTTCATATGAAAATTATACCACTTTTAAATTGAAAATTGCACTATTATTTTCTATGAAGCTCTATGTTTTTGATGACTTGTTATAATACTTCACGAGTAGCAGTAACTTTGGCCAAGCAACGTCTAATGACAGCGAGTTATGATTACTACCAGCTTGCCCATCCAGAAGAGGGGGTAAGCGGAGGCTTCAAATATAAGACAGTCCCGCATGTGACACTAAAATCCATCGCCAATAATGAGCCACCAGCGCAGGAAATTCTCTACGACCAACCACTTGTTGACAGCAAAAAGAAGCGCATCACCGGTCCCTTCACTGTAGAGGCAGTTCCAGCACCCGTGGTGAAATCCGTTGACGACTTGGGCCAGAAAGTGACCGAAGCCGACAATTCTGTGGCCCGCTCCGGAGAAACCCTGCGCCAGTCCCACTGGCGGGATGAACTAATGAAAACCGGTATCCGGGGCAAGGGTGGCCAGACCATTGAATTCTCCCGGTTGGAGCCGCTGCCGGGGACAAGCTGGCTCCATGCCGACGGTGAAGCAAAGGAGGATGAGCCCAAGCGGGTGGTGGTATCCTTTGGGCCGGAGCACGCTCCCCTGGAGCAGCGGCAGGTGGCCCGGGCACTGGAAGAGGCCCAGACCCTGGTACCCAGGCCCAAACTTCTCATCTTTGCTGCCTTCCAGTTTGACCCGGAGGCGGCCAAGGATATTGACGAGCTGAACTGGCCCGGCGTAACCCTCTTAAAGGCCCAAATGAACGCCGACCTTCTGACGGCGGATCTCAAGAAAAAACGGGCCAGTAACCAGTCCTTCTGGCTGATCGGTCAGCCCGACGTAGTGTTGCGCAAGGCAGGCAAGGAATATAAAGGTAAATACGTGGTGGAAGTGCTGGGTTTTGACTACTACAATACTAAAACCGGCGGCATCGAATCCGGTGATACATCTAAAATTGCCATGTGGATGCTGGATACCGATTACGACGGGCGAAGCATGTTCCCCCGCCAGGTTTTCTTCCCGATGGCCGGGGAAAAGGACGGCTGGGGGAAACTGGCCAAAAACCTCAAGGGTGAAATAGATCTGGATTTAATTGAACAATTCCGGGGTACCGTGTCCCTCCCCTTTGTGCCCGGCAAACACCGGCGGGTTGCGGTGAAGATTATTAATGACCGCGGTATTGAATCCCTGAAGATCCTGGAGGTGAAATAGGTGGCAGGCGGCATTGACCATCTCATTATCAACAGCCCCTATGAGGAACCTTCTCGACACTGGAGTTATAACCGGGACAAAAGGCAGTTTCACAAAGCTGAAGGCCGCCGCCCTGCCGGATATGTCATTGCCTCCAGCCATTCTAAATCCTTCGATGATCCGGGTATCTTTGTCGAGTTGCCCCTGGTCAACCAAATCCGCAAGCGGGTAAAAGAATGGCGGCAAAGGGGTTACCCGGGGGTTACCGGCATCACGAAGAAGCTGGAACTGGCCCCCATTGTAGATGGCAAGCCAGATGTTACTAAGCTAACTCAGATCGACCTCGAGGAACTGGGCAAACGGTACCGCAAGCAACGCATTATTTTTGAAGCAACCAGGGATATTTATGAGCAAATGAAGCCAAACTGGCAGGGCAACAAAGAATACCTGCTCTTTCAATTAATTAAGCTGGTGGAGGAATTCATTGATTCGGATAAAATTTGGATACCCAGTCTTTTTGACCGGGACGAGTTTAGAAGTCGCCTGTTAATTACCCTGAACATGAACAAGGTGGTACACCATATCTTCGAGGCCATCCGTTTTGATAACGCCCAGCACATTGAGCCTGTCTTTGATAAGGAGCGACCCATCCGCTCCACCGGTGATATGATGACCTGGTACACCAGCAAGCCCTGCGAAATTACCAGGAAATCCCACATTAGTCATGTAGTATTTGACAGTACCTGGGAAGCCAGTGAGGCCTTTGAACTGGAGCGCAACGAACTGGTGGACTCCTGGGTGAAAAACGACCACCTTGGTTTTGAAATTCTCTATATCTATAAAGGCGTGGTGCGCAAGTACCGGCCCGATTTCTTGATTCGTCTTAGTAATGGTAAAATGCTGGTGCTGGAGGTTAAGGGCCAGGACAATCAGCAAAACAAAGCCAAGCAGGAAGCACTGGATCTATGGGTAAAGGCAGTTAATGCCCACGGTGGTTTTGGTGAATGGTGCTGGGATATTTCTTACCGCATCAGTGACTTAAAGGATATCCTGCTAAAGCGGGGTTGTTTAATAACAGTAGATGGAGGTTTCCATAATGGCAGAATTCAAATATGAAATCATCAAAACCCTTGGCGTTCTATCAGAGAGCAGCAAGGGCTGGCGTAAGGAATTAAACCTTATTAGCTGGAACGACAAACCCCCAAAATACGACATCCGGGAATGGTCCCCGGACCGGGAAAAGATGGGTAAGGGGGTAACCCTTTCTGAAGAAGAATTAAAGGAACTGAAAAAGTTGCTGTATGAACTGGAGTAAAATCAAATAAACAGCACTGTGTAATAGCCCAAGATAACTGCTGCCTTTCACCATACAGTAAACCGAAAACTGGAGTCGAAAGGCTCCAGTTTTTTATTTAGAGGGTTATTGGATAGAGTTGACAAAGCAAATGCATACATATATAATGATTTTAAAAGCATATTTGGATGTGATATAAAATGCGTATGATTAATGTTACGGATTTGCGTAGGAACGCTAAAGATGTATTGTCTGAGGTTATTGTTTCAAAACAACCTGTTGTCATACTTCAAAGGTCTAAGCCAGTTGCCTATCTTGTTGATGCAGAAAGTTTTGAGTCATTACAGCATGAAGGAAAAAATTTTAACGAAAAACGAAAAAATATTTTGGATAGGGTATTCCAACTTCAGGAGAAGGTTGCTGATCGGGTTGGAATACAAGAAGATTCAACACCTTTAATTAGAGAGTTACGAGAAGGAATACGCCATGAGTAAATATATTTGCATCGATAGCTCGGTTTTAGTCAAGGTTTTTATCAAAGAAGATGACAGTTATAAAGTCAAAATATTGCTAAAAAAAGTGCTGGAAGATGAACAAATAATTGTATTACCGGCTTTTGCCTGGGCAGAAATCGGTACTATCCTAAGGAAAAAGGTTAGAAGTGGCATTATCACACCAAGGGAAGCAGATGAAATGTGGTCTGGGTTTCGTCAACTTCCTGGGGTTGAATATTTAGAAGATGATCTGGTTGCAAATCTAGCGTGGAAAATAAGTCGTAACTTTAATTTACCAACACTGTATGATGCGGCTTTTTTGGCAGTTGCAGAAACTGTCACACTAAGAACCGGGGAAGAATGTGAATTTTGGACAGCGGATGAGAAATTAGTTAACTCATTGAACGGCAAAAAAGGATATGTGAATCTTTTGAACGATATGTAAAAGAAGTGAAACTCATTAAGCGGTATCCAAATGTTTATAACTCAACTTTCGCAGCATGAACAGGCAGGTAAACCTTGATATAACTTGGTAGACCTGCAATAGGGCGTGGCTTTGGAGCAACCCGAGCACCTAGGAGGGTGTTGAAAAAACCCCTTTAAAACCCTAATTTTACTTCTTTCAAAAAATAAAATTTACATTAATTAACAGTAGTGACCCACTTTTTTTAGATTTTAAGACGAAAACTAATATTTTT
>JBFMCH010000021.1:0-3010 GCA_040754595.1 Bacillota bacterium
GATTGTTGAGAACCCGAAAAACCGTAAGCTGTTGCTTGGGTGTACAGGTTACCCAAAATGTAATTATATATTCCCATATATACCGGTTGACTTAGTGAACAAATATCTGACCACTACCCAAAAAGTGTGCCATAAATGCGGTAGCCCCTTTTATGCAAGGGTTTCACAATACGGCCTGTACATTAGTTGTGAAAATTTTTGGGCATGTAAAAATAAAATTAGCGTTAAGGATTTATAAGTTTTTTGATGGTCAATTGTTTTGACAGCCCCGCTGGTGCCCGTCCCAAGCGGATACTAACCAGGTAGTGACCTATGCGGTGGCAAAAGAGTGTCGGGAGGCGGTGCTTATTTATCCCTCTTCTAATATTAGGACTTTTAAAGAAACCATTGGAGATATTACCGTTAGAACGCTGGTATTTCCTTTGGAAGGTGATCTTGAGGTTGCGGGGAATAGACTGATTGAAAACTTAAATACTTCTTTCTTAAAAGACAATGGAAGTAACGCCTGAATTTTTTCAGGTGTTTTTTTATGCCACTGACATGCTGTGGTCGTGCCGGACTGTTACCATTTAAGCAAAAGAATTGGTATAAATGCAGCCTTGTGTTGCAGAAAATCCCGGTGGTTATCAATTAAACGGAGTTGCCTATGTATCTGAAAATTTGTCCCGTGTGTGGTAACAACAAATCCTACAGTGCAGCTTCGGAAAGACAGTGGATTTGCCCCTACTGTGGCAGTGATATTAGTAAAGAGCCATGCCAGCCGCTTAGGGAGAAAAAGAGAGATAAGGAGGTCAACCCTAATGGAACAAATTAAAGTTGATCTGGCGTTAGATAAAACTTTTCTGCTACACGGCAATAAGCAGGTGGCCTATCTCATGGTTAAACTTGCTGCACCGGAGCAAATAGTTAAAGAAAGACCTGTGCAGAATTTTTCCTTTGTCATTGATCGTAGCGGCAGTATGTCCGGAGAAAAGCTGGACTACACCAAAAAGGCAGTTACCTTTGCAGTTGGCCATCTTAGACCTCAGGATTATTGTTCGGTGGTGGCCTTTGATGACATGGTTACGATGGTGGCCCCATCCCACAAGGTGGAGAACAAAGATGCTCTTAAAATGGCGGTGGAAAGTATCTATCCCGGTGGCAGCACCAATTTAAGCGGAGGCATGCTGCTGGGTTTAAGGGAAGTTAAGCTGGCTCACAAGGAAAACCAAATTAATAGGGTGCTGCTGTTGACGGATGGTATGGCCAATGTGGGAGTGACGGACCACGGTGCCCTGGTGGAGAAGGCGCGGCAAATGGCAGCCGGTGAGGTTAATCTCTCTACCTTTGGATTGGGTGATGACTTTGAAGAAGATTTGCTGCAGGCAATGGCCGAGGCCGGCGGAGGTAACTTTTATTATATAGAAACACCGGACCAAATCCCTGGTATCTTTGATCAAAAGCTGACCGGTTTACTCAGTATTGTAGCCCAAAACCTGTCAGTGAAAGTGAAACCGGGTCAGGATGTATCAATAACCGGGGTACTTGGCTATCCCTTTACCACCGGTGAAGGGCTTACCGTGAGCCTGCCTGATATATATAGTGGGGAAACAAAAATTCTGCTGCTGGAACTGGTGATATTGCCGCTGGCTGAAGGGACCCATAAGCTCTTTAGTGTAGAGCTGGATTATGCAGACGTTCGGGAAAACCTGGCCCTGGTTAACCTAAAGGCCGACCTGAGCGTAAAAGCCAAACAAATAATATATTTGAATTAAGGATATAATTATGGTACAATAAAGCCACAAAAAGGAGTGAGTATTGTGCCTAAGATAATTCCAATTCGTGATTTAAAAAAAACAAGTGAGATTTCACAAATGTGTCACGCTTCCGATGAGCCTATTTTCATAACTAAAAACGGATATGGCGATATGGTTATCATGAGCATGAAAATGTACGAGGAAAAGATGTTCATGTCAGATGTCTACCGCAAACTGAACGCTGCCGAGGAACAATTGGCGGAAGGAAAAATACTTGACGGAGATGCTTCTCTGAAGAGTATAAGAGAAAAATACAATGTATAAATTGATTGTCACAGAACTTGCTCATCAGGATTTGGACAATATCGTTTCATACATTGCCGTTCAATTGGCAAATCTGACAGCCGCATCAGATTTTCTTGATGAGGTCGACAAGTGTTACGGCTATTTGAAAAGGAATCCGCTGATGTATTCCAAGTGTCAGGACAGCCGATTGGAAAAAGAGGGTTATCGCAAGGTTGTCGTAAAAAATTATATCATCATCTACAAAGTGGATGAAAACGATAAAAAAGTAAACATTCTGCGTTTCTTTTACGGAGCTCAAGACTATGCCAAATTGATATAAGCAAAACATGAAAAAAGCACTTCTTCGGAGGTGCTTTTTTATGCTCGAAATTTTTACTTTATTCAATACAATGTAAAAAGCAGCAAATTACCGTAGTGTTTGGCAATAAGGTGGCATTCTATTGCACTAATATCTGTATATGGCAACTACTTAAACTATATCAATAAATAGGCTTAGTCAGTCCGTCAGTCCCGATAAAAAAAGCCAGTCCCCCAAGTGGGTAACTGGCCGGAAACCTACATGTCTCTCAAGTAACTTGTGCTAAGTTGACCACTTGTGATAGAGTAAAAGTTGACCGGCCCCTGTTATACAATGGTAAACTGACAGATAATTCTGCTTATACATAACCCTAGTAGCGTGATTCGCTACAGGCAAATGCAGCGACCCCTTTGGAGATGGAGTATATGTTGCATGAATATTCAAACATCGAACACCTGCCGGTGTGTCAAAAACCCGGGGGTTGCTCGATTTTTAAAAACCCTTGAAATATAAGGGGTAAGGGGTTTACGGGTATAAAGAGATAGTGTAAAATAGGAAAAAGTAACCAGATTTATGGTGATTCTCGCAAAATAGGTTGTCAGCCCATGTATTTTAAGAACTCCAGCGGATAGGGTCTAAAAACAAAATAATTCCCTCTGGGAATTGAAAC
>JBFMCH010000021.1:3110-6763 GCA_040754595.1 Bacillota bacterium
GGGTCTAAAAACAAAATAATTCCCTCTGGGAATTGAAACATAACACCTTTGGCTTGAGTTATCATGTGGAACTGTCCACGTCTAAAAACAAAATAATTCCCTCTGGGAATTGAAACTCCATCAGGTCAAACTCAGTGTCGGCGGTAATCAGTCCGTCTAAAAACAAAATAATTCCCTCTGGGAATTGAAACGCCACGGAAACATATCCTTCATCTATGGCCCTGGATGAGTCTAAAAACAAAATAATTCCCTCTGGGAATTGAAACGCGCCCGCAGCTGTTTGGCAGATGAGCCGCCAATCTCGTCTAAAAACAAAATAATTCCCTCTGGGAATTGAAACTCGACCAGCTCGTCGTTGTCATCTGCGAGAACCTGATCGGCGTGTCTAAAAACAAAATAATTCCCTCTGGGAATTGAAACCCGGAAATGTCTCCGGCTGATGTGTACCTGTGGTTCGGTCTAAAAACAAAATAATTCCCTCTGGGAATTGAAACATTGCCCCTCCGCCGGCCATTAGTATCTGGTCAATCAGTCTAAAAACAAAATAATTCCCTCTGGGAATTGAAACATCACCAGCAGGTGTTCTAGTTCTAAGTCGATACTTCTTTGTCTAAAAACAAAATAATTCCCTCTGGGAATTGAAACATGGCTGCCACCCTGTTTTTGGCTTTACTGCTCAGCCACAGTCTAAAAACAAAATAATTCCCTCTGGGAATTGAAACACAAACACTATACCGTCCTTAATTTTCCCGGTAATCTCTACGTCTAAAAACAAAATAATTCCCTCTGGGAATTGAAACTACCCATGTGGACACACAAGTATCCACCTTGATTCGCCCAGTCTAAAAACAAAATAATTCCCTCTGGGAATTGAAACCCCAGATGACCGGGACGGGGTTGTCGTACTTGTGGTCTGTCTAAAAACAAAATAATTCCCTCTGGGAATTGAAACTCAGTTAGTTGTCGTTCTGGTGGTGGAACTGCTTTTACGTCTAAAAACAAAATAATTCCCTCTGGGAATTGAAACATGGCCACCTCCTTTCCTAATTTTCTTCTGATTCGGGCACCAATGTCCAAAAACAAAATAATTCCCTCTGGGAATTGAAACACCAACGCCGAACGGTTTTCTCGCTGGACGGGTCCGGGATGTCCAAAAACAAAATAATTCCCTCTGGGAATTGAAACATCTCTTTTGGCCCATTTCATATTTCCTCCTTCTCCCGTCCAAAAACAAAATAATTCCCTCTGGGAATTGAAACCCTTCATAGACTACATCAGCGTTAATGTATTTATACTGGCGTCCAAAAACAAAATAATTCCCTCTGGGAATTGAAACGCCAACGGCGCTAGAATTAGCACGTTGCCCCCTGTTTTGTCCAAAAACAAAATAATTCCCTCTGGGAATTGAAACTAATTTATCTTGAGCATTATCATATTTAATGTTGTAATTATTTAATATTCAAATATACCGCTACACTGCATCATAAGGTGTGTGAGACCATGCAAGGACAGAAATTAACCAGGGAGCAGCAGTATCTTCCTGTATCTGCGGTTTCGGAAATTCTTTATTGCCCCCGAAATTTTTATTACAGGGTAGTTGAAGCGGCAGAAGACTCAAATCACCATCTGCTGGAGGGTAAGCTGCAGGAGGAGCGGCGAAATGAAAGGCAGAGTATCGTGAGGGAAGGATACCGCCAGGAACGTTGCATTTGTGTTGCATCGGAAAAGCTAGGCATTATAGGTGTTATTGACGTCCTGGAGCAGGGGAATGAAATCTATCCGGTCGAATACAAAAAAGGTATCCTGAAGGAAAGCCTGAATGATGATATACAGGTATGTGCCCAAGCTATGGCTCTGGAAGAAAAACTGGGACATGATATCACCAAGGGGTATATTTACTATTCCCAGTCCAATGCAAGGCGGGAAGTATTGATTGATGAAGCCATCCGTCGGATGGTGGAAAATGCAGTTAACAAAGCCAGAGAAATTATGACCTCAGGGGAGATACCTCCGCCAATGGCTGATAACCGTTGTGAAGGATGTGCCCTTATAAACCGATGCCTTCCTTTTGAGGTAAAACAACTTTCAGGCCCAAAAAAGATAGTAACTCGACCGCTGCCGGGAATCAATTTGGGAAGAGTATTGTATGTGGATCAACAGGGCGCATCACTGCATAAAAAAGGGGAACGGGTACTGGTAATTAAAGATGAAGTTAAGTTAACAGATATGCCTCTGTGCAACTTGGATCAGGTTGTTCTGGTAGGAACAGTTAATGTTTCTTCTCAATTAACAAAGCTTTTTCTGGAAAGAGGTGTTGAGGTTCATTTTATTTCAACGAAGGGAAAATACTATGGATGCCTGCAGCCAACTCTTTCCAAAAATTCTGTCCTGCGTATAGCTCAACACAGCACGTATCAGCATAACAGTGAGCGTATGATCTATGCCAGAGAATTTGTTCGTGGTAAGCTTTCCAACATGCGTACCCTTCTATTAAGATATAATCGGTCTCTGAATGACCCTGCGCTTGAGAAGGCGTCATCAAAAATGAAAAATATTGTAAAAAAGCTGGAGAAGGCCGGAAATCTGAATGAGTTAATGGGATTGGAGGGTGCTGGTTCTCATGAATATTTTAGGGTATTTGGACTGCTAATCAAAGATAAAGTCCCCTTTGATTTTAACAAGCGCAGCAGGCGTCCACCGGAAGACCCGGTGAATGCCTTATTAAGTTTTTGCTATTCATTACTGTTGAAAGACGTAGTCGCATCAGTTCAGGTAGTGGGATTTGATCCTTTTGTAGGGTTTTTTCACCGGTCAGATTTCGGCAGACCAGCCCTAGCCCTGGATATAATGGAAGAGTTCCGACCGGTAATAGCTGATTCAGTTGTGCTAATGGTCTTAAACAAGGGTATCATTACCGAGGGGGATTTTGACTATATGATGGGGGGATGTTTTCTTAATGAAAACGGACGTAAAAAAATATACCGGTGTTATGAAGAACGCAGGAAGGAAGTCATTACCCATCCGATTTTTGGTTACCGAATACCCTACCTGCGCAACATTGAGCTGCAGGCACGATTTTTAGCCAAGGTCTTGACTAAGGAAATTACTGATTATAAACCATTTTTAATCCGGTAGTGATGATGACGCATTACATTATTAGCTATGATATAACAGATGACAAGAGACGAAATAAAATACACAAGGTATTATGCGACTATGCGGTACCAGTTCAGTACAGTGTTTTTGAAGCACGTCTGAGCGAGGAAGATTATGTTATGCTGCGGCATAAATTATCTCGTCTCCTGCAAAAAGACGAAGACAGCGTCATTTTTTACAAGCAGTGTGCCAGGTGCAGAGATGATATAATAAGAATAGGCAAATGCAGCGACCCCTTTGGAGATGGAGTATATATTGTATGAATATTCAAACATCGAGCACCTGCCGGTGTGTCAAAAACCCGGGGGTTGCTCGATTTTTAAAAACCCTTGAAATATAAGGGATAAGGGGTTTACGGGTATAAAGATATAGTGTAAAATAGGAAAAAGTAACCAGATTTATGGTGATTCTCGCAAAATAGGTTGTCAGCCCATGTATTTTAAGAGCTCCAGCGGATAGGGTCCAAAAACAAAATAATTCCCTCTGGGAATTGAAAC
>JBFMCH010000022.1:0-4302 GCA_040754595.1 Bacillota bacterium
ATACCTGCCCGCCGGATTTCCCCGACAACTTTCTCTCCATCAAAATAAGCGTACATGCCTTCTGATACAGCCTGGAGCGGCGACGGGCCATAGTAAACATAACCCGTAGGCGAAGGTGACGCCTCCAGGTGTAAAGCACGGTAATCTGATAGCACCCCAGCAAGGCACGCTGCTACTGTGGTAGCCCCTACACCGCTTTTAACGCCGAACACCGCCACCATCTTTTCTGCACCACTGCACACACTTAAGAACTTCTCGACCGCAGAAAGAGGGGGTTGTACTTGTTCGGGAATGTTTTCGCGCGGGGCCGGCTGCTCTGACTGCACGGGAGATTTGGGGCTAACCATACTTTCCATTTCCTGCCCAGCTTCCCATAGGAGTTCTTCCTCAGCCGGGGAATCCTCCCATAAGGCCGGCTCCGGCACCAGGTTTTCCTTGACGGCCCTCTCGGCTGCCAGTATCACAGCACGGATGCCGATGCCCTTCCCGCGGAGGGCGTCAGCTATGGCTGTGCCGTTGGCATCCACAACTTTTCCATCATGTACAAACAATACACACTCATTTGGTACGCCGCATAATCCCGCCTCATGCAGAAGGACTTCCCCCTCTTGATCACGGCTACCCGCAACCACGATCACCGGCACACCAAAGTCTGCGGCATTTCTCAATACGCCGATGGTTTCATCCACACGGCCGCCGTCCCGCGGGCGAATCAGCACGACTGCGGAACCCGGCAGTGGCGTACTCTCATTCAGAGAAACACACTCCACGCCGGCTCTCCTGGCAGCATGTAGAAATACCTCCTCGGGAGCGGCAAACACTAATCTCTGCAGCAAAATATCATCTCCTTTTCACACTCATCAGTGAGGGATGTGCTAGGGCAAAACCCTGTACACCGGCGTCCCACCCTTTTTCGATCACCCATTCCAAGTCCTCCTGTTTCTCCAGTCCCTCCAGGATGGGGTACACACCATTTGCCGCCAGCGTTTCTACCAAACTTACCAGCAGCTACCCGCCCGGTCCAAAAGAGCCAGGAGGGCTGGTCTGATTAAACTTTTCTTTTTTAGAACGGGCGGACTATACGTACCTTTTTCCAATGCTTCGTTTTCTGCCAACATTACTGCTGGGTCTTCGGGTACCTCGATAAACTGTCCGTTGATGTCCAGCAACCTTGCGGCATCGCGGGCTGAGATACCACCCCTTACTCCGGTGCGATTTATGACTGCCGTAATCTTTTTCCCTCCTATCTCTGCCAACCCCCTCCCCCGGAATCGGGCTACCGCCGTAAGTGCTGCCCGCATGGGTGTCGAAACCAGAAACACCCGGTCACATGACCTGAGTGCTGTCACCACAGCGGGGGACGTTATTTTAGCCCCGAAGTCCAGCACCACAGCATCGTATTCCGAAGCAAGTTTAGCCACTAATCGCCCTGCCTGCTGCGGATCGGGAAACCAGCCGGGATTTCTAATCGGCGCGGGGATCAGCTTGACTCCGGCAGGTCCTTCAATAGGAAGCGCTCCGCTAATATAGCTGTTCAGGTCCATCGATGGGGGAACGTCTTCCGAAAAACCACACAGCACTGTCAGTCCTGCCTTGTCGGTATCTAAATCTACGATGCACACTGAAAAACCTTTTTCTGCCAGAAGTGTTGCCGTATTTACAGCTAGGACTGTCTTTCCCTGAAATCCCTGTGCGCCTGAATAAAAAGCGAGGACGAAACCCCTCTTCACGGAAGAAACGGTCTGAATCCTCGTACGGCTCTCTAAACGATTGGCTACCAGTGCAAGGCACGCAGCACCGTCAACGGCGACCGGTACGCCGCTGTCAGCCAGCGAAAACCAATCGCTGAGCCGCCCGGAACTGAATCCGACCATAGGACAGTGCAGACTGCCCGATACAGCGGACAGAAGATCGGTATCAATCACTGCTGCGTCCGACGGCACCAACGGGTCATCGGTCACAACCTTCCACCCCTTTGCGGCTGCTTCGGGAGCCAGTATTTTTGCCCGGTGACCGATGAGAAGCACGGTGGGAGACTCCTGCACAGGAACGTCCGGGCTGTCAGCTTCCTGCTGACCTGCTACCTCATCCTGTCCACCCGGCAGCCCGCTGGGAACTGTATTTATCTCGTTTTCCCTGCTGCCGCCCCTGACCTGTTCCTTCCACTCTGCCCCGGACCCCTTCCCCGGGGACGCCCCGGGACGATCGTCTACCCGGGGGTTCCTTTTCCATCGGAAAAACTTCCGCCAGAACGGCACCTTTGTATTAATGGGTACAACTGCTTCATAAACAGCTTCTTTGTTATCTTTTTGTTTTAAGAAATTGAATACTTCTTCTACCGTAGCAGGGTTCTTTAAACGGTGCAGTATTTCTTCCGGGTTAACAGGGTATATGAGGATATCCGTAACCCCTATGGCTGCTGCATAGTTAAGTAAAGGTTCTTCTTTATCTTTATCAGCAGTCAGTATAACTCGTATTTGCCTCTTCCTGGTTTCTGCAATGGCTTCTTCATGAGGAATAACGGCATTTACTTTGGTCAGGTAAATTACTGTTTCTATCCGGTATTTTTCTATCATTGGCAAAATTAAATCGTTGCTGTACAAGCTCCAGCAGGCGTTATATCCTGCATCCCGCAGGTAGTCTCTTATTTGATCGTCGGGAGCTACCACAAGCATGTTGTTCATTTGTTTCACCTGCCTATAAACGATTCTCTAAAAAAACAAATCCCGGCTTTATGAGCCGGGATGGTCGGGATAGTTATCACTTCAGCACCTGCAGAGGGTCTATCCAGTTGCCGCCTATTGGCTTAATCCCCAGGTGCAGGTGTGAGCCTATGCTTCTGCCTGTGGACCCTACCCGTCCTATAACAGTGCCGGGGGTTACTTTTTGCCCATCTTTTATCTCTATTTCAGATAAGTGGGCGTAGTAGTATTCGTAGATTCCGTCTTTCACGATAACGTATTTACCAAAACCATCTTCTTCATATTCTGCGTAAGCTACACCGCCTGAGACAGATACAACCGGTGCTCCTTCCGGGGCGGCTATATCTATACCGTAATGGAATTTTTCCACTCCCAGGATGGGGTGTACTCTCATGCCAAAACCGGATGTTATGGTGGTGTATCCCGGTACCGGCCAAACAACCGGGTTTTTGAATTGTTCGGCGTATTCCCATATGGGTTCAGCGTAATTTTTCTTTACATATTCTTCTGTTCCCCGGTCTCCTATTTTACTGGCACCGGCATTATATGCCACCAGCATGGGCAAGCTTTCTTCCCGCCAGTTATTACTCTCCCAGTCCACTTTTATGCCGTATGAAGCCAGCATATAAGCGCCTACCAGAATTTGCGCCCGGGGGTTGTCTTTGTCCACCACAGGATCAAAACCGAGCATCACTGAGTATTTTTGCCAGTTCTCCGGCAGTGTTTGCATGAGACCATAGGAACCGGTACCGTCAAAGCCGCTTGCTTCCGGATTAAAGCTGCTTTCTTTCATGGCTACGGCAGCCAAGAACCACCAGGGTATGCCGTATTTTTCTTCTGCCTCCAGGAAGTATGGTTTTAATTCTGCCGGAACCATGGCAGAGGATACCCAGCCGTAGGAGCTGCCAAATTTATTCTGCAGCCACTCAAACCATTGTTTTTTGGCGGTGAACCCCTGGCCTGCTTCAAAGACCATTTGCCGGGCGGTAGTTGTTTCTTTTTTATTGGGTAATGTCAGGTACTTCTGCAGAAATTCCTCCAGTCTGTCCCATTTTTTTATGAGTCTTCGGTTAACTAGCTTTTCGTAGGTTACTTTATCTTCTGTAACCCACTCATATTCAAAAATATAGTGGCCCCGGATAGTGTTTGCTTCGGTCAGCAGGTATATTTCATATATCTCGTCTCCGTCTTCTGTATGGTATATGATTTGTGATTTTTTGTAATAAAAATATGGTTTTAAGTCGTCTGCGGTTCGCTCTAAGTTTTCAGTTAACCAGCCTTCATTTTGTAACAGGTTTTTATTAGGCTTTTGGCTGGCTTTAAACAGTACCGGGGCGTATACATCACCCCATTTATTTATAAGTTTAACATCTGAACCGTAGTAATCAGCTAAGAAGCCCAGATGTGTGCTTTTATTCAGCCAGGTTTGTTCCACGTTTTTTCCCTGTACCAACTTTTCTGCCTTGGCATATATTTTTTTGTCTTGATCATTTACCTTAACCCCTGTCAGGGTTTGTTCCTGCGGCATTGCGCCGTAGAAGGCGGCAAACAGCGTCACAGCCATTATCACGGCCAGTAGTAATATGAGCAGAACAGGTAT
>JBFMCH010000023.1:0-2353 GCA_040754595.1 Bacillota bacterium
TTTTCTGGCACCCCCAGGGACAGAGCCAGGTAGCGCACCGGGACGTAGACCCGGTTGTTTTCCATAAACGAATTGGCATCCATCATTTTGGTTTGGTTATCCATGATGTAGCTGGCCTGGTTCAAGACGAACACCGCGGAACGGTTCTGCGGCCCCGCAAATCCCGGCACGGCCAGTGCCAGGGCCAGGCAGCAGGTTAGAATACCTGTCACGATTTTTTTCACTTAAATTACCTCCTTGCTTTAGGTTATTGAATTTTTTCCAATAATTCACCGGGGGTGCAGATTTTAATATTCAGGGCTGATGGGTCTGCATAGATAAAATGTTTGTCAAGGCTGACCAAATAGTGAACCTCCGCATTCATTGCCGCGGCAAGGATGTCTGCATCCTTTTCGTTGATTATTTTTTGTGCCAGTGCAATAAATTCCGGTGTAGGGTCTGCAAGTTCAAAGGGAAGGGTTTTAAATAACTTATGGTAATAAGGAAGGCATCGGGGCAGTTTTTTTTCGATATTCCTGATAACCTCAGTTACCACTTTTTCTGAGATAACCGGAGTAATAAATCCCATTTCGCATAAAATAAGCAGCATATTTGATGCGCCGTCGGGGGAGGCAAGACCCGCAATCAACACGCTGCTGTCAAAGAAAACTTTAATCTTCTTTACTGTACTCATGCCTTCCCTCCCGCAGTTCTGCCAGTAGATCATCCAGGTTTACATTATATTCCTCCATCTCCTCCCGTACTGCTGCAGCTAATTCCTTTACCACCGGTTTTTCAGGTGTGGCGATAATAACTTTGCCAAAGTTGTAAACGTCCAGAACTGTATCTTCCCGAATACCAATCTTTTCTCTAAACTCAAAGGGAATTGTAAATTGGCCTTTACTCCTTACTCTCACCTTCTTTGGCCTATAATTCTTAGAAATAATTTTAACTTCCATAGCTTCGGCTTCCTCCTAAAGTAAGATTATCTAACTATCTTACTTTAGATATTAACATATTTCACTGAATTTTACAAACAAAACCGCACATTTGCGAACTACTGTGAAAATGACATCTCACCCTCACCACAACCCCCTTAGAAAAATTAAACCCCAGCTTACTCTGCCGAGGGTGTTTTTCCTGACTGTATATTAGCTCTATCCTTGAAACATCATCGTTGATTTTTACTAAAACAATATGCTCTTTTAAACTGCCATTTTCTATATTAACAGCAATTTCCCGAGGCTCTGTATAGGTGCAGAAGTGACGACAGTCATCCCCGGCCCTTCGCTATTTTTAACCCTGTCCCTGCTGCTGTTGTCTCTGCGTCTGCGGTTCCTGTTCGCCCTGCCTCAGTTCCCGGTGCAGGGCCAGTACCTCTGGCCGTTCCTTAAGATACTCGAGTCCAGATGAAGGCGAGCAACAGCCCGCTTAGTAGGCAAAGTGCCCCGCACCCCCACATTCCCCAAATCAGGTATAGAGGCACTGGCCAGAAAAAGGAAACCAGAAGTCCGACTTCCGATACGGTTCGGAGAAGAGCTGGAATTCGGAAGGAAAATTCGGTTAATGTGCGAAGCATTAAAACAAAACTATACGCCCCTATGACACCAAAAGAGTAAAAAAACACAATTTTAACTGGATTACTTAAAAAATTTGCTTCAGAAAAGAGCCAAGAATTATGTGTCGAAAGAAAATGCCAAAAAAGCAGGCCAGCCACAATTATGTACCCCAATGCAACAGTAACAAGCAAGACAGCGAAAACAAACTGCGAATACCGTCCGTCCCTGTTACATTGCTCGAATATCTCATGATTGCTTCTCTTATTCTGTACACAGGCATTGCCGTTCTTATTTTTCCGAAGATCATTCCAAAAATAGGTTTGAACGCTATGGATTACCTGTTCCTTCTCGGCCTTGTTTTTATTATCGTGTTCTTCGTAACGGCTATCCGACTTTGGGCCTCCTTTCCCATAACCGTTCTGTTTACAATTACCAGAGAGTTCCAGGGCGTCAAACTGATGTTGGATGCTATTTTTCTGAAGCACCTGGCACCGGCACCACAATACAAAACTACCTCCATACAATAATTTCCATGATGAGAACAAATAAGAAAAGCCCGATGCAAACAAAAAAGAGGGGAAATATAGATATGTGTGCATGATCATCACCCCAAACCCTTTTAGGTACCGTACCCTGCTGTTTTAGGATGTTGTTTACATTCCTCATTTTGTTCATTTTCTATTACTTGAATTCACCTGCCTCAACGCTTACCGTTTTGGTATTTCGATTTTCTTAGTTTGTGACGTATACACAGAAAAACACACCATTTTTCCACGGAGATTTTGAATTCTTTTGGTTTCATCTCGACGTAATTA
>JBFMCH010000024.1:0-3834 GCA_040754595.1 Bacillota bacterium
GGTAAACATAATTTACCCGCCTATAGTATATCCATAGAGGGTAGCAAGCGGTTTGTTTATTCCGGCGACACCGCCTACCAGGAGGAACTAATCAAGCTGGCCGCCGGCGCAGATTTATTCCTGTGTGAGGCCAGTGGTCTGGAGCAGGATATGGAATACCTGCAGGAGAATCATCTGACCGCCCGGCAGGCCGGGCAACTGGCAAAAGCCGCAGGGGTGAAAAGGTTGATGATCACCCATTTCTACCCCGAGTATGTTCTCTCCGAGCTGCAAAAACAGGCGGAGGAAGGCTTTAGCCGGGGGACGGAATTGGCCAGGGAAGGCGCCACTGTAGAGTTTTAGAAGGGGAGAGTTCAATTTGCCTGTTTCGATTCTTCATGAATATTTGATGCACGCGGTCTACTTTGCTCCCAGAGGTCGCTACCGTTTGCTGGCCCTGGGGGGCAGCCTGGCCTACCGCTACCTTAGCCCCGAAGACCACTTGATCGGCTTTGTGGGAGATGCCGGGGCAGGGAAATCCCTGCTAATCCGGGGCATGTTTCCCGGACTGGAGCTTACCAACGACGATGACGGCATCAATGTGCGGCCACTGCCGCTGCTGGATGATTTTGAACGAAAACACTTCCGCAGCCGTACCTATCACCTGGATATGCGGTTTGAAATGGCCTTCAGCCAACCGTGGACCATCGTAGAAGCGGTGCGGGAGGCAGTTAAACATGACCGACGGGTCATTGTGGAACATTTTGACCTGCTCTATCCTATGCTGCATATGAATGCGCAGATTCTCATCGGCATCGGGGAAGAGGTGATCGTAACACGCCCCAATATTTTTGGACCAAAACCCCAGGAAATTGCTGACATTGTCTATGAGTCCCTGATCTACCGCAAGATGGCCCATACTGCCGAAGACATTACCGGCATGCTGCTGGAATATGAGCTGGGAATTAAAAAGCCCAAGGTGCACAGCGATATTAAGCACGGGTTTGTGTTGGAATTTGACGAAAAGCCCAACATTGATCTGGATGCTTTGGAAAAAAGGGTTCAGGAGATTATTGATAAAGATCTCTGTATTTACTACCAGGATGAAACACATATTAAGGTTGGCGAGGGTTCCTTTTCCTGCACAGGTCCCCGTTTGCATGTAAAAAGGACCAGTGAGGTCACCAACTTTCGATTGGTAAAGGAATTTATGTGGGATCCCATTCAGGAACTTTACGTGCTGGTTGGCCTGGTGGGACCGGTGATTGAGGGCGAGAGCCCGGCCGAACCGCCGGACCAATTCCAGCTGATTCGCCGGGCCCGCCGGCGTTCTAAAGAGATCACATAAGGAGGCTGTCCCTTTCTATGGAAAGAGTTGATGGAAGAAAACCGGGTCAAATACGCCCGGTCTTTATGACACCCAATTACAACAAGTACGCCGAAGGTTCGGTTCTCATCGAGGTGGGAGATACCCGGGTGATCTGCACCGCCACAGTGGAGGAGAGGGTACCGCCCTTTTTAAAGGGATTGGGCAAAGGCTGGGTCACCGCCGAATATGCCATGATTCCCCGGGCCACCGGCACCCGGACCGTGCGGGAATCTGCCAAGGGTAAACTGGGGGGCAGGACCATGGAAATCCAGCGGCTTATTGGCCGGGCCCTCCGCTCGGTGGTGAATTTGGAAGCCCTGGGGGAACGCACGGTCACCCTGGACTGTGATGTGATTCAGGCGGACGGTGGCACCAGAACGGCCTCCATTACCGGGGCTTACGTAGCCATGATTTTAGCCTTGAATAAACTGGTAGAACAGGGTATGCTAGAGAAAATACCGGTACATGACTTTATCGCTGCCACCAGTGTGGGGATCGTCAGAGGTACACCGGTAATAGATTTGTGTTACGCTGAAGACTCTGCTGCAGAAGTGGACATGAACGTGGTGATGACCGGTACCGGGCGCTTTGTGGAAGTTCAGGGAACCGGGGAAGAAGCCACTTTTTCCAGGGATGAGATGAACCGGTTACTGGACCTGGCCACAGCGGGTATTCAGGAGTTAAACAAAGTCCAGCGGCAGGTGCTGGGCGAGAGAATATCCGCCGGGATGGGGCAGGTGTGAACCGTTGAAATTAGTTTTAGCCACCAACAACAAGGGCAAAGTCAAAGAACTGGCCGAAATGTTAAACCCCCTGGGCCTGCAGGTGGTTCCCATCGGTGAATACCCCGGTTTTCAGGAAGTGGAGGAAGACGGGGAAACCTTTGCGGACAATGCCATCAAGAAGGCGGTGGCGGCAGCCGAATTTACCGGGGAGTTGTCCCTGGCAGACGATTCGGGTCTGGAGGCGGACGCATTAAACGGCGCCCCGGGAGTTCACTCGGCCCGCTTTGCCGGGGAGCTCAAGGATGATGCTGCCAACAACCGGAAACTGCTCAAACTGCTGGAGGATGTGCCGGATGAAAAGCGCACCGGCCGGTTCCGCTGTGTCATTGCCATTGCGGAGCCCCACGGCAGGGTCCACACTGCGGAGGGCGCCTGCGAAGGCATTATTTTGAGAGAGTTGAAGGGCGAGGGTGGGTTCGGTTACGACCCATTGTTTTACGTACCAACGTATAAACAAACCTTTGCTGAAATAGATTTAAAACAGAAAAACTCCATCAGCCACCGGGGCAAAGCCCTGCGAAAGGCTGTGGAGATCTTGAACCGCCTTTACGTTAACCGGGAGGGTTAAGTCTTGCGAATTTTGGTTGTTTCTGATACCCACGGGCGGCTGGGTGCCATTTATCATGTACTGGAGCAATTGGGAGAGGTAGACTTAATCCTGCATGCGGGCGACCACTACCGGGATTGTGATGACCTGGCCTACACCCTGGAAATTCCCGCCCGGGGTGTCATGGGGAACTGTGACTTTCCCGGCGACGGTCCCCTGGAAGAACTGCTGGAGGTGGCGGGTCATAAAATCTACATGACCCACGGCCACCGTCACGGGGTGAAGGGAGATGCCAACACCGTCCTGGCACGGGCCAAAGAACTGGGGGCCAAAGTGGCCATCTACGGCCATACTCATGTTGCGGATTTTCGGATAGTTGATGACATTATTCTTTTAAACCCCGGCAGTCCGGAACATCCAAGAGGCAAGGACAGACCTTCCGTTGGCTTGATCGAAATACACGGGGAAGACATCGAAGTGGAAATCATTTATATTGATTATTTCTACCCATAAAATACCTCTTATCATATGACATAGTCTTAGGGAAAATGCACATTGAAAGTGCATTTTTCTTTTTTCGGAAAGTATGATGTTTAGGAAAGAAAATATACAGGGCGATAAGAGGCAACAATTACCGTTTAAAATTTTATTCAGTTTTGTTGACAAACGTAAGTAATTTGATATAATAATATCTGTTCCGTAAAGACAACAAATGATAGAAATTTTGCGGGTGTAGCTCAATGGTAGAGCACCGGCCTTCCAAGCCGGGTACGTGGGTTCGATTCCCATCACCCGCTCCATTTATTTATATGGAATACCATACTACAAATAATAACGCAGTAGCCAAGGCTTGGTTACTGCGTTTATTATTCATAAAGTGGCTTATGTTTATTTATCCCCTTAGATGAGATGATTCTCCCCATTATTAAATTTGCGCGAGGAAACTTAATAAATCTGTAGAAATAATTTTCTATACTAGTCTCATGCAGAGATTGATAATCAGGTTTTACCGGGAGGTGGGCAATATATTATGGTGGCTAAAGATGTCAAGACATTTTTTTGAACTTGTTTAAGGTGGTTTTTCTCCCTCCTTTGTGTATTTTATAAGAAAAATATTACCATTAAAACCATTTATTAACTGGTAATTAAGTAAA
>JBFMCH010000025.1:0-34730 GCA_040754595.1 Bacillota bacterium
ATGATGCTGATTTTTTCCGGCCGGCAGACAACATTTTTATGGAGGGATTCTACTTGAGAGGACCCCTGAAAATTGTAACAGGTATCTTTCTTGCTATCTTGTTATTAAATCTTTTCGGCACCCCTTGTGCCGCACAGGAACAGGATACGGTTTTTAATTATTGTCCCTTCAATGAAGACATTGACCGCACGCTCATCCCTGCCAACCCTCCGGTGCAGGGGGAAGATGTAAAAAATCTGCAGGAGGAATTAAGGGCGATCCGTTACTATGACGGTTCCATCAGCGGTTTTTACGGTCCCCTCACACAAAAGGCGGTAAGACAGTTTCAGCGGGATCATGATTTAAAGGACGATGCGGTGGTAAACTGGGAAACCTGGCATGCCCTGGCCCTCAGTATTGAAAAACCTGTGGCCAAAACGGAGAAGATCCCGCCGCCCTCGGGAGAGATTGCCATTATCGTTGACACAACCAAGCGAAAACTGACGGTGATGGCCAACGGCAAACCCTACAAACAATTTAATATCGCCTGTGGCAAACCCTCTACCCCCTCCCCTGTGGGAACCTGGCAGGTGGTCCACAAGGCAACCAACTGGGGCACAGGTTTCGGTACCCGGTGGCTGGGACTGAATGTCCCCTGGGGCAAATACGGTATTCATGGCACCAATAAACCCTTTTCCATCGGCAGTTACGCCAGTCATGGCTGCATTCGCATGCACAATTCCAGTGTGGAGCAGCTTTATCCCTGGATTCCCGGGGGAACTCCCGTGTATGTGATCGGCAGCCCCTTCGGAGTGCCCGGGCAGGGTCACAAAAAGCTGGTACGGGGGGACAGGGGATCGGATGTCTTTGAAGTGCAGCGCACCTTAAAAAGGCTGGGATATTATGAAGGAAAGGTGGACGGCATCTTTGGCTACGGTCTGGAAGCTGCCATTAAAAAATTCCGTAAAGCCAACGGTCTGCCCATGGATAACTGCGTGGACAGCAAGATGTATCAAACCCTGGGACTGTAAACCAAAACCCGGTGCGGGAACTTGACCCGCACCGGGTTTTTTATGCTTAACCCAATTTGCCTGCCGTTGCCGGCTCCAGCACCAGGGCTTCTCTGTGAAATTTTATGATCTTGGGCTGCCAGTTTAATTGCTTGAGCAGGTTGGTATAATCCTCTACCGTGGCTTCCTCCCAAGATTTGTTCAGCAGGGCGAGGAAAACCGCCTCCATCACATTGGTGCCGAAGGTGCGCCCCTGAAATTCCGGGGTGGTGGTAATCAGCATACCGGCACCTCGCTCCATCAGTTCCTCCACATCCTCCCGGGTGGTGGTATTGGTTAAAAATAACTGGCCGTTCAATTTTTCGGGCAGGTATTTCCGGATTAAATGGTAGTCCCCCGCCACAACTTCCGCCTTCAGGTAATACCTGGCAAACCTGTTGGAACCGGTACGGGGATGTTTGTCCTGCTGTTGGCCGGTGGGATAAATAAATTGAAAAGGCAGCCTGGAAACAACCGGCATCAGTTTGGCGGCAATGCTCTGGAGCTTGTCCAGTCGGCGGATAGGAATGGGGATGCCAAGGGCAAACACCAGATCTCCCAGGGTGAGACGGCAACCCGCCTTCTCCAGGGCCTCGGCCATGCCAAAGCGGTCCATGGCGCTGACCATCAACACCCTGGCATCTTTTTTAATCAGCCCCTGTTGGACCAGGTATTCTACTGCCTGCCTTTCCAGGGTGTTTTTTAAACCGCTGCCGTCAACCACCGGCGTCTTTTTCACCGTTTCCAGTAAACGGAGGCCGTCCTGCAATACATAACGAGTGTTGCCGGCATACAAATAAACGTCAATGCCGCCCAACCCGATGGCATCCACGCTGCCGTCCAATTCTTTTAGAACGGAGATGGCCTTATGGATATCCCCGTCGGTTCCCAGGCGGCTGATTTCAAACTCCTCCCCCAGCAATTCCACCCGGACCGTATGGTTGCGCTTGGATGAACCCAGACTGACACTGACAACCTTTTTCACGCAAGTCCCTCCGGAATAAAGTCTTGCGGTCAGTATAACCAAAACCTGAAACTAACAAACAAAGGCTGCCTGGAATAAACAGGAAAAAGGGGTCAGACCCCCATAAGAAGAAAGACCGCATTTAGCGGTCTTTCCACTTGTATTTGCCCTTGGCCACCGTGATGTCATGTTCCTCCAACAGGTCCAGTGCCTCATCATAGCTGTCGATATACTTTGAGTTAAAGGCATCCACCTGCAAATCCGTGAAAGTGCTTCTGGGAAATCCCGTCCTGGGCGCAGTTACTTCTACAAGGTCCCTTACCTGATCCTTTTCCATCATGACACCTCCTTGGCTTGGCAGAGCTAGAGCGACCCGCCATGCTTCTCCAGCACCCGGGCAGCTTTGTCACCCATCTGATCGGTGGTTACCACCGTTACCAGAAAGGCTTTGCCCCCGGCCACCCCGTAATTGTCCGCAGCCATGGCGTAGTTGGATGGATCGGCAGACATTAAAATCCGGGTATCTGTATTCATGAGCCTGCTGGTATTGGCGGAAAACATGGTTAAACCGGTCAGGGTCTCGGCATTATTGATAGGATTGTTGAGTATTGCATTTGCGGTGGTGCCGTATCTGGATACTCTGTCCAGGGAAACCTCACTGATGCCCATGCTTTTCAGTTCTTGCACAGCGCCTTCCGCCCTGGTACTGGAAGGAAAATATGCCAGAAGGGAACGCATCCCCCGGGGTAGTGTCATAATAAGACCCCCTGTTTTTGGTTTTTTTTTATTATCCCCTATCCGGAAATGTTTAACGCTAATTTTTTATTCAAATTTAAAGTTTTTTCGTTACAATTCCGAAGACTGATACGTCTATATTATGGGGAAAAATATGGTTTTCCCGTCCTACAGCAGGTACGGTCACCCCTGTGGGAAATTTTCCTAAAGGAGGAATTTTAAAAGTGCTTAAACGTAGCTTAGTTCTAATATTTTCCCTCTTTTTCTTGTTGACCCTGTTTACTTCGTCAGTCTTTGCCGGAGAATTACAAACCACCTTACTGAATAAGCTTCAGCAGCCCGGCCAAAGTTTAACCCGGGCGGAGTTTGTATCCATGCTGGTGCAAGCTGCCGAACTGCCTGCACCCACCTGGCCGGTTTCTTTACCCCTGGATGTACCTGCCGGTGCCTGGTACGCCAATGACATGAAAACAGCTCTGGTGGCCGGTGTAATCAGCCGTACACCAAAAAATACCATCAGCCCGGACCTGCCAGTTACCCAGGCCCAGGCGGCGGTTATGCTTTCCCGTGTCCTCGGCCTGCCCGGGGTTGAGTCTCCCGGCCCGCTGCCCAGCCCGGTGCCCAACAGTCACTGGGCCTTTGTACCCTTCACCTGGTTAGTTAAGGAAGGTATTGTGGATCCCACCGTTAAACCGGATGCTTTCCTGACCCCCGCCGAGGGAGCAGCGCTGCTGGACAAGGTCTTCGGCACAGCCAAAGAAGCCAAAGAAATTATGGAAAAAAGTCAGGCTACCCAGGCAGTGATTAAAACCATGCGCGGTACCGGCGATATGTCCATGAGCATGAAGGCCAACCCTGCAGTTCCCGTCCAGGGCCTACCTGCTTATATTGGTATGAAAGCCAAAGTAAATTATGAAATGAACCTGGATCAGGGCCTGCACCAGCAGTTTACCATGACCATGGCCGGTCTGCCCCAGACCATCCCCCCGATGGAAGTGGAACAGTACATGGTGGCCGAAGGCATGTTTATGAAAATTAAAGATCCCATGACATCCAAAGTCACATGGATCAAAATGCCGGAGGGTTCTGTCCCTAATTTTATGGAATTGATGAAGCAGCAGTCCAAATTCATGCAGCTTCCCAGGGAGTTTGATAAGTATTTCCACTACCGTCTGCTTGGGGAGAAAAAGGTAGGAGAAAAGACTTTCTTCGAGCTGTCCTTCTTTGGCAACATTCCCAACCTGGCCCAATTCATGAACATGGTGGGTGCCCAGTCAGGACTGAATCAGCAAATGATCAAAAGCTTTGAACAGTCCGGCAGCATGATTCGTGGCATCAACATGGTTGGCAAGATTCTTATTAATAAGGAAAATTTGTATGCTGAACAGTTGAATGCCACGGCCGTAATTGTTTTTGCCGATAAATTTGAGGGTAAGCCCTTCCCCCTGAAATCCCTTACTGCAAATTTTAATTTCTTATACAAGGACTACGGCACAAAAATTGATATTCAGCTGCCTGCTGAAGCAGCCAAGACGCAAGGGCTTCCCATGACACAACCCGGGACAACACCGGTTAAAACCAACTAGTGTACAGGTAGGATAAAGAGTGCCGGTTATTGTAAGATACCGGCACTCTTGCTATTTAAATAAAATTGTTTACCATACCGGTTTTATGGACTACCCAGGTAAAATATGGTAGACTGAATGCAAATGTATCGGAGGTGATTTTTTGAGCCACGAAATCAAACCCACTCCTTCACCGGAGCAATATATTTTAGTGGCGCTGATTGATATTTGCAGGGGGTTAAAAGTAAACCTGCCGTTGGAACTGGACAAAGAAGTGCAAAAGAATGTATTGCGGGATGTGCTCTCCTCCGCCATCAGTTTTGCGGAGAAACAGGAAAGTATGCAGATCATCAGTGACGAATTGTTTACCTGCGTCAGGGATGGTTGTACCCTGCAGGACCAAATGGAGCTCATTGAGAAACAAAGTCCCGACGTTATTAATGCCAAAACCCTGGCAGCGGCTTATCTATTAAAGCTTGTCAATAAAGAAAGGAATCTGCATTAGTACTATATACGCGCAGACGGTTTGAATCAACAAAACAACAGGCAAAACATAGTTAAAAGAGACACCCCGCAGGTGTCTCTTTAACTGTTAACTAGCCATTAAATTCTTGCACGTACATCTTTCCATAGGGACCGCCGCTTACTACGCCGATGCCCACCTTGGTGTATTTATCACTTAAGATGTTGGCCCGGTGACCCGAGGAATTCATCAGGTTGGTATGGGCGGTATTGACATCCGGAGCGCCCGCCAGGTTTTCCCCTGCATAGCGGTAGGTGATGCCGTTATTTTTCATCATATCGAAGGGTGAACCGTAGGTGGGAGATTGATGTGAAAAGTAGTTGTTATCAATCATGTCCTTCGCCTTGGCGCGGGCAATTTGGGTCAATTTGCTGTCCATACTCAGGGTTTTAAACCTTTGGCAGCACGTTCTTTGTTGATGAGGTTCAGCATAGCCTGCTCGTCCGCCGAGCTTACACCGCCGGAAGGTTGACTGGTTCTGCCGGGATTGTAAGCGGGCTGGCTGGGTTTGCTGTAAGAAGGCTTCTGATGGTTATAGCCATAGGCTCTGTAATTTGTGGTGTTGGTCTTGTTGTAACCGTAGTTGTATTTTTGATATGTGGTGTTGGTGGATTTGTAACTGTTTAAATTATAGTATTTGTTACTATAATTGGTGTAGTTACTCTTGGTGTTGTCGTAGCTCACATAGGCTTCGGCGGACCCTGTACCCGGTGCAGCAAGGGCCAGCACAAAAGCAAAGGCGCCTAGAACCAGGCCTGAAAACAATTTTAATGCTGTTTTCATTGGAAGTTCTCCTTTCGCTTTTTTTATTCCCACTAGTGCAGTGGACTAGCAATATAGTAACGTCTGTTAGGTCGCTATGACAACCAATCATATGCGGTCTTATTAGGTGTTAGCCCCGAATACCTTGTCTGACAAAAAAGAATACTGTCTTATACGTCAAATAACTGACAGATGGGAGTTTTTTTAAATTCTTCTCAGAATTCCGTTACATTTTCTGCAACAATGCGTCTATTAGGTACCAGAGTATTCCAATGTACTGGAGAATAATATTTGGAGGGGTATCTATGGATCAAAATGGCAAGGGGAAATATGTTGTTATTTCAGCAGCCCGAGTTGATTGAGCAGGGCGTTGTCTTTGAATCTCAGCCGCCGCAATATTTTTATACCAAACTCAACGACTTAAAAGTAAATATGCTGGCCGAGGCCACCAAGGACGCCAAGCTGCGGGCAGAAAAAATGGCCTCCAGTACCGGAAGCCGCATCGGTTCTCAGCGGTCTGCCAAAATGGGTGTTTTCCAGATTACCGCAGTCAACTCCAACGAAATCTCGGACTACGGCATCAATGATACCTCCTCCATCGAAAAGGAAATCACCGCCGTAGTCAATGTAGAGTTCAGCGTAAAATAATTCAGGTCAGGCCGAGGCCTGCCCTGAATTATTTAAAACACTACAGCCACTTCATCCCGGTCAATGACCCGGCGAATTTCCCGTACCCGCTCCCGCAGGGGCGGGTTGTTGTGGCTGGCATCATCAATCTGGCGGAGTAAATCAATAAGTCTCCGGATGATTGAAACGATGTCGCCCTCCTGCAGGCTGGTATTTTCCAGCAGGTAATCAATTCCCTGGCCGGTGTACCAGGCATGGGCCACAAAGCCCGGGGTGCCGGACCACACCACAAACTGCGGCGGCACCCCGGCCTCCAGCAGACTCTCCTTCAATTCATGCACGGGGGTGGGATCATAGGGCGGGGCCGGGACAAATTCCCGGCGTCCGGGGATGTAATCCACCCCGGCCAGGATACCGGCCACTTCCTCCGGGGGCAAATCCTCCAGCATCCCGGCAAAGGCCAGTTCCGTAACGAAAATTTCCTGCACGTGCAGTTCCAGCGCAAAGTTTCCCCGGGCGAAGAATTCCCGTCCCTTAATGTAGCCCAGGTTTTCCAGAATACTTTTTACAAAGTGATATTCATGGATGTATTTCTGGGACTGCTGTTTAATGGCATTGATCTGCCCTACCAGCCCGGCCCGCTGGTATCCCAGGGCCTCCAGCCGGTCCCTGGCATCCGCGCACACCTCGTGCAGGCAGCGGGGACTCTGCTGGTTGGCTAAGATCTGTTTAATCTCCTCAATTCTTTCCCTGGAACCGGGCCGGTTTTTATACTTGGAGGAACGCAGGCGTTTTTGTTCCCGGATGAGTTTGCGCCGCTGCAGGGGGCAGGATACTTCGCCCCTCAGTTCACAAAAGATGCCTTTGGCCTCTTCATACTGTCGGTTTAACTCCTCCAGCAGTCGGTTGATTTCCCGCTCGGCCCGCCTTTCCTGGTAGGCGGAGAAGTTTTGCGTTAAGAACCGGTCGATTTCCTCATCGGTTTTCCATTTTAGCAGGCTCAGCACGGTATTGGGGGAAATGGTCAACCGGCCATAGACTGATTCCACCTCTGACTCGTCAAAGAACCCGGTTTGTTCAGGAAACTTATCGTCAATGCGGATATAAACGTGCCCCACCCGGTCAAAACCCCGGCGACCGGCCCGGCCTGCCATTTGGAAAAATTCCCTGTTCATGAGGGTTCTAAATTCCTTGCCGTCCCACTTGCGGCAGGAATGGAACAATGTGGTGGCCGCCGGAAAATTCACGCCGGCGGCAAAGGTTTCCGTGCAGAACAGCGCCCAGAGCAGGCGGTTTTCATAAAGACGTTCCACCAGGTTTTTCAAAACAGGAGAAAGTCCGGCATGGTGATAGCCGATGCCCTGCTGCAGCAGTTTTCGCAATACCCGGCGGTGGCCCCGCTGAAAGATCTCCGGGTGTTCCTTTTCCGTCTCCATGATGGCCTTAAGAACCTGATCCTTTTCATCCGGAAATAAAAAGTCCCATTCCCGGCCCAGCTCAGCCGCCAGTTCCTCGGTACGGGCCCGCCCAAAGACAAAGTAAAGGGCGGGCAGGTGATCTTGCACAGCCTCAATGGCGATCGAGGGATTTTCTGCTTCGACGCGCTCCACGTCTATTCCACCTCCTGCTTCTTTGCTCAAACTCCTCTTCCCTGGCAGCCTGGCGTTCGGCTCTTCGTTCCTCAGTACGTTTTTTTACAGCCTCTTCGATATATTCACGGGCTTCCTCTTCGTCCAAAATGACCCCGTCCGAGCTCAGCCAATTGATGGCCAGCGGAACTGCCCGGTTGGTTTCCACCACCACCTCCACAGGCTCGCCCCGCACTTCACCCATCCAGTCTGCAATCTCCTGTATGTTGGGTACAGTGGCGGAAAGTCCCAGGAACTTCACATGGTGTGGCGCAAAGATGATGCTTTCCTCCCAGGCCGTCCCCCGTTCCGGATCATCCAGGTAGTGGATTTCGTCAAAGACCACACAGGCCACGTCATCCAGCCCTTCCGGCTCAGAAAAACACCGGTTGCGGAAGATTTCCGTGGTCATGATTAACAAAGGCGCATAGGGATTGATGGAGATGTCCCCTGTCACTAGACCCACCGTCTCGTCGCCAAACACAGCTCGAAAATCCACAAACTTCTGATTGCTGAGGGCCTTCAGGGGGGAGGTATAAACCGCTGCCTTGCCCCTTTCAATCACCGCTTCGATAAACCGTTCGGCAATCACGGTTTTGCCGGTTCCCGTAGGGGCGGCCACCAGGACATTACGCCCGGCCAGGGCAGCCCTAACAGCTTCTTGTTGGAAACGGTCCAGTTCCAACGGCCCGGGGGCCGGAGGGGGTGGCGCCACGGCCCGGCGGGGCCGTTTTTTGCCCGCCGGCGGTTTCTCCCGCCTGGCAGTACCTTCCCGGGCAGTCTCCCGCCTTTGCTGCTTGGCGGCCAGGGACCATTCATGCTCGATGCCCGGAAACCTTTCTTTGATGGCCTGGATATCTCCCCGCCGCACCAGGATGCCCATCCTGCCGTCTTCCTTCTCGATTTCCCCGGCGGCATTGATGTAACCCTCCCGCACCAGCCTGCGAATTCTGTCCGGGGTGGTATCCAGCAGGTCCGCTGCTTCCAGGGTGGTTAATTTGGTGGCACGCTTGATAATTTTGTGTAAATCAGGACGCAATTTAATAGCATTCACTTCATCCCGCCACACTCTGGTGCTGCCCGCCATGCGGAAAGAAGCTAACTCCTCCAATTCACACAGGTTTAAAATATCTTCGGTGGCCAGTTTTAATTTATCCGCCGCCTCCTGCACGGTCATGGAACGGGCAGCGATCCATGTTAAGGGCAGGACATCCTGTCCAGCCTGGGCTTCCAGGTGAATACCGGTCAGCCTTTTCAGCTCTTGAACAATGAATTTGGGTGAATGGGGATAGGGAGAAGTCCAGAGACCTACCCCGTTAATATTGATCCGGTAAGAACCATCTGATTGAATCATCCTGGTGGCAATTTCCCTTTGCTCCGGTGTTTCAAGGATGGGTCCCAGGTTGAAAAAAGGTTGCTTGCGGTAAACTTCCTCCAGTTTTTCTTTCAACCCCCGGCCTGCTTGCCGCCGGGCCAGCTCGGCTTGCCCCTCGGGGGTGGCCGAAGTGGTTATTTTGCCATCGGGTAAGATGATAAAGGGATGGTTTTCTTTCCCGGCCCGCAGGGCACCCACCAGGCTGCCGTGTATTCTAAATTTCCTTACGAAATCATCCAGGGGTAAAGGACCGCTCCTGTTCAAGTAATGAGCGGTATCCTCCCAGGCTGCCGGGCTGTCCGCCGGTGCGTAGTGGCCGCTGATGAGCCGTACCACCGGAAATTTCACCTTGGGAAGAAGGGGGCCTCCCAAGGTCTGCTCCAGTTCCTCCCTGCTGACGGGCCTGCCCCCGGCAAAAATCTCGCGCAGTTTTTGTTCCTGAAAGGCATGTTTTTCTTTGAACAGCTGTTGTTCCCTGTGCCGCCGTTCTATTTCTGCCTGCCCGTCCGCAGTGGTGCGCAGGGTAAAACGTCCGTCCGGTAATTCGATCAGTTGGTCCATATTCCTTAGGGGCGGCAATTCCTCATTGCCCAGCTCAAGTTTTATTTGAGTCACGTTTCTCGGTGTCCCGTCCGCTAACAAACTTAAAACCCTGCCCCTTGCATCATCTCCCAACAGGACTGCCAGCTGCCGCTGCCTCACCGCAACCACCTGGGGGCTGTAACTCCAGACCCCCTTACCTGCTCCGGCCAGTTCCGGTTCTGGCACTTCGTTACGGGCCAGCCAAACAGTCTCGGTACCTCCTTCATGTTCTTTCAGTCTGGCAACTTTCAGATAACGGTTTGCTGCCATAGACTGCAGCGCAGGCAGAAGAATTTCGGGCTTCATCTTTAGCTTAAGCACCAAATCCACCAGCTTTACCGGCCTGTCCTCCGGCAATTCTTTGAGGATGAAAGCTTTAAGCTGCTCCTTGTCTTTAACTGCCAAGTTCGACACTCCCCAATATGATCTCATTCAAAACTTTACTGCACCTAAACTTTACCATAACAGAGGGTTTTCGCCAATGTCCTAAGTCTAGGATACCCGAATGAAATATATAAAATAAAAAATCCCCGGATTATTTTCATTCCAGGGGTAAAATGCAGCGTCCAACTTTTCTCTTAGCCGCAACAGTCGTAACGGTTGCGTCCTCGTCTTTTAGCCAGGTACAACCCCTCATCTGCCTTCTGAAGCAACTGGCTGGGGGTTTCCCCTGCCGTTAATTCCGCAATGCCAATGCTCACCGTGATGTGGACAGGTTGTTCCGTCCCGGACAGCGTAAACTCCGCTTTTCAATACTGTAAAGAAAGAATCCATAAATCTAAATTGTATCGTATAAAAGAATAAAAACAAAAAGAGGAAAATCTATCATGATCCGCCAGATTTCCTCCGCTCATTCTTTCTTTTTTATGATAATTTGCCACAAATGATGCAGTAACATGCTGTTTTCTTCCTGGCAGCGGACCGCTGTTCGGAAGTAGTTGCCGTCCAAGCCTGTAAAGTTATCACATTGCCTGATAAGAATTCCCCTGGGGCCAAGGAAGTTTTGAATTTGCGCGGCGGTATAACCACTTTCACTGCAGCCAACCAAAATAAAATTGGCCGCGGGAGGAAAGGGCTTCAGACCGGGGATGGCCGCCAGGCCGGCGGTAAGAAAAGATCTTTGAGAATTCATTAGTTCAAATGTTTTTTCGATATATTCCCTGTCCTGCAGAGAGGCTATCCCTGCCACCTGGGCCGGCAGATTCACACGCCAAGGAGGCAAAGCCGCCAGCAAACCGCTGATAATTTCCGGTGCAGCGGCCAAATAACCCAGGCGAAGTCCGGGCATGGCAAAGAATTTCGTCAGTGACCGGAGAACCAGCAGAGACGGGTTTGCCGGGAGGTCCGGCAAAAGGGATTGTTCAGGGCGCACAAAACCCATAAAGGCCTCATCCACCATGAACCAGGCCCCCACTTCCCGGGCCCGTTTGAGCAACGAATGTAGTTTGCACCGTTCAACCAACTGCCCGGTGGGGTTGTTAGGGTTACAAAGAATCATTAAATCGCCGGGCTGCAGCAAGCCAGCCAACGCCTTGGGTTCGATTGTAAAGTTATTTTCCCTATGGAGAACTACCTGAACCAGTTCAGCGTCCGCAAAACCTCCGGCGTACTCACTAAAGGTGGGGACCGGCACCAATACCCGCCGTGGTTTAATCACCTTTCCCAGGGCATAAATCAGCTCCGCAGCACCGTTGCCAAGAATGATCATTTCCTCCGGCAAACTTGTTAACCTTGCTATCTCCCGGCGGAGAGATTCGGCCTGGGGTTCCGGATAATGTTTTATGTTAGCCAGCGACTTCTGCACTGCTTCTAAGGCCCTGGGGGAAGGCCCCAGGGGGTTAATGTTGGCGCTGAAATCAAGAATATTTTCTTTATGAATACCATAGGTTTGCTCTGCCAACCAAATATTGCCACCGTGCCGCTGCATTCCTGTCACCTCTTAACGGAGGCCGCCGCTGATCATGGATGTATGCCAGACCGTCCATTCAGGCTTCCTGCGCCGGACAAACTCCGCTGCCTCCCGGGGGTCCACCTTGCCGGGGGTCAAAATCATCCCCATGACTGTACCGCTGTGGGCCACCAGCACCCCAAGGGCCCGCATCTCTGAAGCCCACTGTCTCCACAGTGCCAAATGCGGTTTTGGCAGCACTACCTGGTTGGCCTGGGCACTGATGGTGGCGCCCCGTCCCATCATCTCCCAGTCCTCCGTTAATAAGCCACGGGTCACCAGCTCAATGGCCTGCTTTACCATCGGTTCCTTTTGAAAATTCTTGCTGGCCAGGTCTTTCCGGCTGTTAAAGAGAACGGTGTCCACCGATCCCCCGGGGTCAGCAATGACCACGTTCAGGGGAGGGGCCTGGCCCAGGTACTTCTTGGGTTCGCCGGTCAAATGATTGCAAATCATAATCCCGGGGTACATCTGGCCATCACTGGGCTCAATTTGGGCGGCAATTTTAGCGATCACTTCCGGCTCAAGTTCCCGGCCCAAGGCCCTGGCAGTGGCCAGGCAGGTGGCGGCAATGTCGGCGGTGCTGCTGCCCATTCCTTTGCTCTCCGGTAAGGCAGAGACTCTGTTTATGGACACGTTAGAATATTCTAACCCTAAATATTGCAATGTCAGTCTTAACGCACGACAGGATTTGTCCAAGCTTACACGGGCCTCTCCCTGCTGGCTAAGCTCAACGGATACTTCACTCCATAAATCAACAGGGCAGTTTATCAGGAAAGGTTCTCCTTGCAGGGTTCCCTGTACAAGCTCGCCACATGTACCCGGGGCAGCAGCTGTTCCGCGGAACACTACAGTAGACCGGTTTGCTGACCCAAGAGGATTATGAATAACGTCCATGTTTCTACCATCTCCCCGGTGGCGCCGTAAGTGTCACCTGTCATGCCACCTAAACTCTTAACAATCACGCCCGTGAAAACCATCGTAAACGGTACTACTGCCCCTAGGATCACCAGTCCCTGCCAACCGGCCAGCCACACCCCCGCTGCCACCAGGGTTGCACTGGCCATCACCAGTTGGGGGAGCCCGGCCTCTTTAAGACCGGCGCCCAGTCCACCGGCTGCCCTGGCATAAGGATACCGGGTAATGCTAAAAACCATCGCCCAGCGCCCGGCCGCCGGCACTAAAATGAGGGCAGTAAGTTTAAGGCCCAAGTCCAGTTCAAAAAGAAAGGCCGTTTTAAGAAGCATAATGGCGACAAAGGCGATGACACCCATGGCCCCAACCCGGCTGTCCTTCATTATTTCCAGTTTTTTTCCCCGATCCCGTCCGCTCAAGAGGCCGTCAGCGGTATCCATCAACCCGTCCAGGTGCAACCCCCCGGTGAGTATGATCATTGTCACTAATGAAATCACATCCGCCGCCAGGGTTAAACCTAAAGTACGCAGGAGGTAGCACACTCCCGCAGCTGTGGAACCCAACAGCAAACCTATCAAGGGGTAATACGACACCGATCGGGCTAATTCCTGGTTGTCTGCCATTTTTTTGTATACAGGGACGATCGTAAGGAAACTAACGGCGAGGCGGAAACTGCTGAACAAAAGGATTACCTCCGCTTACTTAGGATTTCTTTGGACTACGCTATTCGCTTCTCGCTATTGGTTGTTGGCTTTTAGCCTTAAGGCTAGCAACTGGACCCCAAAGAAATGCCCGTGAGGCGAAAAGCGAACAGCGAACATCTAAAACTTACTTTCAAACACAAACCTTACCAAGACGCCTACTGCCACTGACAAAGCGGTCACTCCGTAGGTTAAATTAAGCGCCTGCTGGATGTGACGGTATGTTAACGGGTATTTCTCTTCCCCCATCAAGGCACGGCGAGAAACTTCGCCCCGGTAATAGTTGGTGCCTCCCAGTTGAACTCCCAGGGCGCCTGCCACGGCGGCCTCGGGAATGCCGCTGTTGGGGCTGGGGTGGGCCGGGGCGTCCTTCAGAATGGCCCGCACAGTGGATCGAAGACCCCCGGGAGAACCTGTGGAAAGGAAGACATAGAACAAACCTGCCAGCCTGGCGGGTAAATAGTTGGCCAGGTCATCCAACCTGGCGGCGGCCCAGCCAAGGTATAAATAATCCTTGTTCCGGTGTCCGATCATGCTGTCCATGGTGTTAATGGCTTTATAAGTCATGGCCAGAGGGGCGCCGCCGATAAAGGCATAAAAAAGCGGGGAGAGAATGCCGTCCACCGTGTTTTCCGCCACTGTTTCCACGGTGGCCCGGGAAATTTCCCGTTCATTCAGCCCTTCGGTGTCCCGTCCCACGATGAGGGAAACTTTCCTGCGGGCGGTGAGGATGTCCCCCCGGGCCAGTGGCTCTGCCACCGCCCGGGCATGCTGGTGCAAACTCTTTACAGCCAGGGTGGTGGAAAGCAGCCACAGGTGTACGACCAGACCCAGCCACAAATGCACGGTTCCTGCCAGCCATATCAAGCCCCAGGTAATCAAGTACGTTACTGCGCAAACCACAGTTACCAGCAGCACTCCGCCAACCTTTAACCCGGTTGTCCCGCCGGTTATTTTTCTTACCGCTACTTCACCTTTATGAATCAAGGAGCCGATCAGGACCACGGGATGGGGGATACAGCGGGGATCCCCCACAAGCAGGTCGACGAGCAGCGCTGCCAGAATGAGGATGCTCATGCCTTGGCTTCTCCCAAACCCATAATTTCATACAGTTTGCGCATATCCAAATGCCGTCGAACGACATCCGCCAGCCGGTCATATTTTTCATCCCGGTGCACCGGAAGTTGCTCCGCCGCTAAAAGGGAAAGCCCCTTTCGTTTTCTCAAATGGTTTATCCAATCCAGCAACAAACCGGTATTATCAAACAAGCCGTGCAGGTGGGTACCGAAGATTTGCCCCTGGTTGGCCACCGCCCCGTCTGCCAGGCGGGTAAACGCTCCGGAACGACGGGTTATATACAACAGGGGCTCCGCTTCTTTCCCCATTTCCACCTGTCCGGTATGGATTTCATAACCCGTTATCTCCCGGTTCGCTGCATCACACCAGCCCAGCGCCGTGCAAGAGATGGTGGCACTGCAGCGGTGGGTCTGTTTTTCCGCTAAAAAGGTGGTTTCTATATCTAACAGCCCCAGACCCGGCAGATTGCCCAGTCCGGCCTCGGTTCCCCGGGGATCATAAAGCATTTTGCCCATCATTTGATACCCGCCGCAGATGCCTACCAGGGGGATGCCCCGTTGGGCCAGGGTCAGTATTTCTTTGTCCAACCCCTTTTCCCTCAGGTAAAGCAAATCCTGAATGGTATTCTTGGTGCCGGGGAGCATCACCGCATCGGGCTGACCCAGGGAATCTCCGGGACCCACAAAGCGAAGAACCACACCCGGTACCCGGCCCAGCAGGTCAAAGTCGGTAAAATTTGATATCCTCGGCAGTTGAATAACGGCAATATCAAGCTCTGCACCTGCCGGGGTTCTTGGTGCCCCGGCCAGGGAAACAGAATCTTCCTCCTCGATGCCGTGCCCATGGAGGTAAGGAACAACCCCTAACACCGGCCTGCCGGTGCGCTGCTCCAGAAATGCCAGACCCGGTCGCAGAAGTTCAAGGTCGCCACGGAATTTATTGATAATAAACCCTGCCACCTTTTGACGCTCGTGGGGTTCCAAAAGTTCCAGGGTCCCCACCAGGGAAGCAAAAACACCCCCCCGGTCGATATCGGCGGCCAGGATTACCGGCGCCTCCGCCAACAAGGCGGTACGCATATTGACAATGTCCCGGTCCTTCAGGTTTATCTCCGCCGGACTGCCTGCCCCCTCGATAACCAGCACATCATATTCCCGCCGCAGGCCCTGAATGCATTGTTCCACCAGGCTGACCGCCCCGGGCAAAAAATGCTGCCGGTAGTCTCTGGCGCTCATGTCTGCCCAAGGCTTCCCCAATACCACCACCTGGGCATTTAAATCCTGCTTTGGTTTTAACAAGACAGGATTCATTTGCACCGTAGCCGTTACACCGGCAGCCTCCGCCTGAGCCCCCTGGGCCCTGCCGATTTCGCCCCCGTCCAGGGTGACATAGCTGTTGAGGGCCATGTTTTGGGCCTTGAAGGGGGCAACCCGGAAACCATCCTGTTTGAAAATGCGGCAGAGGGCGGTGCAAAGCAAACTCTTCCCCACGTGGGAAGAGGTGCCCTGGATCATGATTGTCTTTGCAAGGGCCAAGGGGATACCTCCTTGTCTGGAAGGTTTTTTAACTAGTCAAGGTACAACAGGGCATTAACGGTAGCAGCGGCCAGAGGACTGCCGCCTCTGGTTCCCAGAACGGTGATGTAGGGGACATCTGCCTGTAAGAGAAGTTCCTTGGAGCGGGCTGCCCCCACAAAGCCAACCGGCATGCCCACCACCAGGGCGGGCCGCAGCCCCCGGTGGATCATTCGCAGGAGAACAAAAAGGGCCGTCGGGGCATTGCCAATGGCCACCACCTGGCCGTTCAGTTTCTCGCCAAACCTCTCCATGGCCACGGCGGAGCGGGTGATTTGCCTGACTTTGGCCTCCGCCGCCACTTCCGGGCTGTGCACGGCACAGTGCACTTCCCCGCCCCACCAGTTCAGCCGGCTGCTGTTAATGCCTGCCCCCAGCATGGTGACATCGGTATAAATATGGGCGCCTCTTTTTAAAGCCGCCAATCCCTCCTCCACCGCCCGGGGGTGAAAACGGATCTGCCCGGCCAACTCCGGGTCGCCACTGGTATGTATGATGCGGCCTACCACCGCTTTCTGGCCCGGTGGCAGGTGCAAAGGCCGTAAAAATTCCTCCACCTGGCGCATGCTCTCCCGTTCAATCTCCTGGGGATGCCAGAGAACACCATCGAAAATATCCAAATTACATTTCACTTCCTTGCTTCATACGGTCCATGACAATTTCGGTGATCCGGCGGTCGGCGCCCAGGTGAGGCGCTAAAATAAAAGTAATATGGGGATAAAGCTTTTTTTGCTCCCGCAGCATTGCCGGCAAATCCACCTGGATATGGCTGCCCACCACCAGCAGCAATGGAATAACGGTTATTCTTTTCACCCCGGCCCGGTTCATTTTTTCAATGACCTGGGGTAGGTCAGGTTGTGCGAATTGTAAAAAGCAGGTTTCATAAAGAGCCTTACCCCCCCTGGCCTTTACCTGTTCGGTAAGTTCAAAAATCTCCTGGTTGGCCTCCGGCAGGCGGCTGCCATGTCCCAGGATTACCACACCTTCCTGCATAAGGGCCTCCTTTCGTGGTCATACATTACCCGGTTTTTACATGTTTAAGGCAATAGCCCAGTATTTCTTCCGGTTTATGAAAGACCAGGGGGTAATATATCTTTGGCCTCTGCCACACCACAACGGGTATGCCCGCCTCGACGGCTGCGGCAACCTTCTCCGCCACCCCGCCTGTGCTGCCGCTGTCCTTGGTCAGTACAACTTCCGCTTGATAATGCCGGTAGAAAGCCTTGTTTAATTCCATACTGCAGGGTCCCTGCAGGGCTATGATTTCACCGGGAGTTAAACCCAATTCCAAGCAGCGGCGGATAACCCCGCTGTCCGGCAGCACCCTTACAATGACCTTTACCCCGGCCTGGCTTGCGGCTGTCAGCAGAGGGGGCAGGGACTTGCTCCCCAGGGTGGAAAATAAAACCTTACCCAGGGACAGGGCCTGGCTGACGGCACTTTCTAAATCTGCCGCCCTGTAAACCATGGGATGGACCGGCAGTTCGGCGGCCGGTCTTTCCAGCCGCAGGTAAGGAACGCCTGTGACCCGGGCCGCAGCCATGGCGGTATGGGAGGCCAGGGCCGCAAAGGGATGGGTGGCATCTACCAGCAGGCGCACCCCCTGCTGAAGAATCGCCGTTAACGCAGCTTCGTCCAGCACACCCGTCAGGATACGGTTCAAACCCTGTTTTTGCAAGAGGTCGCAGCCATAGCCGGTAACCACCGAAGCCGTTACAGGAAATCCCGCCTGCTGCAGCAGGGCGGCGGTATCTCTTCCTTCCAGGGTACCCGCCAGCACCAGGATCACAGGCGGTACCCCCTGGGCGTTACCATAAAGTCTCCCTCCACCCTGGTCTGGGCATTGCCGACGATGACGGTGGTCAACATATCGATCTCATGGCTCAGCATGTCTCCCAGGGTGGTAATGATCTTTTCCTCCGGACCTCGCCGGGCCTGGCGCACGATCCCCACCGGGGTCTCCGGTGATTTGTATCTTAGCATAATCTCCCGGGCGGTCTTTATATGATCCGGGCGTCCGTAACTGCGGGGATTGTACAATACCATAACAAAATCCCCCACTGCCGCCGCCTCAATCCGCTTCAGCATGGTCTCCCAGGGGGTCAGCAAATCGCTTAAACTGATCACGGCAAAATCGTTCATCAACGGCGCCCCCAGGCTGGCCGCCGCCGCCGAGGCAGCGGTAATGCCGGGAATCACTCTGACAGGCACGCGACCCTGGGCCACTTCAATGATAATGCCGGCCATGCCGTAAATCCCCGGGTCCCCGCTGCTGACCACCGCCACGGTTTTCCCTGCCGCAGCCAGTTCCACCGCCTGACGGGCTCGTTCCACTTCTCCCCGCATGGGGGTGGCGACCTTTTCTTTGTCCTGTAGTAAATCGGGGATCAAATCTAAATAGGTATGGTAGCCCACCACCACCTGGGCGGATTTTATGGCCGCCAGCACTTCCGGGGTAAAATTTTCCCTGTTGCCCGGTCCTAATCCCACCACCACAATTTGGCCTCCGCGATGGCTACGGTAACAGGTCCCAGCTTCTGTTTCGGCACCTTGAGCTGCCCCATGGCACTGGCTGTTATGGCAGCCGGTTCGCATACTCCACCAACTCCTATCCGATCCTTTACAAAATCTGACGGGGTAAATTGCCCGTCCAAACTGTCAATCTGCTGCCGGGTCACTTCCAGCAGGGGAACTTTAAAGTAATTGGCCGCCTCCAGCAACCCCGGTTCCTGCATTTTTAGATCCACCGTGGCCAGTGACCGGAGGGAAAGCAGGCTGAAGCCTCCCAGCTTGCAGGCCTTTTTCACCGCAGACACCACCTGTTCCCTGCTGACCCCTTTGCGGCAGCCCACACCGGCCACCAGGTTGCGGGGCCGCAGTATAATCCTTGGCCCCTGTACCGGCTGTACCAATTGATTGGTTATGTAAACTATAGGCCCGGTTTCGCCTGACTCTTCCCCTTCATTATAGGCAAATCCGGTTGTATGTTCGGGCTTCAGGGGCCACCGGGAGCAAAGGCTGATCTTTTCTCCCTCCACCAGTAATCGGTTAAACAGCGTAATCCCTTTAGCCGGGTATATCTTGCAATCCAATTCCCGGGCCAGCAGTTCCACCGCCGGCACCCCGTTCACATCCGTGGCGGTGGTAATGACCGCCGTACCCCTTAAAAGACCGGCCACCTTTTGGGCCAGCCCGTTGGCCCCACCCAGGTGCCCGGCAAGCAAACTGACCGCAAATCTCCCCTTTTCATCCAAAACCACAACAGCGGGGTCGGTTTTTTTAGAATGGACCAGCGGTGCCAGTGTCCGCACCACAATGCCTGCAGCCATGATGAAAATCAACCGGTTATACCGGTGAAAAGCCTCCGCCGCCGCCTGTTGCCAGTTTTCAAAATAAAGGGTGTCCGGCGGCAGGCTTTCACTGCACAGCCGCCCGGGAATGTACAGCTGCACATCTCCCAAAAGTCTTCCCAAAGTACCGGCCAACCTGGCGCCACCAACCGTCAGGGCCAGTATGGCAACCCTATTCTCCCTCGCGATATCCATGCGCAAACCCCGCATCATAGAGTAAAGACCGGCCCCGTGAGGTGAGAAAATCCCCCACCAGAATTAAAGCCGTCCGCGTAATACCCGCCTCCTCAATCAAACGGGCCAACTGGCCCAGAGTTCCCCGGACAACCCTCCCCTCCGGCCAGGAAACCCGCTCCACCACAGCCACCGGCGTATCCGCATCGTAACCCTGCAGCAGCTCCTCCTGCACCCTCCGGGCCAGGCCCACCGACAGGAAGATGGCCATGGACCCTTTATGCCGGGCCAAACCGGACAGGGACTGTTCCGGCGGCACCGGTGTGCGGCCCGCCAGCCTTGTAATAATCACCGTTTGGGACCCGCCGGGAACGGTATACTCCCTTTTCACCGCCGCCGCAGCCGCCAAAAAAGAACTGACCCCCGGCACAATTTCGTAAGGCACTCCCAGTTCATCCAGAGCTTCCATCTGCTCCCCAATGGCCCCGTACAAACCGGGGTCCCCGGTATGCAGCCGCACCACCAGCTTATCCCGCTTGTGATAGTCGGCCATCATGGCTACGATATCCTCCAACACCATCGGAGCGCTGTCAACCTTCACAGCATCCTCCCGGCAGCCATCCATTACCTGAAGCGGCACTAGGGAACCCGCATAAAGCACCAGGTCGGCTTCCTTCAGCAAGCGCTGGGCCTTGACCGTAAGCAGTTCCGGATCTCCGGGACCGGCACCCACAAAGTAGATCATACAGAATCATCCATTCAAATTATAGTAACCAAATTGAAGCTTCAACCAAAAAATAACCAACCTGTCACGTACGGCATACCCTAAGGGGAACCACAAGACCCAAAAGCAGTACCTATAAGCCTAACAACAAGACCCCTAAGTAATACCCCATAGGCTAACAATCTCCTACTCCGGCTTCTGTCCACTAACAACAACAACGGGGTTCTGCCCCTGCCACATATGAGACCTGCCCACCCGCCTGGCCTCCGCCACCGTAACACTGACCGCCTCCACCTGCTGGTACCCCTTCTCCTCCAGGAACCCCAGCACCACCGGCCCGGTTTCCAAAGTGACGGCGGTGGCCGCCAACCAGCCCCCGGGCTTCAGCTTCTGATTAGCCGCCTGCAAAATCTCCAGCAAAGCCCCGGCGCTGCCGCCGATAAAGATGCGGTCCGCCGGGGGCAGCTTTTCCATGGTAGCCGGCGCAAAGCCCGGCACCAGCTTGACATTGTTCACACCAAACCGGCGCACATTGGTCTCTACCAATTCATCGGCACTGCCGTCCTTTTCTAAAGCATAGACCGTCCCGTGCTTTATCTGCAGGGCGCATTCAACAGTAACGCTGCCGGTCCCCGCTCCCACATCATAAATCACTGCACCTGGAAAAAGCCTCAGTTTCCCAAGAACAATCATTCTGATTTCCTGCTTGGTCATGGGAATGCCGCTGACTCTCTTAAAAAGATGATCCGGTATGCCCGGCGTAACATAGGGCCAACCCACTTTAGACACCGATAACCACCACACAGTTCAGGAATTTTTCTTTACATTCTTTTAAGGAACTCAATGTTCCTCTAAAAATAACCTCATCAGGATATGAAAGATTACAGCCTACGGACACCGGCAGGTCAGGACAACCGCCCGCCAGCAGCTCATCCGCCAGGCACTGGGGATTGTTTTTCGGGTCCGTTAAGACCGCCGCCAGCAGTCCCGCCTGCACAACCCCCGGCAATCGGTTGTCCTCCCTGCCGTGGCAGCTCAGCACCACCGCATCCTGCCAGGGTGCCTTCAACCGGGCAAACATCAGTTGAACCGAACTGATGCCGGGGATAAACTCCAACCGGTCCCCGGGAAACTTCCCGGCCAAACAGGAGGCAAAGCTGTAAAATCCCGTGTCTCCGGAAACCAGGACCGCCACCTGCTTTTCTTCATACCACCGTTCGATAAATTGCACTGCTTCATCGAGGTCCGACCCCAGGGGATATACCTCCTGGCCGGGACGGGCAAACTCCCGCAGCAGGCGCCGGGAACCCACCAGCACATCGGCCCTTTGCAGCGCGGCAGCCCCGGCAGCGGTGATATAATCGGGACTGCCGGGTCCCACTCCAATTACTTTAATGATATTTGCCATCCCAGTTCCTCCCCGATTTGCCTGGCCCCTGCATCATACCCCACAATCTCGCCGCTCAGCGAATACATCAGGGTACCGACTCTCAATTGTTCCCGGACATACCAGGCAGCCCGCCGGCTGGCAGCGGCGGCCAGCCGGTGAAACACCCGGGGCAGTCCGCAGGTCGTTAAGATTTGCACCGCCTCTTCCGCTGTGTTCATATCCATTAATTCTTGGATTACATGCCGGGGCGCTCCCTGCAGGGCCGCATAGGCGGCAATGGTCTCCCGCCGGGCATCGGCCAGCTTGCCCAGGGTATGAAAAATGCCGGCCGCCACCTTGACCAGCTTGCCCAGATGACCCAATAACAGGACCGCTTCCACCGGCCTTTTGGCACACTCTTCCAGCATGGCGCCAATGAAATTGCTGGTTTCGATGACGGCCTCTGGGGGCAGCCCCAATTCCCCGGCTTTTTTAACACCCATTCGGCCGGGTGTTAAAACCAGCGACCGGTACCCCAGGGCCAGGGCCTGGTCAATCTGGGGCACCAGGGAACGCCGGTATGCGTCCTCGGACATGGGACGCACAATGCCGCCGGTGCCCAGGATGGAAATGCCGCCCACGATGCCTAACCGGGGATTCATGGTTTGGGCTGCCACCGCTTCCCCGCCGGGGGCGCTGATCACCACCCTGGCGCCCCTGCCAGGGCCCAGCACCTCCCGGACCTCCCGCTCAATCATCTGCCGGGGCACCGGGTTGATGGCCGACTGCCCCACCGGCACTGCCAGACCGGGTTTGGTCACGGTACCCACCCCCGGCCCCCCTGTGATGCAGATCTCTTCCCCTTGCAGGAAAACTTCCGCCACAATGGTCAGGCCGTGGGTGACATCCGGGTCGTCCCCGGCGTCTTTGATGACCGCCGCCCGGCAGTAGCCTTCCCCCGGTTCTACACGGGATATCCCCAGGGTGATCCGCCCTCCCAGGGGCAGGGATATGCTTACGTTGTCGGCCACCCTGCCGCGAACCAGGGCCAGGGCCGCAGCTTTGGCCGCCGCCGCGGCACAGCTGCCGGTGGTATAGCCGGTCCTTAACTTGCTTTTGTTACCATTCATTTATTCTTCTACCGCACCCTTTATAATTTGCACAGGCAGCAAGAAAATTCCGGGCAGCCTCCTGGTTGTACCTGAAATGCAGGTGCACGTAGGAGGCCAATAAATTATCCTTCACATAGCCTTCGGTACGGCCCTCCCTGCCCCTTCCCCCGCTAAGACTGTAGGCCGGGGCTTGCTCCGCCAAATCCTCCATGGTGGACCAGTGAAACTCGTGTCCTTTGAGCTCCATCCCCGGTCCTCCCAGAATGCCGGGTTGAACCGGTCTGGCCCTGACATACCCCAGGGCAGCCAGCCGGTTCCCCATCTGTACCCTGGCCGGCACCAGTCCTACACCGGAGAACTGCTCACCCGACAGGGTGCAGATGCTTTGGCACAGATACATCAACCCGCCGCATTCCGCATAAACGGGCATACCGTTTCTGCAGGCAAAACGTATCTGCTCCTTCATTGACTGGTTGGCAGCCAAAGCGGGTAAAAATTGTTCCGGAAAACCGCCGCCGATATAAATCCCGTCAATATCTCCGGGTAGAGTCCTGTCCTTCAGGGGGCTGAAGTATTGTATGGCCGCCCCCAGTTCTGTCAGAAAGTCCAAACTGTCCTGGTAATAGAAGTTAAAGGCCTCATCTCTGGCCACGGCCAGGCGAACCCCGGCGAAGGGCCCGGCAACAGGCGGGGCAGCGCCCGCTTCCAGGTCCGGCGCCTGCCGGGCAAACTTCAACAGGGCCTCAAGATCAATTTGCTCTTCAACCAAGGTCGCTAACTTAGTCAGGACATTGTGCAAATCATTATTTTCCGCAGCGGGCAGCAGGCCCAGGTGACGCTGGGGCATGACAATTTCCTGCCGGTTATCCATGGCTCCCAGCAGGGGGATCCCCAATTCCCCTTCAACGGTTTCCCGGATGATCTGCCGGTGCCGTTCACTGCTGACGCCGTTGGCAATAACGCCGCAAATATTCAGATCAGGGTCATAGGTCCGGTAACCGTTCAGCAGGGCCGCTGCACTGCGGGCCAAACCTTTGGCCGAGAAAATTAACACCACCGGTGCCCGTAACAGTTTCGCCACCTGGGCGGTGCTGCCGGTTTCTCCCTGTCCCCTGGCCCCGTCAAACAACCCCATGACCCCCTCCACAATGGATAAATCATTTTCCGGTGCCCGCTTGAGAAAAAGCTGTCGGACTTCCTCCGGGGAACCCATCCAGCTGTCCAGGTTATGGGAAGTTTGCCCGGCTGCCACCCTGTGCAAACCCGGGTCTATATAATCCGGCCCCACTTTAAAGGGCTGCACCCGGAGTCCTCTCCGGCGCAGGGCAGCCAGCAATCCCAGCGTTAAAGTGGTTTTGCCAACCCCGCTATGGGTTCCCGCGATTACCAATCTGGGTGTTTTCATACTTGCTCCTGCATCCTATCTTCTAACCCCAACAGGGGTCAGAGAAATTATAGTATAACGTTCCTGGGAATACAAGGAAAGAAATCAAGCCTGTCTTTCGGCTGCGTGTATTTACCGGAATTTAAATGTAATTTCCTTGAGAAAATAGTACTCTGGCGGTTAAAATAAAAGACAGGGTATCCTGTGAAAGAAAGGTGACAAATTTGACTGCTTTAGAGATCAGCCCGTATATTTTTACCTGGGGTCCCATCACCGTCCGCTGGTACGGGGTATTGATGATGGTGGCGGTGCTGCTGGGAACCTGGCTGGCCCTGCGAGAAGCCCGGCGGGTGGGGGTAAAAGAAGACGACATCATTGATATGGTATTAATCTGCGCCCCGCTTTCCTGGCTAGGGGCCCGTATTTATTATGTAATTATGGAGTGGGACTACTTCGGTCAAAACCTCGCAGAAATACCCAAAATCTGGCACGGCGGGCTGGCCATCCACGGGGGGCTGCTGACAGCCATCCTCTGTGGATACATTTTTACCCGCGTCCGGGAATTAAGGTTCTGGCAGATTGCTGATATCGTGGCTCCCAGCTTCCCCCTGGGGCAGGCCATCGGCCGCTGGGGCAATTTTTTCAATCAGGAGGCCTACGGCTACCCCACAGATTTGCCCTGGGCCATGTATATCGACGGGGCCTACCGTCACCCCACTTTCCTATACGAATCACTCTGGAACCTGCTGGTGTTTGTGATCTTACTGGTCAGAAGAAGAAAACAACAGGCCGAGGGGCAGTTGTTTATGATCTACCTGGCCCTCTATTCCCTGGGAAGATTCTTTATTGAGGGGCTACGCACCGACAGCCTGATGATCGGCCCCCTGCGGGCCGCCCAGGTGATGAGTGTGCTTCTCATGACCATTGCTGTAATTGTCTATATCTACCTGGGAAAGAGAACCCGCAGCTCAACCATAAGATAGTACAAAAAACCCTGTGGCCGGCTCAACGGCACAGGGTTTTTTCATTACATGCCCTTGGGATGCTCCGGTTCCTTAACGACTGCATTCGAGGAAGACTTGCCACGGGTAAACAGCAGGCCGGCGGCCAGAGCCGTGACGGGAATGGCCAGGATCAAACCAATACTGCCGGTTAAGGCCCGGACAATTTCCGTGGCGATCAAGTCAAGGTTAATGACTTTTAAAAAAGGCATTTCGTAGGCCATGAAGATGAGGATTAACGGGATGGCCCCACCGGTGTAAGCCAGGATCAGGGTGTTGGCCATGGTGCCCATGACATCTCTACCCACATTGATCCCTGCCCGGATTAAGGCCCGGGTATCCAGGGAGGGGTTGGCCCTCTTTACTTCCTCCACCGCAGAGGCGATGGAAATGGCCACATCCATCACCGCCCCCAGGGCACCGATAATCATGCCGGCAAACAACAAACCCTGGAAGTCAAATTTAACCTGCTGCGGGATATACAACAGCATCTGCATTTCCTCACTGCTAAAACCGGTGAGTTTAGCTGCCGTGCCTACCAGCATGGCCAAAAACCCTGCGGCTATGACACCGCAGGTGGTGCCGATAACCCCGGCCAGGGTTTTGCGGTTAAAGCCGTGGACCAGCACCATGGTGACGGTGGTCATCACAGCAGCCACCAACACCGTCATAAAAAGGGGACTATGTCCCTTAAACATGAGGGGGAGCAGCACATAAAAGATCCCCACCCCCGTTAAAACCAGTGACAGAACCGATTTGGCTCCTTTGATCCCCCCGATGACAACCATCAGCAGGGCAAAAAAGCCGGCCAGCAAATACATTTTTTTGTCCCGGGCATGGTCGGAAATAAAGGCATTGGTAATCTTGTTTCCCTCAACCTCCACCGATAAAATCACTTCATCCCCGGGCTTGACAATCACCGCCATGCCGGGCTGGTCCGGCACCACATGGAAAAAGCTCACTTCCTGCCCCTTATAAACACCACTGAGCACTCTGGCCGTCACCAGCTGTTCTTTCCCCTGAATCCAGCCTTCCAGGTCGGGAACATTGTCCTTCCCTTCGGTCATTTCCAGGATCTTGGCCCGCACGATAATTTCCTTGCCTGCATCCATACCGCCCGCTGCAGTTGTTTCGTTAGCAAAACAGGCTTGTCCGGTTAAAAGTAAAAGTAAAATGGCTGCCAGCCAAAGAATAAGTTTCTTCACATTGCCACCTCTTTTTTACATTTCCTCTTAAATTGTACTTTACCTTAGCAATTTTCGGCAATACCGTGGAACAAATGGCGGATATTTCCTTTTCTTTTGCCACGGCGAATTTCTGTAACAAAGGGAGACCGCCCATCATAGCATGATGGTAGAACCGGCCTGACTTAGTTTCATCTAACTATCTGCCGTTTGTAAAGCCCACAGATACCGTCAATTCACAAATTACTGCACATTGTTTCCTTTGGCTTATTGTTAGTCGGGGCTAATTTTGTTAAACACATCTAACTTGTTGGGGGGAGTTGAGTATGCAGAATAACCGGGGAGTTTTTTCAGGGGAAAATATCATTTCCCTTTGTGACTTACCGGTGGGGAAAGCAGCCGTTATTAATTCCATTGAGGCCGAGGGAATTACCCGGCGGAGGATGATGGACCTGGGACTGGTGCCGGGAACCCGGGTGGAAGCCCTTCGCATTAGTCCTGCCGGGGACCCCAAGGCTTATAAAATTCGCGGAGCTGTGATTGCCTTCCGACAGGAAGAGGGATCAAAAATACTAGTGAACTTTAAGGGGGATTAGTTCATGGGGTTAACGTACCAGTCCTGTGGTAGCGGGGTAAACAAAGAAGTTTTTCTAAATCGTTCTTCTCCGGAGGCTCAATATGTGATTGCCCTGGCAGGCAATCCAAATACCGGCAAGAGTACGCTGTTTAATGCCTTGACCGGTTTAAATCAGCATACCGGTAACTGGCCGGGAAAAACCGTCCTGCGGGCCGAGGGTAAATATGTTTTTCAGGGACTGGTTTATAACCTGATTGACCTGCCCGGAACCTATTCTCTTTTAGCCCATTCGACGGAAGAGCAGGTAGCCAGGGATTATCTCTGTTTTGGCAAACCCGATGCAACCATTGTGGTTGTGGATGCCACTTGTTTAGAGAGAAATCTTAACCTTGTCCTGCAGGTCCTCGAAATTACCGCCAGAGTGGTTGTTTGCGTAAATTTAATGGACGAAGCAAAAAGGAAAAACATAGAAGTGGATATTTATTCCCTGTCTGCCGAACTGGGAGTACCGGTGGTGGCCACCGCAGCCCGGGATGGAATGGGCCTTGAAACATTACTCCAGACAGTTGCCAGGATAGCCGACGGCACAATAAAAACGACTCCGTGCATTGTGAATTATGATGAGGTTATAGAGCAGTGCATCACTAAGCTGGAACCCACAATAAAAGAATTGGTAGGAGAGCAATTTAACAGCCGGTGGTTGGCCTTAAGATTGTTAGATAGAGATCAAACCGTCATCAATTCCCTCAAAAAATGCCTGGCAAAAGGAACGCGTGTCGGGGCCATGGTAGGGGGTGAAATTCTTGTATGAGACAGACGTCTCTTTTTAACGGCCTGGATCATATTTTAAGGGAAGTGAACAATCTAAACCCAAACGGCTCGTTAAAAATAAATGATTCCGTTGTAAGCAAAATTTACCATAGAGCGGAAGAAATCACGCAAAGGGTTGTTACCCAGGAGAAAAAACCACGGGTTGATTGGGATAAAAAATTAGATGATATCCTAACCTCCAGGGTTTGGGGATTTCCATCCATGCTGTTGTTACTGGGGGTCGTATTCTGGCTTACTGTCGCCGGTGCAAACTATCCTTCGCAGGTCATCGCTTCAGTACTTTTCTGGGGCCAGGAACGCCTGACGGATCTCTTTCACTGGCTGCAGGCACCGTCCTGGGTAAACGGTTTTTTTGTGGAAGGAATGTATCGCTGCCTGGCCTGGGTGGTTTCCGTAATGCTTCCGCCAATGGCCATTTTTTTCCCCTGCTTTACCTTACTGGAAGATCTGGGATATCTGCCAAGAATTGCTTTTAACCTGGATCGTTTTTTTAAATGTGCCGGCGCCCATGGAAAGCAGGCCCTTACCATGAGCATGGGGTTTGGCTGTAACGCCGCAGGTATTGTTGCATGCAGAATCATTGAATCCCCCCGGGAACGTTTGATTGCTATGTTGACCAACAACTTTGTACCCTGTAACGGGCGTTTTCCCACCCTCATTGCATTGGCCGGACTCCTGGTTTTTGGACTGGGGAATACCCTGGGGGCCACAGCCGTTGTGGTAGGGATTGTTTTGCTTGGGATCGCAGCAACGCTGGCAGTTTCCTGGATTCTGTCCAAAACCTTGCTTAAAGGGGTTCCCTCTTCTTTCACCCTGGAGCTTCCTCCTTACCGGAAACCTCAAGTAGGTAAGGTCATTGTTCGTTCAATCTTCGACCGGACCTTGTTTGTTCTGGGTCGAGCTGTATGTGTGGCAGCTCCTGCCGGTGCGGTTATTTGGCTGCTGGCCAATATCCATGTGGGAGATTTGAGTATTTTTGCTCATTGTGCTAACTGGCTAAACCCTTTCGCCCAACTAATAGGTTTGGACGGTTTTATTCTAATGGCCTTTATTTTAGGACTTCCTGCCAACGAGATTGTGCTGCCCATCCTGATTATGGGTTACCTGGCCACCGGCAACATGGCCGAATTGGAGAGTTTGCAGGATCTGTACCACCTTTTCGTGGTACAGCACAGTTGGACGTGGTTAACCGCTGTTTGTATGATGTTGTTTTCCCTGCTGCACTACCCCTGTGGTACCACCCTCTGGACCATCTGGCGGGAATCAGGAAGTGTTAAGTGGACTTCTCTGGCAGCTTTAATACCCCTGGGTATTGCCTGCATGGTCTGCTTTATGATGGCCCAAACTGCGAGACTCCTGGGATGGGTTTAATCGTACCGGCAGGGGGGATCAGCTCGGCCCTTTTGTTTTGTCGTCTTCTTTCCGACAGTAGGTTTTAAAGTCATCCAGCCAGGAAGGGTGCTGTTCCGTAAATTTAACAAAATTGATAATGGCTGTCAGAGTTGGCAGAGAAAGATAATGTTCCATCGCCTCGGCTTCCGCCGCCACATCGCACTGGGAACCGATTAAACGCAAAAATTCACGTATGATTCTGTTTCTTTCTACTAAAAAATGGCCCAACTGCTTGCCCTTTTCCGTTAAAACGATATCTTTGTAGGGGCGGTAATGAATATGCCGGCTTTCGTTTAACTTCTGCAGGGCCCTGGTAACCGAAGGCAAGCTGACGTTCAAGCAGGCAGCAATATCCGTAACCCGCACCGCTTCACCGCTCTGACTCAGCCTGTAAATTTCCTCCAGATAATCTTCCAAACTGGGAGACAGCATCCTATCACCCCCTTTTATTCAGCATATAAAGGACAGCAATTTTTAGTACCTTTCTTCTTCAAGACATGCAATAAATTGAAAAATTAACGGGTTATAACCGGATAGGTAGACTCTGTTTCTATAGAGGTGAGATGATGAGAGATTATTTATTGGCCATAGTAATTTCGGTAAGTCTCTTTATTGTGAATGTCTCCCTGAAAAGGTATTTGAAAAAGCTTTACTTACTGAGAGTTGCAGATAAATGTACTCTATAATTTTTAAAAAACAAACCCGAGGCAAGATTGATCCTCGGGTTCGTTTTTTTATTCACCCTGGCTGACACCTGCCTCGGCAAAGGTGGCCATTTCGTTGAGGATGCGAACGGCCGACTCAATGATCGGGAAGACCAGGGCCGCCCCGGTGCCTTCACCCAATCTCATTTCCATATGCAGGATGGGTTTTAAACCTAACATCTCCAACATGATGGCATGGCCGGGCTCCTGGGAAAGATGGGAAGCCAGCATGTACTCCTTGCTGAGGGGGGCCAGGGAGTGGGCCACCAGGGCTGCTGCTCCGGAGATAAAGCCATCCAGAACCACCGGGATGCCCTCGGCAGCGCAGGCTAAAAGTATACCGGCCATGCCTGCAATTTCCAGGCCCCCCACTTTGGCCAGCACGTCCAGCCCGTCTCCGGCATCCGGCCGGTTCACCTGCAAAGCCCGGGCCACCACAGATGCTTTATGCCGCCGCCGGGCCTCATCAATCCCCGTTCCCCGCCCGGTCAACCGCTCGGCGGGCAGCCCGCTGAAAGCGGCTAAAATGGCTGTACTGGGTGTGGTGTTGCCGATGCCCATTTCTCCGATGCCTACCAGTGCCGGCCGTTCTTTGACCTGCTGATGTAGCAGGTCAATCCCCGTTTCCACTGCTTTTACAGCTTCCTGCCTGCTCATGGCGGGACCCAGTACAAAATTATCCGTACCGGATTTAACCCGGCAGGCAATCAGTCCCTCCTGTTCCATAGGAGGGCCGGCCACACCGATATCCGCCACGATAACCCTGGCGCCCGCCTGGCGGGCCAGTACATTAATGGCCGCTCCGCCACGCAGGAAATTCAGTACCATCTGGGGGGTTACCTCCTGGGGAAAAGCGCTGATTCCCTCGGCCACCACCCCGTGGTCGCCGGCTAATACCAGAGAAACTTTTTCCCGGGGCAGTTCCGGTCGAGGCCTTCTTTGGATGCCGGCCAGCCGCCGGGCAATGTCCTCCAACACACCCAGGCTGCCCGGGGGTTTCGTGAGGTTGTCCAACCTCTGCTGCGCCTGCTGTTCACTTGCCCGATCCGGGGGCAGAATCTTTGCCAGTGTTTGATTGAGTAATTCCATTGATAACCTCCTGTATAAAAAATAAAAAATCCCAGCCCAAAAGGGCTGAGAACTTTGCCATCATCCTCAAAACCTATCCGCTTTCCACAGGCAGGTCTCCTGGCTCACGGGTCATGGCCTTGACATCGCCTTCCCAACCTGCCGGTCAGTGGCTGTTACAGGTATCAGGCTTACCGTTTACAGTGGCGGGACCGCTCGGGATTTGCACCCGATTCCCTATTCTCCCCGCAGGGCACCTGTGAGAAAGATTCAATTTAAGAATATTTTACCGGCTCATCGTTCCCCTGGCAATATTTTCATTACATAATTTCTGATCATTTCTATAAACCAAAGGGTCACCGGCTGCAAGGGAAGGCAGTTGGATTTTTATGGACACTATGCCATAAAGATGGTATCATGGCACTGGAAATGAATCCATTGAGTGTTTGGTACCCTGCGGGGTTTAATAGGGAACCGGGTGAAAATCCCGGACGGTCCGGCCACTGTGAAGGGTTTGTTGGTTTCATCCATGCCACTGGAGATCCCGGGAAGGCAGAAACGAACGTAAAAGTCCGAGTCAGGAGACCTGCCAAACACGTAACTGAGACCTCCCGAAGAGAGGCAAGCAGTTAGCATAGGGTCTCTTTATGCCTTTTGACCTTTAACCTTAACGCTTGCCGGGTTAAGGTTTTTTATTTTTTGTAAAGGTGGTTATAACTTATGAGCAAAGATAAGGCAATCCTGCTGGTGACCTTTGGCACTAATGTGACAAAGGCTGCGGAATCCTTTAAGAACCTGGAAAACAGGGTCAGAGATGCCTTTCCCGGCATTGAGTTGCGCTGGTCCTATACCGCCAAAACCATTCGTGCCGCTTTAGCCCAAAGGGGCAAGGTGGTGGACAGTCCCATCACCGCCCTGGCCAAGCTGCAGGACGAGGGCTATACCAGGGTGGCCGTTCAATCGGTTCATATCTTACCGGGGCAGGAATTTTACGATCTGGTCAATGTGGTGGATAACATGGCCCGCTTCCAGGGCTCTGCCGGGAAACACTTTCAAAGCAAGATCGGAAAATTTGGTTTTCTCAAGCTGTCCCTGGGAACACCCCTGCTTTATAACCCGGATGATTACCGGGCGGTTGTTCAGGCCTTAAAGGTCTGGGTGCCTGCTGACCAGGACCACGCCCTGGTCCTGGTGGGCCACGGCAGCGGTCACCATACCTTCACTTCTTACGGCTGTCTCAACGACATGCTCCGGCAAACCTATGGCAATGCCTTCCTGGGAACGGTAGAGGGTTACCCGTCACTGTCTGAGGTAAAAACGGACTTATCACGAAAAAAGATGCACCAGGTAACCATCATGCCCTTTATGAACATCGCCGGTGACCATGCCATCAACGATTTGGCCGGAGAGGAACCGGATTCCTGGAAAAACGAACTGTCAACCGCCTACAGAGTTGCCGTCGATCTTAGGGGTCTTTTGGATAATGAAAAAATTGTAGAATTCTATATCCAACATTTGCAGCGGGCCTTTGCAAATCTGGACGATCACTAATTCGTAACTCGGCACCTGGTACTTAAGATATTAAGTTATTGCAGGAGGACTAGATCGATCACTAATTCGTTATCTTCTTTTAATGATTTTTTAATACCAGGGTGGTAAAATCTTTTAATAAAAGTGGACCAATTTTAATGAAGTGACGGAGGTTGCAGTGAAAGGAATTTTATATGGAATTGGTGTGGGCCCCGGTGACCCGGAACTCATTACGTTAAAAGCGGTGAACCTATTAAAAGACATTGATGTGGTGGTCGCTCCGCGCACCGGTAACAAGGTTAACAGCACCGCCTTAAGCATTGCCCGCCCCCATTTGCGGGGTGACGCGGAGATTCTGGAATTAATATTTCCCATGACCGATGATGAGAACCAATTGAACAAGGCCTGGGAAAATAATAAGGAATTCATTCTCTCTTTATTGGAGCAGGGTAAGCGGGTGGCTTTTCTCACCCTGGGAGACCCAATGCTTTACAGCACCTATATCTATGTCCTACGGTTGCTGGCCAAACACCCGGTAACCATTGAAACCGTTCCGGGGATTACCTCCTTTTGCGCCGCGGCCAGCCGGGCGGGCTTTCCCCTGGCGGAAGGAGACGATATCCTGACCATTATCCCCGCCACCTGTGGGCGGGACAAATTAAGCCAGGCCATGGCCGTTTCGGACAATGTGGTTTTGATGAAAGTATCCAGGAATACTTCCGAGCTGATAGAACAAATGCACTTGCAGGGCCTCTCCCAGCACGCGGTGATGGTGAGCAAATGCGGGCACCCGGATGAATCCGTTCAGACGGATATCAATGACCCGTCAAATTTGAAGTCGGTTTATCTATCTACCATACTGGCCAGAAAACGACCCACCGGGATGTGATCAGATGATTGTACTGGACCGTGTATCGAAACTGCACGGCAGCAAAGTGGCGGTTGATCATGTAAGCTTGCATATAAAGCCGGGTGAATTCTTTGGCCTGCTGGGTCCCAACGGGGCCGGTAAAACAACCATCATTCGGATGATTACCGCCCTGACCGCCCCCTCTGCGGGTCAGATCACCCTGAACGGCCATCCGGTGAGCCGAAACAACACCGCCTACAAGGCGCAAATGGGGTTGGTCCCCCAGCATATTAACCTGGAACCGGAACTGACCGTTGAGGAAAACTTACGGCTGCACGGGATGCTGTATAACATGAGAAGGGATGAGATCAACCGGCGAATTGATGAATTGCTGGAATTCACAGAGCTGAAAGAGGAAAAACACGCCCCGGCCAACACCCTGTCCGGCGGCATGAAGCGTAAGGTGTTGATCGCCCGGGCGCTCATGCACAATCCCCGGCTGCTGCTGTTGGATGAACCGACGGTGGGACTGGACGTTTTCTCCCGCCGCCGGGTCTGGGATTTAATCAAGTCTTTGCATGCCCGGGGCATCACCATCCTGTTGACCACCCATTACCTGGAGGAAGCGGAACACCTCTGCTCCAGGATTGGCCTGCTGAAAAAGGGCAGGTTAATCATGACGGGCAGTATGGAGCAGCTTCGGGACAGGGTGGGGCCGGTGGTGGTGGCCTTTTTAGAGGACCGGACCAGGCTGTATTTTTTCAGGGAGCAAGCGGAGGCCCTGGTTTTTGCCTCCGGCCTGACAAAGGAATTCACCATCCGGCAGACTTCCCTGGAGGATGTATTTGTCAAGATGACCGAAGAAAGCGTGGAATTAAATTGAACGGCATGCTGGCGGTGTTGTGGCGGGAATATTTATTCTTTAAAAATAGAATATGGTCCATCACAGGCAGTTCACTGGTGGCACCGCTGCTTTACCTGACTGCCTTTGGCTGGGGCCTTGGGCGGGCCGTCAATATGGCCGGGGTAACCTATGTGGATTTCATTGTGCCCGGTATTCTGGCCCTCAGCACCATGAATGCCAGCTTCAACGCAGTATCCACTCCCCTTTCCATTGCCCGGCTGTACGACAGGACGCTGGAAGAATATCTTGTATCACCCATCACCCTGTTCTCCTTTGCCGCAGGTAAAATCCTGGCCGGAGCCCTCAGGGGGTTGTATGTGGGCCTGATCCTTCTGGCCGTGGCCTTTGTCTTTGGAGCAAACTTCCGGCTGAGCGGGCTCTTTCTGCTGCTGGCCTTCCTGAATTGCCTGGTGTTTGCCAGCCTGGGCTTTCTGGTGGCCCTCAAAGTACAATCCCACCCGGATATGGTCAGGTTCAACAGTTTTATCATCACCCCCATGATTTTCTTATGCGGTACCTTCTTTTCCCTGGAGCATATTCCGACCCACATCCAATTGTTTATTAAGGCCTTG
>JBFMCH010000026.1:0-3933 GCA_040754595.1 Bacillota bacterium
ACGCCGGTAAGCGTACATAATCCATTTTTCTTCCGAACGCCATTTATTGGCGCACATTTCCCCGTGCAGCGGTTTTTAAGCTAGTCGGTCAAAACCCCTGCTTTCTCCCGTACATAGACCGATGTAGTACATGATCTCGTCCAGTTTTCTATCCAATGCGGGGCACACCCGGACGTACCAACCCCTGCATTTTCACCCTGCGTTGCCGCCGCCTCAGTCCCGGGTGTGCGGGCTACACACTTACCGGGGGTTAGGTTTCTACTTGCTCAGTCCCGTGGCGGTGAAAACCCAAAATACCCTGCACGGGGGTTAGGTTTCTGCTTCCTCTTAGCACTGTGGCGGTTAAAACCCAAAACACCCTACACAGTGAGCAGGGACGTTCCATTCCTCAACCTGGCATCACCCCTGGCAAATCCCACTTGCCTGATGCTGCATTTCTGCGCGGTCTCGGAATCCCTATGTCTGGTTTAGCTTAATACTGTAAATCAGACTCATCTGACTGTTAAAGGGGCGTTAACAGTAGATTCTCCCCCAGTGTGGCCACTCACCGAGTTTTGTTTTGACAACTACTTTCTGTGAAAATGCACAAAAACCGAGTTTTTATGCCTTAACACCATAGTTGTCTATCAAAACCACTAAACGCAGTTTAGTGGTTTTGACTTTGGAAGACTAATAATAACGCTGTTATTATTAGTGGCCGGTCTTCCCGGTATAGCCGTTTTTCCACGCAGTGGACAGCTATACCATTTGTTTTACTTAACCAATTTAAAAATATCAAATATCAACCCAAAAATCAATCCATAATTTCTAAAAATTGTTTATTACTTATGTCATAAAACTTATTTCCATTGCAATTAAGCTGCTTAGCCAGGTCTTTTGCATATTTATTGATATTTAGTACATCCAATGTTTTTCTGTTTACCAAGAATATTGTGAACCTGTAGTTAGGTATTTCGGAAAGTCTGGCATCTTCCAGAAGTTCTACATTATAAACCTGACCGTTCTGGTTTTCTTTTACTTTATAGCAACCTATCATATCAAATAGTTCCTGTATATCAAAAACAAACTGCGCTTTGAGGTAATGCTTGTATTTTTGTTCTAAGGAAAGGGTAAATGGCAATGAATTATATTTCTCCCCCATATCTTCAAGGGCATAGACTCCGCCTGTATCTATCATGTACCAGATAAATTCTTTATCTTTAGTTTTTATGCGATTTTCAAAAATTAAGCCTGTTAATAAACAAATTTCTTTGAGTTTTAGGAATTGGCTGAACTTTATACCGATGTAACTGATAATCATATCCGTGTCAGCTATCTGAAACCAATTAATAAATTGGAGTATAGACTTGTGTTCCTCTGTCAGTGTAAGTGTTTTAAAATATCCGCCCACATCATCTTTTGATATATTCCGGCCAACAAAAGGTTCTTCAAAGCCAATATTATATCTTCGACCTTGAGTAGATTCAATTGATTCCATAAAATAGTCCGTGTCATAATTACATAGCATACTGCTTCACCTCAAATTAACATTAATTTTGGAAAATCCCCGGACAAATGGTGTCCGGGGATTTAATGACAGCCACTATTTTTCTTCTCTTTTAGGTTCCGGGTTCGGTTGAACTAGGGTTAATTTACTTGATTTTTCAGCTTTTTTCTTCTGCCAGTAATTACGGTTTTTTCTTCTCCCCCTGATTAATTCCGGGTCAAATAATGATAATCGTAATAATCTTCCAATTTTATCAACTAATTCAACCTTACATACTAACTTATCTCCTAATCTCGGTTTCGACATTATCGGGTAAGGAGCTATGCCGACTACCCCGGGCTTAACTTCAAGAAACATATTATAATTACCAAACTTAATAATCGTACCGGTTACTGTGTCCCCAATGTTGTACTTGATATTCTCCCAGGGGTCAATTAATGATATATCAATTTCACCGGATATTTTATTTACTCTATCTACCCTGGCTTTAATAAACTGGCCTTCCCGGTATAACTCATCTAAATCTAGTGAACGTGATACTCTGGCTTCAGATAAGTTAAAACCATAAACCAGTCCGCCGCCTATATCAACTCCAAGCCAGATTTCCGAGACAAATACAACTTGCGCATCAAATTCCATCCCTTCTTCTACTCTGTGTAAGAGTCTGGCCCGGCTTTCTTCAACCAATTCTTTTCTGGTGCAGGCCATAATTTCGTTTTTCCTGTCAATACCTTTGATCCGAACATTAATTTGCTTACCCACGAAAAAGTTCATCATCTTATTGTTAGGAAGCCCTGTTTCGCTTGCCGGCACCAGTCCCCGGACATTGGGAAAACCATCAAACTCCAGTTCCCAAGCCAGTCCTTCCAGGGTTTCATGTCTTCTAGTGGCAATTACTGTGGCTGTCATTATAGTGTTGCGGTCCCTGGCATCGTAAAGTAGGTTCCAATGATCTGTTTCCCGTTTAAAGTTTCTTTCAGGCGGTAATAGAGTTTTCATTATAAATTTCCCCCTTTATTTTTTGGGGTATTCGGATTCTATAGAATTCGAATACCCATTTAAATCAGTTTTTGGTTAATTTTTTACCACTGGTTGTGGTTGTTAAAATTAACGGTGTACTTATGGGAATTTTTTGTACTAGAATTTTTTTGAGACTGATTATTAGTGTCAATATGACTGATGTTCGGTAAGCTGACTGTAAATGGTCTTGGCGGCACTATTGAACTGATGGGCAGTTCTCCCAATTCTTTTATCTCTTTAGCTTGGGGCAATCTATCCCAGCCCACTTTTTTAAGGTATAAAGGGTAGCACCACTGTATCAGTGCCAAGCAGTCCAGCGGGTGCATTCTGGCTATTTCATCCGGGGTCATCAGGGATCTTTCGATGACCTTTTTGGTCTTTTTGCTTAACTGAAGGTGGTGAGCAACCGGTACGGTCACGTCTTCACTCTCAAATTTGCCGTATACCGCAACTTTCCCCAGTATCCGCGAGAACATTTCTGCTGTTTCAAGATCCCCGGGGGTAACTCCCAATAGCAGAAGGGTTGGGCAGTTAGCTAAAATGTTTTTTGCTTCTTCTCTGCCGTATACATCGTCCAACTGGCTGCGGCCCTGGAGGATAAATTGAATGTGAATACCTAAACTGCGTGCTGTTGAAATAATTTCTGAAAAGCCTGGTATTTGGCCGATGTTGGCAAATTCGTCTAAAAGCATACGCACCGGTACCGGCAGTTTACGGTTGTTGCTGTCTGCCAGTTGATACAGTCGCTTAAATAAAAACATGTAGAAGGTTGAGAGGATGGGTTTTAATACTCTGTTTTCTCCTCTGACCGGTAGTACACAAAAAAGTGCTGTCTTTTTTTTACCCACATCACTTAGTTCTATTTCCTGCTGTGATAACAGGGCTGCCAGTGGTTCAGTGGTAAGCACTTTAAGTTTTGCCGAAAGGCCGGAAACTGCGTGTTCAAAGTTAGCTGATGCGGTGCCCCGCCAGCGTTCGTAGATGGTAGCGCTAATTTTGCCCGTCTGGTAGGCTTCTTTAAAACGATAATTAAGCTGTTCTTTATCCCATGATGTAAGGCTCATCACAGTTCGCATGTGTCTTTGCTCTTCCGGAAAATCGCCCTTTAGGAGGCCCACCAGGGCTTCTAAAAGCTGGATTTCTTTTGCCACAAAATAGCCAGAATAATCTTTGGCCGCATTATTAATAAAGCATGAGGTCATTTCTGCCACTTCTGCGTCGTCACTGCTTTCCAGAATGGGATTCCAGCGGTGACTGCAGGCAGGGGTATTTAAGTTGAAAATTTTTACTTCATAGCCCATTGCTGCTAGCCAGGCAGACATAATTTCTGCCAGTTCTCCCTTGGGGTCTATAACCACCATGCTTTGACCGTCTGCTACGGCCGCAATCATGTTGCCCAGGACAAATGAGTAGGATTTACCGCTGCC
>JBFMCH010000027.1:0-51542 GCA_040754595.1 Bacillota bacterium
CCATTATACAGAACGTTTTTACAAGCGGATCATGAGTGCACAATTAGTGCGGAAGCTATGCCCAATTCAAACGGTCTGGGTGCACAATCACAACGGTCAAAATGCACAATCTGGCTCGGCGTATTCACATAACGAAGGTTTATTAATTTCTTGAATCGCTAAAGCAGGGTCATGGCATATCTCTACAGCAATGAATTTTATTGACCGTTTACTTGAAAGAAGTTAATTACTTTGCAAGCCTTAGAAAAAGGAAAAGGGTCTCGGGTTTATTTAACTGATTTAGGGCGAAGTACAATTACTGAAAATATCCCTTGTCCACCGGAACAAATCAAGAAATTTATGATGAACATGGGAGTGGAAGCTGTTAAAAGCAATATTGACCTATATCATAACGTTATGACCGGGGTATTGGGTGAAAGATTTATGCAAGAAATAAGAACTAATTTATCCAAAGCCAGTCATAAAATCACCTCTAGTAAAAACCAGTAAAGATAGAACAGTAGTGAGTAGGGATTTTAAGTTTATTTCAAGCATAAACCGGTAAAGGTAAACCTATCGAAAGGTAGGGGCACAAAACCAAGGGCCTAAGGCTTTATTATGGAGCTATGGCAGCCGGTTGCCGAAGGAGATGCTTTTTTTATCTTTTCTATTTGTAAGGGCTTCCTGTCTAAAGTTTCATGAAAGCATTACCAACAACGGGGAAACAATTCTATAAACCTCTATATATTGATTGTAATCTGCAGGTTTTGCTTATGATTCCTGGGACGGATGATTTTCCATGTTTACAAAACTTCTTCGGAAAGGGAAAGTTGAATGGTATATCGCGTTTTAATAGTTGACGATTCTTCTTTTATGAGAAATGTCTTGAAGAATGTAATATCTAAGGATAGCAATTATGTAATTGCTGGGGAAGCAAAAAATGGACTTGAGGCAATCAAAAAGTATAAAGAACTTAACCCGGACATAGTAACCATGGATATTACCATGCCAGATATGGATGGCCTTACTGCTTTAAAAGAGATTAGAAAATACGACAGTGATGCTCGAATCATTATTTGTAGTTCCATGGGTCAAAAAGCCTTTGTCATGGAGGCTTATGAAGCAGGAGCTAAAGATTTTATAGTAAAACCTTTTCGACCTGATATAGTGCTGAAGGTTTTAGCAAATGCGTTAAAATCACCGTAAGAAAGAGGTATCGAGTGATAACCTCTCCTTTACTACGAAAGAAATAGAATAACCAGGCAAGCTAATGCACAACCGGAGACTATGAATGTAAAAAGTTAGCAGAAGGCGCCATTAACAAGAACTGTTACAAGTCTCCTGACGCTCAAGCCTTTAGAGCGAGCAAACGTCGTACGGCGGTTTGTAACAGGCCTCCGAGTAGCTGAGCTGGACCGGTAATTGGCCGGACGGAGGAGAAATTGTACCGGCTACTCAGCCAGGCTCTGCGTGAACTGTCACGCTGGATCAAATTAGCTGGTTAGTTTGTTATGTTGATACTCTGGATAAGTATTAAAATCGTGTTTCCAAAAGGGGGATTCCGGCTTAAGGAATCAAAAGGGTATACATTTGTTTTAGGCAATAGTTTCTAGTACGACAGAACCCAACATATTTATGGTAGTAAATGGTATATAACAGATATAAAAGGTTCACTTAGGGCAGAAGAGTTAAATATTTTTACCGAAAAGGCAAACCTGCTCGAAAGACAGGGACGCAAAGCCACGGATCTAATGCGAGCACCAGGATCGCGATGACCGCCGGGCTGCCGAAGGATGATATCAGGCTCACTGGTGCTTTATTATTTAAGGCAGCAGGGGCTTTTTTTAATCTGATTTTCAACCAACATTTTTTCCAGACCCCAAAGCCTTGAAAATAAAGATAAAGCATTACTTTTTAAGCGGCTAACAAAACGGGCACCATTTTCACAGTATTGATCAATTTCTTGTAATCTACATAACCCCGGTCAAAGACATTTAGGACATCGTTTTCCTCTATAACCGGGGCATCCATCTGTGTTTTGTCCAGGTTTGGCCGGTGTAATAACAGCTGAGTCCGGTAGAGCACCTTGCTCAAATAGTCTGATACGAAGGTGTAGTTTTACTCCACCTTTACAACCTGCCGTATTATGTCGCTAAATAGTAACTGGATTAATGAAGAGGGTATTTTCCTTGTCTTCCGTGAAAGCGGGGAAGCACTAATAGATTGAAGACCTACTGCCGTACTGAAACTCTCATTGTTTAAGCTGTTGCTCCATTTGAGCATAAGCCATTATTTGGATGGTTTTACTAACGGTCAATTTCTTAGTGTATTTGTCAAGACCTAAACTTGAACTTTTTTCAAAAATTCTCCGTTACTTATAGGTTGAAACAGTTGAATAAATGTGGATTTATTAACTGTTGATAAATCTTCCTCTAACTCATGAACATCGTAGTTCAGGGGTATATTGTGATTTGCCAAAAAGCCCAAGAAATCTTGCTTGGATACATTGGCTATTTGGGCTGCCTTGCCCAAAGATAGACTGCCGTCCGCATAAAAGGTTGCAGCCAGCATTTTCAAAGCCTCAGCTTTGATTAGTGTTTGCGTGATGACTCGACCTTTAAAGAACAACTCTTTTGGTAATTCAAATTCTATTTTTATGGTTTCACCCGACATTTTTTTATCCTCCCTGATGGTCCAATGACCTTTGTAAGATTATACCATAAATCAACTCTCAACTGCCGCTCTTATCTTGCTTCATTTTTATCGGAACTGACCTCGATTTATAGGTTTCAGGCCCTTCCTTTAGCACACTTCTGACATAGGGTGGTGAAAAACCGTATTTCTGATAAATTTCTTGTACGCTCACTTCCTCAACAAAGTGTAATCGGTATATTAGATCAAAATCTTTGGCTCGTTTCATTTTAGCTCTTTCAGTAAGACTGATTCTTTCAATCCCATGCTTTTTAAATACCTCTTTAACCGTCCACCACTCCATACCCATCTTTTCAGCAATTTGCATTAATGTCAGTCTGTCTTTTTGGTACATATCAATGAGCTTGTCCACTACTTCAGGAGGAATTTGATCAACTTTAGTCAAATAACGGGGCTGAGTTTTGGGTAGGGTATCTCTGTGAAATACATAGTAATTTAATCCTTGGTCTTGGCGCTTGCCTACCCCGCCTCTGGTTCCCACTGCGTTTTTTGCCACAGCCGACAAGGCTCACTCCACACCATTACCCCCTCCGGAGCGAGGGTGGTTCCCCGAACCACAAACAACCTCTCGGGTGGCGGTGAACCACTGCCATATAGGAATATTTCTAAGTTGGTAGTGACCCAGCTCCACTTGCAGACCTTTTGTGGTCAGGTACACCGGCGTGAGCACGGGCACCAAACCCGTCGGCATCGCAGTGCCTTGCACCCCGGGCGATATCGGTGTCAAAATTATCAAAGAACGTTAAAAAACAAAAACCGTTTTTCAGAGAACAATTTCTTGCCCTCTGCCACATAAAGAGAAACTAAAGGCACTTTTAGCAACCGTATACCAATTTATTTTAGCGTTTATAGCCCCTTTTTATGTCAAGGAAAGCTTCCAGTTATTTGCAAAACATTCGAATATTACAACTTTCTGTTTACTCCCCGGTGGCCTAAAATAATAAGGAGACAAACCACTTCTTAATCGCTTGTGAATTTGATTTTTTGCCAAGTGCTATGATGACAGAAAGTTAAAAAACCTGTACAGGAAAAAATAACTAAGAGTCGGAACAATTATGTCAAGAAGTACGTCTACCGAAATAGAAGGAGGGATGTTCCGTGCATTGCCAGGAAGCATTGGAGATGCTGTCACCGTACCTGGACGGAGTCCTTGATCCTGCCGAACATGCAGCAGTTCAAGACCATTTGGCATGTTGTCCCTCATGCAGCGCTGAATTGGAAGAACTACGGTCATGTCTTTCCCTGCTGCAGGAACTTCCTGATGTAGCTCCTCCAGCCGGCTTCCGGGCCGGGTTAATGGAAAAGATTGATACATTGTCTTTGCCGACACAGGCACCCCAGCGTAAAAGTTGGTTTGAACATGTGAACGGGGTCAGCCGTAAAGGGTGGTACCGGACCGCTGCTGTGGCCGCCGTTATGGCCATGACCCTGGGGCTCACCGCCCTGTGGGAAAAGGAAGGACATCAATTCATTCCCGTTCAGCCCACCGCCCAGGAGATGGCTTCGGTTGAGCAGTTAACAGCCGGGGACAGGCAGGAAAACCGGGAAAATAACCCGTCTAAGCCAGCAGACAATACGGTACCCGGCGTAGAGGGCGAGAAGCCCCACGCTTCGGTCCAGGCAGGTAAAGAAACAACCAAACCGGCGGACAAAGCGGGTGCCCCCAAGACAGCCGGTCCGTCTGAAAGACAGTTGGTTTTTGAAAACTACCATTATCAGCCCAGCGAGGGAATGACCGTGCGCACGGTTGTCCTAAAACTGGATGTCCAGGATGCCGGAGCGGCGCTGAAGTTCATTGGTGCCATCAGCCAAAAGGCTGGCGGTTCTATTGTGGTGCCCTATACGGAAAACAGCGGCTCCGGTACGGTAGGCATTAAAGTGCCGGCCCACCAGTCTAGGGCGGTAGAAAACCAGTTAAAAGCCCTAGGTGAAGTCGTTACAGACATGCCCACAGTAAGAGACTTGAGCAGTCAGCACAGACATGCTGTGGATGTGCTGGAACAACTGAAGGCCGAACAGACCAAGCTGGCCAACAAACTGGCAGAGAAAGAGGACCCGGCGCTGGAAGATCAACTGGCGAGCATTACTGCCGCCATGACCCAGCAAATTAAACTGATTCAACAAATAGAAGAACAATGCAGTGATTCAACCATTACAATTACCCTTCAGTAAACCATGCCACCTCCCGGAGGTGGTTTTTTTGTTTCTCTGTTCAGCTCCTTCCGGGGAGGCATCATGAACAGCCGGGCGTCTTACGGCATATGCTGATAAGGATAGAAAGGGCCGTTGTTTTTGAAAAAATTTAATCGCATCAGCGACAACGAAGATTTTTACCTCACAGACAATGCCCTGGTGATTTGCTTTCAACTTTATGAATATACGCCGTATTATGTCGGTATTCCGGAGTTTGTCATTCCCTATTCCCGGATCCGCAATTTAATCAGGGAAGACGGATCCATTGGAAGGATTTTGGAGGACGAATAACAACCTTCGCCGCATGCAAAAAAACGGTTGCCTAAACTGTTCATTTAATGTATACTAACCCGGCGGGCTTTTATTTTCCCTTGTTTTTCAGCCTTAAGATTTGTCTGGCTTGTCTATAATTGGCTCTTGACTTGCCTGGGAGAAATTAATATAATCTAACATGTAGTCTGTTAGCATAACTTAATAAATTCTCTGGAGAGGTGGCCGAGTCCGGTCGAAGGCGCATGACTGGAAATCATGTAATGGGGTAACTCATTCGCGGGTTCGAATCCCGCCCTCTCCGCCATTTTAAATGTTAGTCTATGACCGTGCTAGACGGGGAGGTAGCGGTGCCCTGAACCAGCAATCCGCTGTAGCTGGGTTGAATTCCTGCCATAGGGTTTGGTTTGTGAGGACTGGTCAGCGTAAGGGGCGTTGACGACCGGGTCTTGCGCAGCGTAGGCTCTCGAACCGTGTCAGGTCCTGACGGAAGCAGCACTAAGGGAAACCCTGCGGGTGCCGCGAGGCAGCCTGGTCTGAGCAACCTGCGTTGGTTCGCTCGGAAGCCATTACTCGACGGTGGGTGCACGGTCTCCTTATTTATTAAGTAGGGTAAACTGCCTGTATAATAAACAGGCAGTTTTTAGTTTCACTATCATAAAGTATATAATTATTATGCTTGAAAGTAAAAGAGGTGCCGGTTGTTGAATTCGACGGTTGAATTCAACAACCGGCACCATTCTGTTTTATAGCACCCAAAATGAAGCGGCAGGTTCAGTTCCTGCCGATTTGATACTAGCGACAATTTAATGCAAATAAGTAGTTCCATTTAGAACCATGCTTCAGTTCATCGGTATAAATTTCAGTTATCATGTTCCGGTAGGGTAAGAACTCTAAACCAAACAAAATTTTACGGTATCTTTCCACGGCAGCCAGTTCCCCAAAAAGGGCATTTGTTATGCCTTCACAATAACTTCTGGGAGGCTGAAAGGCTGTCTCCGGCACCGGGGGTATGTCCTGTCCGGTCAACTCCCAGTATATTTCCCGCAGCATCTTGTTGTGCTTCCTTTCGTCATCCCGGATGGAAGCCACGATGTCTTTTTGATCAGGGGGAGCCATGCTAACCATGTAATTATAAAACAATTCGTCTTCCCTCTCATTGCTTACGGACTGTACGATAAGTTGCAATGCTTCCGGGTAGGCGTAGGCAGGAACATACATATAGGTTGGGTAATACTTGTAAGTTGTGTTGGGGTAGCTGGGGTAAGGAGGCCTCATGTAAGATGTGTTGTTCATATATACAGCACCTCGCTTTTATTACCATACTATGAAGGTACTGGGAAAATGGTTACATCAATTAAAAAACCACAATATTCGAGAAATAGTAGCCTGATTTGTGAAATCTCGATATAATAGTTTTACTTAGTTAACTAATTGTTTGGGAGGTGTACAAATGGAAAACTTAATCAAGGTTCAAGTAGAGGGAGAGCAAACCTTCGAGATTGCCCAGGGTACACCGGTGCTGGAGTTTCTGAAGAATTACATGGAAGAGCGGCAGATTCCGGTTGTGGCCGCCAACATCAACAACAGGCTCAAGGATCTATGGACACCGTTGGACACCCCCTGCCAGGTGAGTTTTGTGGATTTGGCCTCGCCGGAAGGCATTCGCATTTATCATCGCAGTGTTACCATGCTCTTAATGAAGGCCATTACGGAAGTGATGCCCGGCAGCAATGCGGTGATCCAGCACGCTCTGGGCAATGGCCTGTATGGAGAAATTCATTACGACCGGCCCTTGCGGGACCGGGACATTACCAGAATTGAGCGGCAGATGCGCTATATTATTGAAGCCGATGAACCCTTCCTGCACACCGTCCTGAACAAGGAAGATGCAGAGAGGTTGTTTACCGAAGCGGGGCAAACGGAAAAAATTCAACTATTAAAATATATATCAAATGAGCAAGTGGAGCTTTATGTCTGCGGCGGCTTTTATGATTTCTGTCACGGGCCCATGGTCCCCGGCACAGGATATTTGAGGAACTTTCGTCTGCGTTTTTACCTGCCCGGATTTATTTTAGAGTTGCCCAGGGCGGAAAGTCCCACGGAAATTCCCCCCTACGTGGAACATGGTAAACTGGCCAATATTCATTTTGAGGCCAAAAAATGGGCCAATATTTTAAAAGTGAGCAACGTAGTGTCTCTGAATGATGTGATAACAAAAGGGGATGCTACCAATTTAATACGGTTAATCCGGGTTTCCGAGGCCTTCCATGAAAAGAAAATTGCCTATATCGCCGATGAGATTGCTGAGAATATCGACCGGATCAGGATTGTCTTGATCGCCGGACCCTCTTCCTCCGGGAAAACCTCCTTTGCCCAGAGGCTGTCCATCCAGTTGCAGGTGAATGGCATCCGCCCGGTGGCCATTTCCCTGGACGATTACTTTGTGGACAGGGAACATACCCCCCGGGATGAAAAGGGTAACTACGATTTTGAGAGTATTCATGCCATTGACATAGGGTTGTTCAATGATCACCTGATTAAATTGATCCAGGGCGAAGAGATTAAGCTTCCTTATTTTAACTTCAAGACCGGCAAGCGGGAATATCATGGCGAAAGATTAAAACTGGGCCCGGCTGACCTGCTGGTGGTGGAGGGAATACATGCCCTGAACGATCAACTAACCAGTTCCATTCCCAAAGGCAGGAAGTTTAAAATCTATGTCAGTGCCCTGACGCAAATTAATCTGGATAACCAGAACCGCATCCCCACCGCCGATGTAAGACTGTTGCGGCGGATTGTCCGGGACCAGCGCTGCCGGGGGCGTTCGGCCAGGGAAACCATAGCCGTGTGGCCCTCCGTGCGCCGGGGCGAGGAGAAAAATATTTTCCCCTTCCAGGAAAGCGCCGATGTCATGTTTAACTCTGCTTTGCCCTATGAACTGGCTGTGTTAAAGCGGGTTGTGGAACCGCATCTCAAGGAAATTTTGCCGGAGCACCCGGAGTATGCCGAGGCCCAAAGATTGTTAAGATTCCTCAGTTATTTTGCCCCCCTGGAGCTGGATGACGTGCCGTTAAACTCCATTGTCAGGGAGTTTGCGGGCGGCATCTGCTTCGTTGGACCGGTCAGATAGGTTGAAGAAAAACACCCTCGGGGAGATTGCCCTTGAGGGTGTTAAATTTGAGGTCCGGCTATTCGCTATTAGACTATGGGGTACTCCTTTTGGGTCCTGATAGAACCAAAGAAGGACCAGCGACAGGACCAAGGGAAATACCCTTTAGTCTAATGACTAGACCCATAAGACTACCAGAAAGGCCAATAGCTGACCCCAGAGAAATACACATTAGCGAAGAAGTCTTTTTCCCAGCCAGTTCTGGTGCACGCTAACAGCCCGGTGGGGGCATAGTTCCTGGCAGCAGAAACAGCGAATACAGGAATTCAGTTTAAGCCGGGGCCGGCCGTCCACCATATCAATGGCACCGGCCGGGCAGCAGCGGTGGCATTCCCCGCACCCGACGCATAATTCCGGGCTGAAGACAGGCTTGGGCTGCAGTTTGCTGATTAATCCTTTGAAAGGGCCGGGAATATCAAAATCCACCTGCCTGTGGGACGGTAATTGAAAGGGCGGTTTTATCTCTGGAAGAGGGTCGCCGGTTAACTGGATGTGAGAAGGTTCCGGGCAAAGTCTCCTTTCCATGGACAAGCGGATAAAAGGGAGACCTGTTGGGTTGATGCCAATTAAGTTGGAACAGACAACATCCATGGCGTAGGGGCTTGGACTTGCCAGCAACAGGCCAACCTCCCTGGGGAAACCGGCGGTGGGACCATCCCCCTCCATACCCACCACGGCATCCATGATGGTCAGGGAGGTGGGGAGTAACGTATTGATATCGATTAAAAGGCTGCTGAATTGCTCTAACTGCTGCATGTTGAAATGATACTCCGCCTTTTTCAGTCCGGGAATGGCGCCGTACATCAACTTAACGGCGCCGGTGTAGCGGGTCATGCAGTGGGTTTTTAACTTTGGCAGGCCAATGATGACATCCGCCTCGGCCAGCACCTTGAGGACGGTCAACTGCTTTACCGCTTTCCCCCGAGGGTGGGCCAGCACCATCTCCGTCGTATCAAGGCTCAGCCCGCAGCCTGTCCGCTCTGCCACTCCCGCCATGCCGGTGGTTCGGTAAACGGCATTGAGCAGTCCTTTGCTGCCGGGGCCCCCCGGGGAATCTACGATAAAGGGTTTGCCGCCGGCCTTTTGGACCAGCCTCACCACCGCCTCCACCACCGTGGGGTGGGTGGTGACAGCCTCCTCGGGCTTCTTTCTGGCAATCAGGTTGGGCTTGACCGCTACAATTTGCCCGGGGCGGATAAATCTCTCCATGCCCCCCAAATGTTCTACCAGCTTGTCCAGCGAGGCGACTACCTGCTGCCGGTCATAGCCGGAACAACGGGATACAGCGACGGTATTATTCTCCGGCACGGTTCAGTCTCCCTTCACAAGGTCATCCTTTGGCAGCAGTAAACTAAAAAGAAAAGCCGGCACCGGCAGGAACGTCATGGCCCATACTGCCACCGGGGCGCCAAAATGGTCGGCAATGGCCCCCAGCAGGGTTACCCCGAGGCCCCCCATCCCGATGGCAAAACCGGTCATCAAGCCCGAGGCCACCCCCACCCGGTGAGGCAGCAGTTCCTGCCCCATAACAACGGTAGTGGCCATGGTGGAAACCATCACCATGCCGGTGATAAAGACCAAAACCAGTGTCCAAATTCCCGTACTGTACTTAAACAGCAGCATTAAAGGGATCAGCACAGCGGTGGACCCCAGCAGGCTGGTTCTCCGGCCCAAGCGGTCGGCCAGCGGCCCCCCTGCAACGGTGCCCACAGACCCGGCCAGCATGAAAGCAACCAGGAAAGACCCGGCATAGGCAGGACTTTTGCCAAGATAGTTGACGAAATAAAGGGGCATAAAATGGGTCAAACCCGACTGGAGCCAGGAACGAAGGACGATAAACAGAATTAAGACGGATAGCGGAAAAAGCACCCGCCGGGGAACACTGATTGAAAAATCAGGTTTACCGGTTAGTATGACCGGGGAGTCCTCCGGCAATTTATTTTTGAAGGCAAAAAATAAGACAACCATCAACAGGCCCGGCAAAATAAAATAAAGACTGGCAGACCGGCTATAATGCAGCAGCAGTTGAGCCATCACCAGCGAGCCCAGCGCTGCCCCCAGCGCGCCCCCCACAATAAACAGCGACATGCCGGTGGCCAGACGGGAACCGCTGGCCAGCCGGCTTACCTTGGACGCCTCAGGGTGGTATGCGGCAGAACCCAGGCCGCTCATGAAGACCACCGCCAGGATCAACCAGTAGGTAGAGACAAACCCCGCCAGGGCCAGCCCTGCGGTGGACAACAGGACGCCCGCGGGCAGCAGCCAGCGGCTTTTTACCCGGTCGCTCCAGTAGCCCAGCAGGGGTTGGATGACCGAGGAACTGACATTAAAGACCAGGGCGATGACCCCGGCGGCACTGTAGGAAAGATGCAGGCTGGCCTGCAAAATGGGGAGCAGAACCGGCCAAGCGCCGGCCGCCAGGTCCGTTACCAGGTGGCCCAGGGAAAGCAGGACCAGCACCTTGGTGCGCATGGTCGGGGTGGCTAAGACTTTTTCCGCAGACAATAAAATACCTCCGCATGTGAATTGGCAGATGTCAATACCTGATACCATTCGCTAGTCTTTCATGATTTCCTGTTTTTTAATTGTAAGGAAATAACCTCCCGAAAAGGAAAAGCGTATTAAAGGGCGAAACAATATGGAAGAATATCTATGAGGTGTGTGTGTTTTGGCTTATAAAGCATTGTACCGAACCTGGCGCCCCCAAAATTTCAAAGACATTGTCGGGCAGCAGCACATTACCCGGACGTTGCAAAACGCCCTGCTTCAGGAAAAAGTGGCCCATGCTTACCTGTTCTGCGGCCCCCGGGGTACGGGTAAAACTACAACGGCAAAGGTGCTGGCCAAAGCCTTAAACTGCCTGGACCCTGCCGGCGGCGAGCCCTGCAATCGGTGCGACAATTGCACGGGGGTCAATGAGGGGAATTCCGTGGACGTGGTGGAAATCGACGCAGCCTCCAACCGCGGTATTGATGAAATTCGGGATTTACGGGAAAAAGTAAAATTTGCGCCTTCTACCGGCCGGAGAAAAGTATATATTATAGATGAAGTTCACATGCTCACCGACCAGGCCTTTAACGCCCTGTTAAAAACCCTGGAGGAACCGCCGGCCCACGTGGTCTTTGTGCTGGCCACCACCGAGGCCCATAAGGTTCCGGTGACCATTCTTTCCCGCTGCCAGCGCTTTGATTTTCGCCGGATTAAACCCGAAGAGATGGTGATCCGGTTAAAGGAAGTGGCCGCAGGGGCGGGCATCGCAGCCACAGAAGAGGCTCTGCAGCTGATCGCCAGGGCCGCCGAAGGGGGCCTGCGGGATGCCTTGAGCATTCTGGACCAGGGTGCCGCCTTTGCGGAAAAAGAAGTTACCGAGGAAGATATTCACAGTATTTTGGGCACCGTGCAGCAGGACATTCTGGCAGCCATGACCCGCTGCCTGGCAGAGGGGAAAACCGGGGAGGCACTGCAGCTGGTGGCCGAAATCGCCGACCGTGGGAAGGACCTCCGGCTGTTTACCCGGGAAATGACTTCCTATTTAAGAGGACTGCTGGTGGAGGGGATTGAGGGACGAAACACCGGTCTGCAGGCAGGGAACGAAACCCTGTTTACGCTTTTACAGACCCTTGTTCAGGCCGAACAGGAGATGAAGTGGAGTTCCCAGCCGGCCCTGGTTCTGGAACTGGCTCTGGTAAAGGCTTCCCGCCCGGAAATCGCCGGGTCGTTGGAAGGGCTGGCCAGAAGGGTGGCGGAACTGGAGCGGCGAATTGAACAGGGACCGCCGGTTGTACCGAGACAAGATATCCCGCCAGCACCGCCCCGGGAAGCAAAACCGGTGGCCGCTGAACCAGCCGCTCCGGAGAAACCCAAGGCACCCCCGGTTGCGGAAAAAGCCCCGGAGGCCCAAAGGGCTGCGGAAAATCACCTTGTCCCGGAGAGCGGCGGCGTGAATGCCGAGCAGGTGCGCAAGGCCTGGCCGGCCCTGTTAAAGGGAATCAAAGAGGGCAAAAAAATGCCTCTCTGGTCCCTGTTAAGCAGCAGCCAACCGCCCCTGGAAGTGCATGACCATCTTTTAACCCTTTACTTTGAAGACGAGTTTGACTTAAAAACAGCCGACAAACCGGAATACCGAAAATACATGGAGTGGCTGGTGAGTAAACACTTCGGCGGGCAGTGGGAGGTACGCTGTGTGCACGCAAAAAAGCCGGTGCCCGGGCCCGCCCCTAGACCCGAAGAAGATCCGCTCTATACCGAGGCGGTCCGTATCTTTGGCAAAGACATTGTGGTTCTGGAGAATGACCCCGACGAAACAACCCGGGGATGAACATAAAAGGAGGATTTACACGTTATGATGGGTGGAAATATGAACAAAATGATGAAGCAAGTGCAAAAGATGCAGCAGGAAATGGCTAAAATGCAGGAGGAACTGGGCAACCGTACGGTGGAAACCACTGCCGGCGGCGGCGCCGTAAAAGTGGTGGCCAGCGGCAAACAGGAGATTGTCAGCATTACCATCAAACCCGAAGCCGTAGACCCCGAAGATGTAGAAATGCTGCAGGACCTGCTCCTGACCGCTGTCAATGACGCCCTGCGCCAGTCCCAGGAAATGGTGGCCAAAGAAATGGGCAAACTGACCGGCGGGCTGAATATACCGGGGCTGTTCTAGGCTTGTAGATATTCCTTTGAGGGTCTGGCTGTTCGCCATTCGCCTTACGGGTAGTGCTTTCGGGTCCGGTCCTTAGACTAAAGGGTATTTCTCTTGGGTCCTGTTGCAGGTTTCTCAATAACTGGACCCAAAAGAAATGCCCGTGCGTCTAACAACAGGACCCCAAAGGAATACCCTTTAGTCTAACAGCGAACAGCTTATATCGACTACTGCCGCTCCATACTTAGCTAGTACTGACGGCTAGGAGGCTATCCCCATGCTATATTTCTCTGGTCCGGTGGCCAGGCTGGTGGACGAATTTGCCAAGCTGCCGGGCATTGGGCCGAAGACGGCCCAGCGGTTGGCTTTTCATATCCTGAACGCTCCGCCGGAGTCGGCCCAAAGTTTGGCCCGGGCGCTCATCGAGGTCCGGCAATCTGTCAAACGCTGTTCCCGGTGCTGCAACCTGACGGACGAAGATCCCTGCGCCATCTGCCGGGACACCACCCGGAATGCCCGGCTGCTGTGTGTGGTGGAAGAGCCCCGGGATGTGGTGGCCATGGAAAAGGCCCGGGGGTACCGGGGCCTGTACCATGTGCTGCACGGGGCCATTTCACCCATGGAGGGCATCGGCCCGGACGACCTGACCATCAAAGAATTGCTAAGAAACTTGCATAACAACCCGGTGGAGGAGGTCATCCTGGCGGCCAATTCCGATGTGGAGGGGGAAACCACCGCCCTTTACCTGGCCCGGCTGTTAAAACCCTTGGGCATGAAGGTAACCCGCATCGCCCATGGCATCCCTGTGGGTTCAGACCTAGAATATGCCGATGCCATGACACTGAATAAAGCCCTGGAGGGCCGCGGCGAATTTGGTTAAAAATTTTTTGCATAATCCAAAAAACACAGTCATAAAGTTTGTCCAAGCCCCCTATATTTAGCCTAGGGGGTATTTCTATGGGGTCTGGCCCTCAGCCCTCAGCTTAATAACTTAGGTACCAGGTACCTAAGTTATTAAGCTGAGGGCTGAGGGCCGATGGCCGGTTTAACATAGAACCCCCATATTTAAAAAGGGGGGTAATCCACTTTGGAATGGAAAACTATCATACTAAGCTTGCTCGGCCTGTTCGGCTTGTACTTGTTTGGGACAATCTTTGCCCGGCCGCTGGTTTTGATCGGCAAATTGGGCTTGTCCCTGGTGCTGGGGGGGATTTTGCTGGTCCTGGTCAATGTGGTCTGTGGCGGGTTGGGGATTCATATTGCCATTAACCCCTTTACCCTGCTTACGGCGGGAATCCTGCAGATTCCGGGCGTCGTCCTTTTGGTGCTGGCCAATTATCTTATCCTGTAACCGGGAAAGCTACGGGAGTCTTATTTTGCGTACTAACTTTAAAAAGATTTAACATTCTACCAATTAGAACCTTCGACCGCTCGGGGGCCTGATTTACACGTTGGGGTGCCATAAATTGCCTTTCCGCCAGAGGCTAAATCCTTGCAGTAAGCCGTTCGGTGAGCTTTAGCAACCTTTTAACGAACTGTCGAAAAAACGACTTAAGTGGTTGGAGGGGCCTGTTAAATTGGTTAAAATTTGTTGATTTATTAAAAATTACAGCTTATACTGAAAAAAGGAACTCGGGATATGTCTGACTATCCAGATTCTTGCTATTTATAGGCCTTTTAGGAATTTTCTGAAATGGGTAAACTAAGTCAACAAAAACGACTGGAGGTAGCTGTACCATCTCGAAAAGAATTGTTGAAGCCTATGTTGGCGAGTATGCCAGCGGCAAAAGCGAAGTGGCGGTAAACCGGGCACTGGAACTGGCCAGAGAGGGCCGCAAAGTAAATCTGGTGGATCTTGACATCGTAGAGCCCTGCTATACCCTGCGACCCATTAAAAAAGAACTGGAACAAGCAGGGATGACCGTGCTTGCCTGGGAAACCAGGGACACCGTGGGTTTAGGTGAAGCAGGCAATATCATAAAACCCGAATGCAGATGGGCATTATACCGTGAGGGGGATGTGATCCTTGACATCGGGTACGGTGTCGAAGGGGCAAAGACCCTCAACCTGCTGGAAGGGGTGGAGGAAACCCCGGAACTGCAGATTTTTGCTGTCATTAATGCCAAACGACCCATGACATCCACTGTGCCGGAGATCTTAGACTACATAAAGGAACTGGGGCCGGTGGACGGTTTGATCAACAATACACATTTGGGCGATGAAACAACACCGGACACTGTGCAAGAGGGTGCCCGGATTGTCAGTGAAGTTTCCAACATTCTGGGAATCCCCGCGGTGGCCACCGCTGCGGACCAGGAAGTAGCGAAACAAATTGGTTCCAAGGATTGTATGGGCAATCCCGTACGCCCCCTGGTCCGATACATGCCGCATACTTTCTGGTAGGACAACCAGACCATCATACTAAAAATTTCACAAGCTTCTCAAGTCCCCAAGGATCTTTATTAATTCAGGAGGTGTGGTATCTCTCATGTCCGAAAAACCCATTACAGGTGAAAAACGGGCGTTCATGACCGGGAACGAGGTAGTTGCCTGGGCAGCCCTGGCTGCCGGTGCCGAAATTATGTACGGCTATCCCATTACCCCTCAGAACGAAATCATGCACTACTGGACCCGTCAAATCCCCAAGTATGGCCGCAAATTCCTGCAAACTGAAGACGAACTGTCTGCGGGCTTCACCACAGTAGGCGGCGTTTTAGCAGGCCTCAAGGCCTTCACCGCCACCGCAGGCCCCGGCAATACCCTGATGCAGGAACCCATGTCCATGGCCGAAATGATGAGACTTCCAACCGTTACCGTTGTGCAGCAGCGTGGCGGTCCGTCCACGGCCACCGTTATCTACTCCCAGCAGGAAGTGACCCTGACCACCATGGGCGGTAACGGTGAAGGGATGCGTATCGTTTACTCCCCCAGCAACCACCAGGAATTGTTTGACTACACCATCAAGGCCTTCAACACTGCCTGGAAATATCGTTTCCCCACCTTCGTGCTGGGTGACGGCTACCAAGCCAAAATGCGTGAATCGGTAACCCTGTACGATCCTGCGGAAAAAGGCATCGAATTCGTGCCTGCCGAGAAGTATGTGGGTAAGCCCGGCACTCCCGGCGTAGACCGCGAACCCGACCTCTATCGCAATACCTACAACACCGAAGAAGAATTATTTGAAGTACTGCAGCAGCACTTTGTGGATTTTGAAAAAATGACGCCGGAAGTTGTGGAATACGCCCAGGAAGCTGTCGAGGATGCAGAGGTTGTCATCATCGGCCATGGCGTTGTTTTCCGTGGCGTCCGGGATGCCGTTAAAGAACTGAGAGCAGAGGGCCTGAAGGTTGGTTATTTCCGTCCCATTACCCTCCGTCCCTTCCCGGCTGAGCAACTCAAGGCCGTGGCCAACAAAGCCAAAAAGCTGTTAATTACCGAATCTGCCCAGGGTCAGCTGGCCAGACTGGTGAAAGACGCCATTTACGGCGCTTCCGCTGAGATCGTTCCCATGTATCGTCCCGGTTTAGGGATTACCACCGAACAAATCGTGGCGAAAGTTAAAGAGGTGCTCTAGAAATTTTCTTCTAAATAAGGAGGGAGGTTCCAACATGTCTGTGTCTCCACAACCTACCATGCCGAAAAGCTGGCGTGTAGAAAGCAAACCCCATAAATTCTGCCCCGGTTGCGGCCACGGTCTGGTGCTGAAGTGCCTGGGCGAGGCCATTGATGAACTGGGTATTCAGGATAGAGTTGTCTTTGGCTGTGACATCGGCTGTTCCCTGCTGTCTTGGGATTTCTTCAACTGCGACAGCGTGCAAACCCACCACGGCCGCACCACCCCGGTGATGACCGGTATCAAGCGGGCCAACCCCGACCTCATCTGCATCGCTTACATGGGTGACGGCGGCGGTTATGCCATCGGTGTAGGCGGTATTGTAAACGCTGCTACCCGTAACGAAAAAGTAACCGTACTGCTGGCCAACAACACCGTATACGCCATGACCGGCGGTCAAATGTCCCCCTGTACCATGCCCGGACAAAAGGTAGAAACCGCTCCCTACGGACGTGACCCCGAAGCAACCGGTATGCCCACCCAGGGTCCGGAAATGATTGCAGCCATCACCGGCGACGGCGCCTACGTGGCCCGCGGCACCACTGCCAATTTAAAACAGCTGAAGAGCTATATCAAAAAAGCACTGCAAACCCAAATGGAAGGTAAAGGCTTCTCCTTTGTCGAAGCGCTGGCTGCCTGCCCTACCAACTGGCGGACCAATGCCGAGAAGACCTGGGCCTTTGTAGAAAAAGAAATGCCTCAGTACTATAAGGTCGGGGAAAAGAAAAACCCCTTCGAGGCTAAGAAGGAGGCTCAGCAGAATGGCTAAAGCTGTAAAGATCTGCTTGGCCGGTGAAGGCGGCCAGGGTGTTCAATCGGTAGCGGAAATTATTGCTGATGCCGCTAACGCAGAGGGCCGCGAGGCGCTTTATATTCCTAACTTCGGTGTAGAGCAGCGGGGTGGTGTTTCCATCGCCTACCTGCAAATTGCCGATCAACCCATCGGTGCTCCCAAGTTTGATAAGGCGGACATTCTGATTGCCCTGAGCGACCGTGCTGTACGCCGCTGCAAGCAATACGTAGACGAAAACACAGTCTATGTGTACGATGCCAATATTGAGGGTGTGGAAGCCGATTTACCCCAGGAAGGCGAAGCCAAGAAGGTACTGTCCATTCCCGCACTGGAAATTTCCAAGAACGAGTTGCACCCCCGGGTATTCAATATTCTGATTATGGGTGCCGTTATCGGAGCCACCGATGTGATTCCCGTGGATGCCGCCAAGGCAGCCATTGAAAAGAAACTGGGTTATAAATTCGAGCAAAATCCACAGCTGCGCGAACTGAACTTCAAGGCCATTGACCGCGGCATAGAACTGATGAAATAGGGGGGGATATCATGGAATTCAAAGGTCGTATCCTGGAACTTACCAAAGCTGACTGGATCCTGTACCCCGGTCTGTGCAAGGGCTGTGGACTGTGCATTCAAAAGTGCCCCAAGAAATGCATCTCCTGGTCCAAGGTGCTGGGTGTATATGGTACCCCTACCGTAGAGGCCAATGACGAGTGCATCGGCTGTGGCATCTGCTCAATGGTTTGCCCCGAGCCGGCCATCCGGGTGGATAAAAAGAAAGTAGTCAAAGAAGCGTAAGGTATAGACCATAAAAGAGAGCATAAAAGGAAAAAGCATTCCCCGACACATGGGAATGTTTTTTCCTTTTTAGGCATTGGCACATTGACCCATCCCTACCACAATACCCGTTTCTTCAGTCTCCCGCTGGTCCAGCAGCCCGTTAAGGTAAAGGCGATCAACAAATTGCTCGTCATTAACGGTATCCATTTGCTCCCAGAAATGCCGGCTATCAAGCTTATCGGGATCAAATCCGGCAATTTCAGGCAGTGTGGTTTGTTTAGCCCTGGCAGCAAAAGTATTCTTGCTGCCAGGTTTAATAGCCCGATGGACAGCAGCAAGCAAAAGAGATTTACCAATCGGCAATCCGTCTCGAATCTGTGGTGAGAAATATCGGTTAAAAATATTGACAAAGTCCATTTCCTGAACAATTTGCCATAAAAGTGAACAGACCCGTGGGAAGCTGAACGGATTTCTTTTGTAGAGGCTCCTCCTTTAGTTTATACAATAACTGTTCAGCCGTTCCCAAGTGCATAAGAACAACAGGTCTTGGTTTACCGTCAACCCTTTTAGATTCGATGATTTGCCAGCATGTACTTACCTACTTTTTGTTTTCTAATAATCGCCATGCTTAGTTTGTAAAATACTTGTATAATATTGTTAATATACGGCTCAAGAGATATAAATGTTTAGTTTATACAGATAAATACCATAAATACTGGGAAAATAGTTAATCACCGGGATTATGTTTGTGGGTCCCCTTAAAAATACCGGCTAAACCACAACCGGCATTTTTTCAAGCTGACCATTTTTAAAGCAGGAGCATACATTACATTAGGAGGGTTGGTGACCATGCAGGAAAAACCGAGATGCATATTATGCCGGAACGTTATTCAGGAAAGCACCATTGGCATTGTTATTCTGGGCAAGTGCATTTGTGCCGGTTGTGAAGAGAAGATCACCAACCTGGCCTGGGACGACCCGGACTACGATGTTTATAAAAGCGGTCTTAAAAAAATTTGGTGCTGCAACGAGGCCTGACTTTTGGCGAAGGCCTCTTTCTTTTTTTTCAGGCGAATTCTCCGGTGGGCCAATTCAATGTCAGATTTTATCTGGCGCAGTGTCATCAAATCAATGCCCGTTTGGGTGGCCACCTCAACATCGCTGCGACCGTCTTTCCATAACTTAATAAGCCTGGTGACACTGGTACGGTATTTTTTTGACAGAGCATTTTCATCAATCTGCGGAGACTTTGATTGCCGCATAATTGTGCTCCTTTCTGCTTATACTGCATTTCTTTGGGTCAAGCCATCAGCCCTCAGCCATCGGCTTTTAAATTTTTAATAAAACTGAAGACTGACAGCTGAAAGCAGACCCGAAAGAAATACCTTTAAGCATAGTTTTCCCTCACGACACACAGCTATAAGGTTAAACTAATGGCAAATAAATTAGAAACTAAATTAGCAGTTAAAATTTGTATGTGATAAAATAAATTATTAAGATATCGTCAGAGGTTATTGGTATGACACAAGAAAAAGCCCCTCTCTGGGATGCTCTGATGAAACAGGCGGCTGTTACAGGAGCTCAGTTTCACATTCCGGGGCACGGGAGCGGGAAAGCGATACCTGCTGAATTTTTACAATTCGCCGGGACAGGCGTTTTTCAACTGGATTTGACGGAAATACCCGGCCTGGATGATTTGCATAACCCGCAAGAAGCCATTGCCGATGCTATGAGACTGGCGGCCGAGGCATACGGAGCAGACAAAAGTTTTTTTCTTGTCAACGGTACCAGCTGCGGGTTAATGGCTTTAATTCTGACTTGTTGCGGTCCGGGAGATAAAATTATTGTTCCCAGAAACGCACACCGGTCCGTGGTATCCGGCCTGGTATTATCCGGAGCGTCTCCTGTTTATTACCAACCTGCTGCCCTTGGCAATTTTGGCTGCCTGGTCGGGCCTGATTATTTTCAAATTAAAAAATTACTGAATGAAAATAAAAACGTTAAAGCGGTGCTGGCCGTCAACCCCACCTATTATGGTATCGCCGGAGACATATCCGCCCTGGCAGGCGTTTGCCACGGGGCCGGCGTTCCCCTTGTGGTGGATGAGGCCCACGGGGCCCACCTGCGGTTCCACCGGGAACTGCCGCCGGATGCCCTGAGTTGTGGGGCAGACGCCGTGGTGCAAAGCACCCATAAGACCGGCGGGTCCCTAACCCAGTCATCCATGCTTCACCTGAAAGGGAAACGGGTCGATCCTGAGCGGGTGGCAGAGGCCCTGCGCATGGTCCAGAGCACCAGCCCCTCCTACCTGCTGATGGTTTCCCTGGATTTAGCCCGCCGTCAGCTGGCCCTCAGGGGAGGGGAACTGCTGGAAAAAACCCTGCAATTGGCCCGCTGGTGCAGGGACAAGCTGTCCGGAGTGCCAGGAGTCAAGATTTTAGGTCAGGAGCATCTGGGTGCGGCCGGCGCCGAACACCTGGACCCCACCCGTTTAACCCTGTCGTTACTGCCGTTGGGACTGACCGGCCATAGAACCGCCGAGCTTCTCCATCGCAGACACCGGATCTTTGTGGAAATGGCCGATGATGCCGGCGTGGTGGCGGTCATCTCCCTGGGAACCACCACTGAGGATTGCCGGCGGCTGGTGGAAGCCATTCAAGAAATTGCAGCCACAGAAGCAGGGGACCCCCTGCACTTTCCGGAAACCCTGAAGTTGCCCCGCCCCATGGTGGTGGTCAGTCCTCGGGAGGCCTGGCAAAAACCTGGCAAGGACGTATCGCTGGAAAATTCCCTGGACTGTATCTGCGGCGAGACCGTGGCCGTTTACCCGCCGGGAATCCCGGTGATTTGCCCCGGCGAAGCAATCACCCAACCGGTCCTGGACTATCTCCTGGAAGTCCGGCAGCGGGGCCTGCATGTGCAGGGGCCCGGGGATGCGTCTTTACGAAAGTTAAGAGTAATTGTGTAGATGATACTGCCTTTTAATAACAGGCCATTAGCCATTGGCCTTTAGCCTTAAGGGTCGTACTCTGGGGTCCTGTTGTTAGACTTTAGGACATTCCTTTCGGGTCCGGTAAACAGGACCCAGGAGAAATGCTTGTAAGTCTAAGCAACTAGACCCTAAAGGAATACCCGTAAGGCGAAAAGCTAAAAGCGAACAGCGAACAGCCAAAACCCAAGAATTACCTCACAGCTGCAAGGAGGTTTGAGGCCCTTGTTTATCGTATTTGAAGGTGTGGATGGGTCGGGAAAGAGTACCCAGCTCAACCTTTTAAATAAATTTTTAACCGCCAAACAAATACCCACCTGCACCACCCGGGAACCGGGAGGCACACCGGTGGGGGAGAAAATACGGGAACTGCTACTGGATCCCAATTTTTCTGAAATCCAGGGGCGCACCGAGGCGCTGCTTTATGCCGCCGCCCGGGCACAGCTTGTGGCCCAGGTGATCCGGCCGCAGTTGGAACAGGGAGCGGTGGTGCTGTGCGACCGCTACATTGATTCCACCCTAGCTTACCAGGGCTACGGCAGGGGAATGGACATTGAATTCCTGGCCAGTATCAATGCCCTGGGCACCGGTGGTCTGTCTCCCCGTTTGACTATTTTACTGGATATCCCTCCGGAGGAGGGCTTGGTCCGTTCCAGAAAGGACCGGCCGGCGGACCGCCTGGAAAAGGAATCTCTGGACTTTTACGGGCGGGTTCGCAGAGGTTACCTGGCATTGGCCAAACAAAATCCCCGGGGTTACCTGGTGCTGGATGCACGGCATCCCGTAGAAGAGCTGCACAAGCTTATTTGTTCGGCGGTGGGGGAACTGGCCGGTGTATAAACTAAAGAACATCATCGGGCATCACCAGATACGCCAGACCTTGAAAAATTCCGTACAAAGGGGCCGGGTTGCCCATGCCTATCTGTTCATGGGGCCGCCCGGGGTTGGCAAGGAAACCTTGGCCCGGGCCTTTGCCGGAGTGCTGCTGTGCGAAGCCCCCGAGGAGGGCAATGTGTGCGGGCACTGCCGCTCCTGCCGCCAGGTCGAAGGGGGAAATCACCCGGATTTGCATCTATTGCAGCCAACCGGGGCATCAATAAAAATTGAACAGGTCAGGGAGCTGCAGCGGCAGGTGCAGTACAAACCCTATCAGGCCGGCCGTCAGGTCTTTTTGATCGAAAAGGTGGAAGCCATGACCCAGGAAGCAGCCAATTGCTTTTTAAAGACATTGGAAGAACCCACCGGCCAGACCGTATTCCTTCTGCTGAGCGACCAGCCCTATGCGCTGCTGCCCACCATTCTCTCCCGCTGCCAGCAGTTTCAATTCCGACCCTTGAGCAGCCAGGAAGTGGCCGCAGGTTTGATGAGCATTTGTGCCATGGAGCAGGACGCTGCCCTCAAGCTGGCTCCCCTGGCCGGGGGCAGCCTGGGCAGGGCGGTACGGCTGGCCAGCGGCAGCGAACAATGGCCCCTGCGGGCCAAAGCCCTGGAAATGGCCCGGCTGTTCCCGGAAATAAATAAAATCCGGGCTCTGGCAGTGGCCGAGGAACTGGCCGCCGATCGCCATGAAGCAGCGGAATGCCTGGAAATACTGCTGTTGTGGTTTCGTGATCTGCTGGTTTTCCATTACACCGGAAAACCGGAGATTTTAATCAACCAGGACCGGGCAGACAGCATACTTGAACAGTCAGCCTGGTATGAGGCCCCGGTGCTTTCGGCAATAATTGAAGAGATCAAACTGGCCAGGGAAAGAATTCTGGCCAATGCCAATACACGCATGACCCTGGAGGTTCTCATGTTGAAAATATACTCCTACGGAGGAAACGATCATGCCGGTTAAAGTGGTTGGAATACGCTTTAAAAAAGCAGGCAAGGTATACTATTTTGACCCCGGAGAAATCGCCATGGATAAGGGGAACCACGTGGTGGTGGAAACCACCCGGGGAATCGAATACGGGGAAGTGGTGGTGGCGCCCCGGGAAGTTCCGGACGAAGAGGTGGTCGCACCACTGAAGCAGGTGCTGCGCAAGGCCACCCCGGAAGACCACCAGCAGGTGGAAGCCAACCGGGAGAAGGAAAAGAAAGCCTTTCAGGTGGCGTTGGAAAAGATTGCCGCCCACGATCTGCCCATGAAACTGATCAGTGTGGAGCAGACCTTTGACGGAAATAAAATTATCTTTTATTTTACCGCCGACGGTAGGATTGATTTCCGGGAACTGGTGAAGGACCTGGCGGCCGTCTTCCGCACCCGCATCGAGCTGCGCCAGATCGGGGTCCGGGATGAGGCCAAAATGGTGGGCGGTTTGGGATGCTGCGGCCGGGAGTTGTGCTGCGCCTCCTGGCTGGCGGATTTTGCCCCGGTCTCCATCCGCATGGCCAAGGAGCAGAACTTATCCCTGAACCCCACCAAAATTTCCGGCATTTGCGGCCGGCTGATGTGCTGCCTGAAATACGAGAACGACGTATACGAGGAAGCCAAGGCAGGGTATCCCGAAATCGGCACCCCGGTGCTGGCCCCGGAAGGAGAAGGCAAGATTGTTGCTATCAATATCTTCCGCAAGACCCTGAGCGTTGAACTACAGGAAAGCAAAGCCATCCGGGAATACCCCTTGCAGGAATTAAAATTTAAAAAAGGCCGAGGTGAATGCAACTGTGGCTGCCCTGCCCGGCAGGATTAATCGTTTGGAACAGGCCCTTCGCCAGATCTGTGACGAAGTGGACCGACTGAAACAAGAAGTAAAAGAATTGGAAGATGAAAACGCCCGGTTAAGGCAGGAAGTGGCGGGCCTTTACCTGGAAGACGGCCAGGCAGGCGGCGTGCAGAATAAGCCCGGGGCAAAGAACTTGTGGAATTTATACGATAAAGGGTTTCACATCTGCAACTTGTACTTTGGCAAGGGCCGGGAGGGAGAATGCATTTTCTGCTACGCCCTGATGAATCGAGGAGAACAGCGGGATGGAGCGTAAAGTCCCGGGCGTGCTGTATCTCTGCGCCACCCCCATCGGCAATTTGGAAGATATCACCCTGCGGGCGTTGCGCATCCTTAAAGAGGCGGACTGCATCGCGGCGGAGGATACCCGCCATACCAGAAAACTGTTAAGCCACTATGGGATCCACACCCCCCTGGTCAGCTACCACGCCCACAGCGGTGAGAGTAAAGAAGAACACTTGATTCACCGCTTGCTGCAGGGAGAAACCATTGCCCTGGTTTCCGATGCCGGCATGCCGGGCATATCGGACCCCGGGGCAGACATGGTGCGCCAGGTGCTGCAGCACGGCCTTGAAGTGGTGCCCGTCCCCGGCCCTTCCGCCGGCATCGCGGCACTGGTGGCCTCGGGATTGCCTACCAACAAATTTGTTTTTGAAGGGTTCCTTTCCAACCAGCGCAAAACCCGGCGCAAGCAGCTGCAGGCCCTGCAGTCGGAACAGCGGACCATGGTGTTTTACGAGTCCCCCCACCGGCTGGCGGACACCCTGAAGGATATGCTGGCCGAGTTTGGGGACCGGCCCTGCACGGTGGCCAGAGAATTAACCAAACTTCATGAGGAGTTTAAACGGGGCACCCTCTCGGAACTGGTGGCATACTACAGCGAGAACCACCCCAGGGGGGAGATCACCCTGATCCTGGCGGGACTGCCCCAGGAAGAAGCCGCAGCCCGGCAGCAGGACCAATGGGCCGACCTTTCGTTGACAGAACACGTGGAAACACTGGTGGCCCAAGGGTATGAGAAGAAAGAGGCCATCAAACAGGTGGCCCGGCTCAGGGGAGTGCCTAAGCGGGACGTTTATGCGGCGGTGCATGGGGAAGCTTAGGTAGTCTTGTGGGGTATTTCTCTGGGGTCTGGCTATTCGCTTTGGCTTTTAGCCTAACGGGTATTCCTTTAGGGTCTAGTTGCTAGACTTACAAGCATTCCTCTGGGGTCCTGTTTACTGGACCCGCAAGGAATACCTTAAAGTCTAACAACAGGACCCGAGAGTACAACCCTTAAGGCTAAAAGCGAACAGCCAGCACAACAAAAATGGGAGACATCTCTGTCTCCCACTTTTATGTACCTATACAACTTCCTGTTTTACGCTTTCTCCCATGGCGGTGGCGCACTCGCGACAAACCATTTTGCCTTTGTAATGCTGCACGTCCGAGGCATTGCCACAGAAAACACAAGCCGGTTCGTATTTACGCAGAATGATTTTTTCATTGTCCACGTAAATTTCCAGGGCGTCTTTTTCGTCTATGCCCAGTGTGCGGCGTAACTCGATAGGGATAACTACCCGACCCAGCTCGTCCACCTTACGAACAATACCTGTGGATTTCAATCCGCTTCCCCTCCCTAAATTTTACATTCGACAATATACCAGATTTTACTACAACTAATCATACCAGTGTTAACCGTTATAGTCAATATTTTACTTTTATTTTTTGTAATAATATGGTATAAAAACCCCAAGTTCAGGGAAAACTTGACATGGCAGTTTTTGTTGGTTAAAATCGAGATGTAAAGGCGATAATGGGGATGAGTAAATCGGAGGACCCTTACAGAGAGCGGGGGATGGTGCAAGCCCGCAGGGAAAACCGGTCGAACATGGCCCCGGAGCTGCCGGTTCGAAAGTATCAGTAGGGCCGGTCGGTGGAGCACCGTTATTTGCTTATCAAGGCGCTTTTTGCGCCACTGAGGCTGTTACCGCAAGGTGACGGTGAATCAGGGTGGTACCGCGGGTAAATACCTCGCCCCTGCATGGGGCGGGGTTTTTCTATTTTATTTTCCTTTAAAAATTTAGCCAGGAAGGGAAGGGAACACTTTGTCAAAACCCAGTTTTTACATTACAACACCCATTTATTATCCCAGCGACAACCTGCACATCGGGCATGCTTACACCACCGTGGCAGCGGATGCCATAGCCCGTTACAAGCGGCTCACCGGACATAATGTTTGGTTTTTGACCGGTTCGGATGAGCACGGGCAAAAAATTGAACGGGCGGCCAAAGCCAAGAACCAAACCCCCAAGGAATATGTGGATCACATTGTGGAGGGCTTTAAGAAACTGTGGGAGCGTCTGGACGTCAGCTACAACGACTTTATCCGCACCACCGACGAGCGTCACCGCAAAGTGGTGCAGCAATTCTTCCAGCAGCTCTATGAGCAGGGGGACATTTACAAATCCGAATACGAGGGTTGGTACTGCACTCCCTGCGAAACCTTTTTTACCGAATACCAGTTGGCGGAAGGCAAGTGCCCGGACTGCCAGCGGGATGTGGAAAAAGTGCGGGAGGAAAGCTATTTCTTCCGCCAGTCCAACTATGCCGAACGCTGGTTAAAGTTTGTTGATGAGAACCCCGACTTCATCCAGCCGATCTCCCGCCGCAACGAAATGGTCAGCTTTGTCAAGCAGGGTTTAGAGGACCTGTGCGTTTCCAGAACCACCTTTGACTGGGGCATTCCCGTCCCCTTTGATCCCAAGCACGTGGTCTATGTCTGGGTGGACGCCCTCACCAACTACATCTCCGCCCTGGGCTACGGCACCGAAGACGACAGCCTGTATCAAAAATTCTGGCCCGCCGACATCCACCTGGTGGGGAAAGACATCGTGCGCTTCCACACCATCATTTGGCCCATCATGCTGATGGCCCTCAACCTGCCCCTGCCCAAAAGGGTGATCGGCCACGGCTGGCTGCTGCTGGACAGCGGCAAGATGTCAAAATCCAAAGGCAATGTGGTGGATCCTTACGTCCTGGCAGACAAATACGGTGTGGACGCCGTCCGTTATTTCCTGCTGCGGGAACTGCCCTTTGGTTCCGACGGCCTTTACTCTGAAGAGTCCATGGTGAAGCGCATTAACACCGACCTCGCCAACGATTACGGCAACCTGCTGTCCCGCTCCGCCACCATGATGGAAAAATACCAGCAGGGCGTTCTGCAGTCCCCCGGCGCCCCCGAAGGACCGGACACCGAGCTGATTGACCTGGCCGCCGGCACCCCCAAACTGGTGGAAGAGTACATGGACAAGAGCGAGATTTCCAACGCCCTGGCAGCCATCTGGCAGATGGTGGGCCGGGCCAACAAATACCTGGAAGAAACCGCCCCCTGGACCCTGGCCAAAAACGGCCAGACCGAAAGGCTGAACACCGTTTTATATAACGTGGCCGAAGTCCTGCGCTTCGCCACCATCATGGCCACACCCTTCATGCCCAACCTGCCCGCCCGCGTCTGGCCGCAGCTGGGCATCGAAGACAAACCGGAACTGCACACATGGGAAAGCCTCCGCTGGGGCAAGTTGCCTGGAGGAACCACTGTTAAGCGGGGCGAAGTGCTGTTCCCGAGGATTGATTTAAAGAGTTTGGAGCAGGCGTAAGGTTGCATATCCGAAAGGTTAGCGAGACACGTCATGATCCCCGTTCACTCCAGCTCCGCACCGGAACGGTACTTAACGAGCGGAGTGAACGGGGATAACACTATGTCGCGACAACCCTTCATATATGCACCCAACACAAACAAACCTTTGAAATAAAGTTCACCACCGACCCAACAGGAGGTTTACTATGCTGATCGACTCCCACGCCCACCTTGACAACGAGCGTTTCAACCAAGACCGCGCCGAAGTGATTGCCCGCTGTAAAGAGGAATTAACCGCCCTGGTCAACGTGGGTTACGACCTGGCATCCTCCCGCAGATCCATCGAACTGGCAGAAAAATACCCCTTTATCTATGCAGCCATCGGCGTCCACCCCCACGACGCCAAGGACGCACCGGAGGACTATTTACAACAGCTGAAAGAAATGGCTGCCCACCCCGGGGTGGTGGCCATCGGCGAAATCGGCCTGGATTACTACTACGACCTATCGCCCAGGGAAGTTCAACAAAGGGTCTTCCGGGAACAACTGCTGCTGGCCAAGGAACTGAACCTCCCCTTTGTGATCCACAACCGGGACGCCCACGGGGACATCCTGCAGGTGCTGCGGGAAGAGGCCCCCTACCCCGCATCAGGGGTCATGCACTGTTTCTCCGCCAGCTGGGAAGTGGCCCGGGAATGCATGAAACTGGGGCTGTATATCTCCCTGGCCGGTCCGGTCACCTTTGCCAATGCCGGCAAACTAAAGGACATTGCCGTTAAAATGCCCCTGGACCGGCTGCTGGTGGAGACCGATTGCCCCTATTTAACCCCGGCACCGCACCGGGGCAAGCGCAACGAACCGGCCTATGTACGCCATGTGGTTGAACATATTGCACAGTTACGAGCGATGAGTCCCAAAGAACTGGCACCGATCACCGCAGCCAACACCATCAACTTGTTCAACCTACCCATTGAGAAGTGAATGTAAGAGGCTGTGAATTCAAGTTGTCAAGTTAGTCAAGTTGGGGACGGTTCTTGACTTGAATTCCAGAATTTTCAATTCAAGTCAAGAACCGTCCCCAACTTGAGTTGAGTGGAAATGAGGGAGTCTTTTGGAGAAGGAAAAAGGATTGGTCCTGGTCTTTACGGGAAACGGCAAAGGGAAAACCACCGCTGCACTGGGGCTGGCCCTGAGGTCCTGGGGCCATGACATGAACGTCTTAATGCTGCAGTTCATCAAGAACCGGCAGTGCGGGGAGCACCTGGCGGCGCAGCGCATGCAGCCGGGATTTGAAATCCGGCCCCTGGGGCGGGGTTTTATTAACTTCAACAATGCGGAAGATGTGGCCCGGCAGCAGCAGGCCGCCAGGGAAGCGCTGCAGCAAGTGGAAGACGCCATGCTGTCCGGACAATACCAGGTGCTGATCCTGGATGAAATTCTCTACGCCTTAAAGTATGGCCTTATTGATCTGCCGGGCGTGCTGGCGCTTATTGACAGGAAGCCGGATGCCCTGCACCTGGTGCTTACCGGCCGTGACGCTCCTCCGGAAATCATTGACCGGGCCCACCTGGTCACGGAAATGAAGGAAATCAAACACCCTTACCAACAGGGAATCCCTGCGCAGAAGGGGATAGAATATTAGCATTACGGGTCGTACTTTCGGGTCCTGTTGTTGGACTTGAAGGTATTCCTTTCGGGTCTAGTAAACAGGACTCCGGAGAAATGCTTATAAGTCCAGCAACTAGACCCAAAAGGAATACCCCATAGGTAAAAGCGAATGGCTAGCAGTGAACAGCCAAACTAAAAGCAATACCCCTAAGACCAGGAGGTGATTCCTCTGAACATACTTGACCTTACCCGCACCATCACCCCGGATATGCCGGTCTATCCCGGAACCAAACTGCCGCAGATGATTGAGACCTGCAGGCTGGAAACAGAAGGCTTCCGGGAAACCGAACTAAGAATGTATTCCCATACCGGCACCCACATGGATAGTCCTGCCCACCTTTTTCCCGCAGGAAAGACCCTGGACCGGTTTTCCCCGAATTCCTTTTACGGCACGGCCATGGCAGTGGATGTATCCGCCGTTAAAGGGGTTATAGAACCTGAAGACCTGCTCCCATATCAACAGGCGTTGCAGGAAGTTAATTTTCTTATCCTTTATACCGGTTGGGAGCATTTGTGGGGCCGGAAGGAATACTATCACGGGTTCCCGGTTTTATCCCCGGCAGCGGCCCAATGGTTAATCCAGTTTAAACTAAAGGCCGTCGGGGTGGACGCCATCTCCGTTGACACAGTGGAAGCGACATCCCCGCTGACGATCCATAAAATTTTCCTGGGTAAAGATATCCTGCTGATTGAAAACCTCTGTAACATCCAACCATTGACTGGCCAAAACTTTACCCTCTGCTGCCTGCCGTTAAAGACCTGCCGGGCGGATGGCGCCCCGGCCAGAGCGGTAGCCTTGGTGCAAGCATAAAAACAAGCATAAAAAAAGAGGAACCATGTAATGTTCTGGTTCCTCCTCTTATATTTACGATACACCCACCTGGCCGAAAGTGACGTCATCGATCAATGCAGCGCAGGTATTCCAGGGCTGGGGTGTAAAGATAAAGCCGACGGTGGCGGAGACGGTGCCTTCGGGAACAGGGGTGCCGTTGACCCGGAACTGCCGGTAGGTGTCATTGAGCTGCTGGGATGTAATGGTCTGCTGGACGGTTCCCGTGGGGTTGCCGGCAGCATCCAGGTACAGAATTTGCGCTACCAGGGTAAAGTCGCAGGGATCCCTGGGAACTTCTATGGAGCGGGCCCAGAAGGTCAGTTCATAGGCGGTGCCGGGCAGCACATCCGGGACATTGCGGGACATGCTGGCGGGCAGGGTCGGGCAGCAGCCTAGTTGGGCGGCCTGACCGGTCCGGCCGTTGGGGTTGGGGCAGACATTTACGCACTGCCACTGGGCCGGGCAGTTGCCGATCCAGTCTTCAAAGACTTCATCCTGAATTCCCAGGGTGGCGGTGGGTTCGCAGCCTTTGGGGAAGATGGAAACAAACAGCTGGGTCTGCTCAATTATTTTCAGCGTGAAGGATACACCCACCACCTGCTGAATTCTGTTGGGCCGGGGCAGTTCAAAACTGACGTCCACATCCACATTGCGGAAGGTAATTTCCACGTTCTGAGGTTCCAATACGATCAGGGGCGGGGACAGCGTGACGGTTTTGGTAAAGTTAATGTCCTCGCTGAAGTGTCGGACATTATCCTCTTTATCCACATAGAAAATTTGCTTGTGAACGGTGCCGTGGACATTTATTTTACGAATTTCCCTGGGTTGATTTTCACACTGGGGGTCGCCAAAATGGACGGTGGCTTTGGGACTGTTGCAGACCCCCTCCCGGGTTGGGGCGGTAAATACCGGGTCAGCTTCCAGGTCCCGAACCACCACGTCGATATGGTCTACCTTTTTTGCAGGTTCAGGGGGGCAAGTGACGCTTTCAACGGTAACGGAATCAACCACTTCGCCCACTACCACCGGCAGTTTGACCAGTTGGCAGACAGTGCCGTTAGGCATAAACCAATACCTCCTCATCCTTTGTTTGTGGTCAAGCTCGGTATACAGGCAAGCATGACCGGGTGGTACATTATATTCACAGGTTATCAAAATGAGGCGTGTCCCAATGAATTAAACACAGGAATAACCTTCCGGCTTATCCCCCGAAAAAGTTGGCATGATTTTCCGGTACTCTGAATATACATGATGGTAGGGAATTGCCAAATTGTGTGGAGGGGGGAACTACCATCGATACACGGATTTGCTTACTGTGGCGGGACAAGGCATGCCGGCTCCTCTTAGGGGTATTTTTAAGTTTTGCGGCCCTTCTTTTTTGCTGCCTCATTTGGGGCAAGCACCTGGTGGTCTCCGTGGACGGTCAGGAAATCCCGGTCATTCAATTCCGGGGGACGGTAGCGGATGCACTGGCGAAGGCCCGGGTAACTTTAAGAGAAGCCGACATTGTGGAGCCTTCCCTGTATTCCCGGGTGGCAGACGCTGAAAGGATTCAGGTAACCCGGGTGACAACGGAGGAAATCACCGATCAGCAATTTGTTCCGTTCGGAGTGGAGAAGAAACCGGACCGCAAACTGGCTCCCGGTCAACAAAAGGTTCTCCGGTACGGCAGCTACGGGCTCAGTCGTAATTATGTCCAGGTCACCTACCAAGATGGTAAGGAGGTAAAGCGAGAGACCCTGCGTAAAGTGCTGATCCGAAAACCGCAGCCCATGGTGGTGGCCTATGGCCCGAATTATGCAGTGTCCCGAAGCAGCCAGCGTCCTGTGATAGGGGGAGCCATTCGCAGCAATTCTATACCGGAAAAGGGTGGCAAAATCCTGACCGCTGTGTCCACGGCGTATACCCATACCGGTCATCGCACGGCCACAGGGATTTACCCCTATGAGGGTGTGGTATCCGTGGATCCCCGGGTGATTCCCCTGAGCACAAAACTTTATGTCGAAAACTACGGTTATGCGGTGGCTGCGGATACCGGCGGCGGCATAAAAGGCAACCGTATCGACGTTTTTTTCAACACCTATCAACAGGCCATAAGCTGGGGCAGGCGTACGGTCAAGGTCCATATCCTGGAATAATTGCACAACAAGATCCTTAAAAACAGCTAAAATCCCTGCCGTTCCTTGTTGTTGCAGAAAGGAATTTGTATGAATTTTTGGGAAGGTTTACCATACCTCCTGGGGGAATATGGGCATTATGAAATACCCATAAATCTAAGGAGGTTTTTCTATGGATTGGTGCCCGGTGGAATGGCCAACTCGGTCCCAGGCAGTTACGACGGCAAGAATGAAACAGTCCGGGAAAAAAGCGACCATGGCCGGTCTTTTGGGAATTCTAATTTTATTCCTCATGGCAGTCGTGGCGCTGGGCTATGCCCTGTGGTCCGACAAGATTGTCTTGCCGGACACCCTGACCCGGGCAGAGGCTTTCCTGAAAGAAATGATTTCCGTCGAAATCCCCGTCAATTTAACGGTGGATGGGCAAACCACTGTAATCCAAACAAAGGCGCAAAATGTCCAGGAACTGTTGGCGGAGCGGGGAATCACGATAAAACCGGCAGATCAAGTGCTGCCGGCCATGACTGCCCTGTTGAAAAAAGACATGGCCATCAGGGTCGTCCAGGTCGAAGTGAAGACCGTCACCAAACAAGTGGCCGTACCATTTGTTACCGAGCGGATTGCCAACCCGGAGATGCCCAGGGGATTTGCCCGGCTGGTAAAAAAGGGAAAACCGGGCCTGCAAAAGGAAACCTGGCAGATTCGTTATGAAGACGGTACGGAGGTTTCCCGTGCTTGCGTGGCCAGGGAAATTATCCAGGAGCCGGTGAACGCCCTGGTTCAACACGGCACCCTCAGCACCATCAGCCGCGGCGGGCAGCCGTTACGCGTCTCCCAGGCGCTGGACATGCTGGCCACAGCGTATACTTATACCGGGTATAATACAGCTTCTGGTGTCGCACCCGGACCGGGGGTGGCGGCGGTCGACCCGCAGATCATCCCCCTGGGCACCCTGCTGTATGTTGACGGCTACGGGAAAGCCACTGCGCTGGATACCGGGGGAGACATCAAAGGAAACCGCATTGATTTGTTTTACGAGACCAGAGATGAAGCCCTCCAGTGGGGGGTAAGGAAAACAAAGGTATATGTGCTGGAATAGGAGGGGGACCTCCTTTTTTTGTTCGGTTGTGGAGGGAATTTTTACAAAAGATGGATAACATCTTGCATTTCCTTTAAAATGCGGTATGATAGGTATAACTTCATACGCCACAGGGGAGCGAAAGCTGAGAAAGGTTAAGACCTGACCCTCAATACCTGATCTGGGTAATACCAGCGAAGGGAGTGATTCATGGTTTCATTCGGTGTGCTTTCCTGTGGGTTGCGGAGCGCACCTTTTGTCGTTTTCATGATTTTTTAGACTTTCACAGGGAGTGATGCCGATGAAAAATGTATTGACCATTGCTGGTTCCGATTCCTGCGGCGGAGCTGGTATTCAGGCGGATTTAAAAACCTTCAGTGCCCTGGGGACCTATGGTATGAGCGCCATCACGGCGGTCACAGCCCAAAACACCACCGGGGTATTCGGGGTGAGGGAACTGGAAGTGGAGATGGTAGCCGCCCAAATCAACTGTATTTTTGAAGACATCGAGGTGCATGCCGTAAAAATCGGCATGGTCTCCGGCAGTGAGATCATTGAAACTATTAGCAAGTGTTTACTGGAGAACCGGGCCCGAAACATCGTGGTGGACCCGGTGATGGTATCCAAAAGCAAATACAAACTGCTGCGTCCCGAAGCCTGCAAAGCCCTGGTCAGGGTGCTGCTGCCCCTGGCGGATGTGGTAACCCCCAACATTCCCGAAGCGGAGGAACTCGTCAAGGGCACCATTAAGACTGTGGAAGAAATGAAACAGGCGGCCAGGGAGATTTACGGGTTGGGGGCGAGACATGTCCTTGTCAAAGGGGGACACCTGGCTGGAGAAGCGGTGGATGTGCTGTATGACGGGGACCGGATGCTCTTATTTGAAGGACCCAGGATCGCCACCCAAAATACCCATGGCACCGGCTGCACCTTTTCTTCCGCCATCGCAGCCTATTTAGCCCGGGGCTATGCCATGACAGAGGCCATCGGCGCGGCCAAAGAATACATCAGCACCGCCATTGCCCATTCCCTGGCATTGGGCCGCGGGGTGGGGCCCACCCATCATTTCTATGCGTTATATAAGAAGGCGGGGCTGAATGACGACTAAACCCGGGTAACCCGCAGGGGAGGTGAATTCTTTTGAAGATTCTTTATAACGGCAAGGAACTCCTTGTGGAGGACGGTATCACCATCGCCCGGCTACTGAACCAGCGAGGGCTGAAACCGGACACCGTCATCGTTGAGTATAACTACCAACTGGTGATGAAGGAAACGTGGTCCAACATTACGTTAAAAGAAAACGACGTCATCGAAGTGTTAAGATTTGTGGGAGGGGGTTAAATCATGCAAGATGTTTTTCATATCGGGGGAAAAGAGTTAACAAGCCGGTTGTTCCTTGGCACCGGTAAGTATTCCACCAATCAAATGATTCCCAAAATTATGGAGGCTTCAGGTTCGCAGGTGGTCACCCTGGCCATGCGGCGGGTAGACACGGATTTTGCAGAAGAAAACATTTTAAACCACATCCCTGCCAATTGCGTCATCATGCCCAACACCTCGGGGGCCAGAAACGCCCGGGAGGCCATTCGCATTGCCCGGCTGGCCAGGGCGGCGGGCTGCGGGGACTGGGTAAAAATCGAAGTGATCTCCGACAACCGGTACCTGCTGCCGGACAACTACGAAACCATCAAGGCCACGGAGGTGCTGGCCGCCGATGGGTTCCAGGTGTTTCCCTACATGAGCCCGGATTTGATGGTGGCCAAAGAACTGGCAAAGGTTGGCGCCGCCGCCGTCATGCCCCTGGGGGCGCCCATCGGCAGCAACCGGGGTCTCAAGACAAAGGAACTGGTCCGCATCCTAATTGAAGAAATTCCCCTGCCCATCATCGTGGACGCAGGCATCGGCAGACCCTCCGAGGCTGCCGATGCCATGGAGATGGGGGCCGCCGCGGTCCTGGTCAACACCGCCGTGGCCACCGCCCGGGAGCCCGTCATTATGGCCAGGGCCTTCGGCCTGGCTGTGCAAGCGGGCCGGGCAGCTTTCTTGGCGGGCCCGGGGGCTGCCCGTCAATATGCCAGCGCCTCCTCGCCGCTGACAGGATTTTTAAGAGAAGACTAAGGAGTGGGGGCCGTGAGTTTTTACCAGGAAACCCTGCGCTACAGGGATTTTGATTATGACGGTTTTTTTAACGGTATAACCTGTGAGGATATCCGGAGCATTATTTACAAAGACCGGCTGTCGGAGTTGGACTACCTGGCTTTGCTGTCACCGGTTGCCGAAGAGCACCTGGAAGAAATGGCCCAGCGGGCACACCGCCTGACGGTGCAGCATTTCGGGCGGGTCATTCTTCTCTACACGCCGATGTACCTGGCCAATTATTGTGTCAACAAATGCGTTTACTGTGGCTTCGGCGTGCAGAATCACATCAAGCGGGAAAAGCTGACCACCCGGGAAGTGGAAGCCGAGGCAGCCATCATTGCCGCCACCGGATTGAAGCACATCCTAATCCTTACCGGCGAATCCCGGCAGCATTCCCCGGTGTCCTACATCCGGGACTGCGTAAAGGTGTTGAAAAACTACTTTACCTCCATCAGCATCGAAATTTACCCCCTGGAGGAAGCGGAATATGCGGAACTCATTGCCGCCGGCGTCGACGGGTTGACTCTTTACCAGGAGGTCTACGATGAGGCCGTCTATGGCCAACTGCACCTGGCCGGTCCCAAGCGGGATTATTACTGGCGCCTAGAGGCCCCGGAGCGGGCCTGCCGGGCCGGCATGCGGACCGTCAATGTGGGAGCCCTGCTGGGCCTCCATGACTGGCGGAGCGAGGCCTTTTTTACAGGCCTGCATGCCAATTACTTGCAAAACCGCTACACCGACGTGGAGGTCAGCATATCGCCACCCCGCATGCGGCCCCATGCAGGGGGATTTCCCCCCAGGGTCGTGGTCAGCGATAAAAACCTGGTGCAGTACATCCTGGCTTTCCGTTTGTTTATGCCCCGGGGGGGCATCACCCTTTCCACCCGGGAATCTGCAGCCCTGAGGGACCGGCTGCTAAAACTGGGGATCACCAAAATGTCCGCCGGGTCCTGCACGGCGGTGGGCGGCCGGGTCAAGGGGGAAGAGCCTGCGGGCCAGTTTGATATTTCCGATGAGCGGGATGTCCGGGCGATGGTCAGCATGCTCTACAGCCAGGGCTACCAGCCGGTCTTTAAGGATTGGCAGATGTTAGAATGAGGGGTATGTCATGAATGAGTTTGAAAAAGCGCTGCGTGGAGTCTTTGGGCCGGCAGCCCTGGCCAAAATCCAACAGGTCCGGGTGGGGATTGCCGGGGCAGGGGGGCTGGGTTCCAACTGCGCCCAGTTCCTGGCCCGCAGCGGCTTCAGGAATTTTAAAATCGTGGACTTTGACGAAGTGGAATACAGTAACCTGAACCGGCAGTTTTTCTTTTTCCACCAGGTGGGGGAAACCAAGGTGGCGGCCCTCAAAAAGAATCTCCTGCAAATTAACCCCGACATCCGGGTGGATACGCTGCAGGTAAAAATTGAACCGGACAATATCGGCACCCTGTTTGAGGACAGCCATGCAGTTATTGAGGCCCTGGACCGGCCTGAATACAAAAAACTGGTGGTGGAGTCTTACCTTTTGTCCGGCAAGCTTCTGGTGGCGGCTTCCGGGCTGGCCGGCTGGGGAAACACCGATGCCATCAAAATTCGCAAGGTCAAGGAGCATTTTTACCTGGTGGGGGACCTGGTGTCGGAAGTGCAGCCCCATTGCCCGCCGGTGGCCCCGGCGGTGGTTATTACAGCGGCCAAACAGGCCGATGTGGTGCTGAGTTACTTTTTAGGAAAGTGTGAGGTGAAAGAAAATGACCGTTAAAAGGGGTCTGACCGAATTTTTTAACAGCGGCATTTACGGCATCACTGCCGAGGAATATTCCCGGGGCCGAGACAACATCCAGGTGGTGCGCCAGATGATCGCCGCCGGCATTAAAATTATTCAATACCGGGAAAAGGAAAAAAAGGCTCGGGAGAAATATGAGGAGTGCACCGTCATCCGAGAACTGACCCGCCCGGCCGGTGTCACCTTTATTGTGAATGACGACATCGACCTGGCCCTGCTGGTGGATGCCGACGGGGTCCATATCGGCCAGGATGACCTGCCCCCGGAGAAGGTGCGCCGGTTGGTAGGAGAGGAGCGGCTGATCGGCCTGTCCACCCACTCGCCGGATCAGGCCCGGGCAGCCCTGGCAGCGGGCGTGGATTATATCGGCGTTGGCCCCATTTTTGCCACCCGCACCAAGAAAGATGTCTGCGACCCGGTGGGATTGGAGTACCTGGAGTATGTAGTGAAGCAGGTGAATTTGCCCTTTGTGGCCATTGGCGGCATCAAGGAGCACAACATCCGGCAAGTGGCCGCCCGGGGCGCCCTGTGCATCGCCCTGGTGACAGAAATCGTCGGGGCGGCGGACATCGGGGCCAAGGTGGCGGCCTTGCGGCAGGAAATGGCAAAGGCGTAAGTGGTACCCCAACAATTTATTAACACTGCCCTAATTTGAATTTAATTGGTAGTAGGGTTGACATACAGGATATAATAGAATTATACAATATTTATTAGGAAGGATCGGATCCTACATTGCGGGAATTGACTTCGCCGTCGGCTGTCAGAAAAATCATCCAGGCACATGGTTTCAAGGTGCGCAAGGCGCTGGGGCAGAATTTTTTAATGGATGCCAATATCATCGAAAAGATTGTGCGTTTTGCGGACTTGACCGAACAGGATTTAACCTTTGAAATCGGGCCGGGCCTGGGGGTGCTGACCAGAAGGTTGGCCCGTTCCGCCGGTAGAGTGATCGCGGTGGAATTGGACCAGAACCTGCTGCCAATCCTGCAGGAAACCCTGGCGGATTTTCCCAATGCCGAGGTGGTTCACGGGGATGCCTTAAAGGTTGATTTTGACCGGCTGGCTGAGGAGCGCACCGCAGGCGTATTTGGACGTCAGGGTAAAAAATACAAACTGGTGGCGAATCTGCCCTATTACATCACTACGCCTCTTCTTATGCACCTGCTGACCAACGGCTTCAATCTGGAGCGGTTGGTGGTTATGATGCAAAGGGAAGTGGCGGACCGTCTGCAGGCCTCCCCGGGGGGGAAGGACTACGGCAGCCTCAGTGTGGCGGTACAGTATTATACCGTGCCGGAGATTGTGGTCAGGGTCCCCAAAACCGTCTTTTACCCTGCCCCGGATGTGGATTCGGCGGTGGTCCGGTTAACAAAAAGAGAGGCCCCTCCCGTTGATGTGACCAGTGAAGAGCTGTTTTTCAAGGTGGTCAGGGCCGCCTTCGGGCAGCGGCGCAAGACCCTGCTCAATTCCCTGACCGGCTCAGGACTGGCCGCCAGGGAAACATGGCTTGAAGTGCTTTCGAAAACAGGCATCGACCCTGCCAGAAGGGGCGAAACCTTGTCTTTGCAGGAGTTTGCCGATCTGGCCAATACCTTTTGGTCAGCGTACAGCGGAACGCGGTAAAAATGCCTAATAGCACAGGGAGGCAATAATGAGTTTTATCAGCCCTTCCAAAGGAAAAATGAACTTTGAAGAGATGATGGATGACATCCTGGCTTATATTAAAGGTCTTCCCTGCTCTTCCTATAAGATCGTGGTGGGGACGGACTCCTAGGTGCGGCGTGAGACTTGCTTTGTTACGGCGGTTATCGTTCATCGCAAAGGAAAGGGTGCCCGCTTTTACTACCGGAAAAACACACAGAGAAAAATTAAGAGTTTACGCCAGAAAATCTTTTACGAAACCAGCATGAGCCTTGAACTGGGCGCCAAAATCACCAACCTGTTGGCGCTGGGCGGCGTTGAGGACACCAATGTGGAAATCCATATCGACGTTGGCCACCAGGGTGAGACAAAGGAGTTAATCCGGGAAGTGGTGGGCATGGTCACCGGCAGCGGCTTCGAGGCAAAAATTAAACCGGACTCCTTTGCTGCTTCCAGCGTGGCAGATCGGTACACCAAGTAAAACCCCCTACCAAAAAGGTAGGGATTTTTTGTCTGACAACGATGTTCAACCATAAATATTCCTTAAAGCCTTGATTTTACTGGATTTGTACTAAAAAATGCCATTTGCAGTGTAGACTTTTAGATGTGATTAAAGTCTTTATTTTCAAGGCTTTGGGGCCACGGCCAACAGCCAAAAGCGAACTGCGACATGCCGACGACCGGCCGTTAGGCCATCCACCCCTCTTTTGGATATCTCTCCCCATTCAGCTCGTAAGCAAACACAATTCTGCTCACCTTGTTCAGGTTATTGGCGATGGAGCAGTATTTCTCCTGGGAGAGGCGGATGGCGCGTTCTACCTTTTCCTGGGTTAAGGCCGCGCCCTTGAGAGAATAAAGCAGGCGAATCTCCGTAAAGAATTTCGGCTCTGTGGCAGCCCGGTCTCCCTCCACCGAGATGGCAAACTCATCGATGGTTAGGTGCATCTTTTCCAAAATGTGAACCACATCAATGCCGCTGCAGCCGGCCAGGGACATCAGCAAGATTTCCGTAGGCCGGGCCCCCCGGTCTGTGCCGCCCATCTCTTTGCCGGTATCCATCATAATTTTGTGGTTGGAACCACTGGTCCCCTCAAAGCACATACCCCCGTGCCAGTTTACCTTACCCGAAAACATCCTGGATCTCCTCCCTTTAAAAAATCTTTTTCGATTTCTATTATATCCCAAAGAATCACCGCAGACATTCACAACCCTAAGATACTTAACATAAGATGCAGTAAAACATGAAAGGGGGGTAGGACCGTGTCAAAAATACAGGAGGGCGACATGGTTGCCCGCAAATCCTACGGCAATGATGTTTTTTTTAAAGTCACCAGCCTTCACCGTGGCGATGACGGCAAGGACTATGCTGTTCTCAAAGGTTTGGACATACGGTTGGTTGCCAGTTCGGTAGTTGATGACCTGGTAAAAATCGACCCTAAAGATGTTGCCAAATATTGGACCCAGACATTAAGAAAAAATGCGGAAGTTATGGACCGTGTCATGAAAAGACGTTCAGAAGAACGTAAAGACAGGCTTAAAAGGTGTACCGACGGTCTCTGCTCTGTGAGTCGCTCGACAGATGGAGAGAAGTGTGATGATGAAATAGAGGGTTTTGATGTGCCCGGTTCAGTACTGCACCTAGACGGGGATAAGGATTATTTGGATTTATGCATGACCACCTACCGCAACCTCTCCATCCCCGCCTTCGGCTACGCCATTCATGAGGAAGATCAGCCAAAGAGAGTTTTAGCGCTGCTGGAAAAACACTACCCGGATATCCTCGTACTGACCGGGCATGACGGCCTAAAAAAAGGTGCCAAAGATTTATCCGACGTAAACAATTACCACAACAGCAAGTATTTTATTGAAGCGGTAAAGATTGCCCGCTCCTTTGAAAAGAGCCGGGATGACCTGGTGATTTTCGCCGGGGCCTGCCAGTCCTGCTATGAAGCCATTTTGAGTTACGGCGCCAACTTCGCCAGTTCACCCAAGAGAGTTTTAATTCACGCCTATGACCCGGTGTTTGTGGTAGAAAAGATTGCCTACACGTCTATCCATGACCCCATCGCCATTCGGGATATCATTAAGAGCACCATCACAGGTTTTGACGGTATCGGCGGTGTAGAAACCAGGGGGAAACACCGCCTGGGAGTTCCCAGAACAGATTGCTAAAACTGTAGTACCCCTTCCTGCTGTACCGCATATGATGGTCTAGGACATTTTAGGGAGGGATTTCCTTTATGGATAAGTTTTTCAAGACCCTGGAAAAGGCCAAGTGGCGCTTGCTTGGCATGAAAAACGTTGTGGGGGTAGGAGTTGGCCACAAGCATGTGGGCATGGAGCGGACCGAAAGGCTGGCCATTATTATTTTTGTGAAAAAGAAAGAGACCCCCGAGAACCTCAGCAGGGAGCATATGGTTCCCTACAGAATCAACGAGTTGGAAACCGATGTCATTGAAATTGGTGAAGTGCGCCTGTTGGGCGAAGAAAGAACCAAGCACGTCAGGCCGGCCCAACCGGGCATTAGCATCGGCCATTACCGGGTAACGGCGGGTACCTTTGGGGCGGTGGTGCGTGACCGAAGCACCGGAGAACCGCTCATCCTGTCCAATAACCATATCCTGGCCAATGCCACCAACGGCAAGGACGGCCGGTCCGCCCTCGGCGATCCCATCTTGCAGCCCGGCGAATATGACGGCGGCACCCGGGAAGACCGCATCGCCACCCTGCTGCGGTACATTCCCCTGCAAAAGGGGGAAGCCCCTGCCACCTGCCCGGTTGCCAACGGCGCAGCCCGTATTGCCAATGTCCTGGTGCGGGCCATCCGGCTCAATTACCAGCTTAGATTCTTTAAACGCGGGGGCACACCCAATATTGTGGACTGCGCGGTGGCCCGGCCCCTCAGACCGGACCTGATCACCGACGAAATTGTGGGCATTGGCAGGGTGGAGGGCACGGCCCAGGCAAAACCAGGCATGAAGGTGGTAAAAAGCGGCAGGACCACAGGCATCACCCGGGGAACGGTGACCGCCGTGGGGGCCACCATGGAAGTAAAGCTGGATGATGACAGCACCGCTTATTTCAGTGACCAGGTGGTTACAGACATGAAATCCCAGGGGGGCGACAGCGGCTCCCTGGTGCTGAACGAGGAAAACAAAGCCGTTGGATTATTGTTTGCAGGATCCGACAAGGTAACGGTTTTTAATCACATTCAAACCGTGCTGGACAAATTAAATATAGAGCTTTAAACTATGGATAAAACCCCGGGACGAAAGTTACGGGGTTTTGTTGTATGGGAATAGTTGGTATGAGTGCCTAAAAATAAGATTTTCCCCAGGAAATTCGACAATATCCTAAACCAGTTAAACAGTTCAATTAATGACAGGGATTACGGCTTTTGTAAGATCAGCCATTTTTTTGTATATTTAGGACAGGCTTAGGTTGAATGCCAAGAAACTGAAAAAATGCCGAATCCCGGTAAACCCGGGTACGGAGGAACCAATTTTGGGGTGAATCCTCGCTCGTTAGGTAGGGACTTCCTTTGCCCGAACCCGTCAGCTAACTCCGGAGGCAAAAAGGAAAGGAGAAAACAAATGCAGTACCGACTCAAAAAGGTTTCCGTGTTCCTGGCGACCCTGTTTACTGTTCTGTTGCCCTTCATGACTCCCCAGGCCGCCCCGGCGGCAGCCGGAGACGACCAGGATATGGTCGCACTGGTGAACCAGGCGAGAGCCCAGGCAGGCCTTGCTCCTCTTACCTACGACTCTGAATTGTCCGCGCAAGCGGCCAACAACCTGGATTACTACCAGAAAACCGGTCAAATCCCAAATTCCAGCATGTTATTGCAAATTGCTAAAAACGGCGGTTACACTTCCCTGGGACAAACCATTGTGTGCGGCAGCGATGCCAAGTCCATGGTTGATAAACAACTGAAATACTATGGCAGCCGCTCCATTCTCAACGCCAAATACAACCGTATCGGCATCGTGATTGCAGATACCGATGCCGGCAAGTTTTGTGTACAGCTGCTGGCTACCAAGCAAGGGGAACAGCCGCAGCAGCCCCAAGAACAGCCACAACAACCACAGCAGCCCCAGCAGCCTGCTTCCTTTATGAATGACCTGCAGCAGCAGGTAGTGGACTTGGTGAATGTGGAAAGGGCGAAGCACGGTCTGAAGCCGTTGGCGGCAAAACAAGATCTCACCAATGTGGCCATGATCAAGGCCCAGGATATGTATAAAAACAGGTATTTCTCCCATACTTCTCCCACTTATGGCTCCCCCTTCGATATGATGCGCAAGTACGGCATCAGCTACACCGCTGCCGGTGAGAACATTGCTATGGGTCAGAGAACCGCTGCCCAGGTTGTGCAGGACTGGATGAACAGCCCCGGCCACAGGGCCAACATTCTGAATGGCAACTACAACGAAATCGGCGTGGGTATTTACCAGAGTTATAACGGTTATGGATACATCTGGGTGCAGATGTTTGCCCGCCGGTAGTATTAAACAGCCTTCTTTGGACAAAACGGTGAACTTGTCCGAAGGCCATAACCATAATAAGGAAACAGGAGGAAATATTTCCTCCTGTTTTTTTACATTTTCTTAAGGATTGACCACATTTTCAGCACATTTCTCCAGACAATCCAATATATATATTAAGGAGATATCTTGAAAGGAGGCTCGATTGATGGCCATGAAGAAAGGGCCCAAGCCAAAATTTCGACGCGCTCTTGACGATGTTAACAATAATACCAGAAGCAATGCGGCGTTAGAGACAGAAAGATTCAGCTTAGAACAGGTAGTCGGTGAAAATACAGAGCAGACCATCGTCCGTGGCACCATCTCCGTGCCCGAGGCAAAGCCGGCAGTGGATGAAATTCTCTCGACAGACACCACCACCAAGCTGAAAAAGGTCGAAGTCATACCCAACAAGGTCATCGTGGAAGGAACCCTCAGGCTGGAAGTTATGTATACCGCCTTTAAAGAAGACCAGTCCGTGCACACCTTCCACGCGGAACTGGATTTTACCGATTTTATCGAAGTAGAAGGCGCCCGGCCGGGCATGAATGCGGAAGTTGACATTGTGGTGGAGGATGTGAGCCTGACCCGAGATCCCAAGTGTGCCGAAGATTGGGATGTTGCTGCAGTATTACAAGTTACCGCCAGGGTTACCGAAACCCGCGATGTGAATGTTCTCACGGAGTGCCCCCAGGGATTTACCTGCGAAACGGAAAGAATGAATTTGCAGCATGTGGTGGGCACTGGCACCAAACAGGTCCTCATCGACGAAGAGTTTGAGCTGCCCGAAGGGAAGCCGGACGTCGAAAAAGTCATTAAGTGCATGTGTGATGTGGAAATTACCGACACGAAGATCATCAAAAACAAAGTGCTGATTGACGGCGAAGTGGACCTGGAGTGTACTTACACCGCGATGAAGGATGACCAGTCGGTTCACACCCTGGAAGAAACCTTTAAGTTTAACACCTTTATTGAAGTTGAGGGCGCCGAGCAGGGCATGCAAGTCCATGTGGACGCCATGGTAGAGTCCTGCGAGGTTGAGGTTGCCGAAGATAACGCCTGCTTACTGTCTCCTACTATAGTATTACGTCTGCGGGCCCGGGTGACAGAGGACCGTGAAGTGGATGTTGTCACCGAAGTGAAGGGCGCTGACGTGGAGACCGCCACCCTGGATATGGAGAGTCTGGTGGGAGAAGCGTGCAAGCAGGTCGTGATCCGGGATGCCAAGGAACCCCCCGCCGAAAAACCGGCCATCGACAAAATCAAGGAAGTTACCGCCGGCGATGTGGTGATTAAAGATACCGACGTCATCCGGGATAAGGTGCTGGTGAAGGGTACCATCGAGTTTCAGGTGATGTACACCGCCATGAAGGCGGACCAGTCCATTCATATGATTCACCGCAAGGTTTCCTTTAAAACCTTTATCGATGTGCCCGGCGCCCGCCCCGATCAAAAAGTTGACATTGACGTGGAAGTGGAATGGGCCAATGCCAAGATAGACGGCTGCGACCTGGTGGTTGAAGCCGTGCTGAACGTCTGCGCCCGGGTCACCGAAACCGTTAAACGGGAAGTGGTGACCGGTTTCAGACCCAGACCCACCGTGACCCCGGCCCCGGAAGTTTGTATTCCCGGCACCACCTTTAATTACGTGGTTCAGCGGGGTGACACCCTGAGCAAGCTGGCCCAGCGCTTCGGCACCACCGTGCAGGCTATCCTGGCCGTGAACCCGCAAATCACCAACCCCAACTTAATCACGGTCGGCCAGACCATCAAGATTCCTTGCGTTGCCAAGGGTTAAGTATAAATAACATTAAGGAGGTAAAACAATGCCGAACGGTAACAACCAGAATGCTTTATTACCATTTGCCGGATGCATTTTAGTGAAGCTGCCTATTGTGCTAGCGGATGTCAGAGATTCTGTAACCGTGGATAACGTCACCTGCCCGCCCGAACAAGCAAAAAAAATAGACCACATTGACGTGGTGGTGCGGGACCTGGAAGCCGATCCGGTCTTCACCGGCCCTATCATGAACAACCATGTTCCCTGCAACAGCCCCAAGGCCACCGTGCATTTCGGTGAACCGGTTTGCGGACCCCGGGAGATCAGAAGCATCACGGTACACGGCACCCTGCACAAGCAGATCTTCTATGTCAACAAGGATGATGACGTCAGACACTTTAGCGAAGACATTCGCTTCATGAAGACTGTAAAACTGGATCCTCCTCTGCCTGTCATGGACCCCGGCAATATTGATATTGAATTCCGGGATGTAAACGTGGATATAGATTTCGAGCTGCCCCGGCCCACCCGCATTCAGCAGGTAGCCACCATCACCTTTACCCTGAAGATCACCGAAGACCAGCAGATCTTCATCCAGACTTGCATCCCGGATCAGGATTTGATTGGCACGCAGGTGCTTGCAAACACAAGCTTTGAAGCTTTTACAGCATGTGTTCTTGCTGTTTGGCAGCAGTCCAATGTTGCCCCGGGACAACCGGGAAGAAACGGCGGATTTTCAGCCGGTTTAGGTGGTCCTCCGGCTGACGCTGAATGTACTGCTGACCCGTCTCAGCCGGCATCTCTTGTACAGCAGATTCCTAGAGAGTTTATCCGTCCTGGGCTTAGGTATGAGTTGTGCTTCTATATCCAGGAGGTACCGCCGGCTGGTTTAGGACCCGTTACAGATTATACCGTTGAAGCGAGGGTTGTGTTCCGTGATGCAGCAGGCAACCCCATTAACTCCGCAGCAGTTACAACAATTCCAGATGAAAACATCAATACAACTTGGAAACAGATTTGTTTAACCTCTAACCCGGCACCTGAAGGAGCAGTTTCCGGAACAGTAGAAATCGTATTTACTCCCATTAATCCTCCGGTTGGGGCCCCCAACGGAGCCTTTGTACTCATTGACGATGCAACTTTAACCATTGTTGGATAATTTATTATCCATGTAATATGAAGCCGTCCACCGGGCGGCTTCCCTGTTTATACCAGGGTGTGGGGCTTGTCCCAGGGGCACTTATGGTGCCGGCCCCACATATATTATAGTGTTAGTTTTTTGACTGAAAAAGGGGGGAACAAGGTGGAAAACGGCAAGGAGGAAATGATGTCCCGGGAACCGGTCAGCCAGCCTGCTAACACAGCGGGGGATACGATTCGTCAGAGCCTGGATGAAGCAATGTTTAAACTGCTGAATTTTCAAGCCCAGCACGGGGCCGACCAGAATACGACCATGATTATGCTGGCCTTAATGAACCTGCTGGGCATTGTCAACTGCATGAACCGCATCCTGCCGGAGGGACAACGGGTCCGGGGAACTGATAACCTGGCAGCCCAAATATCCGGCATGCTCGGTGGCGCAGCCCCGCCGCCGGGATTTTTCCAGGGACCCCAGGGACCGCCCGGCGGCCCGGGAGGCATTGACCCGGCCATGCTGGCAGCCCTGGCCGGCATGCTCGGGGGACCCAGGGGCCCCGAAGGTCCCGGTGAACCGGGCAACAGACCCGGCCTCGACCCGGCCTTACTGGGCGCCCTGGCAAGTATGCTGGGCGGACCCGGCGGTGGTGGCGCTAACCCCGCAGCCCTCATGGCCATGCTGGCAAACATGATGGGACCCAGGCGTCCGCCGGAGGGTCAGAGGCCGAAAGAATCGCAGGCAAAGGAAGAAAAAAAGGATCAACCGGAAGAAAAGCCCAAACAAAGCCATGAAGCCATGAGGAAAGAGCAAGGGTTTTCCCCCAGAGGAGTTTTAAAATGGGATCCCCGGTTTGGCTCGCCCACATCTTCGTTTTAAGGAGGTTGGTTTGCGTTGTTCGGTAATTTAGGTGGCATGATGTCCCAGGTGCAAAACATGCAGGAAACGCTAAAGGAAATTCAAGTGGAAGTCACGGTGGGAGAAGGTGACATCACCGTTTTAATGAACGGCACCCAGAGTTTAATGGCTGTTCAGATCGCCCCCCGGTTAATGCAAGGGGATGTGGCCCAGTTGGAAGATAAGGCGGCTGAAGCGTTAAATCTGGCCCAACAGGAGAGCAGGAAAAAAGTCCAGGAGCAGGTTGCCAAGATGACAGGCATCAACGTGTCCAATTTCATGAATATGTTTAAAGGTTAACGGGGGTGAGTCCGTGATAGGCAATATGTCCAAAATACTGGGCCAACTGCAGGATTTGCAGCAGCAGTTAAAAGACCTTACCGTAGAAGGGGTGGCCGGCGACGGGTTGGCAAAAGTCATTATGAACGGCCAGCAGAATATTTTAGCCGTCCGATTTGACCCGGACCGGGTCACCGCTGTGGCGCCGGAAGTCCTGGGACAAATGCTTGCCGAAGCCTATAATCAGGCCCAGGTGGAAAGCAAGGCCAGGGCCAGGGAGCAAGTAACTAAAGTTACCGGCCTTGATCTAGCAAACTTGCCAGGAATTTTTTAGTACAGCCGGTTAAGGGATAAAGGGTAAGCCCATGGTGGCTGCCCTTTTTTACTTTGTCATGCAAAATTTGTCTTCTCATAATGTAACACAAAGTCTCCTTTTCTCATAATTTAATGTAAGAACGGTCCCGGGATATCGTTCACAGATTTAAACATGAGGAGGAATTTAGATGTCTAACGTACTAGAAGGCATTAAGGAAAAAGTTGGAGGTTATTCGGGAAATCTGGGTCTATGCTGCTGCCTGCTGCTGGCGCTGTTCATCATCGGCATCGCACTCGTATTCTGCGGCATTCTGCCCGTCCACCTGCTCGGCCTCTACCTGTTCCTGGCCCTGGCTATCTTCTGCTGCTGCTTTGCCTGGTGCTAGACCTTCACAAAAGTTTTATATCCTTTATCAGGGAAGGGGCTACACCCTCGTGTAGCCCTTTCCACCCAAGGATATACGTCGACATCGGTGTTGTTAGGGAAGGGAGTTGATCACAGTGGGTGAAAGATCCAGCAACCGGCTCGCCAGCAACCTAGAGCAGCTGGTCACCAAATTGGAGAGCATCCACTCCCAGAAGAGCAGTGAACTGGACCAGGTTTCCGGTGTGCTGGGAAACATGGATAAACTGGTTGACATTATTTCCAGGGTTGAATTGCAACGTCAGGCAGAACACCAGCTAAACGAGCAACTGGATAAGTTAAACGAAGTTATGGAAAATCTCTCCGGTCAGCAACAAATTGCCAGGAGAGAGGTCCCTGTGGAGGAAACCCTTCACAAGATCATCAAAGGCGTTAAGGTGACCGGCAAGGTCATGGATATCGTGGCCGGCAGCCTGGGAGTTATGTTTGACTCCATCGTGGCCACCGTAAAGACTTCGGAACGGCAGGGCGCTACCCGGTCCACCAAAGAGGTGGATTTAGCCAGCGTTTTGGCCCCCCTGGGAAGTCTTCTCCAGGGGCTGCTGAGCAGTGAACCGGTGGATAACAGCACAAGCAAACCAAACAAATCAAGCAAGCCCGAAGAAAAGAAAGAAGAGTAGGGGCGTTCTGGCCAGAGGGGATGAGGCTATGGTCGGAAGAAAAAAACGCGTAAGAATAATACTTTTTAAAAATCGCCTTTACCGCAGTGAACTGACCCCGTCCCATATCGATCTGATCAAATGGATAGGAGCAAAGGAAATTCGCACCCTACCAAACGTGAACGGTATCATCTGCACTTTACCGGAGGATATTTCAGATGAAAAGATCGTATCTACCGGTGGAGTGGCAGCGGTAGAAGAAAACTTTAAAATTCGTTTGGTACCCTGGGCACCGGCCAAGTTTAAACCATTTATGTATGAAGAGGAGCAGTTAATCCCCTGGGGTGTTCATTCTATTGGGTCCCACGTCTGCTGGCCGGAAACCAGAGGGCAAGGCGTTAAGGTTGCGGTGATTGACAGCGGCATCGATGGCAGCCATCCTAACCTGGGGAACAACCTCAAGGGAGGGATAAACCTGGTTGACCCCGGGGCATCTTATTATGATGATAACGGTCATGGCACACATGTGGCGGGAACCATTGCCGCTGCCAACATTGGCAAGGGGATCATCGGAGTGGCACCGGAGGCGGAACTCTATGCCGTCAAGGTATTGGATCAATGGGGTGAAGGTACCATCTTGAACGCCATTAATGCCATCGATTGGTGTTTGAAACGCGGCATTAACGTGGCGAACATGAGCTTTGGCACCGATAAGTACAGCAGTGCGCTGGAAGAAGCGGTCCGGGTAGCCCGACGGCGAGGGCTGCTGATCGTGGCGGCTGCCGGCAATGACGGCGGTCCGAATACCGTCGATTATCCTTCTGTATTTGAGGAGGCCCTCAGCGTCGCCGCAGTGGACAGCAGGGGAAAACTCGCCAGTTTTAGCAGCAGTGGCCCGGAGGTAGATATGCTGGCTCCGGGAAGCGATATCGTTTCTACCTACCGTTGGGGCAGCTACGTTCGGTTAAGTGGCAGTTCCATGGCTACGGCTCACGTCACCGGCGCTGCGGCATTGTTAAAGGCAAAATACCCTGATGAACATGTTGATCAACTGCACCGGCGGTTATTGTCCGGGGCCCAAAAGGTAAAAGGTTCGGGCAATCATTTCATCGGTGCGGGGATCATCAGGGTGGATCTATCACTAAAATCTTTCCCGGGGGCATAAAAAGTGCAAAGAATTTACAGTATCGGCCCCGGTCGGAAACCTGGACATCCGGCGGGGGTTGATTGTTGATGTATAACGGCTCAGATTACGGTAAAAAATAGGAGAGAAATCAGGAGGGAGGGGAACGTCTTGGTCGAGCCAAATATCCAGGACCACCGGAACATCACCAAGACCTTTAAGATTGGCGGCCTGCAGGGAGGCCAGCATGATAAAGAGGAGATCGAAACCTATCTTTCTGAAATTGACGGGTTGGATAAGGTAATTGTGAATCTGGAGGACGGAACCGTCACCGTGGACTTTGACCCCGGGGCCATCCACACCGATTACCTGCGGGGAATCCTCAGGTCCCTGGGCCACGATATTCTGGTATAGGATTGCCCAACATACAACAGGATAAAAAGCAGGCCACGGGCCTGCTTTTTTCACCGGAGGTCAGTAATGGACAGCAAATTATTCGCACTTATCATCGCAGCCACATCCGGACTCACCATGGCCCTGCAGGGAACCCTGAATTCCGCCCTGGGCAAAGTTATTGGACTGTGGGAGACCACCTTTATTGTTCATGCAGTAGGCACGGTCCTGGTAGGCATCCTGGTCTTTGTTTGCCGCCTGGGGGCCTGCGACCTGGATAAATGGATGAGTGCCCCCTGGTATACCTACCTGGGCGGCGTGCTGAGCGTATTAATCATCTATATGGTGGCCCGCAGCATCCCAGCCGTGGGCGTCGCCCCGGCCACCACCGCCATCATCGTGGGCCAGGTCCTTACAGCCGCCGCCATCGACCACCTGGGCCTCTTTGGCGTGGCCCGCATTCCCTTCAGCTGGTATCATGTTGCCGGAACTTTCCTCATGGCCGGCGGGGCGTTTCTGCTGCTGAAGAAGTAGTGCCCTGGGCTCGCACGTTAGCTACTAGCCGGTAATTTTTATATTAAATATTGTGATTATATTGTTTCAAAAAAATTCCTCGATGGGATATTGTTAAATTCTAACATGTAGTAGCGAAAACTATGCTACTGGAACCGGGAACCCTTGCGGCTATTGGGCTGGAAATATTTGTCGCCAAACTCCGGATAAAAAATAAATAAAAAATTAGCTTGCATATTCCCTTTAGATGGGTTATACTTATGAAGTTCGATACGCTTGGATATACGGTAAAACTTTCTCTGGTTGCCATCGGCTTGGGAAAAAACTGTTATTTCCCTAGCTGGCGGGCAACTTAAAATTAGAGGAGGTTTTTTTATGTTTCAAGACAAGAATTTAAGCTGTAAGGATTGTGGTTCCGAATTTGCTTTTACGGTGTCGGAACAAGAGTTTTATGCAGAAAAGGGTTTCACAAATGAGCCCGGTCGTTGCCCTGATTGCCGTGCTGCTCGCAAAGCGGCAAACAGAGGTAACAATTATGGTTATCAAGAACGTCAAATGTATAATGTTACCTGTTCAGACTGTGGAAAAGAAACTCAAGTTCCTTTTCAACCCCGTGGTGATAAGCCCGTATATTGCCGTGACTGCTTCCGCCCACGCAATAACTGGTAAACCCTTTTAATTAAACAAGACTATGACCGTGTAGAATACTACGCGGTCATTTTTATTTTAATCCACTAGCGTTGCATAAAACTTTCGCATAAATTAAAAGGTAATAATTGGAAGATATAATTGTATAATTTTGTAATTATTTGGGTGTATACACCAATTAACCCATTTTACTTTATGCTAAAGGAACAA